>NZ_JBHXRR010000018.1:0-135838 GCF_042716665.1 Nocardia sp. NPDC058658
CCGTTGCGTCGAGGCGCAGCCTCTAGCAACGGCGGCTAACTCGCGGCCCCCAGGGGGCCGCGCTCGAGCGCGCCAGCGCTCCAATAAACACAGCCCCAAACCATCTGGGACAACTCAAACCCCGAAGCTCTGCCAGACATCCCGCCCGCAGCTACCAAACCCCGAAGCTCTACAAACAACCACCCCGAACAGGCGAGCGCCCTTCCCTGAGCGCCATCCGAGCCGACTGCCCCGGACTTCATTGGCCGGGGGTAAGACCGCCGTGGCAGTCGTGAATGACGCTCGCCTGCTCCCATCAAGTACCCGTTACCCAGTGTGAGAAACACTCGAGCGCGCGAAAACCCACTCCCACTAGGAGTGATGCGGCGTCGTTTCATATGTGGTTCTGATCTCAGCCGCGCGAAGCTGTCACCGCGCGCGGTACTCGGTACCGTGGGTATCAGCACGTGGCTTTCAACGATGCGGGCCCGTTCATCTCGGGTATACCCACAGCCACAGAAGGGAACCGCATCGTGACCGCACATCGACCTGCTCAGATCGTGCGCCTGTCCGCGATCGTCTTCTCCGGTGCCGCCAGCCTCTGCCTCACCGTGGCCGCGGGCGCCTACATCGTCAATCACATGCCCGAACTCGCGCCGCGACCCGCGCCGGCCGTCACCGAACCCGCCGCCGCGCCGAATCCCGGCCACCCGCGTACCTTCTCGATCGACGACTCCGCACCGCACCACGGCGTGGAGTTGGCCATGTCCTTCGGGACACCGACGCTCACCGCCGAACGCGCCGAACCCGCCGCGACGCGCACCCCGATCACCGCGCAGCAGTCCGGTGTCGGTGCGCGACCGGACAATTCGCCGCTGGCGGGCCGGCTCGGGATCGGCGGCACCTATGTCGGTGCGCAGGTGGCACCGGCGCCCACCGATACCGTCGCGTTCACGGTCGACACCAATCTCGTGACGGTGGCGGCGAAATACCTGGGCCTGACCCCTGATCCGGCCGCGGTGACCGCCTTGCACACCGAATTCGACTCGCGCCGTGGACAACTGGTGTTCGAGCTGTCGGACCCCGGCCTCGGCCGCCATACGCTGCGCGTCGACGCGCCCGCGCACACCGGGGCTCCCCGCACCGAGCCCGCTCCGGAGTCGCTGCCCGACCGGCCGCCGACTACCGTCGGCGTGTGACTCCCACCTCGAACCGCACCTACGACTTCTGTGTGATCGGCGGCGGCATCGTCGGCGTCGCCACCGCGCACCGGTTGCTGACCCGGCATCCCGGCGCGAGTCTGGTGCTCATCGAGAAGGAGTCAACGCTCGGCGCGCATCAGACCGGGCACAACAGCGGCGTCATCCACTCCGGGATCTATTACCCCCCGGATAGTTTGAAGGCGCGGCTGTGCCGGGCGGGCGCGCAATGGACGAAGGAATTCGCTGCCGCCCATGACATTCCGTTCCGCGAGTGCGGAAAGTTGCTGGTGGCCACCGACTCCGCCGAACACCAACGAATGCTGGCGCTCTACGAGCGGTCGATCGCCAACGGGGTCGAGGTCGAGGCGATCGACGCGGCCGAGCTGAAGCGGCGAGAGCCCCGGATCACCGGTGTCGGAGCGCTTTTCGTGCCTGCCACCGGCATCATCGACTACACGCTGGTCGCCGCGGAGCTGGCCGCGCAGATCCGGTCGATGGGCGGGGAGATCCTGCTCGACACGCCGGTCGACGCGATTACCGAAAATGTCTCAGCCGTCACGGTTTCGGGTCCGCGAGGCGCCGTCACCGCCGACACCCTGATCGTGTGCGCGGGACTGCAGGCCGACCGGATGGCTCGTAAAGCGGGAATCGACACCGACTTTCGCATCGTCCCGTTCCGTGGCGAGTACTACCGGCTGCCCGCCGAACGGTCGGATCTGGTGCGCACGCTGATCTATCCGGTACCCGACCCCGCGCTGCCGTTTCTCGGCGTCCACCTCAGTCCCACCATCGACGGCGAACTCACCGTCGGCCCGAACGCCGTGCTCGGACTCTCCCGCGAGGGCTACCGCAAGGGCAGCGTGAACCGGCGCGACGCCATCGACGTGCTGAGCTTCGCCGGCGTGCGCCGGGTAGCCCGCGACCATCTCGCCACCGGCATCCGCGAGCTCCGCAACTCGGTGTTCAAGCGGGGATACCTCGCCGAATGCCGCAAATACTGCCCCGAACTGACCACCGCGGACCTGCTCCCACACCGCGCGGGAATCCGGGCGCAGGCGGTCCTTCGCGACGGAACCCTTGTCCACGACTTTCTGATCGAACGCACGCCGCGCTCGATCCACGTGCTCAACGCGCCATCACCGGCCGCCACCTCGGCGATGCCGATCGCGGAGTACCTGGTCGAACAACTCTATTCCGCTAAATAAACAGGATATCTATAGTACTTTTGGCCCATCCGGATCAGGGAGGGCCGATGGGCCACATCAGGTTTGCCAGTGACGTCGGCGCACCACCCGACGCCGCCTTCGCCTACGCCGCGGATTTCCAGCACGGACCGCAGTGGATGTTCGGCGTCACCGACGTCGCCCCGCTCGGCGACCCGGATCAGGGCCTCGGCGCCGCCTTCGCGGTGAAAGTCCGGTTGTTCCGGGTGATTCCGCTGCGCTCCGCAGTGGAGATCACCGAATATCGGCGCAATGCCGTGATCGGGTATACCCTGCGTGGGCGGGTATGCGGAACCGTTACCCTGCGTTTCGATCCACTCGGCTACGAACGGTCGGTGCTGACCTCCGAAGCCGACTATCCGCCACCACGCGGCATGTTCGCCCGCCTGTGCCACCGCCTCGGCCTCGCCGACGCGGCCGCGAGATCGGCACTGCGTGCGACGGAATCGCGGTTGCGAAGGGAGATAGAGGCATTCCACGGTACCGATCTTGTCGGCCGCATCGCCTAGGGTGGCGGTCATGATCATCGTGAGCACCGACGGGTCCTGCCTGCGCAACCCTGGTGGTGCCATCGGCTGGGCGTGGGTGAATCATGCCGGGCCCGCCGACAGCGGTGGCGCGGCCAGCGGCACCAACCAGATCGCCGAGCTGCGCGGGGTACTCGAAGCCATCCTCGCCCACCCCGGCGCCGAACCGATGCTCATCGAGAGCGACTCCCAGTACGCCATCAAATGCGCCTCGGAATGGATCACCAGCTGGCGGCGCAACGGCTGGCGCACCTCCACCGGCGGTGCGGTGAAGAACGTCGAGATCATCAAGCAGATCGACCGCGCCATCACCGGCCGCGAAGGACCGGTGCGTTTCCGCTGGGTGCGCGGCCATGTGGGCAACTACTTCAACGAACAGGCCGACAAACTCGCGGGCGAGGCCGCGCGGGCGGTCCGCGAGAACCCGGAGCTCGGGCGCGAGGCAGTGCCCGTCGAGCCCGAACCGGCGAGGCCACGGCGCCCCGCCCCCACGAACACGGTCTCCACAGGGAAGTCGGTCGCAACAGAGGCGCCGGTGGCAGGGACTCTTACCCTGTTCTGAGCGTTTTGCGACCGGAGTGGGACCGCACAACGAAACGCCGCGGGCGATGAATCTGCCCGCGGCGTTTCGGTTGTCTCTGTCAGCGGATCAGTTTCCCGGGGCGGGGGCCGGGGCCTGCTCCGGGGCCGGGGCGGGCTGACCGCCGAGTGCGCCTCCGGTGAGATCGCCACTGTAGTCGAGCAGCGGTGAGTCCAGCCTGTTCACCAGCCATTTGTCGCCGGTACGCACGAGGCTCATCTCGATCGGGAACATCATCCGTTGCGGCTCGGTCTGGGTGATGTTGATGCGGGACTGGGTCATGGTGACCATGGCCTTCGCCTCGTCGGTGTTGCCCGACATGTACGCGCACTGCACGTCTTCACCGGTCGAGGAGATCTGTGCCTGCACCATGGCGACCCGGAGCTCTTCGCTGGCGACGCTGAACTCCTTCAGGAACTCACCGGTGGCGCCGGCCTTCATCGCCGCGATGTAGCCGTCGAGGTCCTTGGCGTAGTCGTAGTTGACCAGGACGGCGGCGTAATCGCAGGCGGCCTTGGTCGAGTCCGCGATGGCGTCGAGTTTCTCGGCCTTGCTGCTGTTCTGCAGGAAGAACACCACGGCCGCGGCGATCGCGCCGACCGCGATCACACCCGCCACACCCGCGGCGATCCAGCCGGTCGGGCCCGAGGCGGCGGCCGGAGCCTGCGCCTCGGGTCCCACCGAATCGGGCTGGTCGGCGCCATCGGATTCGAGCTGGGCATCGTCGCTGGTCATCGAATCAACCCCGTTCTCTCCCGGTGACTATCGCACCGATTCCGATGTGCCGGTCATGACGCGATCAGATTCAGTTGCCGGGCGCCGGGGCGGGCGCGGGCACCTGGGTGCCGGGGTCGGTCGGTGCGACGCTGCCCAGCGGGCTGCCCATGCCGAGACGATCGAGAATCGGCGACTTCATCATCGACACCAGCCACTTGTCGTCGACCCGGTCGACGGTGATCTTCACCGGGAAGATCATCGGCCGGGTTTCGGTGGAGAGCTTGTTGCCCTGGTACTGGATCCAGGTGCCCTGGACCATCACCTGATCTTCGGTGCTGGAGAGCGGGGAACACTCGAGGTCCTCGATCGTGGACTTCGCGCCGATCTCGACCATGGCCGCACGCAGGCCGTCGGCACCGGCGCGGAAGTTGGTCTGCAGCTCGCCGGTGGTCTTGGCCTCGACCTCGGTGAAGTACGGCTCCAGCTGACCGGTGCCGTCGAACACCGACACCGTGCGCACGAAATCGCAGGCCGCGGCGGTGGCTTCCTTGGTGTCGTCGATCTTCTCGCCCCGCTGCGCCCACAGCACGACGAACACGGCAAGGGCCGTTCCGAGTGCCACCGCGGCGACGCCGGCGGCGGCAGCGGCGAACCACGGCCCACGCGAACCGGCCGGCTTCGCCTCGGCAGCGGCAGGAGCGGCGACAGCGGCAGGAGCCTTCTCGGTGGCCTTCTCGATCTTCACGGTCTGCTCGGCGTCCGTGGACTTCGTCGTGACGACCGCGGCCTTCACCGTGGCATCGACGTCTTCGCTCTTCGGGGCCGGATCGGGCGAGGGCGTACTGTTCGTCGCTTCCACGTCCTCGGGCGTGGGCTTCGTCGAATCGTTCGCGGTGTCGTCCGTTGCCATGAAAATCAAATCCTTGTTTCTGTTTCGCGCGGCTGCGCTTCGATGGGCGTGACGGTAGCTCCGGTCACACTCCGTGTGCGCCCGGTCACTACTGCATGGTAGGCCGGGCGCCCACGGTACCGTCTCGGCGGCTCGGTCGCTGCGCTCAGTTGACCGGCTTCAACGTGCGCTCGTTCGGGTCCACGCCGGGCGGCATGAACGAACCGTTGTCCGGCACGTTCGGTCGTGGCGCGTTGGCCGCGCCACGAATCTGCTGGCCGGGGGGCGGGTTGGTGCAGTAGTTCCACTTCGGGAACGTACCGTCCTGTACCTGCCAGAAGGGCTCCGGCTTGGTGTCGTACTTGCACACCGGACGCGGCCAGATGTCGATCATCGCGTGGAACTCGCCGTCGTAGGCCGGGATACCGAAAGCGCCGATACCGTGGCCGAGCGACGGGAACAGCAGCCGCAGCGCGGGCGCGCGAAGGGTGGCGGCACGTGTGATCGCGGTCATGTTGGTCGCGATCGAGGTGATCGGATCGCGGTTCTCGTCGAGTACCGCGCCGAGGGCCTGGAACTGCTGGGGCGCCACCTGCAGAACCTGCTGGAGTTCACCGTCGGCCTTGTTGAACTGGTCGAGCAGCGAACCCGAATTGCGGGTGAGCGTCTGCAGGTCGGGCTGGGCGTGCGAGGTGGTCTCCATGATCACCTGCAGGTTCTTGATCAGGTTCACCGTCTGCGGCAGCAGGTTGTGCAGGCCCGCGACGGCGATGCTCGTGCCCTCGACCAGGGCCCGCAGCTGGTCGGGACCGGCGCTCAACGCGATGTCGAGCTGATCGAGAATGACCTTGAACTGCTTCGGGTCCACCTGCGAGACCAGCAGGGTGGTGTCGTCGAGCACCTCCCACACCGGGGTGGGCGTGCGCACCTTGCCGTCGTTGTAGTCGATGACGGCGCCGTTCTTCAGGAACGGGGCACTGTCGGTGTTGGGCTTGAAGTCCACGAACTGCTCGCCCGCGGCCGAGAGCGCCTGCACCGTGACGAGCGTGTCCTGCGGAACCTGGAACCGGCGATCGATCTTGGCCACCGCGGCGATCGACCCGCCACTGTCGATGATCTTGATCGAGCTGACCTGACCGATGCGGTAACCCCGCATCGTCACGTCGTTGCCCTCCTGCAGACCGCCGGAGCGGTCGAGCTTCACGGTGACCTCGTAGTGACGCTGCAAGGGGTTGTACCGCATGACGTCGATCGCCAGGTAGGTGGCACCGAACAGGAACACCAGCACCAACGTGCAGTTCGCCAGCAGGAGCTTGTGTTTGAACAGCTTGTTCATCGGTGGCCTCCCAGCCGGCCCTGAACGACCAGCAGCACCTGGACGAAGCTGCCGACGAAATCGTTCGCGTCTTGCATATTGGGCAGCCGGGCAGTACCCGGCGCGGTGATCAGCGGAATGTCGAGGTTGGTCACATTCGCGTACGGAATCAGACCTTTGCCCTTCATGGTCTGCTCGACACCAGGGCGGAGAATGGCCAGCTGATCGAGCAGGTAGCCCAGGCGATCCCCGGTCGAGGAGATCTGGCTGGTCAGGCTCGTGACGCTGTCGAGCAGGGTTCCGAGCTGATCGGTGTTGGTCCTGGCGTAGTCACCGAGTGCCTCGGAGGTGTACGAGAGCCGGGCCAGCATATCGGTGAGCGCGTTGGTGTTCTCCGCGATCGCGCCGATGGCGGTGGGCAACGTGTCCGCGACCTGGCCCAGTTCGCCACGCTTGGCGCTGATCGTGCCCGCCAGGGTGCTGAACTCGGTGAGCACCGAGTCGATCTGGGCGCTGTTGGCATTGAGGTCGCCGAGCACACCGGTGAGTTGCGTTGTCAGGTGGCCCAATTCGCCGCCGTGCCCACCGAGGATGGACCCGAGTTCGGTGCCGAGCCTGCTCAGGCTGGCAAGACCGCCACCGTTGAACAGCATCGTCACCGACAGCAGCAACTGCTCGACGGTCGCACCCGCGGAAGTGAACTGACGGGTGATGGTCTCGCCATCGCTCATCATCCCACCGCTGGGATTGGTCGGCTTGACCACCGCGACGAACACGTCACCCAGGGGCGTGGCCTGCCGGAGCTCGGCCACACTGCCCTTGGGCAGCTCGATGTCCTCGCGGATCTGCATGTCGATCACGGCCTGGAAGTTCTTGGTCGAGATCTTGGAAACCACTCCGATATCGGAGCCACCGATCTTGACCTTGGCCTGGTTGGGCAGGTTGAGGGCGTTCTCGAATTCGGCGTGCAGCGTGTAGGTCTCACCGCCGACACCCGGCTCGGGCAGCGGCAGGCTCTCCACGGTCAGCCCGCAGCTGGAGACGGCCAACGTCACGGTGGTCAGCGCCGCCGCGGCCAGCACCGCCTTGGCGCGGCGAGTCTTTCGATTCATCGACATCATTTCGTCAGTCCAAGCATCGCGGCGGTCAACCCATAGTCCGGACCGAAGTCCTGCATCTTTCCGGTGCGGCAGCCCTCGCCGCGCATCTGAATCCGTTCGCAGAAGGTGATCACCAACTCGCTCGACACCGACTCACCGATCAGCGCGTGCAGTCGCACGTAGCGGCCGTTGCGGTCCACCGCGTTGCTGAGGTTCTGCATCGTCATCGGCAGCACGTCGACGATCTCGGTGAGGCTGCGCGAGTTCGACCGCAGCTGCTGGGTCACGTTGGTGAGACCCGACAGCGTCACCGCCAGGTCGGAACTCTTGTTGCCCAACGTGGTCGACGTGTTCGCCAGCACCGCGTTGAGGTTGTCGAGGGTGGCCTGCAGGCCGGGGGCCTGCTCGTTGAGCATCCCGGTCATCTGGGTGACCTGGTTGCTGAAATCGCGCACCGACTGGTCGTTCTCGGCCAGCATCGTGGTCAGCTCGTTGAGCTGGATGATGATGTTGGCGATCGCGTCCTTGTTGTCGGTACCGACCTTCAGCGCCACCGAGAGCGCACCGAGGGTGTCGCGGATCTTCTCGCCGTTGCCGTTGAGAATCGGGTAGAGCGCGCGGCCCGACAGCGGACCGAGGCCCTCCTGGCCCGGCTCGGGACCGAGTGCCTTGGCGAAGTTGTCGATCGTCTCGATCATCTTCTCGAGCTCGATCGGGGTGTGGGTGCGCTGTTCGGGCAGATGGCTACCCGACTTCAGCGTGTCGCCACCGGTGAAGGGCGGGGTCAGCTCGATGTGGCGATCGGTGACGACCGACGGCGAGATGATGGCCGCCTCGACATTCGACGGCACCTCGACCCCGGCGTCGACGGTCATGTGCACCTCGGAGTACAGACCCTTCGGCACGATCTTGTCGACCGTGCCGACCTTGATGCCGAGGACCATCACATCGTTGCCCTCGTACATGCCCGCCGCGCTGAGGAAGTCGGCGGTGATCTTGGTCTGCGAACTGAACGGCCCCGGCAGCGAGCAGCTGCCCAATGCGAGCACTGCGGCACCCGCGACGATCGATCGCGCTACGCGCGTACGGATTCTCGCGTTCATTGGCATCCTTCAACGAGGTTCACGGCACACAGCCAGTTGTCGGGGAACAGCCACGGCAGCGCCAGGTTCGCGTACGGACCGTCACCGGTCGCGTTGCCGAGGTAGCGCGCGGTCGGGGCGCCGACCGACAACAGGATGTCGAGGTTTTCCTTGTTCTTCTGCAGGCCTTCCGACATCGTCTTCAGATTGTCGATCGTCTGCGAGAGCTGGTTGTTGTCGTCGAGGCCGAGCTCGTGCAGCTGACGGGTCAGCGAGGCGACACCGTCGAGCAGCTGACGCAGCAGCTCCTGACGCTGCATCACCCGGCTGGCGATGGCCTCACCCTGGGTGATCACCAGCAGTACGCTGTTGCGGTTCTCGCCGAGGATCGTGGTGACCTGGCTGAGATCCTTGAGCAGCTGATCGACCTCGCCACGACGGCGTTCGATCACCTTCGACACCGCGCCGACGCTGTCGAGCGCCTGGGCGACGAGTTCGGGCGAACCGCTCAGCTGCGAGTTCACCGCGTTCAGCGACGCCGCGAGCTGCTTGGTGTCGAGCTGCTGGAACTCCGGGGTACCGCGCTGGATGACGTCGGCGAGGTCGTAGGGGACCGTCGTGTTCGCGATCGCGATGCGGTCGCCCTTCAGGTCCTCACCGTCGCCGGGGTCGAGCTCGACGTAGCGAGCACCGAGCAGCGTCGCCATCTTGATGGTGGCGTGCGCGTTCTTCTTGAGGTCGACGTCGCCGTCGATGTTCATCTCGAGGACGACCTTGTCGCCGTCGATGCGCGCACCGCTCACCGTGCCGACACCGACGCCCGAGACCGCTACCCGGTCACCGGATTTGATGCCGGCGGCCTGCTTGAACTCGGCCTCGATCGACTGCTTGCCGATGCCGAGAACGGTGAAGATACTCGCCACCGCGACCAGCACCGCGGCCAGCGCGGCGCCGACGACGCCGAGCCAGAAGTTTCGGTTGCCATTGAACCGCTGTCGAAGTTTATTGACCATTATCTGCACACCGCCGACTGCTTGTTTCCGCCGATCTGACTGAAAATGCCGCGAGGGAAGAGCACTCCGTAGAGCGAGAGATCCATCCGACAGAACCCTGAATTGGCGTACGCGCCCTCCGAGGTGACCCGGCCGAAGCCCGCTGCCACCGCGGGCAGGTCGATCGCAGCGCGGTCGAGCCGGTCACCGTTGGCGATGAGCAGGCTCGTCGCCGAGACCGTCGCGTTCTGGGTCTCGATCAGCTTCGGCTGCATCGCCGCGAGCAGGTCGACCACCGAGGAGGTGTTGGTCGCGAGCGTCTGCACCGAGTTCTGCAGCGACTGACCCTGCGAGTACAGCCCGCCGATCAGCGCCCTGGTCTGGGTGACCAGGGTTTCCAGCTGATCACCACGCTTGGCGAGGCCGGTCATCACCGCGGACAGGTTGACGATCACCTCCGAGAGGATCCCGTCGCGCCGCTGGAAGTCGGTGGCCAGCTGCGCGGCCTGGATGATGAACGCCGACAACGAGACTCCGTCGCCCTGGAGTGCCTGGATCAGACTCTCCGACATGGCGTTGACCTGTGCGGGCTCGAGCGCCTGGAACATCGGCTGGAAACCGTTGAGCAGGGCCGAGACATCGAAGGAGGGCTCGGTGTTCGTCAGTGGGATGGTCGCTCCCGACCGCAGCTGCTCGGTATTACCGTCCTTGCCCGGCTCCAGCGCCACATAGCGCTGGCCGATCAGGTTCTGGTAGCGGACAAGCGCTTTGGTGTTGCCGTAGACGTTTTGGTCGGACTGCACGATCAACGACACCTTGGCGTTGTTGCTGTCGTCGAGCTCGATCTTCTCGATTTTGCCGACGCGCACACCCGCCATCCTGACGTCATCGCCCGATCGCAAGCCGAGCACATCGGTGAAGATGGCGGTGTACTTGCGGGTATCGCCGGGGACGGTGCGGGCGAGGGTGTTCCACACGACCACCGTCACCAGGATCGATACCAGCGCGAAGATGCTGAACCCGATCAGCGGTTTCCTGATGCTCATCGATCGACCTTGTCTTCGGTCACTGTCAACGTCGAATCCTTGGTGATCGGGCCGAATACCAGGTACTCGGCCACGGTCGGCTGGCGGCCGAGCATGGCCGCGATCGCGGCATTACCGGTGTAGGAGATCGGCTTGGCGTTCGGCGTGGTTGCGGCGGGCGCGGCGGCTGCCGGCTTGGTGGCGGCGGCCGGTCCGGTCGCCGACGCCGGCGCGGTCAGCCCGGGGATCGCGGGCAGGCCCGGGATCGAGGGCAGGCCCGCGATGGGGCCCGGCTGCGCCGGTTCGGCGGTCGGGGTGAAGCCGGGCAGCGTGAGGCCTGGGATATTCAGGCCCGGAATCGACACCAGCGGTGCGAGACCGGCGGCCGAATCCAACGCCCGGGGGCGGAGGTTCTCGGGCAGCTCGGGCAGGATCGGCTCGGTGGGCGCCGTGGCGCAGTTCGGGCCTGCCATCTCGCCGTAGCGCGGGCAGTCGGCGGCGGTGTAGGGGATGTAGGGCGTGCCGAGCGTGAGGCCCGCGTTCCACACCTGCTGGCGCTTCGGTCCCCAGGTGAACGTCGTGTTCAGCGCCGCGACCGCGGTGGCCATCTCGTTGACCGACTTGCTGACACCCACCGGGTCGTAGGCCAGCGCGCCGAAGGCGATCGCACCGTCGGTGGTGATCTGCTTGCCCGCGTCACCGTTGAGCATGAACAGGTCGTCGAGGCGGGCGCTGGTGGCCGAGGTCCCGGCGATCACGTCGATCAGACCCTGCCGGTTGGCGGCGATGGTGTTGGAGGTCTGCACCGACTTGCCGAGGACGTCGAGCAGTTCGGGCGCCGACTCGTTGAGCGCGTGCGCCGCGGTGGAGAAGTTGTTCAGGATCCCGTTCAGGTTCGGGCCCGCCTCGGAGACTTCGGTGACCCACTGGTCGAGCCGCTGGATCGTCGAACCCGGCACGCGGCCGGTGCCGTCGAGTGCCTGGGTGAGGGTGCCGAGGACGCGACCGAACTGCACCGGGTCGATCTCGTCGAGGATGTCGCGCACCGAGGTGAGCGTGTCCTGCAGCGCGATCGTGCCCTTGCTGCGGTCCTCCTCGATGACCGAGCCTTCCTTCAGGTGGTTGCCGTCGGCGCCGTTGTAGACCAACTCCACCGAGGTCACGGCGAACAGGTTGCTCGGCACGACGCGTGCGGTGACGTTGGCCGGAATGCCGTCGGCGAACTCGGGGGTGAGGTTGATCCGCACGTTCTGGACCGCGCCCTGCTGCTGCACGTCGACACCGTCGACCGTGCCGACCAGCATGCCGCGGAACTTCACGTCCGCTTCCGATGGCAGGCCGTCGCCGGTGGTGCCGAGCTTGGCGACCACCTGGGTCTTCGGGATGAAATAGCCTTCGTAGCGGGCCATCAGGAACGCCAGAATCACGGCGAACACGATCACGCCCGCCGCGCCGGCGATGTAGAGCTGTTTCATGGTGGGCCCACGCCCACTCGGATCGATGATCATCGCGCCTTACCCCGAAATCCTGATACCGGGGTTGAGGCCCCAGATCGCCAATGTCATGAACAGGTCAGCGAAGACGACCAGGATGATGCACATCTTGATCGCGCGGCCCGCGGCCACACCGACGCCCTCGGGTCCACCCGAGGCGAAGAATCCGTAGTAGCACTGGATGAACGTGGTGATCATGACGAACACGACTGCCTTGAGCAGCGAGTACAGCACGTCGGTCGGGACCAGGAATTGGTAGAAGTAGTGCGAGTAGGTACCCGATGCGGTACCGCCGATCAGGCCGACGGTGAACGCGCAGGACAGGTAGGCCATCGCCAGGCCGAGGCAGTACAGCGGCACGATCGCCATGACCGCGGCCATCATCCGGGTGCTGACCAGGTAGGGCAGCGGACGGATGGCGACCGATTCGAGCGCGTCGATCTCCTCGGAGATGCGCATCGCGCCGAGCTGTGCGGTGAATCGACAGCCCGCCTGGGCCGCGAAGGCCAGTGCCGCCAGCAGCGGGCCGAGCTCGCGGGTGGTGGCGAAGGCCGAGATCGCGCCGGTGATCGGGCTCAGACCGAGCAGGTTCAGCGAGGTGTAGCCCTGGATGGCGACCGTCATGCCACCGAAGGCACTGATGATCAGGATGACGCCGATGGTGCCACCACCGACGACGATGTTGCCGTTACCCCAGGTGACGTCGGAGAGCAGACGCCAGATCTCCTTCGGGTACTGCTTGAACGCCAGCGGGATCGAGCCCACCGAACGAAGGAAGAAGAAAACCTGGTGACCCAGGCGCGCGAGCATGCCGCCGGGCGCGGAGCCCGCTTTCTTCAGGACACGAATCGGCCGCAGCAGCGGCGGTGTGTATGTAGATGACATGGCTCAGACCACCTGTGGGGGAAAGACTGCGGAGTAGATCTGGGTGATCGCCAGGTTGACGCCGAGCAACATCACCATGGAACTGACCACCGCGGAGTTCACCGCGTTGGCGACGCCGCCGGGGCCGCCGCGAGCGTTCAGACCGCAGTCGCAGGCGATGATCGCGGCGATCAGACCGAAGATCAGCGACTTGAGCAGCGCCACTCCGAGGTCACGAGTGACCGCGAACGAGGCGAAGGTGCTCATGTAGGAGCCGGGGGTACCCGCCTGGGCGAAGATGTTGAACATGTAGCCGGTGATGAAGCCGACGAAGACCACGAAGCCGCACAGCAGCACACTGACGATCATCGCGGCACCGAGCCGGGGGGCGACCAGCCTGCGCAGCGGATCGACGCCCATCACCTTCATCGCGTCGATCTCTTCTCGGATCGTGCGCGAGCCGAGGTCGGCGCAGACGGCCGAACCGACCGCGCCCGCGATCATGATCGAGGTGACCAGCGGCGCGCCCTGCTGGATGATGCCGAGCCCGTTGGCGGCGCCGATGAACGAGGTGGCGCCGACTTGTCCGGCGACCGCGCCGACCTGGATCGAGACGATGACCGCGATCGGGATGGCGACGAGCAGCGTCGGAGCGGCGGCGACGTTGGACATGAACGCGCACTGACGAACGAATTCGTCGAAGGGGAAGCGCCGGCGGAAGATCGCGACGATCAACTCCGTGATCGCTTCGATACCCATCGTGATCTGTCGTCCGAAGGTCTCCAGCGACTTCTTCGGGTGGTCGTCCCAAAGGCCCTTCGTCCAGTTGGCAGCCTCGCTGACTCGTGAACGTGTGGGCGGACTCTCGGTCGACTGCACTGCATTACCCCTCTCGACGCCGGGCCCTCAACGCCCCGGCGACTTGTTTGCTTGACGCACCTTACTACGGAGTAGCGCAGAACACACCACCGACATGTGAGCGCTGTCATAGATAGAGGTCACTGGATTGATCGGCTATGAGTCCTGCCACGCCGGACCCTACAGCCCGTAATTCCGATGGTCCGAGGATTACGCGCGAAGGTCTTTTCCCACATGGTTTCCCAGTACCGGCGGTCGCGGTAAAGAAATATTGCGGAAGTTTGTCATTCATAACGAAGTCCTCGCTGAATTATCCGAACAGATCACGCGAGTAACACGAACGACGCGCCGCGAGTTCATTTCAATAGAGAATCGCTATGACCGGCACGGGCGAGAGTTCGGCCGGCGCCGCAGCAAACGCACCGGTCCGGGGGCGCGCCCGGGACCGAATACAGGCACGATAGACAGACCGTATTGATATCGTGCGAACTTCCGACATCTGGAGGGACATGTTCAGCAAACTCGCCAAGGCGGCCGGAGCCGCCTTCGCTGTCGCGCTCGGTGCAGCTCTGCTCGGCACCGGCGCGGCCACCGCGCAAGCAGGCCCCCCGGTGATCGGCGGCGGCTCCGGCATCGTGATCGACAACGCGTTCGAGTGCACCGTCACCACCGTCGGCCACGACGGAGCGGGCAGGCTGGTCGGTCTCACCGCGGGCCACTGCGGCGACGCGGGCGCCACGGTCAGCGCGGAGGTGGATCGCGGCTACGGCGAGATCGGCCGTTTCGCGTACAGCAATCACGAACTCGACTACGCGGTCATCGAGTTCACGCCGGGCCGGATCATCCCGGTCAACCGGATCGGCAACGTGAGCATCACCGGCGTCGGCGGGCCAGCGCAGTTCCCGACGATCGTCTGCAAGGAAGGCCGCACCACCGGCAACACCTGCGGCATCACCTGGGGCGATGTGTTCCAGACCAATACCGAGACCTGGTCGCAGATGTGCGTGGTCGAGGGCGATTCCGGCGCGCCGGTCGTGGTCGGGTCGACGCTGGTCGGCATGGTGAACGCCTACCTGGCGGTGGCCTGCTTCGGGCCCGAGGTCGGGACGAACATGAACTCGATCATGGACGACATCAACGCCCGCAACGGCGTCGGCGCGGGTTTCCACCCGATCTAGTCGATACATCTTCGATGTCGAGCGGGTCGCGTGGATGTCCACGCGGCCCGCTGTTCGTTTACAGGCTCTCCACGCAGACGACCACGCGGCGCTGTTCGTACTTGAAGCCGGAGTCGGCGGTGTCGGGGCAGTCGTCGACGCTGGTGGAGCTCTTGTTGATGGTGATCACCCGGACCGGTTCGGTGCCGCCCTCGCCGCAGTCGATGCGCTTGGGATCGGAGCCGCCGGTGTCCATGCAGCCGCCGACGACCCAGTCGATGTCGAGGCACAGCGCGCCGGTCTCGATGCCGTTGAGTGTCTCGGCGTAGAAGTTGTCGCGGTCGCTCACACAGCCGCTGCTGGTCTTGGCCTTGCCGATGACCTTGTAGTTCGACGAGCGGCTGCCGCACGCGGCCTTCTCGATGGTCGCGTCGTCGACGGTGCCGCCGAGCGCGACGCAGTCACCGATATTGGCCTGGAAGTCGGTTTTGCCGCCCTTGCTGGAGGTCGGCGCGGGCCTGCTGGTGGTGGGTTTGCCCGTCGACTTGCCCGGCTTGGTGGTCGGCGTCGCGCTGCTGGTCGCGGGGACGACGTCGATCGCCGGCTGGGCGTAGCCGTCGATGGTGCCACCGCAACCGGTCGAAACGAACGCGGTGACGGTGATGGCGATCGCGCCGACGAGTCGACCGATCCGCAAATCTGCAAACACCTATTGTGAATACACCACTCGAGGCACCTCCGTCGACTCCAGCCCGGCGGGTTTGTTACTGCGCTACCCTCGGGTTCCCCCTCGATCGTGTATCAGGAGGTATCGGCGATGTTGGAAGCTCCGGCCGACGATTTCGCGGCGCCACGGCAGATGGTGGTCGATCCGCGTTTCATCCGGCTCGCCGATCACTTCTTCGGCATGTTCACCCAGCCGAGTCGCGGTGGCGGTGCGCTGGCCATATACCTGCACGGCGTCCCTGTCGTCGATATCTGGGCGGGTTGGGCGGCCAAGGATCAGCGCTGGACCGGCGAGAACATCGCGCTCACCTTCTCCACCGGCAAGGGTGTCGCCGCCACCGTGCTGCACCGGGTGGCCGAACAGGGGCTGATCGATTACGACACGCCGGTGGCCGGGTACTGGCCGGAGTTCGGCGCGCACGGCAAGGACGACATCACCGTGCGTGACGTGCTGTCCCATCGCGCGGGCCTGCACCGGGTGCGCGGCCTTGTGCCGGGTCGCGAGGGCATTCTCGACTACGAGGCGGTGGTGACCGCGCTCGCCGAGAGCCCCGCCGACCCGCGCCGCATCCGTAGTTCGGGCTATCACGCGATCACCTTCGGCTGGCTGGTCGCCGAGATCGTGCAGCGGGTGACCGGCGATCCGTTCACCGAGGTGTTGCGCCGAGAAGTGGCGCGGCCCTTGGGAATCGACGAGTTCTGGTTCCAGGTTCCGCCGGGTGAGCGGCATCGGATCGCGAAGATCTTCCCGCATCTGGCGCCGCCGGGCATCCGCTGGAACACCGCGTCGTCGGTGCTGTCGTGGGTGCGGCCCGCGCGCGGGCTGGCCGAGGCGGGGATGCCGGAGAGTTTCGACGAGCTGGTCCGCGATCCGCGGGTGCACGATGCGGTGATGCCCGGCTGGAACGGCGTGTTCTCGGCCCGCGCGCTGGCCAGGATGTACGGGGCGCTCGCCAACGACGGCCAGGTCGGCGACGTGCGGTTCCTGCGCCCGGAGACGATCGAGGCGATCAACCGCACCCAGCAGACCAGCAGCCGCGATTACGTCCTCGGCTTGCCGTTGCGCTTCACCCTCGGCTACCACCGGCCGGTCCTGATGACCAAGCAGCAGCCACGAAATGCGTTCGGCCACTACGGCGTCGGCGGTTCGGGCGCCTACGCCGATCCCGATCTCGGTATGTCGATCGCGTTCGTCACCAATCGCCTCGGCGGTGCGGTGACGGCCCTCGGCGACGCCCGCCTTGCCAAGCTGGCGGCGATGGCACAGGGGACTGTGCGATCGCTACGGTCGTGAACCGTTCACGGCCGCGGTCCGTAGTAGTGGATATGAACCCTGCGCCCACCACCCCACGCTGGTCGTTGCTGCACGGGCTGGCCGCGGGTCGGGATTTCGAGGGCTACCTGCGACGACGGGCCGCGCGCAGTGATCCGTTCGCGGTCGGATTCCCCGGCTTTCCGTCGGTGTTGTTCACCGGAACGGCCGAGGGGGCGCGTGAGCTGTTCCGTGCGCCGGTGGCGTTGCTCGAGCCGCCGCGGCCCAATCCGATCGAGCCGATGGTCGGGGCCGCGTCGCTGATCCTCAGTTCCGGGACCAGGCATCGAACCGATCGCGCGATGGTGGCGCCCGCGCTGCACGCCGCGCGGGTTCGCCTGTTGGGCAAGGTGATTCGCGATGCCACCCTGCACGAGATCCACAGTGGCACAGCCGGTCCCTGGCAACTGGGTACCAGGATCGATTCGCTCGCCGCCGCGCGCACCATCACCCAGCGGGTCATTCTCGCCGCGATCTTCGGCTCCGATCTCGATCGTGAAGCCGAATACGGCGATGTCGTCGGGGATTTCCTCGCCGCGTTCACCACCCCGCTCATGGTGGCACCCGTATTGCGCCGGGGCGCAGGCGGTTTCGGTCCGTGGGCGCGATTCACCGCAGCGCGCGAACGGCTCGACAATCTGCTCATGGCCGACATCGCCGAACGCCGCCGCACCGGCCCGGCCGACGGCGACCTGCTCGACCTGCTGCTGGCCACCCGCTACGACGACGGCTCCGCCCTCACCGACACCGAACTGTGCGAACAACTGCGCACCCTGCTCGTCGCGGGTCACGAAACCACCGCGACCACCCTCACCTGGGCGCTCTACCACCTGCACCGCGAACCCGGCCTGCTCACCCGATTACTCGCCGAACTCCCCACCGCGGGCGACGACCCCGCCGAGCAGGCGCGTCTGCCGCTGCTCGACGCCGTCTGCCAGGAAACCCTGCGCCTGCATCCACCGGTGCCGATCGTGTTGCGCACCGTGACCGAGCCCTTGCGCTGGCGCGGGGTCGACGTGGCGGCGGGCGACACCATCGGTCTTGCCGTGGGCGTGCTGCACAGCCAGCCGTCGACCTGGCCCGCGCCGCAGTTGTTCCATCCGGACCGCTTCCTCGAGCGCAAGGTCACCCCGTTCGAGTTCGCGCCGTTCGGCGGCGGGCACCGGCGCTGCATCGGGGCGACGCTGGCCGATTACGAGCTGCGGATCGTGCTGGCGACCCTGCTGACCGAGGTCCGGTTGACCCTCGACCCCGCGCTGGCACTCGGCCGGCGACCGCGCACCGTGCCGCGCAATCTCGCGACCGCGCCGGATCGAGCGATCCACTTCACACGCACCGGGTGATCTGCCTCACCAGAGGTTTGAGACTCACACCGATGTGCTTCCCGCCTGCTCGCGCGCACCGTCATCGACTCGCCGCTGTGAGCGCGGCGTTTGACGAAAGCCGAAGAATCACAGGGCGTTATGTGACCCACTGCACAGAGTTGCGGAGCTGTTATCACCGCGCAACGTGGCTGGCACCTTGTCGGTGGGTGCGGGTAGTAATGGAGGGTCAGGGTCGGGGAATCGTTACCTCGCAGAGACCCGTCGCGGCCTCTGCGTGCAGAGAAGACAAGCGTAAATGAGCACGCGTCACTGAGTAGATCTCGCACCGCCCACAGGCGGGGAGCGAGAGATGGAATGGACGAGAAACCTATGCACCACGAAGCAAATATGCGGCAATCGCACTGGCTCCGCCGGGGTCTGCTGCTGTCGGCGGCGATCGCGGCGACCGGTGCGTTGCTGGCAGGCACCGCGCAGGCGCAGCCGCAGCTGCCGTTCGTCGGCGGCGGTTCCAGCCAGCCCGCGGTGAACGAGCCCGCGCAGCAGGCGCCCTTCGCGCCGCCGAACATCAACATCGCCGACGGCGAGACCGTCGGCGTCGCGCAGCCGATCGCGATCACCTTCAAGGAGCCGGTCGAGGACCGCGCGGCCGCCGAGCGGGCCATCAAGGTCACCTCGAGCACGAACGCGCCGGGCCACTTCTACTGGACCTCGAGCAAGCAGGTCCGCTGGAAGCCCACCGAGTTCTGGCCTGCCAACACCGACGTGACCGTGGTCGCCGGCGGCACCACCAGTTCGTTCCACATCGGTGACGCGCTGGTCGCCACCGTCGACGACGCCACCAAGATGATCGTCGTGACCCGCAACGGTGAGGTCGTCCGGGAAATGCCGACCTCGCTCGGCAAGCCCGGCTACGAGACCCCCAACGGCACCTACATCGTGGGCGAGCGGCTCGAGAAGATGACGATGGACTCCTCCACCTACGGCGTCCCGGTCACCGATCCCGAGGGCTACAAGCTCGAGGTCGAATACGCGACCCGGCTGTCCAACAGCGGCATCTTCCTGCACGCGGCCCCGTGGTCGGTCGGCCAGCAGGGCTACTCCAATGCCAGCCACGGCTGCCTCAATGTGAGCACCGAGGACGGCAAGTGGTTCCTGGAGAACACCCGTCGTGGTGACGCCGTGATCGTCACCGGTACACAGGGTGGCACCCTCAGCTCCGGCGACGGCCTGGGCGACTGGAACTAAACGCCTGAACAAAAGCCGAACAATACGATCATTTCTGTTCGTATTGTTCGGTTTTTTGCTGTACTCGCCAGTGTGTGCCCGATGTTCAGAAAGTCGGCGGGCTGGGTTAACCAACAGTTCGCCGTGCACCGTAAAGCTGCCGCGGTGCGAAAGAGTCCAGAGCGGGTACTCCCCGGGAGAAGCCGTCCGTGGCAGGATTACGCGCTGTTCGTAGTGCTCGTGGTGCCGAACCTGGCGCTGCTCACCCTGTTCGTTTACCGGCCGCTTGCCGACAACATCCGGCTGTCGTTCACCGACTGGAACATCGCTGAGCCAGTGGCGAATTCGGTGGGTTTCGACAACTACATCGAATGGTGGCAGCGCGACGACTCATGGAAGGTCGTCAGCAATACGGTGATCTTCACCGTGGCGGCCGTCGTGGTGAGTATGGCGCTCGGCCTCGCGCTGGCGATGTTGCTCGACCGAAAACTGTTCGGGCGCAATGTTGTTCGCTCCGCGATTTTCGCGCCGTTCGTGATTTCGGGCGCGGCGATCGGGGTGGCTTTCCAATTCGTCTTCGATCCGAGTTTCGGTCTGGTACAAGACGTTCTGCACCGGCTCGGCGTCGACAATGTGCCCGATTTCTATCAGGACCCGGAATGGGCCCTGTTCATGGTGACACTCACTTACATCTGGAAGAACCTCGGCTACGCCTTCGTGATCTATCTGGCCGCGCTGCAGGGCGTGCGAGCCGAATTGCTCGAAGCGGCCGAAATGGACGGCGCGAGCAGCTGGACCCGATTCACGAAAGTCCTTCTGCCGCAGCTGCGTCCGACCACCTTCTTCCTGTCGATCACGGTGTTGCTCAACTCGCTGCAGGTCTTCGACATCATCAATGTGATGACGCGCGGCGGACCGCTCGGCAACGGCACCACCACGATGGTGTTCCAGGTGTACGAGGAGTCGTTCCGCAACTTCCGGGCCGGCTACGGCGCCACCGTGGCCACGATCATGTTCGTGGTGCTGCTGGTGGTCACGTTGATCCAGGTGCGCGTGATGGACCGAGGCGAACGATGAAACATGTAGGCCCACAGACCCTTTCGTACCAGCGCCGCGAACGCGCGGTGACCCTGCTCGGCTACGCGGCGATGGTGTGCGTGCTGATCATCGTCGGGGTCCCGCTGTTCTGGATGCTGATCACCTCGCTCAAGGACCGCTCCGAGATCTACACCCAGCCCGCGGTCTACTGGCCGTCGAGCTGGCATCCGGAGAACTACAGCCACGCCACCACCACGGTGCCGTTCTGGACCTTCCTGCGGAACTCGATCATCGTCACCGGCATCGTCTCGGCGGTGAAGTTCGCGCTCGGGGTGTTCAGCGCGTACGGGCTGGTGTTCCTGCGGTTCCCCGGCAAGAACATCGTGTTCCTGGTGATCATCGCGGCGTTGATGGTGCCCAACCAGATCACCGTGATCTCCAACTACGCGTTCATCGCCCAGCTCGGCTGGCGAAACACCTTCCAGGGCATCATCATTCCGCTCTGCGGCGTCGCCTTCGGCACCTTCCTCATGCGCAACCACTTCCTGTCGCTGCCCGCCGAGGTGATCGAGGCCGCCCGGATGGACGGCGCGAACTGGTGGCGGCTGCTCACCCGCGTGGTGCTGCCCATGTCGGGGCCGACGATGGTGGCGTTCGCGGTGGTGACGCTGGTCAACGAGTGGAACGAGTACCTCTGGCCGTTCCTGATGGCCGATTCCGCCGAGGTCGCCACGCTGCCGGTGGGCCTGACCCTGCTGCAGAACACCGAGAACCCCAGCGTCACCAACTGGGGGCCGGTGATGGCGGGCACCGTACTCACCATGCTGCCGATCCTCATCGTCTTCCTCGCCCTGCAACGTCACATGATCAAGGGCCTCACCTCCGGTGCGGTCAAGGGCTGATTTCTCGAACAGGAGCTCCACGTGTCCACTTCACGATTCCCGGCGCTGAGTCGTCGCGGCTTCCTCGGCCTATCCGGTGGTGCCGCAGCAGCTTTGGCGCTCACCGCCTGCGCGGGCACCGGCGGCGGATCCGGTGATTCCGGTGACGCCGACACCATCACCTTCTGGTCCAACCACCCCGGCACCTCCAAGGAGCTGGAACTGGAGCTGATCAACCGCTTCCAGGCGAAACACCCCGAACTGAAGGTGAACCTGGTCGACGCGGGCAAGAACTACGAGGAGGTGGCGCAGAAGTTCAATGCCGCGCTGACCGGTGGTGAACTGCCCGATGTCGTTGTGCTGTCGGATGTCTGGTGGTTCAACTACGCGCTGAGCAAGGCGATCGAACCCCTCGACGGACACTTCGGTGCCGCCGGGGTGAAGCTCGACGACTACGTCGACTCGCTCGCCGCCGACTACCTGTTCGACGGCAAGCACTACGCGCTGCCATATGCCCGCTCGACGCCGCTGTTCTACTACAACAAGGACGTCTGGGCGAAGGCCGGTCTGCCGGACCGCGGCCCGAACTCCTGGCAGGAATTCGACGAGTGGGGTCCCAAGATCCAGTCCGTGGTCGGCGGCGACAAGTTCGCCCACGCTTGGGGTGACGCCAAGAACTACCTGGGCTGGACCTTCCAGGGCCCGAACTGGACCTTCGGCGGCGCCTACTCCGACCAGTGGAAGCTGAAGTTCACCGACCCGGGTTCGATCGCCGCGGCCAACTACCTGCGCGAATCCATCAACGTGAAGAAGTACGCCGCCATCCGCCCGCAGATCGCGGTCGACTTCGGCACCGGCGTGGCTGCCTCCACCATCGCCTCCACCGGCGACCTCAAGGGCATCCTCAAGAACTCCACCGGCAAGTTCGAGCTCGGCACCGCCTTCCTGCCGCACCCGAACGGTCCCGGCGTCACCACCGGCGGCGCCGGCCTTGCGGTTCCCGCGCGGATCTCGGACGCGCGAAAGGTGAACGCGCTCAAGTTCATCGAGTTCATCACCAACGCCACCAACACGGCGTACTTCACCCAGAACACGGGCTACATGCCGGTACGCAAGTCGGCCGTGACCGACCCTTCCGAGATCGACTTCCTGGCGAAGAACCCGAACTCCAAGGTCGCCATCGACCAGCTCTCGGTCGCGAAGTCGCAGGACTACGCCCGGGTGTTCGTGCCCGGCGCCGACCAGATCATCGGTACCGGCTACGAGCAGATCGGCCTCCAGAACGCCGATCCGGCAACGGTACTCGCGAAGGTCGCCGCCGACATCCAGGCGATCATCGACCGGCAGATCACACCCAAGCTGCCCAAGTAGTTCCCTCGCGGGCCGGTGGTGTCGCGCCACCGGCCCGTTCGTCTTTCCTCAGGAGTAATTTCCCATGGCGACAGTGCAGTTCGACGGTGTGACCCACCGCTATCCCGGCGCCGACGCCCCCGCCGTCGACGCACTCGACCTCGACATCGCCGACGGTGAATTCCTCGTGCTGGTCGGGCCTTCCGGCTGCGGCAAGTCGACCAGCCTGCGGATGCTGGCCGGGCTGGAAGCCGTCGAGTCGGGCACGATCCGGATCGGTTCGCGCGATGTGACCGGGCTGCCGCCGCGGGCGCGCGATGTGGCGATGGTGTTCCAGAGCTACGCGCTCTATCCGAACATGACGGTCGCCGAGAACATGGGGTTCGCGCTGCGCAACGCGGGAATGTCGAAGTCCGACACGCTGGTTCGCGTGAAGGAAGCCGCCGCCATGCTCGAACTCGAGCCGCTGCTCGACCGCAAGCCGGCCAAGCTCTCCGGTGGTCAGCGTCAGCGTGTGGCCATGGGGCGCGCCATCGTGCGGCGTCCCCAGGTGTTCTGCATGGACGAGCCGCTGTCCAATCTCGATGCGAAGCTGCGCGTTTCGACCCGCTCGCAGATCGCCGCCCTACAGCAGCGCCTCGGTACCACCACCGTTTACGTCACCCACGACCAGGTCGAGGCGATGACAATGGGCCACCGCGTCGCAGTCCTCCGCGACGGCACGTTGCAGCAGATCGCCTCTCCCCGTGAGCTTTACGACAACCCACTGAACACCTTCGTGGCAGGCTTCATCGGCTCACCCGGCATGAACCTGCTCGAAGCCCCCGTGGTCGACGGCTCAGCTGTTCTCGATGGACTCCGAATTCCCGTGCCCCGCAGCATCTCCGGTGCGCGTGTCGTCCTCGGCATCCGCCCCGAATCCTGGGAAGTCACCACCGACCCCACCGGCATCACCGTCGTCGCCGAACTCCTCGAGGAACTCGGCGCCGAATCCTTCGTCTACACCCACGGCGCAGGCACCGACTGGTCCACCCGCTCCGGCAAAATCGTGGTGCGCGTGGACCGCCGCTTCCAGACCACCCTCGGCGAAACCCTCCACCTGCGTCCTAAGGTCGAGGAGGTCTTCTTCTTCGACGCGGAAACAGACCTGCGGATTCGTTAGGACAGCGGCTCGTTCGGGCGTCGGCCGAGCGACGCGGAGCGAGCTGACGATCAGTTCAGATCAGTTCGAAGGCGGCGCGGATCGCCGCGGTGAGGTCGGGTTCGGCGTCGGTGGGGAGGTAGCCGATGATCCGGCCGAGGGTGGCGGTCGGGATAGTGGTGATGTTGTCGCACGACACCACGCACGCATGATCGAGGCCATGCCTCGGTCCGACCTCCAACTCGGTGGACAGGCCCCGGATCGTACTCGTGATAGGTGCCACGGTGACGCGTGTCAGGTAGGGGCGGACCGCTTCACGGGTGAGCACGAGCACCGGGCGTGTCTTGTCAAGTTTCGCCAGGTGAATCGGCCTCACGCGAGATCATCCATGGGGGTGACCACAGCGTAGGTGGCGAGTTCGTCCATGTCGGCATCGGGTGCCGCGGTGGCGAGGATCGCGGCATCGGCCTCGGCCTGGCGACGCAGCCGGTCGCGCTCCAACGCACGTTCGATGATGACGGCTCTACTCGGGGCGGCACCGCTGGACACGGTGCTGTCCAGGTAATTGACGGTTTCGTCGGACAGACGGACGGAAATCTGGGTACTCATCCCACAATGGTACCCGTTTCGGGATTCGCTTTGGGTGACAATTCCGCAGTGCGGAGCGTTCGCCGACCGATCGCGAAGCGATACGGGTGGTACCCTACGTTCATGAAGAAGACTACGGTCTACCTCCCCGACGAGCTCGATATCAAGCTCGATGCGGCGGCGGCTTCAGCCGGAGTCAGCAAGGCAGAGCTGATCCGGCGAGGAATCGCGGCCGTCGTGGAGCGCACCGCACCCAGAGAAAAGGCACCGCTGCCGCTGTTTCACAGCGGACGCCCGCTCACGCCGGCGGAGATGGACGAGGAGATCTACCAGCAGATCCAGCAGCGCGCGAACCGCCGATGATCATCGTCGCCGATACCTCCGGTCTGCTCGCGGCCTTCGATGCCGACCAGCCCGAGCACGAAGCCGCGCGGGCTGTCATGGACGAGACGCTGTTGATCTCGCCGCTGGTCCTCACCGAACTCGACCATTTGATGCAGCGCAATCACGGGTTCGTCGCCGCGATGCAGGCGAGCGAGGCGCTCCTGAGCCGGATGATCGACGGCGACTATCGCCTCGCTGAGATAAAACATGTCGATTTGTCCACTGCGCAGTCGGTCCGAGCCAAGTACGAAGGTCTGCGGCTGGATCTCGCGGATGCGGTCGGCGTGGCACTCGCGCACAAATACCACACCGACACCATCTTCACGCTCGACCAGCGCGACTTCCGCAATATCGAACCACTCACCCCCGGCAGCAAGGCATTTCGTATCGTGCCCTACGACAACTAGCCGAAGGTCGCCACCTCGGTGGTGCCGGTCGAGTTCCTCGCGGTGGTTACGCCGAGCGGGCGTCGGCAGGGATGGCCGTGGCGCGTAGGTGGCCGAGGATCGCCTCGATTTCGTCCAGGTCGGCTGAGTTGGGGAACAGGGCGTCGGGGCCGTGGGGGTAGCGCTGGCTGAACGGTGGGTCGTAGAGGGAGCCGACCTCGACGATGCCGTTCGTGGCGATCACCTTCACCAGGAGGTCGAGGAAATCGAGCTGATTGGCGGTGAGGGTGCGGCCGGACTGGAATGCGTCGAAGGCGTCGCGTGCTGCCTGTTCCTCCAGACCGGTCAACGATCGCAGGAACAGGCCGAGTTCGCCGTCATTGGCGGCTTTCGCCTCCGCGATGTCGTCGCTGGTGGCGAAGCCCTCGCCGAGGAAGACGGCCTCGAAGTACTGCACATCCATCGAGGTGATCTGGCGGTTGCGCCGTAGCTTCTGCACCGCGACGTGGTCGGCATGGTCGTTGAGGTAGGCGCGGGCCTTGGCTTTGAACCGCTTCTTGTCGCGAAGGCCGGCCAGCGCGGTGAGCTCTTTGAGCGAAAGTTCGCCGAGTTCGTCCTCGAAATCGGTGTAGATCGGGTTGCGCGGGGTGGCTTTGATGTGGACGACGAGCCCGCGTAGACGCCGACGAATGGATTCCAGCATCGGCAAGGTGATGTCTTCCCACCAACTGTCGGTGCAGATGTCGGTGAGGAAGTCGTGCTGCGCGATGACCACCGGAATGTTCTGCAGCTCAGGGCTGAGCAGTTCGTTCGCGACGTCGCGCACCTGCGCGCACAGCTCGGGGTAGCCCGGCTCGCCGGTGAGGTGCGTCAATTGCAGCCGCAGCAGCAGGTAGTCGAACCGCTTGGCCGGTGTCGTGTTGCCACCTTCGACGAGTTCTGTTGGCAGCGGTGCGATCTCGTCCAACTCGGCCTGCTTGTCGATGGTGATCCGCTGCCACGCGGCAGGCTCGCTGAATGCCTCGACCAGGCGCAGGTGCCCGCGCACTTCGATGCTGTCGCGATTCATCGCGGCGACCTGCTGTTGCAGCGTGTGCGCCACCTGCCAGCGCAGATCACCGACGCTGTGCGGTTCGCCTTCGGGAACTTCCGACGGCGCCGCACCCGGGTCGGCGGCTTGGTCGAGAGCGGCGAGCAACGCGACGCGTTGACGAAACACCTTCTCCCGCACCGAGACTGTTGCCCGCCCTTCGATGGTCGGCAGATTCTGGTTGAAGTGCTCGACATTGCGGCCGAGGTCGAACACCACGAACCCGGTCTTGTCCTGCCCCGGCCCGAACAGGTCCTTGCACAGTCGGGTGCCACGGCCGAGCATCTGCCAGAACTTGGTCTTGGATCGCACCGTCTTGGCGAACACCAGGTTCACTACCGCCGGAACATCGATGCCGGTGTCGAGCATATCCACCGAGATCGCCAGATACGGTGCGGCGTTCGGCTTTTCGAAGTCCTCGATGAGGCTTTGCGCATTGTCGGCGTGGCTGGTGATGATGCTGGCGAAGCTGCCGCGACAGTGCGGGTAGAGGATGTCGAAGCGTTCGGCGATCAGCTTGGCGTGCTTGGTGTTTCGCGCGAAAACGATGGTCTTGCCGATGTGCTCACCGCCGGGCACCTTCAGGCCGTAGTCCATCACCGTCTGCAGCATCTTGTCGATGGTGGGGGTGTTGAACACGAACTTGTTGATGGCGTCGGCGGCGACTTCGGTGGGTGGGCCGTCATCGTCGGGGGACCAGTCGATGTCCTCCCACTTCTCCTTCTCCTCCTCGGACAGTTCGTCGTAGCGCATGCCGCGCGTGGGGATGCGCAGCGGCACCTCGATGACCGTGGGCGGCACCAGGTGCTTCTCGGCTACCGCGTCGTCGAGGTCGTAGTAGTCGGTCGGCATGCCGTCTTCGAGGTGGAACAGCTGGTAGGTGTTGTGGTCGATGTCGTCGCGCGGGGTCGCGGTGAGGCCGACCAGCAGCGAATCGAAGTAGGTGAACAGCGCGCCGTACTTCTGGTACACCGACCGGTGCGCCTCGTCGATGATCACCAGGTCGAAATGGCCGGGGCCGAACCGCTTCACCCCCGCCGCGTCGTACTCCTGCGCGAGGCCCATCATCGTCTGATAGGTGCAGACGTAGACCCGACCCGTCTCGTTCTTCTCGGTCAGCAGGTTCACCGGAGGCAGGCCGGGCAGGTGCGCTTTGAACGCGTTCGCGGCCTGATTCACCAGGGCTTGCCGGTCGGCGAGGAAAAGCACCCGCTTCACCCAGTCGGCCTTGGCGAGCAGGTCGACCAGCGCGATGGCGGTGCGGGTCTTGCCGGTGCCGGTGGCCATCACGAGCAGCGCTTGGCGGCGGTTCTGCTTCTCGAACGACTCGCCGATCTTGCGAATCGCCTTGGTCTGATAGGCCCGTTCGACGATCTGCGCGTTGATCGTCTCGGTCGCCAACGGCCTGCGCCCGGCGCGGCGCTGCACGAGCAGGCGCAGTTCGTCCTTGGTGTGGAAGCCGTGGACTTTGCGCGGCGGGTAGAACGCGTCGTCCCAGACCCAGGTTTCGAAACCGTTGGTGTAGTAGATGATCGGTCGTTGACCGGTGGCCTTCTCCAGCGCGTCGGCGTACTGGCGGGCCTGTGCCTTGCCCGCCAGATCGGGATCCTTGGCCGACCGTTTCGCCTCGACCAGGCCGAGCGGCTTGCCGTCGTCGTCCCAGAGCACATAGTCGACGCGACCCTTGCCCGACTTGTTCGGCAGACCGGTGACCGGGTACTCGCGGTCGTCGGCGTGGGTGAGCGTCCACCCGGCCTCGGCGAGCAGGCGGTCGATGTAGAACTCGCGGGTCTGTTCCTCGGTGTAGTCGTGCTCGTCCGGCACGGCCTGATTGGCCTTCTTCGCCGCGGCCACCTGCGCCCGCAAGTGCGCGAGCTCGGCCTCGAGGTCGGCGTTCGCATCCCGCTGCGCGGCCAGTTCGGCGCGCTGCTTGTCGTACTCGGCGAGCACCGCCTGCGCCTCGGCCTGCTTCTTGCGCCGATCCTCGGCGGTGAGCGGACGCGGCACCTTGTCGGCGTTGAACGCCAGGTGCGTCGGCGGCACGTTCAGCGGGTCGGTCGCGTAGTTGCGGGCCAACCAGAACATCACCTGGAACAGTTCCCGCAGCAACGGCAGGGACGTCTTGTCGGTGATCGGCTTGGTCCCGTGCACCCCGTCATTACCGACCTTGCGAATCAGGTCCAACTTGGCCCGCATATCGGTGCCGACGAGCGTGACCATGGTCGGCTCGTTGATCTTGCCCGCGAGATCATCGTGATACGGCTTCTTCAGGGTGGTATCGGCGTCATACAGCCACCCCACCGTCAACTCCACAGTCCTGCGAGCCGCGATACACGCCACGCGCGGATCCGCCACCCCCGCCCGCTCGGCCCGGATCGCCTCAGCGAACAGGGTCGGCCACTCGGCCCGCAGGAACTCGAAGTTGCTCACGAAAGTTACTCCCCCTCTTGACCTTTGGGTTCATCCTTCCACAGCTCGCCCTTGAAGGCACGGGACTGAAGGGAGGAGAAGAGGCCATCGAGTCGCGCAGCCTCGGACTCGTAAGTCCTCGTCATATGTGCAATCGCCTCGATGCGTCGCGCGAACGCCTCCTGGTCCCCGATAGGCGCGACCGGCACCGGAAAGTTTCGCAGTTGAGTTGCGTTGATAGACGCGATGCCAGTTGTCTGTTTTGCGGATTTCAAGAAATATGACTTCCCCCACCGCGAGGAGACAACCCAATTCAGATAAAGAGGAGACACCTTTGCGTCCGGCCTCAATCTAACGCGGAAAATATGATTCTGATGAATGCACGGTGATATCTCCTGATGCCACACCGTGCCCCGGCCAAGTTTGTCCGGGTCTCCACCCTCAGTGAGAACGAGGTCGCCGTCGCGCAGCGTGTACCGCTCGAGTTCCGCCTGGGTGACCGCTATGCGTTTGACGTGCGCCAGTTCCAATCGCTTGTCCTGAACATTCAGGACCGCCAAGTAGGGAACTTCGCGAGTTTCCTGACCGGCCGCGATCTTCCGCCCTTTGGTGATTCCCGAACTCACCTCGGCGCACTCGCCAAGAGTTCGCGTAGCCAGCGAGGCGAGATCACCGAACATGTCGAGGAAGATAGATTGGGCGAGGTCGTCGAGGAGGGCGATGGATTGGCGCCGCTTTGCCCGCAGCTCATCCACCCGATCCAGCACCTCCGCAATCCGCCGCTGCTCACCGATGGGGGGGAGTGGAATCTCGAAGGTCGCGAGTTCAGACGGGCTCAGTCGCGGTAGGTTGGCACCAGCAGATCGCGACGTCGCCAACGAGACAATCGCTGGCTGCCTGAGGTAATGGAGTAGATATCCCTTATCCAGGGATTTACCTGGAAGAATTGGAAGTATGTCCGTACTACATACTCCGTCAAAATCAGGTCGCGCAATCTTTGCGAGGTATGGGCGCAATTTACCAAAGAGAATGTGCTTGTCCGTGAATAGAAACTTCGAGCTCGCAATTCCAGCCACACCGCTTGGCTGCACGGAAATCAATTCGCCTCCGCTGGCGATATTCTCAAGTCCAATATAGGGAACGTCACTAGGGATATCTTCCGAGCTAATCCCTTTCCGCTCAATAGTAGCAACGGAGTCCAGGCGAACTTGGCTGAAATTCATCCGAGCATCCCCTTCAATTCCGACAGCCCCTGCTGAATCTCCCCTTCGATCATCTCCAAATCCTCGATGATCTCCAATGGTGCCCGGTGTTCGATCTCCTCGTGGACTATTTCCTTGTACCGGTTCAGCGAAAGGTCGTACTCCTGCGCGGCGATATCCGCACGCGGCACACAGAAACTCTGCGCCGTGCGCGGGCGATCCTGCTCCGATGCGTTACGTAAAGCGAAGCGGGACAGCACATCCGGCAGGTTGTTCCGGGTGAGATCATCGGAACTCAGCTCGCCGGTCGGCACGGCACCGAGTTTGGCCTCGGGGAGCAACGGTGTGCGCTTGTCGTCGAGACTGAAACCGTCGGCGGTCACCTCGTAGAACCACACCGAATCCGTTCCACCACTGTTGGTTTTGGTGAAGAACAGGATGGCGGTCGAGACTCCGGCGTAGGGCTTGAAGACACCGCTCGGGAGCTTCACCACCGCGTCGAGTTTGTGGTCCTCGACCAGCATCTTACGAAGATCCTTGTGCGCCTTGGTGGATCCGAACAGCACGCCATCGGGCACGATCACGGCCGCGCGCCCGCCGGGCTTGAGCAGGCGCAGGAACAGGGCGAGGAACAGCAGTTCGGTCTTCTTGGTTTTGACGATGCCGAGCAGGTCCTTGGCGGTCGACTCGTAGTCGAGGCTGCCGGCGAACGGCGGGTTCGCCAGGATCATCGAGTACTTGTCCGCTTCACCGGATGCGCTCTCCGCCAACGAGTCTCGGTACCGGATGTCGGGCTGCTCCACGCCGTGCATGAGCATGTTCATGCTGGCGATGCGCAGCATGGTGCGGTCGAAGTCGAAGCCGTGGAACATGCCGCTGTCGTAGTGGGCGCGGACCTCGGGGTTGTAGAGGTCTTCACTGTGGTGCTGGGCGATGTGCTCGGCGGCGCCGACGAGGAAACCGGCGGTGCCGCTGGCGGGGTCGCAGATCTCGTCGTTGGGGCCGGGGTTCATCATCGCGACGATCAGCGAGATGATGTGGCGCGGGGTGCGGAACTGGCCGTTCTGGCCCGCGGTGGCGAGTTTGCCGAGCATGTACTCGTACAGGTCGCCCTTGGTGTCGGTGCCGTCGTTGAGCGGCAGGTCGTTGATCAGGTCAACGACCTTGCCGAGCAGGTTCGGGGTGGGGATGGTGAACCGGGCGTCGCGCATGTGGTGGGCGTAGGTCGACTCGTCGGCGCTGTCGGTGCCGCCGAGGTTGCGCAACCAGGGGAAGATCTCGTCGCCGAACATCGGAAACAGCACGTCAGGGTGCTTGCCGAGCAACTTCGACCAGCGCAAATGATCGAATTCGGCGGTGTAGATCGGCCGCTCGATCGGCTTACCCGTGCGCTGAGCCTTCTTCTCCTTCAGCATCTGCGAGTCGTCGAGCCGCCTCAGGAAGATCAGATAGGTGATCTGCTCGATCACCTCGAGCGGGTTGGAGATCCCGCCCGACCAGAACGCGTCCCAAAGACTGTCGATCTTGCTGCGCAGCTCGCCCGTAATCACCCTCGGAACCCTATCGCACAGGGGGTATGTCAGAACCGCTGATCTCGATGCTCTCTCGGTCAGCCTGACCTGCACGAAGCCCGCACCCCAACAGAGACCGACGCTGAATTCTCTGATTAGCCAATCTGTTACTGTCGCAGCACAAGTCAGGCCCCACGGAAGCTTTCGGCGATTCAGCCACCTTCCCCCGCTTGTGCGCCGCGCGCCCGAGCGAGCACCACCGGCGATGCGCCTCGCCCGGCGGAGGCCGACCGACCGGCGGAGAAGCACCCTCCGGAGCGCATCCAGGCCACACGGTATCGCGGCTCGACCCACCCGACCGACTTGTCACCCGGCGAGACAGGAGCTTCAGCCATGCCGAAAGGTTCGTTCAACACCCACGACATCTACGCCCGCGAGGTCCTCACCCACCCCGCCAACGCCGCCAGCGAACTCCGCGACATCCTCGACCCTGAACTGGTCGCCCACCTCGACCTCGACAACCTGCGCCTGGAATCAACCAACTTCATCACCGAGGACCAGCGCGCCGAATACGGCGACATCCTGTACAAAACCACCCTCAACCAGCGCCCCGCCTACGTCTACATCCTCATCGAGCACCAAACCAAGAACGACCCGCTCATGGGATACCGACTCCTGAGCTACATGGTCCACATCTGGCGCCGCTACCTCGACGACCATCCACGAGCCACCACCCTGCCCGCCATCATCCCGCTCGTCGTCCACAGCTCCCGCAGTCGCCGCCGATGGACAGCACCCACCCAGTTCGCCGACCTCATCAAGGCTGACGACGCCACCCGCGGCCTGCTCGCCAACACCATCCCCCACTTCGAATACCTGGTCGACGACGTCTCGCCGCTGACCATCGACGAACTGCGCGCCCGCCACCTCAACCAACCGCTGATGCTGATGCTGTTCATGCAGAAAGTCGTCGGCCGCAATCCTGACGTCGTCTCCGATATGATGGCCAATGTCGACCTGTTCGAGCAGATCCTGCACGGCCCAGACGGCGCGCGGCTGCTAGCCCAAGCCTTCAACTACCTGTTCACGCTCAAACAAGGCGACCACACCAGTCTGAAACCGCTGACCACCAAACTCGGCCCCAAGGCAGAGGAGATCATCGTGACCATCGCCGAAACCCTCCGCAACGAAGGCCGCACCGAGGGCCGCACCGAGGGCCGCACCGAAGGTGTGTCAGAAACGCTGATCTCGCTGCTCACGCTCAAGTTCGGCACCCTCGAACCCAGCGACCGCGCCCGCATCGAGCACGCCCCCATCGAACAACTCCGCACCTGGTGCGACCGCGTCCTCATCGCCGACTCGGTAGCCGAAGTCCTTCGCTGAACGCGGCCGGAAACTCCACCTCAGTAGGTGGCCGTGTGCTCACTCCATGCGGGCCCGAGTCAGGACAGGCCCGTTGCGGCCCCACCGACGTATGAACCGAAGCTGACTGCCGCGCTCTCGGGTGCGACGCTGCGTCAGCTCGCGCATTGGCGTCGATCGTTCCCCAACCGAGCGCCGGTCCTCACACCCGAAATCTCCGCGAGCCGCCCGATTCTCTACTCATTCAGAGATGTCGTCGCGCTGCGCGCATGCGTTCGACTACGCCAAGAGGCGTCGTTGCAGCGGATCCGCCATGCCCTCGACACTCTCCGCGACGGTCTCGGCGAACGCGATCACCTGTCCCAATATCGGCTGGTCGCCGACCGGGACACCATCTACCTGGCCGAGCCGGACGGCGCGACCGACCTCGTGCTCGCTCGCACGCGAGACTGTCATTCACGAGATGGTCGAAGTCTTGGAACCGTTCTATCGCGATGGGCGGCATATTCCAGCCCTGCTCACACCGCGCACGCACGTATCGGTCGACCCCGCCGTGCGAGGAGGGGAACCGATGATCGAGGGAACGCGCGTGCCATCCGCGGACGTCGCCGCGCTTGTCCGCGATGGTGTGCCACCTGAGCAGATCTGTGATTACTACCCAGCAGTCAGCGCCGAAGCCGCGCGCGATGCCGCAGACTTCGCGGAATACGTCGACAGCTACGACGATCGTCCGACTCGGGCGGTCGCTTCTCGAGACTGCTCCTAGACGAAAATGTGCCACGGCCAATGGCTGACATCATTCGAATTCTTGTGAAGCAGCATGCCATCGACCACGTTCATGACCTGCCCGGCTGGGCTGGTACCAAGGACATCGCCCTCTATGACCGCGCACGTACGGCCGGATTCGATGTCATGGTCACCAATGATTCGAAGCAGATGAAGCGGCCGATGGAGGTACAAGCGATCGCTGCGCTCGAGGAATCGAGCGGGCAACGTCTCATTTCGCTCAACGGCATCGATCCGACCCGCGGCGTTCGCATCCAGGTCCTCGATCCGGCATCGCTTCGGCCACCCCATTGGCCAGACATCAACGCTGATCTCACTGCGAGCTGATTCCGCCCGGCGACGTGTAGTCATCAGAAGTCCCCTTACGCCATCCCGAATGGAGCAGCCGGGGGGCGGTGTCGTAACCATCCCTGCCCGGTTCCCCGCACCGAAACCCCGATTTGCATCCTCGGCCATCACGATTGACCCCACGCCTAGGTGCGCGTACGTGCGAGGCTCACAACGAAGGTGCTCGCAGGAGGCTGGGCGTTGAGCGCGTTAGGAAAGGCCCGCGGCGGTGCGTCGACCGATCGCGGCGTTGAGGGCGCCGAGTTCGGCGAGGATGTCTGTCGCGGCCCAGATGCGGTTTCGTTTGGAGTCGGAGACGACTTCGAGGATGCCCGCGGCGGTGAGGCGGTCCAGGGCACGGTAGGTGGCCGAGTCGGAGGTTGTGGTGATGGCTTTCGCTTCGGTGATCGTGAGGATCGGGTGCTCGAGCAGCTTCGCCAGTAGGGCTTCGTCGGCGGAGCCCGCGCGGGGGCGGGCCCGGTCACGCCAGCCGTCGGGGAGCGCGGTGAGGGCGCGGGCCGAGTCGATCGAGGCCTCGCTCGCGTATACCGCCGCCAGGGCCAGGTAGACGACGAATTCCTCGGCGGCGCCGGTGCGGTAGGCAGCCAACTGGGCGAAATAGCGCGAGGTGTCGGCGAGCATGACCGAGGAGAAGGGGACGGTCACCCGGTCGGTCAGGCCGCGGCGGCGCAGGATGGCGGTCACCAGGGCGCGACCGATCCGGCCGTTGCCGCTGACGAACGGGTGGATCGACACGAACTGGGCGTGCGCGAGCGCGGCCTGCACGAGGATCGGCAGGTCGCCGCGTGCGACGAAGGCCAGCAGGTCGGCCATCAGTTCGGGCACGAGTTCCGGTGGGGGCGGCACATACAGGGCGTTGAGGGGCGTGTAGTCGCTGCCGCCGATCCACGTTTGAACGGTGCGGAAGCGCCCGGCCTTCTCCCACTCCGGGGCGATCAGGACCCGATGCGCGCTGAGCAGACTCGCCTCGGTGATCTGGCCGTTCGCCGCGCTGTCGACCAGGCTCGTCAGCGCGCGCACCGCGCCGACTTGCGAGGCAGCTTCGGGGCGAGCTGTCGCACCACCGAAGGCTTTGCTGAATGCTCGCCAGCCCGCGTCGATGTGCTCGATGCGCGACGATGCGACCGCCTCGCTGCGCAGCAGGAACTCGGGCAGGGGAGTGAGGTTGCCATGGCCGGCTTCCAGATGGGTCACCGCGATCGCGGCTGCTTCGCTCGCCAATGTTGTTCGCCTGGTGGCGAAATCGAGGCGGGCGATGCGCGGGGGGACCGAAACCTCGACGTGGTCGGGCATGGAGCCGACTCGCGGGCCTCGACCGTCACGCGCCGTCCATGGATGCTCTTCGACATGGTGCGGAGGCCAAGTCATCAACGGCCGCGATCAAAAAGTACAGCAACCACGCCACTACTATAGTTTAGGAGCGAAAAGTATAGTAAGTAGCGAGTTAGTTGCGTTTTTGCGCCTAAAGTACAGCAACGGTCCGCCGTTGCGAATCTGTCAATTCAGCACAGTGGCCGCGTGGTCGCGAGCCTGTGCGACTGCCTTGGCTATGCCGAAGGTCCAGATCGGGCCGTGGCCGGGCAGCACCAACGAGGCGTCGACAGGTTCGAGCGCGGTCAGCGCCTCATGGGCTTCGTCGGTCGAGTGGTGGAAGAATCTCGGAAGTAGCTGGGGGCCGACGGTTTTCGAGGTCGGGTGCGCGGTAACCAGGGCGTCGCCGGTGGCTATCGCACCCACGTTCGGCAGGTAGAAGGCGCTGTGGCCTGAGGTGTGGCCAGGGGAGGCGATGGGCGTCGGGTTGCCGGGCAAGTCCAGTGGGCCTTCGGTGGGGAAGGGCTGGATGTGGGGGACCGGGTTCTTGCGGAGGTCGCCGGCGCGAGTGATGCGCAGGGCCCAGCCGACGGTGGGGAGGTCGGTGAGGCGTTTGATGACGTCGAGGGGCGTGGCCGACTCGTGGACTTCGCCCTTGGCGTGGGCCACCTCGAGCGCGCTGGTGTAGGCCGGGATGCCGTACTTCGCCTGGAGGTGGTTGAGGGCGCCGACGTGGTCGAGGTGCGCGTGGGTCAGCAGGACCGCGCGGATGTCTTCGGGGCGGTGGCCGAGGGCTGCGACGGTGGCCTCGATCAGGCCGGCGTCGCCGTACCAACCCGCGTCGATCAGCGTCAGATCGCGGCCTTCGCGGAGCAGGACCATGTTCACATCGGTGCCTGCGATGGTGAAAACCTCGTCGGCTACTTGCTGATAACGCACTGGGCGGACCCCTTCTCGAGCAACGGGTTCCGACCCTACCGGCGATCGGCTCGCCGGCAGGGTCGAGCGCGTCACCAGATCGTCACGCGCTCCGCGGGATCGAGGTACAGCTTGTCGTCGGGGGTCACGTCGAAGGCTTCGTAGAAGCTGTCGATATTGCGGATCACCGCGTTGCAGCGGAACTCCGGCGGGGAGTGCGGGTCGACGGCGAGGCGGCGGACGGCTTCTTCCTGTCGCGCCTTGGTGCGCCAGACCTGGGCCCAGCCGTAGAAGACGCGCTGCAGGCCGGTGAGGCCGTCGATGACCGGGGGTTCCTTGCCGTCGAGCGAGATCTTGTATGCGGCAAGGGCGATGGAGAGACCGCCCAGGTCGCCGATGTTCTCGCCGATGGTGAACTCGCCGTTCACGGTGTGCTCGTCGTCGAGGTCGGCGGGGGAGAGCACGTTGTACTGATCGATCAAAGCCTTTGTGCGCTTACCGAATTCGGCGCGGTCTTCGTCGGTCCACCAGTCCTGCATGTTGCCGTCGCCGTCGTATTTGGCGCCCTGATCGTCGAAACCATGACCGATCTCGTGGCCGATCACCGCGCCGATCCCGCCGTAGTTGGCGGCGTCGTCGGCGTTCATGTCGAAGAACGGCGGCTGCAGGATCGCCGCGGGGAAGACGATCTCGTTCATGCCCGGGTTGTAGTAGGCGTTCACGGTCTGCGGGGTCATGAACCATTCGCCCTTGTCGACCTCGCCGCCCAGTTTGCCCAGGTCACGGTCGTGGTCGGCGGCATGGCCGCGGCGGTAGTTGCCGACCAGATCGGCGGGGTCGATTTCGACGGCGGAGTAGTCGCGCCAGGTGTCGGGGTAGCCGATCTTGGGGGTGAACTTCTCCAGCTTGGTCAGCGCGGCCGCGCGAGTGTCCGGGCTCATCCACTCGAGGTCGGCGATATTGCGGCGGTAGGCCTCCTGCAGGTTGGCCACCAGCTCGACCATGCGCTCCTTGGCCTGCGGCGGAAAGTGCCGTGCCACATACAGTTTGCCGACCGCCTCACCGAGCAGCTCCTGCACCAGCGACACGCCACGCTTCCAGCGCTCGCGGTTCTCCTGCGCGCCGGTGAGGGTGCGGCCGTAGAAGTCGAAGTTCTCCTCGACGATCTCGTCGGTGAGGAAGGCCGCGCGCGCATGCAGCACCTGCCACGCCGCCCAAGCCTGCCAATCCTCTTGCGGCACATCAGCCCAAGCAGTGGCGAAGGCGCGCAGGTAATCGGGCTGGCGCACCACGAGCTCGGCGAACAGATCCTTGCCGTCACGGTCGAGACCGGAGGCGACACCGTCTACCCAAGCGGCCCAGTCGAATTCCGGGTTCTCGGCGACAAGATCATCGAAAGTCGTGAGGTTGTAGCTCTTTTCGGCATCGCGACGCTTGACGACATCCCAATGACCTGCGGCGAGTTTGCGTTCCAGCTCGAACACACGCCGGGCGGCATCGGCCGGGTCGGCGGGAAGCAGCCCTTCCAGCGAGGCGTCGGCGGCGGCGATGGTGAACATCTTGGCGATGTGCGCGACGTACGCCTCGCGGATCTCCGCGAATTCATCGGAGCGGTAATAGGACTCGTCGGGCAGCCCGATCCCCGACTGGGTCGCGTGCACCAGGTACCGAGTGGAGTTCTTGTCGTCGGTATCGACGTAGTAGGCGAGCGCCCCGCGAACACCCGTCCGCTGCAACCGCCCGATCAGCGCGGCGAACGCGCTCGGATCAGCGACCTCGGCGATCGCCCGCAGCTCGTCGGCGACGGGTGCGAACCCGGCCGCCGCGACCACATCGGTCGCCATGAAGCTGGAGAACAGATCCCCGATCTTGCGGGCATCGGCATCATCGGCCGCACCCGACGCACTATCGGTGATGATCGCCTGCACATCGAGCTCGGCTTGGTCGTACAACGTGCGGAAAGCGCCGTCGACAGCCCGATCAGCCGGAATCTCGTATTCGGCCAACCACTGCCCGTTGACATGCGCGAACAGATCGTCCTGCACCCGCACTTCCTGATCACGGAAGGACAGATCAATACCGGAGGGGCTGCTCAGATCGGAAGTCACGCGCTCCAGTATGCCGAAACTTCGCCGACTGACCTCCCTCGCGAGAGCGCTATTTCAGCGCTACAATAGCGCGATGGCGACTATTCAGATCAGAGATCTTCCCGACGAGGACGCGGAGGTCTTCCGACAGCGCGCGGAGGCGGCGGGCATGTCGCTTCAGGCCTATATGCGGCGGGAGCTGATCGCGGCTGCCAGACGTCGCTCGAAGACAGAGGCGATGGCAGCGATCCGGGAAGCCCTGGAACGTGACCCGAACCCCGGTGGCGACCGTGATTCCATCCTGAGCGCCCTCGAGGATGCCCGTGGCGAATGACGAGTACGTCATCGATGCGTCAGCGGCCTCGATTTCGTTGGTTCGCAAAGACGCAGTCGGCAAGGCCGTGGCAAAGCTGATCGAGAACAGCACCTGCCACGCACCACACCTGATCGACGCCGAGGTCGGCAATGTACTGCGACGGCATGAGCGCAAAGGCCTCATCGATACGACGACAGCGGCGATCGGGGTGCGGATGATGGCGACCATGGTCGACCAGCGCTACGCCCTCCATGGCTGGCTTTCCGAAGAAGCGTGGAAACTGCGCCACACGATCACTTTCTACGACGGCCTCTACGCCGCCCTCGCCGCCCGACTCGACATCGTCCTGCTCACCAGCGACGCCAAGCTGAGCAGAGCCCCCGGCCTCCCCTGCCGCATCGAACTGATCGACTGATCCCACTCACCGGCCAGCCTTGCCAGCGGAGCCGACGCTCGGCTCCGCTGGACGCTCCTTCACGCGGTTGGCGCCTACACGCAGGCGAACTCGTCGTCTCGGACGCCGGCTACGAAGGCTTGCCATTCGAGGGCGGTGAAGTGGAGGAGGGTGTCTTCGTGGCGGAGGGTGGTGGAGCCGTCGGGGGAGGTGTGGGCTACGAGGTCGGGGTGGCGGCGGGTGGTGAGGAGGCAGTGCAGGAAGGCGGTCCAGAGGGGGGCGTCCACGGTGATGATGGGCTCGTCCAGGCCTAGGTTCATCGGGTTGCGGCGGAATTTGCTGTCTCGTATCTGGACAGCGTCTCCATCGAAACGAACCTCGACACATTGATTGCCGTTGTTGGAGCGTGACGAGGTGAACCAGCCGTGTTCGGCCGGGCGGCGGCGAGCGGTGGTGGACATACTTCGAATCTTACACGCTTGCATACTCCCTGATCAGGGCGAGAGATTCGGTGCGAGAAAGGGATTGCTCGCGGGCGCGCACGTAGGCGAAGCCCAGATCGCGGACCTGTTCGGCGTCGTCGACGTGACCACCGAAAACGGCGCTCTCGGCCCACGCGAAGGTAGGTAGCTGGTCGCTTGCGAAGTCGAGTAGGTGGAAGCTGGAACCGCCGAGGACGGCACCTTCGGGGGCGCTGAACGGGATCACGCGCACGTCGACGGTGTCGAGTTCGCGGACCAGCGTGACCAGGTGGCGCAACTGCTCGCGCAACACCTCGGTGCCGCCGGTCTGCTGACGCAGCGTGGCCTCGCCGAGCACGGCGGTGAGTTCCAGCGGATCAGGGTCGTGCAATCTTTGCTGACGACGCAGACGTATCGAGACTAATTGGTCCACTTGAACTGGGCGGATCATGACATCCGCGCTGATCAAGGCTCGCGCATACGCCTCGGTCTGCAGCAGGCCGGGCACGATCAAGCTGTCGTAGCTGCGAATACTCTGCGCGCCTGCCTCCATCCCGTACAACCGCTGCAACTCCGGACCGATCAACGCGGCCGACGTCGTCGCCCACCAGCCGCGCTCCTTGCTCGCCTCGAGCAGGGCGAGCAGTTCGTGTCGCTCGTCGGGCGCGACGTCGAGAACGTCGAGAACCGGCTCGATGGTGGTGCGGGTGAGTACCCGCCTGCCCTTCTCCACGTGCGACCAGTTGGCGGGCGTGAACCCGACCCGACGGGCGAAACCTGCCGAGTCGAATCCGCGCTGCTCACGCAGGTCACGTAGACGCAGCACGAGTTCCCACCGCGCGACGGTCGGCGAAACGGGAGCCATGGGCAAATATCGTACGCTGATCGACACGCCAGCTACTGACTATTGTCAGCGCGGTTGTGCGGCTATAGGCTGTGCAGAACGGTCATTTTCGCGCACGTCCTGCCGTTATGAAAAAGTTTCCCGCGCCACCCGGTCGCGATGCTCCACTTCGCACCGAGATTTGCCCCGATAGAGCGAACTCCCAGCTACATCGAACCACCGTCGACGGAGACGAGGTCGTGATGAGCACGTTGCGCACTGATGAGGACAAGGGCGGGTATACGGCCGCCGAGGAATACTCGGCCACCCAGGACGCGCTGGCGCGCTGTCGCCAGTACCGCAAGCACCACGGTCTTTACGGCGTCGTCGACGCGGCGCTGGGCCGGATCGTGCTCGAGATCGGCGCGGTCGGCGCGGTGGTGATGCCGTCGACACTGGGCGAACGGGTCCGCGGACTGCTCGTCACCCGCGGCCTGCGCTGCGGGCCGATCATCGCCCACCCACGCTCCGGCCGCTGGACCTTCCTCACCGGACCGGTCGACAATTCCTACCTCGACACCGAACTGTTCGCCGAACTGTTCCGGGTGTGCGCCTCGGTGGCACTGCCCGGCAGCGACGTGGTGCTGCCCTCGCCCGCCGACGAACGCAGCGGTTACCGCACCTGGATGCAAGCGCCCGACGGCGATTTCCGGCCGGATTTCGCGCAGATCGTGGCCGCTACCAGGACCAATGCCAAGTCGTCGACGCTGTTACGCCAACCCGGTTCGGCCTGAGGTTCTACTGCCCGCCGAGGCGCGCGTGCATCTCCCAGACGAGCACCTCGGCGTCGCCGTGCGGACGGATCAGCTGACCACCGGAACGGGTCAACCGGACGGCGTCGCCCTGGGACAACGTGCCGAGGCCCTCGATGTCGACCTCGCCGCGCGCGACGAAAACATGCAGGTAGGGAGCCTCGGGGAGCGTCACACCGGGGTTGTCGGCCGCCATCCTGGCCACGTGCATGGCCGCGTGCGAGGAATAGATCGCGATGGCGGTGCGGTCGCGATAGCGGGGTAGGCCCGACGCCACCGTCACCAGCTCGCCGCGGGCGAGTTCGTCATCGATCTCGAGCTGCTGGTAACCGGGGTCGACACCGGGCTCGTCGGGGACCACCCACATCTGCACGAAATGCACCGGCTCGTCGTGGGTATTGCCGTCGAGGCGCCACGAATCGTTCTTCTCCGAATGCTGGATGCCGGTGCCCGCGCTCATCCGCTGCGCCAGACCCGGGTAGATCACGCCGTTGTGGCCGAGCGAGTCCTGATGCACGAGGCTGCCGCCGAGCACCCAGGTGACGATCTCCATGTCCCGATGCGGATGGGTGTCGAAGCCCTCGCCGGGCAGCACCACGTCCTCGTTGTTCACCAGCAACAGCCCGTGATGGGTGTTGTCGGGGTCGTAGTGCTCGCCGAAGGAGAACGAATGCTTGGAGTCGAGCCACGGGATCCGCGTCTTCATCCGGTCGCCACCGCGGTGCAGTTCGATCCGCGGCGGTGTCGTCGAGGTGGGCGTCACAAGTCAATTCTGGCACGCTCACGCATTGCCACTAGGGTCGTGGCGTGTCGACTCATCCCCCTGACGGCTCCGATACGGCGGATGAGCAGCCGATCTCGATGCGACAACTCCTGCGCGACAGCCGCGGGATCGTCCGGCGCAACCCGCGGATGCCGAGGCTGGCGGTGCTGCGCCTGGCCGCGCAGTTCGGCGACGGGATGTACCAGGCCGCGCTCTCCGGCGCGATCCTGTTCAATCCGGAACGCGAGACCGACCCGATCGCCATCGCGGCCGGATTCGCGGTGCTGCTGCTGCCGTATTCGGTGCTCGGGCCGTACGCGGGCGCGCTGCTGGATCGGTGGGACCGGCGCAATGTGCTGCTGGTGGCGAGTGTGGCGCGGGCGGTGCTGATCGGGGTCGCCGCGATCGGGTTGTTGTTCGGCATCGGCGAGACACCGCTGCTGGTACTGGCCTTGGCGACGGTGGGGATCAGCCGGTTCGTGCTGGCCGGGGTGTCGGCGGCGTTGCCACGAGTGCTCGAACAGCGCTGGCTGGTGCCGATGAACTCGGTGCTGGCGACGGTGGCCTCGGTGTGCGCCGGGGTCGGCGCGGCGGCGTCGGTTGCGGTGATCGGGCTGACCGGCGGGGGCGACGTGGCCTCGGCGGTCGCGGTGGGGCTGTCGGGGATCGGTTCGCTGGTCGGAATCGTCCTGGCCTACGGATTCCACCGGCACGTGCTCGGGCCCGATCACGGATCGGCCGGGACCGAGAGCACCGTGCACGCCATCGCGGTCGGTCTTCGCACCGGCGCGAAGGCCGTGTGGAATTCGGTGCAGGTGACCACGGCGATGATCGGCATCGGCGCGCACCGCATCGTGTTCGGGATGAACACGCTGATCATGGTGTTGGTGTTGCGTCAGCCTGCCGACGGCGACGAGATGAGCGGCGGACTGGTCGGTTTCGGGGTGGTGATCATGGTCATCGCGGCGGGCATGCTGGTGGCCGCGATCGGCGCGCCCATCCTGATTCCGCGCCTCGGCAGGCCACGCACCGTGCTGCTCGGGCTCACAACAGCGCTGATCGTGCAGCTCATCTTCGTGACACCGATCGCGCTGGCCACCGGCTCGGCCACCGACAACGCGCACCGACTACTGCTGGTGGGCGCGTTCGGGCTCGGCCTCGCCGGTCAGACGATCAAGCTGACCGGCGACGCGAGCATGCAGATCGACATCGACGACGATCAGCGCGGGCAGGTATTCGCCCTGCAGGACACGGTTTTCAACATCTGTTTCGTGGTGGCGATCGCGGTGACCGCGATGGTGATCCCGGCCGACGGACGTTCGATCGGGGTGGTGCTGGCCGGTGCCGGTGTCTACGGGCTCGGCATCGCGGCCATCGCGCTCAATTCCCGTCGAGCCAAGGTGGTTTGCTGAGGGTGCCCTCGGGTTCCTGAGCCAGGACCGTTCGGTAATCGGCGGTCGCCAGCGGGATATCGGGGAAGGCATCGATGCCCGTGTCGTAGTCGATCCACAGCGTGTCGACAAGGCTCGAGTCGGCCAGTTCGTCGTGGCTCGACCAGTGGTGCACGACCGCGTCGCCGGTTCCGAAAACGTACTCGATTTCGTTCACATCTGTTTGGACGCATCGAAACCGCGATCGGTTCCGGTAAGTTCTCACAAGATCACAGGTGTTCCTCGCCGACACCGATTCGAGGGAGCCAGATGCGCGTTTCGCACGGAACTGCCGCCGTGGGAGTGGTGCTGTCGGCCATCCTCGCCGTGCCCGCCCAGGCGAGTCCGCTGCCCTGGCTGCCGCCGCCGGTGAACGTCTGCGGGGAAACAGGATTCGACCCGGTCAACCGGCTGCCCGATCCGGCCGCGCCACCCGCGCCGGTACTGCCGCCCAGTATCGACATCCCGGTCTGGGTGCCGCAGCTGACGCCGGTGCCGATTCCCGATCCGCCACACGATCAGACCCGCGTCGCGCAGGTTCCGCTGCCCGCCGACCCGTGCCGCAATCCGTGTCCGGAAGTCAGGGACACGCCGGAGCCCGAATCCGAAACCACCGACGAGACGACCTCGACCGGATCGGCGGTCGCGTTGCCACGGATCAGGATCAACCCCGAGATCGAGCCCATTCCGATCCCGGTGCCCGGCGAGGAGGGCGAACCCGCGCAGGAAGCGCCCGCGCCGGTGATCCGGCCGGTCGAGCGGGGACCACTGGGCGCGCCGGTCGCGCCCGCGAAGGTGGAGTCCGTGCGACTCGTCGAACAGGTCACCGGGCACGGCTCGAACAACCGGACCGATATGCGCTGGCAGGTCGACGGCACCGACCTCGGATTGTTCTGGGAAACCGAACCGGGCAAGGTCGCCATGGTTTTCGGTGACACCTTCGGCGAGGGCTGGGCCTACGGCGGCGCGGGCGCCGACACCGCCGACTGGCGTTCGAACGTGCTCGCCTACAGCACCGACAAGGACCTGAACGACGGCCTCACCATCGACTCGATGGTGCAGGACAGCGCCTGTCACGCCGCTGAACTGCTGGGCAGCCGCAAGATCAAGAACTGGGAGACCACCACCATCCCGACCTCGGGGTTCGCGCTCGGGAAACGGCAGTTCCTGAGCTACATGTCGGTGAACCACTGGTCGAAGATCCCCGGCATGTGGCTGACCAACTACGGCGGCCTCGCCTACTCCGACGACGGCGGCCAGACCTGGACCAAAGATCAGCACGCCCGCTGGGAGAACATGTTCGGGATCGGGCGATTCCAGGTGGCGGCGATGGTGCCGCACGGCGACTACGTGTACATGTTCGGCACGCCCAACGGGCGGATCGGCGTGATCGGGCTGGCCAGGGTGCGCAAGGACGACGTGCTCAACAAGACCGCCTACCAGTACTGGGTGGACGGCAATTGGGCGCCCGCGGCGGAGAATTCGGCCACGCCGCTGGCGATGGGCACGGCAAGCGAACTGTCGGTGCGGTTCGACGAGGAAAGCCGGCAGTGGCAGATGGTGTACCTCGATTCGGCCGCGAGCCAGATCGTGTTGCGGACCGCGAGTGAACCGCAGGGGGCGTGGACCTCGACGGTGCCGCTGGTCTCCACCGAGATGTATCCGAAGGCGTACGGCGGGTTCATCCACCCCTGGTCGACCGCGAAGGACCTGTACTTCACCATGTCGGCGTGGGACAGCTACAACGTGTATCTCATGCACGCACGCCTGAATCCGCCGGGCTGATCACGAACTTCAGCCGGTCGCCCGGACGTGCCTGGGCGACGCGATCCACATCGGCGTCCAGGACGACCGCGATCACGGGATAGCCGCCCGTGATCGGGTGATCGGCCAGGAACACGACCGGCTGCCCACTCGGCGGCACCTGCACCGACCCCAACGCCACCCCCTCCGACGGCAATTCGCGCGGAACCGAACGCACCAGCGGCGGTCCGTCGGCACGATCGAGGCGCGCGCCGACCCGGTCGGTGTCGGACGAGACGACCCAGGAACCGCGGAACAGCTGATCGGGATCGGTGAACCAGTCGGCGCGCGGGCCGAGACAGGCCCGGACCGTGAGCACTTCCGGCGGCGGCGGGAACGGGGCGAATTCCACGGTCGGGAGGGTGCGCGGCGGGGGACCGACCGGTACCTGCATACCGGCTTCCAGCGGGTCGGGACCGATTCCGGACAGGGTGTCGCGGCTGCGCGAACCCAGCACCTTCGCCACGTCGATGCCGCCGCGCACCGCCACATAACTACGCAGACCGGTGCTCGCCAGGCCCAGTCGCAGCACCTGACCTTCGTCGAGTTCGAGCACGCTGGCATGTCCGACGGGGGTGCCGTCCACCGTGGCGGGAGCGGGGGCGCCGGTGATCGCGACGGTGAGGTGACCGTCGGCGCGCAGGACGAGACCGCCGAGCAGTACCTCGATGGCGGCGAAGTCCTCGGGGTTGCCGACCAGCCGGTTCGCCAGCCGGAACGACCCGCGATCGGCCGCGCCCGCCTGGCCGACGCCGGAATCGAACCAGCCCTGTCGACCCAGGTCCTGCACCGTCGCGAGCGGCCCCACCCGCTCGATAAAGATCAGCATGCGATCTCTCCCCGATTGTGAAGTCGAGGCGGCGCATCATTGAGCAGCCCTTGATTGTCCGCCGAAGCGGCTATTCCTGCGCCACGACGAACCTGATCGCCGAACCAGCCCGCACCAGCGCGGGTGGATCGCGGTCCACCGCCCACATTCGCAGGTCGGTGGTGCCGATCAGCTGCCATCCGCCCGGAGTGCCGCGCGGATAGACCGCCGAGTACCCGCCCGCGAGCGCCACCGAACCGGCCGGAATCGCCGTGCGGGCACGCGTGCGGCGCGGCACAGTGAGCCTGCCGTCGGGCGAGGTGAGATAGCCGAAACCGGGTGCGAAACCGACGAACGCGCACCGCCAGATCGTGCCGGTGTGCGCCGCGATCACCTCCGGAATCGACAGGTCGAGCAACCGGGCCACCTCGGGCAGATCCGCGCCGTCGTACCGGACCGGAATCTCCACGACAGGCTCGGAATCGGGCACTGTTCCACGGGAAACATCCGGCGAATCCGCTTGCGGTGGCTCGTGATCCAGCCGATCGAGCAGCGCGACCAACTCGCGGCGAACCTGCACGCCGTAGCTCACCGAATGCATCGTGACCAGCACGGTTTCCGCCGCGGGCAGCACATCCTCGACACCGGCGATCGCGTGCACGCGCAAAGCCGAGGCCAGACGCTGCACCGGACGCGGGTCGTCGAGGGTGATGAGCATGGCGCGGTCGCCCGCGGGTCGGATCCGCGCGTTCCAATCTGTTTCCATCGTGCCTCCCACCCCTCAGCTGAACGGCTCCACCGGAATTCCGGCTTCGTCGAGCGCCCCCCGAATCCGGCGGGCCATCTCGACGGCCGCCGGAGAGTCGCCGTGTACGCACACACTCGCCGCGGACACGGCGACCGTCCCGGGACCGTCTACGGTACGCGCGGTCCCCGACAGCGCAAGGGTTGTCGCCTGCGCCACCGCGTCATCGGGCGACAGCACCGCCCCGGCAACACCGCGCGGGGCCAACGAACCTGTTGCAGTGTAGGCCCGGTCGGCGAATCCCTCACCGACGAAACGCACACGCTGGGCTGCCCGTTCCATTTCCGTGCCCGCCGGACCGAGCAGCGCCAGCCCCGAACCGGCCTCCGCCACCGCCGCGACCAGGGCTTCAGCGAGCAGACGGTCGCGGGCGGCCGCGTGATAGAGGGCACCGTGCGCTTTCACATAGCGCACCTCGTCGCCGGCAGCTCTGGCGAAAGCCTGGAGGGCGCCGATTTGGTACAGGACCTCGTCGCGCAGATCGGCCGGGGCGATGGCGATATCGCGGCGACCGAAACCGACCAGATCGCGATAACCGACATGGGCGCCGATCCGCACGCCCTTCGCCACCGCCAGCTCGCAGGTGCGGCGCATGATGGTCGGGTCGCCGCCATGGAAGCCACACGCGATGTTCGCGCTGGTCACGATGTCGAGCATGGCGGCATCGTCGCCCATCCGCCACGGGCCGAAACCTTCGCCCAGATCACTGTTCAGGTCCAGCGGCATGCCATGCCCTCCGGTCTACGCGGGTCACTCGCCGGGTAGGTACCCCGGTGAATCGAGCATGAACGCACAGATCCATACCGTTATCACCGGGGCGCTGTTCAGCAGGCGTACACGCGGACCTCGGTGGCCTTCACCGCGAAGAACGCCTCGGTGCCGATGGTGAGGTGGAGTTGGGCGACCGCGGCGGGGGTCAGGTCCGCGCAGAGGCCAGGGGCCTGGGGTGCGTCGCCACGGACTCTGACGATGCCGCCGCGGTCGGTGATCTCGGTGATGTCGACGGTGAAGACGTTGCGTGGGCTGCCGCCCGGTCTCGTGCGGAAGACCGAGACCGCGGCAGGCGCGAAAACTGCCGCGGCGGGGGCGCCGGGGAGGAAGTCGCCGACTACGCAGCCGTCGACACCGAGTTCGTCGACGAGCACGGTGCCGAAGGTGGGGGCCGAATCGCCGGGGTCAGGCGTTGGGGAGCGCGCTTCAACGGTGGGGCCACTGTTTTCCGCCGCAGTGCCGGGCACGACGCCGGTGCCGCGTAGGAGGTTGAGGCCGGCGATGCGGGCGGCGAAGGGGTTGCGGGGGTGCGACATCACCTCGGCGACCGGGCCGGATTCGACGATACGGCCCGCTTCCACGACGACGAGGCGGTCGGCGAGGGTGATGGCGTCGATGATGTCGTGGGTGACCAGGACCGCGCAGCGGGGGTGGGCGCGGGCGGGTTCGTCGCGCAGGACGCGGCGCAGCAGGGTGCGCATGGCCGGGGCTACGTCGACGTCGAGGGCGGACATGGGTTCGTCGAGGAGGAGCAGGTCGGGGTCGACGGCGAGGGCGCGGGCGAGGGCGACGCGTTGGGCTTGTCCGCCGGAGAGGGCGGCGGGGTGGCGGTCCGCGAAGACCGTGGCGTCTACGGCGTTCAGCCAGTTGTCGGCGATCCTTCGGGCGGCTCGAGTGTTCGCGCCTCGGCTGCGTGGGCCGAACGCGACGTTGTCGCGCACGCTGAGGTGCGGGAACAGGAGGGGATCCTGGGCGAGGAGGGAGATTCCGCGTCGATGTGGGGGTAGCGCAACACCTTTGGTGGTGTCGGTGAGAGCGCGATCGCCGAGCCGCACATGGCCCTCGTCGGGGACGATCAGCCCGGCGATCACCTGCAGGAGGCTGGACTTGCCCGCGCCGTTGGGGCCGAGCACGGCGAGAACTTCGCCCGGGGCGACGTCGATCCGCACGTCGAGATCGCGGTCGACGATCCGCGCGGATACCGATAGACCGGTAAGCGGAGTCGACGGCTTGTCGAGCGAGGTCGCGGAATCCGACAGGGCACCGCGCACGCTCGCTGCCCCGACCGCGGAATCCGAGGTCCCGGTCCCGTCTCCCGGTGAATTGGCAGGTCCTCCTTGCGAACCTGATGATGCGCCCGTATCGCTGGCCGTGTCATCAGGTTCGGGCTCGGGAGTCTGCGCGCGGGAATCGTCGGTCACTTCGCACCGCCGATCGCTCGTCGGGTACCGCTGCGCAGTTGGGTGCCGGGGATCGGGCTGGTGCGGCGGTAGGCGAGCAGGACGATCAGGACGGCGACGATGATGAGCACCACCGACAGGGCGACGGCGGCGTCGGGATCGGCTTCGCGCTGGAGGTAGATCTCCAGGGGGAGGGTGCGGGTGCGGCCCTGGAGGCTGCCCGCGAAGGTGAGGGTGGCACCGAATTCGCCGAGGGCGCGGGCGAAGGCGAGAACCGCGCCGGAGATCAGGGCGGGGCGAAGCAGGGGCAGGGTGATCCGCCACCACACGGTGCTCGGACCCGCGCCGAGGGTGGCGGCGATCTGCTCGTATCGACTACCCGCTGTACGCAACGCACCCTCGAGGGTGAGTACCAGAAACGGCAGTGCCACAAAGGTTTGCGCGAGAACCACCGCGGTCGTGCTGAACGCGATCTGGATCCCCGCGGCTTCCAGGTGCTCGCCGAGCAGACCGCGCCGACCGAATGTGTAGAGCAGCGCGATACCACCGACCACCGGCGGTAACACCAAGGGCAACAACACAAGTGCCCGCAGTACCGGCAGCCCACGCCATCGCGCCCGCGCCAGCACCGCCGCCATCGGCACCCCGAACACCAGGCACAACACGGTGCTCGCCGTCGCCGTCCGCAGGCTCAACCACAGTGCGTCCCTTGATGATTCGGCACTGACCAGCTCGACGAACCGCCCCCACTCGACCCCCAACGCCAACGCCGCCAGCGGCAACACCACCAGCGCGAATCCGGCGACAGCGGGCACCAACAGCCAGCGCGGCAGCCCAGCACTCATTCGGCGGCCCTCCGGCCGGTGGCCACCGCCGAACGGCCGCCCACTGCACGGCTACGAACGCTCGTCACCACTGCACCCAACCAGCACGCCTCGCCGCCACACGCGCACAAAACGCGGGGGTTCACTCGCCCGTCCACACATCGGCACCTACGTTCACGGCGCTCCGAAGCCCGCCGCCGCCAGTGCCGCTCGGCCGGTGGGTCCGGTGACCAGTTCGGTGAACTTCTGGGCGGTCGCGGCCTGCTTCGAATCGGCAACTACCGCAATCGGATACGAGTTCACCGCCGCTGCCGCCTCGGGGACGGGCACCACACCCACCTTGTCGCCCGCACCGGCGGCGTCGGTGACGTAGACGAAGCCGGCGTCGGCTTGACCGGAGGTCACCTTGGTGAGGACGTCGGCGACCGAGGACTCCTCGCTCACGGGGCGCAGGGTGGTGCCTGCGGCGTCGGCGACCTTCTTCGTCGCCCGCCCGCACGGGACCTGCGGAGCGCAGACGACCAGGGTGGCATCGGCCAGGTCGTTGATTCCGTTGATGCCCTTGGGGTTTCCCGGTGCGGTGACCAGCGTGAGGACATTGGTAGCGAAAGTCACTGGGGCAGCGGTGATTCGACCACTTTGGACAGCTTTGTCCATAGTCGGCTGATCGGCCGATGCGAAAACATCAGCGGGAGCGCCTGCTTCGAGTTGCGAAGCCAGATCGGACGAGCCCGCGAACGAGAACTGCACGTCCACACCGGGATCGGCCGACTCGAAGTCCTTCTCCAGACCGGTGAACACACTCTTCAGCGAGGCGGCGGCGAACACCGTCAGCGTGGTCTTCTCCGAATCGCCGCTCCCGCAACCACTCACAGCGAGCAGCACCAGCGCGGCACCGAGCGCGACCCGGCGGATCATTCGGCGGCCTTCTCGACCACCACGGTCGTCGCCTTGACGCTCGCCAGCGCGACGCTGCCCGGTTCGAGCCCCAGCTCGCGCACCGCTTCGCTGCTCATCAGCGAGACCACCGTGAAAGGACCACATTGCATCTCCACCTGCGCCATCACCGTGTCGGTCACCACACGGGTGACCAGACCGGGAAACCGATTGCGTGCCGAACTGGCACTACCCACCTGGGTACGTGGCGTGCGCGCCTGGTCGACGGCGTGTTCGGCCAGCTCACGGCCGTCCAGCACCAAGCGGCCCGCGGGGTCCTTGGACGCCGTCAGCGTGCCCGCGTCGATCCAGCGACGCACCGTGTCGTCGCTGACGCCGAGTAGATCGGCCGCTTCCTTGATTCGCAGTTTCGCCACTCGATCAGGATAGTTCCGTAGATTCGGACAGAACAAGAGCGCCTAACCGCAGTTTCGGAAACAGCTGGTCATGAGATCCCATAATCGGGTCACATTTCATGGCCGACGGGGGCGCAGCCAAGTACGCTCGAAGCCATCATGGCCACGTATTTCGATCCGAAGTCCTGGTCACTGGCGGGCGCTGTCGACATGGGCAAACGTCTGCTCGACCCGTCATGGATCGACCAGTGGCTCGGCTTCACCACGTCCTGGGCCGATCCTGTCGCCGACCTCGGTTCCGGCACCGTCACCGCGCTCATGCCCGACGTGCTGATGACCGTGCTCAGCGAGGGCATTCTCAGCCGCTTCGGCGGCCGGGAGATCAGCGCCACACTGCTCGGGCACGACCTCACCGCCACCCTCGACACGTTCAAGGTGCGCAGACGCGGCGCTCACTTCCAGAGCAAAACGGTGCTGTCGAACCTGGTCTGGGACTCACACCCGTTCGACACGGTCACCGTGATCGCGCACGGCGTGCGGCTGATTCCCGGTGTGCCGACCAAGGTTCGGGTGCAGCAGCTCGACATCGAGGGCACCATCGGGATCGGCGCGATGGCCGACTGGGTGGACGCGCAGAACCTGGACTGGCGGGTGCGGCTCGACGAGCGCGGACAGATCGTCGCGACGCATCGGACACGCAAGATGCGGGCGGTCGTCGACGGGCAGGTCTACGACAACCTGCTCACCCTCGATGTCCGCAAGGCCAGTTGGTACGGCATCCGGCTGCCCAAACGGGTGGTGCCCGCGCCCGCGCTGCTGCTGGACGACCTGCCCAACCGGGCCAGCATCTCCTATGCGCACCGGCGCGGTGATGTGGTGAAATTCCGGCTCGAACTGCCAGAGACCACCGGCTCGTTCGACCTCACCCAGATTCGCGACGCCATCATCGCGGGGACCACGCTGATCGTGTTCTGATCAGTTCTGCTGGGCTTTTCCGATGAGAAGGTCCTGATCGCGGCTGCCCAGCCGTTCTGATCAGTTCTGCTGGGCCCACCAATCCTGAAGGGCCGCTTCGGCTTCGCCGCGCGTCATCGGGCCGCGGTCGAGGCGCAGATCTTTGAGGAACTTCCACGCCTTGCCCACCTGCGGACCCGGCGGCAGACCGAGCAGTTCCATGATGGCGTTGCCGTCCAGATCCGGGCGCACGCGCGCCAGATCCTCCTGCTCACGCAGCGCCGCGATCCGCTCCTCGAGCTCGTCGTAGGTCGAACGCAGTGCCGCCGCACGACGCTTGTTGCGCGTGGTGCAGTCGGCGCGCACCAGCTTGTGCAGGCGATCGAGCAGGTCGTCGGCGTCGGTGACGTAGCGACGCACCGCCGAATCGGTCCACTGCCCCTTGCCGTAGCCGTGGAACCGCAGGTGCAGGAACACCAGGCGCGCAACCTCTTCGGTGAACGCCTTCGGGTACTTCAGCGCCCGCATCCGCTTGCGCACCATCTTCGCGCCGACCACCTCGTGATGGTGGAAGCTCACCCCGCCCGCGGGTTCGTTGCGCTTGGTGTCGGGCTTGCCGATGTCGTGCAGCAGCGCGGCCCAGCGCAACACCAGGTCGGGGTCGCCTTCCTCCTGGTCGATCGCCTGCTGCAGCACCGTCAGAGAATGCTGGTACACATCCTTGTGCTGGTGGTGCTCGTCGATCTCGAGCTTCATCGCGGGCACCTCCGGCAGCACACGCTGCGCCAGACCGGTGTCGCACATGAGGTTGATGCCGTCGATCGGGTGGTCGGCGCCGATCAGCTTGTCGAGTTCGGCGCGCACCCGCTCGGCGGTGATCCGGTCGATCTGCTCGGCCATCTCGATGATCGCCGCCCGCACCCGCGGCGCCACTTCGAATCCCAACTGGGCCACGAAGCGTGCGGCCCGCAGCATCCGCAGCGGGTCGTCGTCGAACGAATCCTGCGGCAGCGCAGGCGTATCGAGCACACCGTCGAGCAGCGCGTCGATCCCGTTGAGCGGATCCACGAATTCCAGCGACCCGTCGGCGGCGATCTTGACCGCCATCGCGTTCACCGTGAAATCACGACGCACCAGATCACCGTCGAGGGTGTCGCCGAAGGTCACCTCGGGATTGCGCGAGACCCGATCGTAGGTATCGGCCCGGAAAGTGGTGATCTCGAGCTGCTGATCATCCTTGGCCGCACTGACCGTCCCGAAAGCGAGCCCGCCGGTATCCCACAGATGATCGGCCCACCCGCGCATCATCTCCTGCACGACCTCCGGCCGCGCATCGGTCGTGAAATCCAGGTCATTGCCCAGCCGCCCGAGCACCGCATCCCGCACACTGCCACCGACGAGATAAAGACTGTGCCCCCGCTCGGCGAACATCGCCCCCAACGGCGCCAAAACATCATTGAGCTGCCCCAAAGTCACCGCCGCCCCCGCCAGCAGGCGAGCACGACGATCCGCCACAGCATCAGGGACAACATCAGGGGAAACCACACAGGCACTTTACCGACCCCGTCGAATCGATTTGCCGCAGTCCGCCCCAGGTCTCTCCCTATCGCCCTCCCAGCCCCGCACGACCCGACCCCGAGGAGGGTCCCGCCGCGCAGCGGCGGTAGCGGCCCGGCCGCGAGTTAGCCGCCGTTGCGACGAGGCGAAGCCTCCAGCAACGGTGGCTAACTCGCGGCCCCCAGGGGGCCGCGCTCGAGCGCGCCAGCGCTCCAACAACCACAGCCTCAAACCCCCTGGGACTACCGAACAACAATTCCCGGCCCCGCCCCCTCACTCGCGCCCGCACTCAATCTGCCCAGCTAAGCTGGCGGAGTGTCTCCTCCGGCCGATCGCGCGAACAGTCGACGCCGCCAGCCGCGGCGGCGCGGTTCGGCGAACAATGCCGGAAAACCCCGCATGCGTACCGTCCGGGAAACCTCGGCGGGTGGCCTGGTCGTCGAAGGTCTGGACGGTCCGAAGGAAAAGCGCACCGCTGCGCTGATCGGGCGTACCGATAGGCGAGGCCGACTTCTGTGGTCGCTGCCCAAAGGGCATATCGAAGCGGGCGAGACCTCCGAGCAGACCGCCATCCGCGAGGTCGCCGAGGAGACCGGGATCGACGGGGAAGTGGTCGCCGAACTCGGCAGCATCGATTACTGGTTCGTCACCGAGGGCAGACGGGTACACAAGACCGTGCACCATTTCCTGCTGCGGTGTCTGGGCGGTGAGCTGTCCGATGCCGACGTCGAAGTCACCCAGGTTGCGTGGGTTCCGTTGAGCGAGTTGGATTCCCGTTTGGCCTACGCCGACGAACGCAGGTTGGCCGAGGTGGCGAATCGATTGATCGACCGGATGGAGACCGGCAAGCGATGACGGGTGGACTACGCATTGTGATGCGATGCGCGCGCACACCACCTGTGGACAGCTCATTGGTACTGATCCGGCTGATCACGGCGGTCCTGACCATCTTGGGTTCGATGACGCTGCTGCCCGCGGTCGCGCACGCTCAAACGGACGAGTCGGGAACGCCGAAGTTTCTCAAGCTGACCCTGGACGCGGTGTCGCCGGGCACCGTCACCACCGGCAGCGACCCCAAGCTGACCGTGTCGGGCACGGTCACCAATATCGGCGACCGGGTCGTCGACGATGTGAGCGTGCGGATCCAGCGGGCGGCCGCGGTGGATTCGCCGAGCGGGCTGCGCAGTTCGCTGCGGCTGGACCAGGTGAACTACGAGGTCACCGGCCCGTTCCAGGATGTGGCGCCGCAACTGAATCCCGGTCAGCGCAAACAGTTCTCGGTGAGTATCGCGTTGCGCGCCGGCTCGGAGGCCTCGCTCGGGCTCACCGATCCCGGGGTGTATCCGCTGCTGCTCAACGTCAACGGCGAACCCGCCTACGGCACCCAGGCCCGCCTCGACGACGCGCGTTTCCTGCTCCCGGTGCTCGGGCTGCCCGGTACCGACGGTGAGCCGCCGGTGGGCGCGCCGCCGGAAGCATCGCCCGTCGCGACCACGATGATCTGGCCGCTGGCCGACCGCCCGCGCATGGTCGCGGGCAAACCCGGCGCGGTGAACGGCCAGGCCGAACTGCTCGACGACGAACTCGCGGCCTCGGTCGGCAAGGGCGGACGGCTCGAACAGCTCGTTGCGGCACTGGAATCGGTGGTGCCCGCGCCGGGCAAGGACAAAGGCGTGGCCGGGTCGGTGTGTATCGCCGTCGATCCCGACCTGGTCTCGACCGTGCAGACCATGACGCGCGGCTACCGGGTGCTCGCGAGCCCGTCGGATCCGGGCGGCGCGACCAGGGAAGGGGCAGGGGCGGCGAACGCGCAGGCCTGGCTCGACCGGTTGCGCGTGCTGGCGGGGTCGATGTGCACGGTGGCGTTGCCGTTCGCGCAGGTCGACCTGTCGGCGGTGGCCGCGGTGAACGATCCCGACCTGTCGGCGCGGGCCCTGCTCGCACCCGCCGACGTGGTGGACTCGATTCTCGGCACGCAGTCGTTGCGCGGGGTGAGCCTGCCCGATTCGGGCAGCATCGACGATCCGGCCGGGCGGCTGTTGCGAACGCACGGGTACGGGACGGCGGTGCTCGCGAGTACGGCGGTGTCGGGGGACGGGGCGTCCGCCGACACCGACAACGCGCTCACCACCGCGCCGACCACGCTCGCGCCCGGTGTTGTCGTCGGTGGGGAGCAGGCGGCGCCCGATGTTGTCCGGGTGCCTGGTGTGAACGTCGAACCGGCCGCCGCCGGCACCGATCCGGCGCTGCGCGTGGCCACCTTCGACATCTGGTCGGCGACCGCGCTGGCCGCGGTCGGTTCCAATCCGCCGACACCGTCGTTCACGCCCTCGAAGGTGCGGTTCGATGTCACCAACGACTCGCGCGCGGCCCGTTTGCAGGATGCGCTCGGTGCGATGTCGTGGAGTGCGCTCAATCCCTCCGCGGACCGGCCGCGCTCGCAGTTGCTGATGCCGCCGCAACAGTGGGGGGCCAGCCGGGAAGAGGGCGTCGCGCTGCTCAAGCACGTCGAACTGCTCACCCGCAACAATCTGGCCGCGCCGCGCAGCTTCGTCGACCTCGTCACGCAGGCACCCGACCCGCACCCGTACGCGCTGGAATACCTGCCGCGCGCCGCGCAGGACGCCGCCCCGCAACGGTTCGTCGGGCCGGTGCAGGCGCAGGGCGCGCGGGTGACCGAGCTGATGCGCGCACTGGTCGAACTGCCCGAATCCGAACTCACACCGCTCGCGTTCCTCACCCCCGCACGCGAGGATCTGCTGCGCGCGCTCAGCCTGTCCGACCGCAGAGCCGACAACGACACCCTCGCCGACCTGCACGCCCAGCGCCGCATCGACCAGGTGACCCGCGAAATGGACACCATGTTCGCCTCGGTCTCGGTGCTACCACCGGGCGGGGTCTACACCCTCGCCTCCGAACAGAGCCCGTTGCTGCTGGTCGCGCGCAACGAACTGCCCGTCGCGATCCGGGTGATGTTCCGCATCGACGCACCCGCCGAGACGAACATCACCGATATCGGCGAACAGCTGCTTCCACCATCCGGGACCCGCTCCTTCCAGATCCCGACCGAGGTGAGCGACAGCCGTAAGCTGGTCATTCCGATCGCCCTTACCACTCCCGAGGGGATAGCGCTAGGAGAGGCGACCTCGGTCTCGGTGCGCTCCAACGCCTACGGTCAGGCGCTGGCCATAATTACCGGATGTGCCGCGATACTGCTGTTGCTGCTGGCCGGACGCCGACTGCTACGCCGGTTCCGCGGCCAACCCGACCCAGCCGACGAAGGGTTCACCCCGGAAACGGTCGAACGCGCGGGTCGGCTGCGACGCGCACGACAGCGGCTCCGACGACAGTGAACACCCGCGCCTGACGCGCGCGACAAGGCACCATGGCAGACAAGGACGAGAGTGGCACTGGTGAGCGAAACGCTCACCGGACCGGCGGGATTCGCGGGTTACGCCGGGTACAGGAGGCATGATGGGCGACGATGATTCCGCTCATCGGCGTGACCACGACGACGACCCGACCCTGCGACGGGCGCCGAGCGCGCCATGGGAACGCGGGATGACGGCCGGTCAGGACGCCGATCGCGACGAGGCAGTTCCGCACGCGGATCGGCGGCCCGGACCCGAGTTCGCCGCGCCCCGCGATGGTCGTCCGGTTCAGCCCGGTGAGCCCGGGTTCGATCCGCGAGCGCCTCGTCATCCGGCTGCCGGCCCGCGTTCCGGGGATCGCCCCGGCGCCGACCCTCGCCATCCAGGTGAACGACCAGGCGCCGACCCTCGGCATCCAGCGGAACGTCCCGGCCCCGAACCTCGGCCCGACGTACCTGGCCGTCAACAGTTCGGTTACCGGCCGGGTTCAGCCGACCCGAGCGCACCTCAGCCGCCTTCGGCTCACCGCACCCCCCGCCCTCCGCTGCCGCCGAATCAGCAGGGTTACCGCCCCGAACCGCCGCCCGGGTACCGCCCCGGAGCAGACCGGGCCGGCGCGCCGCAGCCACCCGCCGGACCAGGTCGACCACCCCAGGGCCCTGTCGGCCGTCCCGCACCGGAGTCGCCACGCGCACCGCACGGCGAACGCCCCGGGCAGGCCCCGAACCCGCGTCAACAGCCTCCCGGCCCGGCGTACCGCTCGGGCGAATTCCCGCAGCAACAACGTCCCGACGGCGTCCCACCGCAGCGACCGAGCGGCGCACCCCAAGGCCCCGCCGGTCCACCAGGACGAACCGGCGAACCCGCCCGTCCGGTGGGTTTCGACCGTGACGGCCGTCCACTACGCCCGCAGCAACGTCCGACCCAGGCGGGCCCAGGCCCGGACGGATTCGCCTCGCGCCGACCCGGCCCGAACCCGTCGGGCGAGTTCCCACGGCAGCAACGCCCCGGCGCAGGTCCCGGACCAGATGCCCCTCGCCGACCCGACCCGAACTCGTCAGGCGAGTTCCCGCAGCAGCGTCCAGGCCCCCCGCGCGGGTCGCAATCCGGTGCGATTCCGCGGCAGGCTCGGCGGCAGGGCCCGCCGGAGCCGACTCGACCCGCGCCGCCGCGGGCGAGTTTTCCCGGGATGCCCGCTGCTCCCGTCGATCACCATGCCGCGCGGCCGGTACGCGCGAACGCCGGCTTCGTCGATGACAGGCCCGTAGACGGTCGGTCGGCCGAGCGGACTCAGGTCATCGCGAAGCCGAAGAAGGTGGAGGTCGCCGAGAAGGCCGCCCCGATGAGTGCGAACGCGAAGCTGCTCAAGGATTCGGGTTCGATCGCCGTCGCGACGTTGATCAGCCGGATCACCGGGTTCGCCAAGCAGCTGTTGCTGCTGACGGTGCTCGGCCCGGCCATCGCCAGTGCGTTCATCTCGGCGAACCTGATCCCGAACATGATCGCCGAGCTCGTCCTCGGCGCAGTACTCACCGCCATCGTCGTGCCGACCCTGATCCGCGCCGAACAGGAGGACGCCGACAACGGCGCCGCGTTCGTGCGCAGATTGGTGACAGCGGCCTTCGTGGTGCTGTTCGTCGCGACCGTGCTCACCTTGGCGGCCACGCCGATCCTGGCCGGTCACGTGCTCGTGTCGGCCGATGGCAAGGTCAATACCGACCTCACCATCGCGCTGACATATCTGCTGGCACCGGCGCTGCTCTTCTACGGCATGTCGGCGCTGTTCACCGCGATCCTCAACACCAGGCAGGCGTTCAAACCGGGTGCTTGGGCCCCGGTGATGAACAACGTGGTCGCATTGACGGTGCTGGCGATCTACGCGCTGACGCCCGGCGAGATCACCCTCGATCCGGTGCGGATGAGCGATCCGAAACTGCTGGTCCTCGGCCTCGGCATCACCGCGGGCGTCGCGACACAGGCGCTGTGTCTGCTGCCAGCGATCCGCAGGCACGGGATCAATCTGCGTCCGCTGTGGGGCGTCGACGCGCGCCTCAAGCAGTTCGGCAAGATGGGCATCGCGATCATCCTGTACGTGCTGATCAGCCAGATCGGCCTGGTGGTCGCGAACAATATCGCCTCACAGGCCGACGAGGCGGGTCCGGCGATCTTCGCGAACGCGTGGGCACTGTTGCAGCTGCCCTACGGCGTGATCGGGGTAACCCTGCTCACCGCGATCATGCCGAGACTGAGCCGCAGCGCCGCCGACGACGACACCCCGGCGGTGGTCGACGACCTGTCCGTGGCCACCCGCCTCACCATGATCGCGCTGATCCCGATCGTCGCCTTCATGACTCTGGCCGGGCCCGAGATCGGCGAGGCGCTCTACGGCTACGCCCGGTTCTCCGGCGATGCCGAACGTCTCGGCGACGCGGTGAGCTGGTCGGCGTTCTCGCTGATCCCGTATTCGCTCGTGCTCATCCACCTGCGGGTTTTCTACGCCCGCGAACAGGCGTGGACGCCGACCTGGATCATCCTCGGCATCACCGCGATCAAGATCCTGGTCTCGGCGCTGGCACCGGTCATCGCCCGCGACAGCGACGACGTGGTGATCATCCTCGGTGTCGCCACCGGCCTCGGCTTCACCGCGGGCGCGGTGATCGGCGGCGTACTGCTGCACCGCAGCCTCGGCGACTTGCGGATGGTCAATGTCGGCCGAACTGTGACCAGAGTGTTGCTCGCCTCGATCGCGGGCGGCGCGGTGATGCTCATCGTCGACACCGTGCTCGGACTCGACCGCCTCGCCGGCGGCGCGGGCTCGTTGCTGCGCGTCTTCGTCGATGCGCTGGTGATGTTCTCGGTGACCTTCGGTTTGATGCGTCTGGTCGGTATCCCCGAGGTCGTCGCGATCACCGTCGCGATCTCGCGCAAGCTCGGCATCACCCCGCCCGCGCCGGATCTCGGACTCGATGACGCCCCGTCCGACGACATCTACGCGACCACCGTCCTTCGTCGTCCCGATACCTACGGATTCCCCGCATACGGGCAGTCTTTGGACACTCAGACCATGGTGTTGCCCGTCATTCGACCGGGGGCTGTTGACAACACCGGTCAAGCACAGTTCCCGTACGCTGTTCCGCAGACCGACACGGGTTTTCAGGCCGAAGGAGGACCGAGGGTGAGCGATGACGCGGTGGGCGGCGTCCCAGCCGCTGATTCTGCGGCGCGCGCGGCAGCAGGAATGTCCACCGAGGTCGGGCCCGATGCTCCGAACTCGGCGGGGTCCGAGCAGACCGACGCGCCCGACGATCGCGACAGCAAGACCGAAGACGCGCGTTCGGCCATGCCGCCGCACGATCCGACACACGACACCGGCATGTTGCCGATCCCACCGCAGGTGCCCCCGAGCGCCGCGGCGAACCGCGCGCAACGCGGTCCCAAACTCATCCCCGGCGCGTCCGTGGCGGGTGGCCGCTACCGGTTGCTGGCCGGTCACGGTGGGGCGCGTGGGCTGAAGTTCTGGCAGGCACTCGACATCAAGCTCGATCGCGAGGTCGCGCTGACCTTCGTCGACGCCGATCAGAGCGCGGGCGAGAACTCCGGGCACGACGGCCCGCAGGCGGTGCTCTCGCGCACGCTGCGCCTCGGCCGGATCAATTCGCCCGGCCTGGCCAGGGTGCTCGACGTGGTGCGCGGCAGCTCCGGCGGCATCGTCGTCGCCGAGTGGACGCCCGGTCGTTCGCTGCGTGAGATGGCCGAGACCGTGCCGTCGCCGATCGGCGCGGCCAGGGCCATCAGGGCGCTCGCCTCGGCGGCCGAACTCGCCCACCGTGGTGGCGGTTCGCTGTCGATCGATCATCCCGACCGGATCCGGATCAGTGCCTCCGGTGACGCCGTTCTCGCCTTCCCCGGCACGCTCGGCGATTCCGACGCCCAGGGCGACGTCCGTGGCCTCGGCGCGATGCTCTACGCCCTGATCACCGCGCGCTGGCCGATTCGCGTCGGTGGCGTCACCGGTTCGGCGGCCACCATCGGCGGCCTTCGCCTTGCCGATTTCGGGCCCGACGGCACGCCGGTGGAACCGCGGCAGATCCGCCCCGAGGTGCCGTTCGAGATCTCGGCGGTCGCGGTGCGCTCGCTGGAATCGAACAAGGGTGTGCGCACCGCCGCCACCGTGCAGCACGTGCTCGAGCAGGCCTCGGTCGTCGACCAGAAGACCGATTTCATTCCGGTCTTACGACTGGGTCAGCGGGCGGTCGCCCCCGGCGCCGATTCGCTCGCCGACCCGGAACTGCTCGCTGCCGAGCGCGAACGCTCCAAGCGGATGATGTGGATCATGGTCGGCCTCGGCGTGCTGGCCGCGCTGGTGGTCGGCGTGCTGATCTGGTGGATGGTCAGCATCTTCGCGCCCGGCGCGTCGGACAAGCCCCTCGATCAGCAGATCAATATCGGGCTCACCTCGAGTGTGGCGCCGCCCGCGGCGTCGGCACCGCCCAACTCCGAAGTACCGGCACCGCCGACGAGCGTGCCGGTGCCGGTCACCGGCGCCGCGGTGTTCTCCCCGGAGGGCACCCCCGACGGTGCCGCGGCGGCGGGCGCGGTGCTCGACAACAACGCGGCGACGCTGTGGCGCACCGACCAGTACTTCCAGCAGTTCCCCGCCCTCAAGAAGGGCGTGGGGCTGCTGGCCACGCTGCCGACCCCGGCCAAGCTCACCAATGTGTCGATCACCTCACCCAGCGCGGGTAGCACGGTCGAGATCCGCACCTCGCCCACCGAGGCGCCCACGCTCGACCAGACCCAGCTGATCGGTTCGGCCAAGCTCGGTGACGGGGTCACCGACATCGCCGTGCAGACCGATCAGGCGGCTCGTTTCGTGCTCGTATGGATTACCGGACTGGCGAATTCGGGCGGTCAGTTCCAGACCGCGATCGCCGACGTCCGCTTCGACGCCGCGCCGTAGTCGCGCCGCGTCGACACTTCCACTTTCGCTATCCGCGCAGGTGGTCGATCATTTCTGGGCTGATCGCCGAGCGTCATCGAACCGCGGTCCGGTTGGTGCGTAATTGTTATCGACGATATGATCGCCCAGCACTCTCGGCTGAGAGTTACCCAGGATTTGTCGATGTCGATCCTGGACGCTGCGTAGTAGTCAGGTGATGGATCGGCCTTGTTCCGCCGACTCGAAGTCGCCGTAACGAGCACTGTCCAAGGGGTCGGTTTTGTCGCCGGAAGTCAACGAGCAGGTCTGTGGTGTGCCACCACGGCAGGGCGTGACCGGCGGCGGCTCGTTCCTCGAGAACGGCAGCGACAAGCAACTGCTGGCCGCCCACATCCGTGGCGAACCGCACGCCTTCGCCGAACTGCTGCGCAGGCACTCCGACCATCTCTGGCAGACCGCGCTGCGCACCTCCTACAACCGCGAGGACGCCGCCGACTGCCTGCAGGACGCGCTGTTCTCCGCGCACCGCACGGCCGAGACGTTCCGCGCCGAATCCGAGGTCCGCAGCTGGCTGCACGCGATCGTGGTCAACGCCTGCCTGGACCGGATCCGGCGCAACAAGACCCGCCGCGCCATCTCGATCCTGCCCGACACCATGCCCGAGGCGATCGACCCGCACGACGCCTTCGCACACTACGAACTGTCGACCGTGGTGGCCGAGGCCTTGTTCACCCTCCCTGACGAACAGCGATTAGCCCTGGTCATGACCGAGATGGAGGGTCGTAGCGTCGCCGAAACGGCCGCCGCGCTCGGCGTGGCGCCGGGCACGATCAAGAGCCGATGCGCCCGAGCGCGCGTACGTTTGCAAGAACGTTTGGAATTTTTCCGGGATCCAGGGAACCGGATGTAGTCGGGATGCGTCATTAACAGTGACGCTCGAGAAGACGAACAAGTCAGCGATGTAAATCCTGCGATCCGATATCGACAGAACAGGGGAGGTGCGAGGGTGTCTCGATCCGTACCGCAGCCTCCGTTCCCGTCGGAACTGCTGGCCGATCTGCATGCCGACAACCTCGCGCCCGAACTGCGCGAGCAACTGTGGCCCATGGTCCGCACCGACGTAGACGCGCTGCACTACCTGAACAAGCTCGACGAGGTGAACACCCACCTCCGCACGCTCGCCACCGACGAGCGGGTCATGCACCGCATGCCCGACGACGTGGCCGACCGCATGTTCCGTTTCGTCGCCGACCTCGACGCGGGGGAGGGGCCCACCGAACGCATCACGCCGCTGCGCTCGATCCCGGCGGTCGACGACGACGGCCCGACCGAACGCATCACGCCCCCGATCCCGCTGGACCGCTACCGTTCCCGGCGCCGCATGGGTCTACTCGCCGCCGCGGTCGCGGCGGTGGCTGTCCTGGCGAGCGCCGGTGTGGTGTTGAGTACCTTCGACACCACCCAGGGCACCCCCACCGCCGCACCGCCCACCGAACCGACCGCACCCGACGAGCTGACCACCGCGGCCGCAATGCGGGCACTGGGCAAACGCGACGTGGTCGGCCCACTCGCCGACGACGCCGCCCTCACCCGCTGCGTACAGGCCAACGGCATCGACCGCGCGGTCCTTGGCGCGACGAACATCACCTTCCGCGGGGGCGACGCGGTGCTCGTCCTCGTCCAGGGGCCCAAGGTGCCGACGATCACCGCGCTGGTCGTCGGCACCGGCTGTACCACCGGCACCCCCGAACAGCTCACCCTGCGCGACATCGGCTGAGGCCCAGCCGCAGCACGTACCCCGGGAACACAACCGTTTAGGCTGTTGTTGACCGACACGTCCCCAGATTGCTTTTTCGGAAGGGCCCCATGACCACGCCAGTACGCGACCTGATCATCGTCGGCTCAGGACCCGCCGGCTACACGGCGGCCGTCTACGCCGCCCGCGCGGAGCTGAAGCCGCTGGTCTTCGAGGGCACCCAATTCGGTGGCGCCCTGATGACCACCACCGAGGTGGAGAACTTCCCCGGGTTCCGCGACGGCATCATGGGCCCCGATCTCATGGAGCAGATGCGCGACCAGGCCAAGCGTTTCGGCGCCGAGCTGCGCACCGAGGACGTCGACGCGATCGACCTGTCCGGTCCCGTGAAGACGGTCACCGTGGGTGAGGAGACCTTCTCCGCCTACGCCGTGATCCTCGCGATGGGTTCGGCCGCTCGCTACCTGAACGTGCCGGGGGAGCAGGAGCTGCTCGGCCGCGGCGTGAGCGCCTGCGCCACCTGCGACGGCTTCTTCTTCAAGGGCCAGGACATCGTGGTAGTCGGCGGCGGCGACTCCGCCATGGAGGAAGCGACCTTCCTCACCAAGTTCGCCGCGAGCGTCACCATCGTGCACCGCCGCGAGGAGTTCCGTGCCTCGCGAATCATGTTGGAGCGCGCCAAGACCAACGAGAAGATCAAGTTCCGGCTCAACTCCGAGGTGATCAAGGTCAACGGTGACAAGAGCGTCACCAGCCTCACCCTGCGCGACACCCGCACCGGCGAGGAGTCCGAACTCGACGCCACCGGGTTGTTCGTCGCCGTCGGCCACGATCCGCGCAGCGAACTCGTCAAGGGCCAGGTCGCTCTCGACGGCGAAGGCTATGTGCTGGTGACCAATCCGGGCACCGCCACCGATGTGGCAGGCGTTTTCGCCGTCGGCGACCTCGTCGACCACACCTACCGGCAGGCGATCACCGCCGCGGGCACCGGTTGCCGCGCCGCGATCGATGCCGAGCGGTGGCTCGCCGAACAGGGCGACATCACCGCCAACACGCTCGACCACGCCGACGGCCCGGCCGCGGTCCCCACCAACTGAAAAACTGGAGAAACCATGAGCGCCAACACCATCACCGTCACCGACCAGTCCTTCGCCGATGACGTCCTGCTCAGCGAGAAGCCGGTGCTCGTCGACTTCTGGGCCGACTGGTGCGGCCCGTGCAAGATGGTCGCCCCCGTGCTGGAGGAGATCGCGGGCAGTCACGCCGACAAGCTGACCGTGGCCAAGCTCGACACCGAGGCCAACCCCGGCACCGCCCGCGACTACCAGATCCTCTCGCTGCCCACGATGATCTTGTTCCAGGGCGGCAAGCCGGTGAAGCAGATCGTCGGAGCCAAGGGCAAGGCGGCGCTGCTGCGCGAACTCGACGGCCTCATCTAGCACAGCGCATCCCACAAAGACGCTTCCGACCGGCCGACGCGCCGTAGGATGCCTGGACCCGGGATTCCCGCAAAGCGGCCCGGATCTGAGACAATCGACGCCTAGCTCCGGCCGAAGGAAAGGGCTCTCACGCATGCACCGACTTCGTCACGGCGATTCAGGACCAGCCGTCGCAGAGGTTCGGAGCACCCTCGCAAGCCTCGGTTTCCTGCATCTCCCGCACGTCGAATCCACCGACGGACCCGAGTACTGGAAAGACACCGAGGCGGTGTTCGATCGGCCCCTCGATTCGGCGATCCGCGCGTTCCAGCAGCAGCGCGGTCTGCTCGTCGACGGGGTGGTCGGTCCGGCCACCTATCGCGCGCTGAAGGAAGCCTCCTACCGCCTGGGTGCTCGCACGTTGATCTACCAATTGTCGGCACCGCTCTACGGTGACGACGTGGCCACCCTGCAGCGCAAGCTGCAGGACCTCGGCTTCTACGTGTACCGGGTGGACGGGCATTTCGGCCCGCACACCCACGAGGGGCTCAGCGCGTTCCAGCGCGAGATCGGCCTGTCCGCCGACGGTATCTGCGGGCCCGACACGCTGCGCTCGCTGGATCTGCTCGGCGCGCGCGTCACCGGCGGCAACCCGCACCGCATCGCCGAGGAAGAGGTCGTGCATCGGGCGGGCCCGCAGCTCACCGGCAAGCGGATCGTGATCGATCCCGGATTCGGCGGCACCGACAAGGGTTTCGCGGTGCCCACCGAATTCGGCGACGTGTACGAGTCGGAGATCCTGTGGGATCTGGCGTCCCGGCTCGAGGGCCGGATGGCCGCGACCGGGATGGAAACCTTCCTGTCCCGGCCGTGGGGCGCCAACCCCACCGATGTCGAACGCGCCGAAACCTCCAACGCCTTCGACGCCGATCTGATGATCTCGCTGCGCTGCGCGACCAGTGACAACCCGTCCGCGCAAGGTGTGGCCGGGTTCTACTGGGGCAACTCGCACGGTTCGGTGTCGATGATCGGTCAGGTGCTGGCCGGCTTCATCCAGCGCGAAGTGGTGGCCCGCGCCTCGGTGCAGGACTGCCGCACGCATCAGCGCACCTGGGATCTGTTGCGCCTGACCAAGATGCCGACCGTCCAGGTCGATCTCGGCTACCTCACCAACTCCCACGACGCCTCGGTGCTCACCAACCCGCGCATGCGCGACGTGATCGCCGAGGCGATTCTGATCTCGGTGAAGCGGCTGTATCTGTTGGGCCAGGACGACCAGCCCACCGGCACCTACACGTTCGCCGAACTCCTCGCCGAAGAACTGGCGGCGGCGGACGCGAGCAACGCCTAGTTCCTCCGCAAAGACCAACGGCCCCGCGAATTTTCGCGGGGCCGTTCTTTGTTGTCTCGGGTCAGTGCACGCCGACGCGCGCCGGCGGTTCCATCGAGGCGGCGGCGAGGAGTTGGTCGAGTGCGCGCTCGACGTCTTCCTTCCACCCGTGATCGGAGTCGAGTTCCAGCCGCAGGCGGGGGAAGCGGTGGTGCGGGGCCACCACTTCGAAACCGACCTCGGCGAGGAAATCGGCGTCGATCATGCAGGTTTCGGGACTGCACCGGGTATCCGAGGACGGATCGCGCAGCGGCGCCGCGATCCGTTCCATCAACCGCATCGACGAGCCGAACCCGCGATCGGCGACCGAACTCGACGGAGGACCGTTGCGAATCCCGAACGCCTCCAACGCCCGCACGCCACGACGCACCAGATCGCCCACCACGGCCTGAACCAGGTGGTGGGCTACATCGGCCTCGTCATAGGGGAATTCGGCCTGCAGCGTGGTCAGCAGGACCGCGTCCGGGCTCACGGGGGAGGTGGGGAACAGCGAGGACCGCGGCACGGCGCTCGGGGGCGAGTACAGCGCGCAGCCCGCGAGGTTGTTGTCCACGTGGGCCACCTGCCCGCACGAACCCCATTCGAGCATCACCGTCGAGAGCCAGGCTTCCTTTTCGAAGACCGGATCACTGAACGCGTGCGAGTCGGCGGCGACGGCCGGGTCGAGCTCCCAGAACACACACCGCCGGGTGTGCGCCGGGAGCTGACCGAGCCCGTCGAGAGTCAAAGCCGTGACGCTGGTCGGCACCGCCCTGTTCAGCCGCCAGCTGTCGGATTCATCCACGCTCACGCCACATCACTATTCACAGTACGGTGCCGCCTCTTTCAGTCACAGTGACGTTTCAGGGCCGACTTGCTCCATCAGCGCCACGATGCGCTCGAGATCTTCGACGGACCCGAACTCGACAACGATCTTGCCCTTGTTCTTTCCGAGACTGACCGTGACGCGAGTGTCGTAGGAACCCGACAGCCGCTCGGCCACATCCTGCAGACCCGGCATATGGATCGGCTTGCGCTTCGGTGCCGGGGGAGCCTTGGCGGGGTTGCGGTTCGCGAGCTGCACCGCCTCCTCGGTGGACCGCACCGACATACCCTCGCGAACGATCCGCGCCGCCAGTTCTTCCTGTGCCTCCGCGCCTGCGTCCAAGCCGAGCAGCGCCCTGGCATGTCCGGCCGAGAGCACCCCGGCGGCCACCCGACGCTGCACGGGAATCGGCAGCTTCAGCAGACGAATCATATTCGTCACCACCGGCCGGGAGCGACCGATTCGCGAAGCCAGTTCCTCGTGGGTGACGTCGAATTCCTCGAGCAGCTGCTGATAGGCCGCCGCCTCTTCGAGGGGGTTCAGCTGCACGCGATGGATGTTCTCCAGCAGCGCGTCGCGCAGCATCGAGCCGTCGTCGGTGTCGCGGATGATCGCCGGGATCGTCGCGAGTCCGGCCTCCTGGCACGCGCGCCACCGGCGCTCGCCCATGACCAACTGGAACTTGTCGACGCCCGCTTCCACGCGGCGCACGACGATCGGCTGCATGAGCCCGAACTCGCGAATCGAGTGGACCAGCTCGGCCAGTGCTTCTTCTTCGAAGACCTGACGCGGCTGCTTCGGGTTCGGCTCGATCTGGTCGGCCGGGATCTCGCGGTACACCGCACCGCCGGGGGAGACCAGCTCGGCTTCTGCTTCAGCCGGTGTTTCGGGTTCCGGCTCCGCGTCCGGAACGCGATGCAGGAACGCCTCGGCCGGTTGCGGACCGATGGGATTGATCCCGATCACGCTCGCGGCGGCACTGCTCAGGCCCGGCGCCACGGCCGGACCCGTCGGGATCAATGCGGCCAACCCGCGACCGAGACCGCCCTTTTTCGCCTGACTCATCGGCTACCGATCCCTTCGTCATTCACCATCACAGCGTGCCAACTCACGCTACGACGCGTCTTGCTTCAGCTGCGCACGACTGGCCAGCTCGCGTCCCGCGTCCATGTAGCTCATCGCACCGCGCGAGCCTGGATCGTAATCGAGCACGGTCATCCCGTAGCCCGGCGCCTCCGAGACCTTCACGCTGCGCGGGATCATCGACTTGAGGACCACGTCGCCGAAGTGATTGCGCACCTCCTCGGCCACCTGGTCGGCCAGCTTGGTGCGGCCGTCGTACATCGTCAGCAGGACGGTCGACACGTGCAGCTCCGGGTTCAGGTGCGCCTGCACCAGCCCGATATTGCGCAGCAGCTGACCCACGCCCTCCAGCGCGTAGTACTCGCACTGAATCGGGATCAGCACCTCCTTGGCCGCCACGAGCGCGTTCACCGTGAGCAGACCGAGCGAGGGCGGGCAGTCGATCAGCACGTAGTCGATATCGAATCCCGCCGTGCTCGCCTCGCGAATGGCGGTCTTCAACCGCCCTTCGCGGGCGACCATCGAGACCAGTTCGATCTCCGCGCCGGCCAGGTCGATCGTCGCTGGGACGCACAGCAGGCGCTCGCTGTGCGGGCTCACCTGGATCGCGTCCTTGACGGTCACTTCACCGATCAGCAGTTCGTAGCTGGACGGCACACCCGAATTGTGGGCGACGCCCAGCGCCGTACTCGCGTTCCCCTGCGGATCAAGATCGACCACAAGGACTGTCATTCCCTGGTGCGCGAGCGCCGCAGCAAGATTGACAGTCGTAGTCGTCTTACCGACGCCGCCCTTCTGGTTGGCGATCGTGATGATCCGTTGCTCAGAGGGTTTCGGCACAGTGACCTTTCCTGGATGCAGAATCTGGCTGGCGCGTTGCGCTTCCGCCGCGATCGGGGTCTCGGCCGGGGAGATATTCCCGAAAGGAGTGTTCCCGAACGTCTCCGCGTCGAAGCTGCTGGAATCCAGCATCCCCGGGACCCGCGACGTTGTTTCCCGTGAAACATTCGCCGGACCGCTCGACATAGATTGCTCCTAACCCGAGAAACTTCAGATCACGTACCCCCGACGAGCGTCGGCGCCGTGTCGTCACAAACAAACTGTGTCGGTGGAGAACTCGAAGATTCGAGGAGGGTGGCTCGCTCCCGCCCGACTCTGAACAGCTTGCCAGCCCGGCGTCACTTAGGAAAGCTGAATCGCGGGCACGCCAGGGGGGACACGCCCAATAGTCCCGAATTAACTTCCCGCACGGATGTTTCACGGGAAACAACCCCGTGAATCCACTCGATCGCTTCGGGAAAACCCGGACCGGCGTTCCACGTGAAACACTCACACTCCGCAAACGCGGGACCCCACCGCACCTACCGAAAATAGGCCCGCGCCGACCCCATGCAACTACCCTCGGCATAATTCGTCACGTTACGAAACGCGAGAATCAGGATTCACGACGCTTTCGCGCCTTCTTCTCGACTCCGGCCGCTTTGCGCTCACTCCGACGAGTCGGACGCTCGGCACGGGGGAGGAGTTCGGCGCTGATGACGAGCGTCGGGATTTCCACGATGCCCGCGCCGCAGCCGACGACACGAAGATCGGTGGCGCCGTCGCGAATCAACTCGGCCCCGTCGCGCTCGAGTTCTTCCGCGGCGCTCGTTCCCTTGAGTGCGAGCATCCGGCCGTGGTCGCGCAACAGGGGGAGCGACCAGTGCGCGAGTTTGGCGAGGGGGGCGACCGCGCGAGAGGTCACCACATCCGCACCGCCCGCTTCCTTGATCACCCCGGACTGCTCGGCGCGGCCGCGGACCACGGTGATGTCCAGTCCGGTCTCTTCGATGAATTCGCTGAGGAAAATCGTACGGCGCAGCAACGGTTCCACGAGCGTGATGCGAAGGTCCGGGCGTGCGATGGCGAGGGGGATTCCGGGGAGTCCCGCGCCGCTGCCGATGTCGACCACCGAGGCGCCCTCATCGATCAGCTCGCCGATGACCGCACAGTTGAGAATGTGTCGCTCCCACAGCCGGGGGACTTCGCGGGGGCCGACGAGACCGCGCTCCACGCCGGCCGTCGCCAGCGCCGCGTAGTACCGGCGGGCGATGTCCAAGCGGTCGCCGAACACACGGGCAGCGGCGGCGGGCGGTTCCAGCTCGTCGGACGGCACACCCAGTTCTCGTTCCACGTGAAACATCCTTCTCCGTTGAGGGCAATGAAAAAGCCCCCGGTCCGAGACCGGAGGCCTAATCACTTGTTCGTGGTTACGGCGGAAGTCAGCCTACTCGGGCACGACCACTACATGACGATTCGGCTCGACGCCTTCGCTCTCGCTCGCCACACCGTCGATATCGGCAACCGCGTCGTGCACGATCTTGCGCTCGAACGGAGTCATCGCGGACAGCGCCTCGGGCGCGCCCGACTCGAGCACCCGCTTCGCGGCGGCGACGCCGATCTCGCTCAGATCGGTCCGGCGCTGCGCACGCCAGCCGGCCACATCGAGCATCAGGCGGCTGCGCACGCCGGTCGCCTGCTGCACGGCCAGCCGGGTCAGCTCCTGCAGCGCGTCGAGCACTTCACCGTTGCGCCCCACGAGCTTGGTCAGATCGCGGCCGCCGTCGATGCTCACGATGGCGCGGTCGCCCTCGACATCGAGGTCGATATCGCCGTCGAAGTCGAGCACATCGAGTAGCTGCTCGAGGTAGTCGCCCGCGATCTCGCCCTCTTCGATCAACGCTTCTTCGGCGTCGTTCACGACGTCAACAGCAGTCGTCGCCACAGTGGCGTCCCCTCCGTCGGTCTCGGTCTCAACAGTCATTGGATTCCCTCTATCCGATCGCGTCTCAGCGCTTACGCTTCTGGTTCGCACGGCCACGGTTGCCCGGCCGCTGCTGCCCGCCGGGCTTGCGCTTACCGCCGCCCTGCTTGTTGCCCGACTGCTTGGGGGTGCCGTTGCTCGCGGTGCCGTTGGTCGACGCCTGATCCTCGGCGGGCGCGTCCTGCACTCGCTTGCGGACGTCGACCGGCTTGGCACCGGGCTTTGGCGCGTTCTGCGCCCGCTGCTCGAGCTTCTTCTGCTTGCGCTCTTCGTCTTCCTTTTCCATCCGGCCGAACACCAGGTGCTGCTGTCCGTAGGTCCAGATGTTGTTGGCCACCCAGTAGAGCAGGATGCCGATCATCAGGAAGGGGCCACCGACCATCACGCCGAGCGGGAAGACCCACAGCGACAGCTTGTTCATGATGGCGGCCTGCGGGTTCGCCGCGGCTTCCGGCGTCTGCCGCTGAACAGAGGCGCGCGCGTTGAAGTGCGTTGCCAGACCGGCGATGATCATCAGCGGGACCGCAACGAGTGCGATGGTCAGCTTGGTTGGCGTACCGCCCCACTCCGCAAATGCTTCCAGTTCATCTGTTGGCGCGGTGATGAACGACGCGATCGGTGCACCGAAGATGCGGGCACTCAGGAACGACTGAACGTCATAAGCACTGAAGATGTAGTTCGGGGTATGCGCGTTCTCATAGATGGACATGTCCAGCTGGCCCCAACCGCTACCGGTGCGGTTGAACGAGCGGAGCACATGGAACAGACCGAGGAAGACGGGCACCTGCACCAGCACCGGCAGACAGCCCATGAGCGGGTTGAAGCCGTGTTCCTTCTGCAGCTTCTGCATCTCCCGCGCCATGGTCTCGCGGTCGTTCTTGTACTTCTTCTGCAGCTCCTTGATCTGGGGCTGCAGCTCTTGCATCTGCTTGGTGGTGCGGACCTGCTTCACGAACGGCTTGTACAGCACCAGCCGCAGGGTGAAGACCAGGAACACCACGGCGAGGCTCCAGGTGAGCCCGCTGTCCGGGCCGAACACAAAGCCGAAGGCCTTGTGCCAGAACCACAGAATTGCGGATACCGGCCAATAGATGATGTCGAGCACGGCTCTAGGTACTCCCGTCGTTCGTATCGCCGATCAGCACGGGCGATGACTTTGTGCAGGCTTTCGACCCGCGCTCAGGCACGGGATCCCACCCTCCAGGGTGCCAGGGCGCGCATTTCACGAGCCGCACGACCGTCAATGCCGATCCGACGACCAACCCGCGGGTACGCAAGGCAGTCACCGCGTACTCACTGCAGGTGGGGGTGAACCGGCAGATCGGCATCCGGGTGGGGGAGACATAGTTCCGATAGAGCTCGATCAACCAGATCAGAGCTGTCGCGGGTAGGCGGAGCAGGGTCCTCATCGCCGTTCACCGGCCGGGGTGCGACCGAGCGCGAGCTCCGGTTCTGCACGCAAGCCGAGCTTACGTAGACCGGCGCGTAGCTGGCGCAACAACTCGGCGGAATCGGCGGTCGCGGCGCCGGGCAGTGCCCGGATCACGACATCGGTGCCGACCGGTAGTTCGTCGACCACCTGGGCACAGATATGACGCAGGCGGCGGGCCACCCGGTGGCGAACCACCGCGTTTCCCACCGCCTTGCTGACAATCAGTCCGAACCGAGGACCGCCTACGCGGACCGGTGAATCGCCGTCGGCGAGGTCGTCGTACGTGTGCGTGAGCGCATGTACGACGAAGTCTCGCCTCCCGATTCGCTGACCGCGGCGCACCGTGCGGGAGAATTCGGCACGGTGGTGCAACCGATACGGCTCAGGCAACACCCGAGCGTCCGACTACGCGCGATCAGGCAGTCAGTTCGGTACGGCCCTTACGGCGACGCGCCGCAACGATGGCGCGACCCGCACGGGTACGCATCCGGAGACGGAAGCCGTGGACGCGCGCCCGACGACGGTTGTTCGGCTGGAACGTCCGCTTGCCCTTGGCCACGGTCAACACTCCTGTAGTAGGTGGGCACCAATCGGTGCCCGAAGTCTGTACAAATGATTTGTCTGCGCTGCGGACCGCGGTCTACGCACAGATTGCCTTGGCGATCGGTGTGCAGCAGACAGCCGCCAACCGCGCCAAGGGGTGACTGTACGAGGGTACTTACCTCGAACGAACGGGTCAAACTCGGCCCCCACGTACCTGTCACCGGCACGATGTCCAGGCTACCGGACGCCCGTGTCGACTCTGGAACCGGCCCGACCAGCGACGACACTCCCGGGCTCCCGGCTCGACACGCCCGGGGGTGGTGACGCATCCGGCGACTTTTCGTGAGTTCTTCCACAGCTCTGGCTTTGCGCGGCGCCGCCCGCTAACCTCTGTAGCCGGGGGATTGCTGAAGAACCGCAGGTCCAGCCCCGTTCACCGCCACACGCTGGCGGAATTCCTTTATCCCCAGGTTTGTCCACATCTGTGGATAATTGTGTGGATAGACGGCCTCAGTGGCATATTCGTAGGACCGACGGTGCCCGCGCCGCAGTTCGGAACAACCGGACTTCACGGTGTTCGAACCGGCTTCGGTTGTACGCACCGATCACTGGATTTCGCAGGTTTCACCGTATAACGCCTGGTCACAGGTGCGATCCGGCACATGCGGAGGCCGTGGGGCCAACAAACCGCATCCGGGGAGGACGCTGCATGGACGACGAGCAGAACGTGCTGGCCACAGTGTGGCCGGAGGTGGTTGCCGAGCTCACCACCGGCTCTGCCGACGGCGCCATTCCCGCGGTGAGTCGCGCGCAGCAGGCCTGGTTGAAGCTGGTGAAGCCGCTCACCGTGGCGCAGGGTTTCGCGTTGCTGTCGGTTCCTTCGTCGCTGGCGCAGGAGGCGATCGAGCGCGATCTGCGTGAGCCGATCCTGCGATCGCTCGGCCGTCGACTCGGTCCCCAAGTGGAAGGACTCGGGGTGCGCATCGCCGCGCCGAGCCCGGCCGCGGGGGAGCGGGCCGGTAGTTCGCCTCGGCACGCCAGGATGACGAGCAGGCCGGAGCGTCCACGCGAACATACAGAGCGCCCGCGCGAACACGCAGAACGTCCGCGCGAACACGCAGAACGTCCGCGCGAGCAGGTGCGCCCGCCAGCCGGTTATCCCGGACCCGATTTCAGTGTTCCCGATTACGCGGCGCGCGGTGAGTACGGCGGCCCGCGCTACGGCGCGAGCGACTATCCCGTCCAGGGCGGTGAGTACGGCAACGACTATCAGCCCAACGGCGAGTATCCGAACAGCTACGGTGGCCGGGAGTACCCCGGGCAGTCGGGCGAGTACGGCGAGCGCAACGACTACTCCGGGCACCGCGAATACCCGGCCGAGTCGGAGTACCAGCAGCAACCCGAATACAAGCAGGCTCCGACGGAGTTCAACCAGCCGACCGAGTACAAGCAGGCGCCCGCCGAGTACGGCCAGCAGTCGGAGTATCAGCAGGCGCCCCCGGAATACGGGCAGCAACCCGAGTACAAGCAGCCGTCGTCCGAGTACAGCCAGGCTCCTGAGTACGGTCAGCAGCCCGAATACAAGCAGCCGGCCTCGGAGTACAGCCAGTCCTCGGAGTACGGGCAGAAGCCCGAGTACCAGGGTGAGCGCAACGAGTTCCCCGGCACCGATTTCGAGCCGACCGCGGTGTACCCGGTGCCCGACTACCCCGGTGGCGAGTTCGGCGGCCGCGGTGAGTTCCGTGGCGCGCGCCCGGACCAGCGCGTCCCCGAGACCGGCCAGCCCGCCCGCCGCGAGCAGCCCGCTTCGCCGCGCCGCGAGCACTCCGGTCAGGAGTCGCTGTTCACCCCCGAGCCGCAGCGCGCGCCGAACCGGGGCAGGCCCGCCGAAGAGCCCGCCGCCGCGCGTGCCGAGGAGCCGAGCGTCGAGGACAAGCCGTTCCCCGGTCAGCCCGGTGCCCAGCCGGTCGACGACGAGCCGGTGGTGAGCAACCGCAACAACTGGCCGACCTATTTCAACAAGTCGCCAGAGGCCCCGCCGCAGTCGTCTTCGTCGGCCAGCCTCAATGCCAAGTACACGTTCGAGACGTTCGTCATCGGCGCGTCCAACCGGTTCGCCCATGCCGCCGCGGTCGCCATCGCGGAAGCGCCCGCGCGTGCTTACAACCCCCTATTCGTCTGGGGCGCTTCAGGATTGGGCAAAACCCACCTGCTGCACGCGGCCGGTCACTATGCCCAGCGACTGTTCCCCGGCATGCGGGTGAAGTACGTCTCCACCGAGGAATTCACCAACGACTTCATCAACAGCCTGCGCGACGACCGCAAGGTGGCGTTCAAGCGCCGCTACCGCGAGACCGACATCCTGCTGGTGGACGACATCCAGTTCATCGAGGGCAAGGAAGGCATCCAGGAGGAGTTCTTCCACACCTTCAACACCCTGCACAACGCGAACAAGCAGATCGTGGTGTCCTCGGATCGCCCGCCCAAGCAGCTGGCCACCCTGGAGGAACGGCTGCGCACCCGCTTCGAGTGGGGCCTGATCACCGATGTGCAGCCGCCCGAGCTGGAGACGCGCATCGCGATTCTGCGCAAGAAGGCTCGGATGGACCGCCTGGATGTGCCGCACGACGTGCTGGAACTGATCGCGAGCCGGGTGGAGCGCAATATCCGCGAGCTCGAGGGCGCGCTGATCCGGGTGACGGCGTTCGCCTCGCTCAACGGCCAGCCGCTGGACCTCTCGCTGGCTGAAGTGGTGCTGCGCGATCTCATGCCCGATACCGCGGCGCTGGAGATCAACGCGGCGACGATCATGGCCGTCACGGCCGAGTACTTCAACACGACCCTGGAGGAGCTGACGGGGCCGGGCAAGGCGCGTCCGCTGGCGCAGGCGCGTCAGATCGCCATGTACCTGTGCCGTGAGCTCACCGATCTGTCGCTACCCAAGATCGGTCAGGCGTTCGGTCGCGACCACACCACGGTGATGTACGCGGAGAAAAAAGTGCGCAAGGAGATGACCGAGCGTCGTCGCGTGTACGACCAGGTCCAAGAACTCACAGCCCGAATCAAACAGCGCTCCCGCTGATTTCATCCACACCCGGAACACCGCCCTGAGCTGGGGCGGTGTTCTTTTTTGTCCTGTGGATTCCTCGAGGAATTCCTGTGGATTCCCCAACCCTGCCAACAGGTCGGTGCACAGGGTGTTGGGCGAGGGTGTGCAGCGTTCATGCACAGGCAGTTGTCCACATCATCCACAGGACGATCCGCTAACACCTGTGCACTAGCGGTGACCTGCGGCATCGCCGAATCGGGCCTGTGGATTCCTCGAGGAGTTCCTGTGGAGTCCTCGAGGAATCCCCACCGCTGTCACCAGGGTGACCCGACGTGTGAACAACTGGGTGAATCCGGTGGAACAACTCGAGGACAACTCGAGGATGGAATGGGGACAACTTCGTCGCTCCACAGCCGCCGCGGATTCATCCTCGAGTCACCCCAAGGTCATCCCCATGCCACCAAGTGCTCTGACCTGCGGATACGGCCGAAATCCACAGATTCCACAGTGCCTACTACTACTTCAGTTCTCCTTCTAGAGAGAATTCTTTTAAAACAGGCTGTGTGGAAACTCGGTTGGGGACGCTCGAGTCGGGCGGTGGTTCACTCACAGGCAGGCAAGGAGGAGCGGGGTGGATCGACGAGCGCGAAACCGCCGGGAGGGTCGATGCGGCGTTCGCGCATCACACGGGTACCGTTTGCTTGTCGGTCGGTTGTGCGAGACTCAGTGCGCGGCCGACACAGCAGTTCAACTCCGCTGACACACACCGCACACGGATTCGAAACTCGGAGAGGACAATCGGGCGATGGAGCTTGCGAGCATGAAGTTTCGGGTCGCCCGAGAGGACTTCGCCGAATCGGTGGCCTGGGTGGCGCGCAGTCTCCCGTCCCGGCCTCCCGTGCCTGTTCTGGGCGGTGTCCTGTTGGTGGCCGACGAGAACGGCCTGACGGTTTCCGGGTTCGACTACGAGGTCTCCGCGCAGATGCGGGTCGCGGCCGAGGTCGCCGGTCCCGGCCAGGTACTGGTCTCGGGTCGCCTGCTCGCCGACATCACCAAGTCGCTGTCGAACAAGCCGGTCGATGTCTCCGTCGACGGCACCCGCGTGCTCATCGCCTGTGGCAGCGCGAAGTTCTCCCTGCCGACCATGCCGGTCGAGGACTATCCCCAGCTGCCCGAGGTGCCGCAGCAGACCGGTGAACTCACCGTCGACGTGTTCGCCGAGGCCGTCGGCCAGGTGGCCGTCGCCGCGGGCCGTGACGACACGCTGCCGATGCTCACCGGCATCCGGGTGGAGATCGAGGGCAACGACGTGGTGCTGGCCGCCACGGACCGTTTCCGCCTCGCTGTGCGCCATCTGCAGTGGAATCCCACCCGCTCCGATATCGAGACCGCGGTGCTCATCCCCGCGCGCACGCTGTCCGAAGCCGCCAAGACCCTCGGTTCCGCCGAGGCGCCCGTGCAGCTGTCGCTGGGCAGCGGTGGCGGCGCAGACGGCCTGCTCGGCATCGTCAACGGTGGTCGGCGCACCACCACCCGACTGCTCGACGCGGAATTCCCCAAGTTCCGCCAGTTGCTCCCCAAGGAACACACCTCCATCGCCACCCTGCCCGTCGCGGTGCTGTCGGAGGCGATCAAGCGCGTCGCCCTGGTGGCCGAGCGTGGTGCCCAGGTGCGTCTGGAGTTCTCCACAGACGGCGTCCTGCTGTCGGCGGGTGGGGACGACGCGGGACGGGCCGAGGAATGGCTCGAGGCCGATTTCCGCGGCGAACCGCTCACCATCGCGTTCAACCCCGGCTACCTGACCGAGGGCCTTGCCGCGCTGCACACCGACCGGGTCACCTTCGGGTTCACCACCCCCAGCCGTCCCGCGGTGCTGCTGCCCGCTTCCGACGAGGAGCCCAAGGTGCTCGAGTCGGGTGCGTTCGCGGCGCTGGAGAGCCAGTACATCTACCTGTTGATGCCGGTCCGGCTGCCCGGCTGACTCGGCTAAGGCGGCATGTTCATACGTGAGCTGTCGGTCCGTGATTTCCGGTCGTGGGAACGCGCCGACCTAGAGTTGTCCCCAGGGCGCACGGTGCTGTTGGGGGCGAACGGCAACGGTAAGACCAACCTGCTCGAAGCCGTCGGCTATCTGGCGACGCTCGCCTCGCACCGGGTCTCCGCCGACGCACCGCTGATCCGGATGGGTGCCACCCAGGCAAGGATCGGCGCCACGGTGGTGAACACCGGCCGCGAACTGCGGGTGGATGTGGAGCTCAAAGCGGGCGCCGCCAATCGAGCGCAGATCAATCGTTCCCCGGTGCGCCGTTCGCGCGAGATCCTGGGGATTCTGCAGACCGTGTTGTTCGCGCCGGAGGATCTGGCGCTGGTGCGCGGCGATCCGGGGGAGCGGCGCCGGTTCCTCGACGAGTTGTGCACAGCCCGGTTGCCCAGGCTCGCCGGCGTGCGCGCGGACTACGACAAGGTGCTGCGGCAGCGGTCGGCCCTGTTGAAAACCGCTGGGCGCCAGTCGCGTTCGCGTGCCGATCTGGGCACCCTCGACGTGTGGGACGGCCACCTCGCCGACCACGCGGCGGTGCTGCTCGCCGAACGGTTGCGCCTGGTCCACGACCTGTATCCCCATCTCTCCCAGGCATATCGGTCGATCGCGCCCGAATCACGGCCTGCGGCAATCACTTACCGCTCCGGGTACCTGCCGCCGGAACTTCTCGATCCAGGCAGGGCACCCGAGCCCGGTGATACCCAGCTGCTGCACGAGATCATGCTGCGCGAACTGGCCGCGGCCAGGAACCGGGAACTCGATCGCGGGGTCTGTCTGGTCGGCCCGCACCGTGACGATCTGGAATTGCTGCTCGGCAGCGCGCCCGCGAAGGGTTTCGCCAGTCACGGGGAGTCCTGGTCGTTCGCCCTCGCGCTGCGGTTGGCCTCGTTCGAGCTGTTGCGCGGGGAAGGCTCCGAACCGGTGCTGCTGCTCGACGACGTGTTCGCCGAACTCGATCGCCGTCGCCGCGCCGCGCTCGCGGAGGTCGCCGCCGGCGCTGAACAGGTGTTGATCACAGCCGCCGTGGCCGAGGACGTGCCCGCGGAGTTGGCCGCCGAACCGTTGCGTGTGCACACGACCGGGGAGGCCGACCGGCGAACTTCACAGATCGTCGCAGAACCGGTCGAACAGACCGAAGATATGCACAGTTAGCGATAGTTATCCCCAGGCCCTGTGGAAAACCCGCAACATGCTGGACATATGCAGCGCGGTTGCTCACCGACCCCGTCAGCGCCCCGGCGTAGACTCCACCCACCCTCGATACCGGAAGGCGGAAACCCGTGTCCGAAGATCCCGCACCGGAGCTGCGCGGCATCGATCTGGCCCGCCGCGCGCTGGAAGAGGCGCGCGCCGCGGCCAAGGCGAGTGGCAAGTCCGTCGGCCAGGGCAGGGCCTCCCCGGTGCGCAAACTGCGGGCCGGTGGCAGGCGGCGCAGCGGGTGGTCGGGCTCGGGCCCCGACGCCCGTGATCCCCAGCTGCTGGGGGCGCTCAGTGGCACGCTGGCGAAGAGTCGTGGCTGGTCAGGCAAGGTAGCCGAGGGCACGGTGTTCGGCAGCTGGCCCCGCGTGGTCGGCGAGGACATCGCCTCGCACGCCACTCCGGTGACCCTGGAGAACGGTGTGCTCAAAATCGCCGCCGAGTCCACCGCGTGGGCCACCCAGCTGCGCATGTTGCAGGGCCAGATCCTGGCCAAGATCAACGCCGCGGTCGGTCAGGGCGTGGTCACCTCACTGCGGATCACCGGCCCCGCCGCACCCAGCTGGCGCAAGGGCGACCGCCACATCAAGGGCCGCGGCCCGCGCGACACCTACGGGTAGCCGAGGGGTGACCGGGTCGAGATTCGTTGCGCGCGCGTCGCTCTCACCCCCGAAGTTGTGGACATGTACACAGGGCCTGTGGATAACTTTCGCCGCCACGAAACGGGGGGATCGCGCCGCGTCGGCGAGCCGGTTCGAGCCCGTGCCCTATTCGCTCCCAAGAACGGCAAAATTCCCGTTGAGGCGGAAAACTCCCGCAGTGAGACGATTTCTTGCATTACCGGCGAAGCCAGGGGTGTCGTAGGTGCACTGTAAGTTGGGCTTACCAGTAGGATGGTGACGTAACCAGCGGCGAACCTTCGGCGCGTGCTGTGCAGTCCGTGATATCTGATGGCTCTCCTGCGAGCCGTGCGCGTGCTGCCCGGATCGCTGCGCCAGGGATCAGCAAGTAAGGAGAGCTACCGACAAGTGGCTGCCAACGACTCCAACGCATCGGGCAAAGATTCAGGCTACGGTGCCTCTTCCATCACGGTCCTCGAAGGTCTCGAGGCGGTGCGCAAGCGCCCTGGCATGTACATCGGTTCCACCGGTGAACGCGGTCTGCACCACCTCATCTGGGAGGTTGTGGACAACTCGGTCGACGAGGCGATGGCCGGCTACGCCAGCAAGGTCGAGGTGACCCTGCTCGCCGACGGCGGCGTCGAGGTGATCGACGACGGTCGTGGCATCCCGGTCGCGATGCACGCCCAGGGCGTGCCGACGATCGAGGTCGTCATGACCCAGCTGCACGCCGGCGGCAAGTTCGACTCCGACTCCTACGCGGTGTCCGGTGGTCTGCACGGTGTCGGTATCTCGGTGGTGAACGCCCTCTCGACCAAGGTCGAGGTGGAGGTCAACACCGACGGTTACCACTGGAGCCAGACCTACAAGGACGCCAAGCCCGGCAAGCTGGTGCAGGGTGAGCCGACCAAGGCCACCGGCACAACGGTGCGGTTCTGGGCCGACCCGGAGATCTTCGAGACCACGAACTACAACTTCGAGACGGTCGCGCGGCGCCTGCAGGAGATGGCCTTCCTGAACAAGGGCCTCACCATCAAGTTCACCGACGAGCGCGTCGCCGAGGGCGATGTCACCGACGAGGTGGTCAGCGAGGTCGCCGAGGCGCCCAAGGACGCCGAGGTCGTCGCCGCGGAAGCGGTCGAGCACAAGGTGAAGACCCGCACCTACCACTACCCGGGCGGCCTGGTGGACTTCGTCCGCCACATCAACCGCACCAAGTCGGCCATCCACAACTCGGTCGTCGGCTACACCGTGAAGGGCACCGGCCACGAGCTCGAGGTCGCGATGCAGTGGAACTCGGGTTACTCCGAGTCGGTTCACACCTTCGCCAACACGATCAACACCCACGAGGGCGGCACCCACGAAGAGGGTTTCCGCGCGGCGCTCACCACGGTGGTCAACAAGTACGCCAAGGAGAAGAAGCTCCTCAAGGAAAAAGACGGCAACCTCACCGGTGACGACATCCGCGAGGGTCTGGCCGCCATCGTGAGCGTCAAGGTCGGCGAGCCGCAGTTCGAGGGCCAGACCAAGACCAAGCTCGGCAACACCGAGGTGAAGTCGTTCGTGCAGCGTGCCTGCAACGAGCACCTGCAGCACTGGTTCGAGGCCAACCCGGCCGACGCGAAAACCATCGTGCAGAAGGCGGTGTCCTCGGCGCAGGCCCGGATGGCCGCCCGTAAGGCGCGCGAGCTGGTGCGTCGCAAGTCGGCGACCGACCTGGGCGGGCTGCCGGGCAAGCTGGCCGACTGCCGGTCCAAGGATCCGGGCAAGTGCGAGATCTACATCGTCGAGGGTGACTCCGCCGGTGGTTCGGCGAAGTCGGGTCGCGACTCGATGTACCAGGCGATCCTTCCGCTGCGCGGCAAGATCATCAACGTCGAGAAGGCCCGCATCGATCGCGTCCTCAAGAACAACGAGGTCCAGTCGATCATCACCGCGTTCGGCACCGGTATCCACGACGAGTTCGATATCGCCAAGCTGCGCTACAACAAGATCATCCTGATGGCCGACGCCGACGTGGACGGTCAGCACATCGCGACGCTGCTGCTCACGCTGCTGTTCCGCTTCATGCGTCCGCTGGTGGAGCACGGTCACGTGTACCTGGCCCAGCCGCCGCTGTACAAGCTCAAGTGGATGCGTTCCGAGCCCGAGTTCGCCTACTCCGACCGTGAGCGCGACGCGCTGGTCGAGGCCGGGCTTGCCGCGGGCAAGAAGATCAACAAGGACGACGGGATCCAGCGCTACAAGGGTCTGGGCGAGATGAACGCCAAGGAGCTGTGGGAAACCACGATGGACCCCGCGGTTCGGGTGCTTCGTCAGGTGACGCTCGACGACGCGGCCGCGGCCGACGAGTTGTTCTCCGTGCTGATGGGCGAGGACGTGGAAGCACGTCGCAGCTTCATCACCCGCAATGCCAAGGACGTCCGTTTCCTCGATGTGTAAGCGGCGCAGCGCTTTCGGGCGCGCCCGCTCGCATATCGGCCCCTCGAAGGAGATTTGATGACTGAGACCACGCTGCCACCGTCCGGCGGTGCGGGCGACCGGACCGAACCGGTCGACATCCAGACCGAAATGCAGAACAGCTACATCGATTACGCGATGAGCGTGATCGTGGGCCGCGCGCTGCCCGACGTGCGTGACGGCCTCAAGCCGGTGCACCGTCGCGTGCTCTACGCGATGTACGACAACGGCTACCGCCCCGATCGCGGGTACGTGAAGTCCGCGCGTCCGGTCGCCGAGACCATGGGTAACTACCACCCGCACGGCGACTCGTCGATCTACGACACCCTCGTGCGCATGGCCCAGCCCTGGTCGCTGCGCTACCCGCTGGTCGACGGCCAGGGCAACTTCGGTTCCCGCGGCAACGACGGCGCGGCCGCCATGCGCTACACCGAGTGCCGCCTGACGCCGCTCGCGATGGAGATGCTCCGCGATATCGACTCCGAGACGGTCGATTTCGTCCCGAACTACGACGGTCGCTCGCAGGAGCCGACCGTGCTGCCCGCCCGCGTGCCCGCGCTGTTGATGAACGGCTCCAACGGCATCGCGGTCGGCATGGCCACCAACATTCCGCCGCACAACCTCAACGAGCTCGCCGAGGCCATCTACTGGGCCCTGGAGAACTACGAGGCCGACGAGGAAACCACCCTCGCCGCGTGCATGGAACGGGTCAAGGGCCCCGACTTCCCGACCCACGGCCTGATCGTGGGCGGTCAGGGCATCCACGACGCCTACACCACCGGTCGCGGTTCCATCCGCATGCGCGGTGTGGTGGAGATCGAGGAAGACGCGCGTGGTCGCACCACGATCGTCATCACCGAGCTGCCCTACCAGGTCAACACCGACAACTTCGTCAACTCCATCGCCGAGCAGGTGAAGGACGCGAAGATCGCGGGTATCTCCGATATCCACGACGAGTCGTCGGACCGTGTCGGCATGCGCATCGTGGTCACGGTCAAGCGTGACGCGGTCGCGAAGGTGGTGCTGAACAACCTCTACAAGCACACCCAGCTGCAGACCAGCTTCGGCGCGAACATGCTCTCGATCGTCGACGGCGTCCCGCGCACCCTGCGTCTCGACCAGATGATTCGCTACTACGTGAATCACCAGCTCGAGGTCATCGTGCGGCGCACCCGCTACCTGCTGCGCAAGGCCGAGGAGCGGGCCCACATCCTGCGCGGCCTGGTCAAGGCCCTCGACATGCTCGACCAGGTCATCGCGTTGATCCGCGGCGCGGCCAACACCGACACCGCGCGCACCGGCCTGATGCAGCTGCTCGACATCGACGAGATCCAGTCGACCGCCATCCTCGACATGCAGCTGCGTCGCCTGTCGGCGCTGGAACGTCAGCGCATCATCGACGATCTGGCCAAGATCGAGATCGAGATCGCCGACTACAAGGACATTCTCGCCAAGCCGGAGCGCCAGCGCGCGATCGTGCGCGACGAGCTGGCCGAGATCGTCCAGAAGTACGGCGACGACCGCCGGACCCGGATCATCGCCGCCGACGGTGACGTCAACGACGAGGATCTGATCGCCCGCGAGGACGTGGTCGTCACGATCACCGAGACCGGCTACGCCAAGCGCACCAAGACCGACCTCTACCGTTCGCAGAAGCGCGGCGGCAAGGGCGTGATGGGCGCGGGCCTCAAGCAGGACGACATCGTCAAGCACTTCTTCATCTCGTCCACGCACGACTGGCTGCTGTTCTTCACCAACAAGGGCCGCGTCTACCGGGTGAAGGCCTACGAGCTGCCCGAGGCGAACCGGACCGCGCGTGGTCAGCACGTGGCCAACCTGCTGGCCTTCCAGCCGGATGAGAAGATCGCCCAGATCATCCAGCTCAAGACCTACGAGGACGCCCCGTACCTGGTGCTCGCGACACGCGCGGGTTTGGTGAAGAAGTCGAAACTCACCGATTTCGACTCCAACCGGTCCGGCGGCATCGTCGCGGTGAACCTGCGCGACGACGACGAATTGGTCGGCGCGGTGCTGTGCTCGTCCGACGATGACCTGCTCCTGGTCTCGGCGAAGGGTCAGTCGATCCGGTTCGCCGCGACCGACGAGGCGCTGCGTCCGATGGGTCGCGCCACCTCCGGTGTGCAGGGAATGCGATTCAACACCGACGACGAGCTGCTCTCGCTCAACGTGGTGCGTCTGGGCACATATCTGCTGGTCGCGACCGCAGGTGGGTATGCCAAGCGGACCGCGATCGAGGAGTACACCGCGCAGGGTCGTGGCGGAAAAGGCGTATTGACAATCCAATACGATCCGAAGCGTGGCAGCCTGGTGGGTGCGCTCATCGTCGACGACGAGGACGAGTTGTACGCGATCACTTCCAGTGGTGGCGTCATCCGCACCGCAGCCAAGCAGGTTCGCAAGGCAGGACGCCAGACCAAGGGCGTGCGATTGATGAACCTCGCGGATGGCGATACCTTGCTAGCGATCGCGCGCAACGCCGACGAGCCCGATCCCGATCAGCTCCTCGGCGACGTGGCTTCGGAGTAATACACCAAATAGCGGCGGCAACGAACGGATCTGAGGATTCCATTGACCACACCGAATCAGTCGAACGACGATCGGAACCAGACCAACGGCGTCACCGAGCGGATCGCCACGTCTCCGATCCCGCCGCGACCGATCCCACGCCAGGACGGTCCGGCCGAGGGCGCGGCGCCGGAATCCGGTGCGGCCGGGGCCGATTCGTTCGACGGTAAGGGCGGTAAATCCTCGCCCTACCAGGACGGGTGGGCTCAGCTTCCCCAGCGTGAACCGCAGTCGAACCTGTACCGGCCCGGCGAATCGCCGAGTCAGGGACGGCCGGCGGCGGGCAGTAAGCCCGCCGGCGGCGCGTCCTCGGGCGGACTCAAGGGCAGCGGCGCGTCCAACGCCCGCACCACCGCGGACCTGGCGGCCAAGGCCGCCCGCAAGGAAGCGGCGATGGTGAAGTCCGTCGGTATCGACGGGCCGACCCGCTCCATCGCGCGTCCGGAACTGGTCAAGGACATGCCCGACCTGTCCGACGTGCGCCACCCGGCACCCGAGGCGCCCCCGGCACCCACCGGGCTGCCGATGGCGCCGCAGCCGCAACGTCCGATGGGGCCCAGCGCGCGGGCGGCCGCTGCGGGCACTGCTTCGCCCGCGGCACCGGTGGCCATCGCGGCCGCCGCGTCGGGTGAGCCGCTGCGCGCGACGGTGCAGATCCGCCGGATCGACCCCTGGTCGACCCTGAAGATCACGCTGGTGATCAGCGTGGCGCTGTTCTTCGTGTGGATGCTGGCCGTCGGCCTGCTCTACATCGTGCTGGCCGGCATGGGCGTGTGGGACAACCTGGACAACTCGCTCGGCGAGATGCTCAACCAGGAGGGCAGTTCGTCGAGCCTGATCGACGCGGGCACGGTGTTCGGCTACGCGGGCGTGATCGGTCTGATCAACGTGGTGCTGTTCACCGCGCTGGCCACGGTCGGCGTGTTCATCTACAACCAGTGCTGTGATCTGGTCGGCGGCATCCAGGTCACCCTGGCCGATCCCGACTAGAAGTTCGGTTTTCCGGCGCGGCCGGTCAGTCCAGGAAACTGGGTCTGACCGGCCGTTTTGGTTATCGGTGGGCAGGTAAGGTAACCTCGTTTCTCGTTGCGGTTCACTGCTCACGCAGGGGATCGACAATGAGTTCGGGCCTATAGCTCAGGCGGTTAGAGCGCTTCGCTGATAACGAAGAGGTCGGAGGTTCAAGTCCTCCTAGGCCCACTCCCGAACAGCACAGTAGGGTGGGAATCATGAAGATTGTCCTCATGGTCGGTGTTGTGATCGCCGTTCTCATCGGTGTCAGCAAATTCCGCAAACGCGACGACGCAGACCTCTGGCGCGAGGTCACCACCCGCTGATTCGGTTGCCAACTGGTCAAGTGACCAGTAAGGGGCCTTAGCTCAATTGGCAGAGCACTGCCTTTGCAAGGCAGGGGTTAGGGGTTCGATTCCCCTAGGCTCCACATCTGTGAATGCTGTAAATCCTTCGGGCTTCGATTTTCTCCTCACCGCCGCTCCCGCCGACAATATTTCGGCTGATTTCGCGGCGGACTGGGCCCGTCACCGCGCACGGTCCCATGGTTTCGTGAGTTCTCTCGACCGGGCCGCGATCGTCGGATTCGACAGTGCCGGCACCGGTCCCGCGTTCCTCGGGGGATACCAGGAAGCGCTGCACGCGCTGGTTCCCTCGCTCGATCCCGCCGAACTCTCCTCGATGTGCGCCACCGAGGCCGCCGGTGCGCGCCCCTCGACGATGACCACCTCGGTCGACGCGGACGGCCTCGTCAGCGGTACCAAATCCTTCGCCACGCTCGGCACGTTCGCCGATCGATTCCTGGTGATCGCCCGATCGGGCACCCGCGACGACGGCAAACCGATGCTGCGGGCCGTGCTGGTTCCCGCCGGTGCGGCCGTCACGGTGACGTCGCTGCCCGCACTGCCGTTCGCACCCGAAATTCCGCACGCGGAAGTCACTTTCGACGCCGCACCGGGCGAAGTGCTGCCCGGTGACGGTTACGCGGACTACCTCAAGCCGTTCCGGACCGTCGAGGACCTGCATGTGGTGGCCGCTGTGCTCGGTCAGCTCATCCGGGTTGCCCGGCTGGCGCAGTGGCCCGCGGGGCCCGTAGAACAGCTCCTGGCGTTGTTTGCGGCCGTCCGTGGGGTGGGTGCGGAGGACCCGGGGTCGCCGGGGGTGCACATCGCGCTCGGCGGTGTCTTCGATCGGCTCACCGCGTTGCGTGCCGAACTGGAGCCGCTGTGGGCGCCGGTGGACCCGGAGATCAGGGAGCGCTGGGAGCGTGACGAGCCGCTGCTCGGGGTGGCGGGGAAGGTGCGGGCGGCCCGGCTGGCGACCGCGTGGCGCGCCGTGGGCTGATCGCCGTCATCCCTGGGTTGCCGTGGGATCGCCGGCGCGTGGCCGGGTGTGCCGCTCGGCAGAGGTGGTGCGCGTCAGGCGATCTGGCGAGCTGCGACCTTGCCGGAAAATGGGGAGCGGGCCTCGGCGAAGGGGGGGAGTTAGCCGAGGCCCGCGTAGGGTCGGCCCGGGGGGGAGGGGCCGACCTGAACGATCCTACGCGATACACACGGAATTCGGGTACGCGCACCGGGCGAGTTTGTGAGTTTTTTCGGCTGTTCGCGCCGGTGTCGGTGGTGGTCGGGGGCGTGGTGATCGACAGGTATCCGGGACGGATACCTGTCAGATGTCCTACGAAGCGTGAAATATGCTGGTACGCAGCGTTTTACGGGAAAAAGACGGTGAACCTGTTCTCGTCGCACGCGCGGCTCCAGCACAACGAAAAGGTGCTCTTGTTCGTGATATGCGACAGAAAATCAGTCCGATTCGCCGCGTGTCGCAACGCCTCGGCATGTCGAACAGATGTGTACATCTGATCGACGGGCGCGCCGGAATTGGGGATGCGACTTGTCGGTGGGTAGGGCAATACTGGGGCAAAAGGATCGCCAACCACGACTTCAGGAGAATCATGCCCGACGCAATCGTCGCCGAGGGGCTGGTCAAGCGGTATGGGAAGCTCGTCGCCCTGGACGGGCTCGACCTCTCCGTTCCGGAAGGAACCGTCACCGCGCTGCTCGGCCCCAACGGCGCGGGCAAGACCACAACCGTTCGCGTACTCACCACGCTGCTCGTCCCCGACGAGGGAACCGCCACCGTCGCGGGGATCGACGTACTCAACGATCCACAGGCCCTGCGCTCGCGCATCGGCGCCTCCGGCCAGTACTCCGCGGTCGACGAATACCTCACCGGCTTCGAGAACCTCGAAATGGTCGGCAGGCTCTACCACCTCGGCACCCAGCGCAGTAAGGAGCGGGCGCGCGAACTGCTCGACCGCTTCCGGCTCAGCGATGCCGCCGACCGGCCCGTGAAGGGCTACTCCGGCGGTATGCGCAGGCGACTGGACCTGGCGGGCGCGCTGGTGGCGAATCCGCCGGTGCTGTTCCTCGACGAACCGACCACGGGTCTCGACCCGCGGGCCCGGCTCGACCTGTGGGACGTCATCGAGGAACTGGTCGCGGGCGGCACCACGCTGCTGCTCACCACCCAGTACATGGAGGAAGCCGACCGGCTCGCCGATTCGATCGCGGTGATCGACCACGGCAAGGTGATCGCGCGCGGCACCGCCGACGAACTCAAGGCGCTCGTCGGCGGCGACCGGATCGAACTCACCGTCGGCGCTGTCGACCAGCTGACTGTCGCCAAGCAGGTGCTCGGCGGGCTGGCCGACGGCGAAATCCACATCGAACCCGGCCTGCGCAAGATCACCGTGCCGGTGGCCGACGGGTCACAAGACCTCGTCGCCGCCATCGGCAAGCTCACCGAGCACAAGGTGGACATCAACGACGTCGCCCTGCGCAGACCCTCGCTCGACGACGTCTTCCTGACGCTCACCGGGCACGAGGCCGAAGAACTCGTCAACGGCGAACCCGAGGCACAGACCGTGGGCGCCGCGGAAGGAAAGAACCGATGACCGTCACGCTGGACAAGCACGGGGTGGAGCAGCTCCCGTTCGGGGAGCGACTGTCGATGGTCGTGAGCGACAGCATCACCATCGCCAAACGCAATGTCATCAAGATCAAGCGCGTGCCCGACGTGCTGATCTTCACCACGATGTCGCCGATCATGTTCGTGCTCATGTTCGCCTACGTCTTCGGCTCGGCGATCAAAGTGCCCGGCATGGAAGGCGGCTACCGCGAATACCTGATCGCGGGCATCTTCGTCCAGACCGTGGTGTTCGGTGCCTCGTTCACCGGTGCGGGCCTGGCCGAGGACATGCAGAAGGGCATCATCGACCGGTTCCGGTCCCTGCCGATGGCGTCGTCGGCGGTGCTGGTCGGGCGCACGATCAGCGATGTGGTGATCAACATCGTCAGCCTGGTGGTGATGTCGCTGACCGGTCTGATCGTCGGCTGGCGCATCCGCGGATCGTTCCTCGACGCGGTGCTCGCCTACGCGCTGATGCTGCTGTTCGCGTACGCGCTGTCGTGGATGATGGCGGTGGTCGGCCTGCTGGTCCGGGCACCGGAGGTGTTCAACAACGCCAGCTTCATGGTGATCTTCCCGCTCACGTTCCTGTCCAACGCGTTCGTGCCGATCAACGATCTGCCCGGTCCGCTGCGGGTGTTCGCCGAGTGGAACCCGATGTCGGCGGTCACCCAGGCGGTGCGTGACCTGTTCGGCAACACCTCACCGCTGGCGCCGACCTCGGACGCGTGGTCGATGCAGAATCCGGTGACGACATCGCTGATCTGGATCGTGGTGATCCTGATCGTGTTCGTGCCGCTGGCTCAGATCCAGTACAAGAAGTCGGTCAGCCGCTGAATCAGTGCGCCGAGCCGTTGCGGGAGTACCCCAGCCGCGGCGGCTCGGCGGCCGGTTCGGGCAGTTGGGGGCGCTTGGCGCGGGCCAGGTAGGCCAGGGCGCCCGCCCCGGCGAGTGCGATCGACGCGAGCAGCGGATTACGAAGCTTCATTTCACCACTGTGGCACAAACAGATTCGCCGTGCCGCGTGGCACCATAACTCCCGTGACCTCACCCAACCAGACGGCCGTGGCAACTCTGCACACCAACCACGGCGATATCAGGATCGCGCTTTTCGGCAACCACGCCCCGAAGACGGTGCGCAATTTCGTCGGTCTCGCCGACGGCACCGCGCCGTACTCCACCGTCAATGCCGGCGGTACGGACAGTGGCCCGTTCTACGACGGCGCCGTCTTTCACCGGATCATCCCGGGGTTCATGATCCAGGGCGGCGACCCGACCGGCACCGGCCGTGGTGGGCCGGGCTTCGAGTTCGCCGACGAGTTCCACCCGGATCTGCGCTTCGACCGTGGCTATCTGCTCGCGATGGCCAATGCGGGGGCGGGCACCGCCACCAATGGTTCACAGTTCTTCATCACCGTCGGCGCGCAGCCGCACCTCAACCGCAAGCACTCGATCTTCGGCGAGGTGGTCGACCCCGATTCGCGCAAGGTGGTCGACGCGATCGCCTCGGTGAAGACCGATCGCAACGATCGTCCGACCGAGCCCGTGATCATCTCGGGCGTGACGATCGACTGATCACAGCTCAGAAAAAAACTCCCCGTCGCAGATGATCGCGGCGGGGAGTTCTCTATTGCTTCACGTGAAACAACGTCAGTCGGAAGTCACTGACGCGAAGCCGTTGACGACGAGTGCGTCGTAGACGTCGTGGGGGTTGGTGCCCAGGTCCCAGCGGCCGAAGATCAGGAGGCGTTCGGTGTCGTCGTGGCGGACGTCGATCTCGAGCATCGCGGTTTTGCGGCCGATGCGGCGGTAGGACACCATCCGGATCCGGTCGATCCGGTCCAGGGGGTATTCGTTCGGGCCGGTGAGTGTGCCGACCACCAGGCGAGGCGCGGAACCGGGGATCATGGTGAGTCGCGGGCGCTGGCGGATACCGAGCGCGGCCATGGCGAGCACCGCGACGGCGGCGAGGCCGACGAGCAGCCTGCTCGGCCCGTCCTGGGCCAGGATCGCGATCACTACCAGCAGTAATCCGCCGCCGGTGACGGCGAACAGACCCGCGACGGGGGTCGACCACGAGACGGGTTGTGCGTCGTTCACGTGGTGGTTCGCCCCTCTATCCTCGAGTTGTGCACAGGGTTATCCACAGGTGTGCATGAATAACACGCGTGTAATCCTGTGATCAGCGCCAGCGCATGGTCATGATCAGGCCGACGACCATCAGGCCGAACCCGATCAGGAAGTTCCACGCGTTCAGGTCGTTCATGAAGCCGATGTGCTCTGCGGCCAGGTAGTAGACGATCAGCCACACCAGGCCGGCGAGCATGAAGCCCAGCATGATCGCGACGTACCAGACCGGCGACGGGCCCGCTTTCACCTTCACCGGCGTGCGGCTGGCGGGGCTCGGGGTGTAGTCGGCCTTCTTGCGGACCTTGGACTTGGGCATGACGTCCTCGAATTCGGAGTACAGGTTAATCTCCAGGCTATCCCACCAGGGATCTCATGAGGTATCGCACCAGGTATGTCACGACGTAATGGATGCGACGACCACTGGATAGCCAGATACCCTCTACGCATGCGTGTATTGGTCGTCGACAACTACGACAGCTTCGTCTTCAACCTGGTGCAGTACCTCGGCCAGCTCGGGGTCGATGTCGTGGTGTGGCGCAATGACGACGCCCGCTTGGACGATCTGGACACCCTGCTCACCGTTGGCGACGAGGGCGGCACCTTCGACGGCGTGTTGGTGAGCCCCGGCCCCGGCAGCCCCGATCGGGCGGGCGCGAGCATTCCGCTCGTGCACGCGGCCGCGAAGCACAACAAGCCGCTGCTCGGCGTGTGCCTCGGGCATCAGGCGATCGGTGAGGCGTTCGGCGGCACCGTCGACCGGGCGCCCGAGTTGCTGCACGGCAAGACCAGCGACGTGTTCCATCTCGGTTCCGGTGTGCTGGCCGGGCTGCCCGACCCGTTCACCGCCACCCGCTACCACTCCCTGACTGTGCTCCCGGAAACCATGCCGGAGGACTTGGTCGTCGTCGGCCACACCGAGAGCGGCATCGTGATGGCCATGCGTCACCGCACCCTGCCCATCCACGGCGTGCAGTTCCACCCGGAGTCGGTGCTCACCCAGGGCGGCCACCGGATGCTCGCCAACTGGCTAGAGGTCTGCGGCGAACGGCCGGCGGAAGCACTCGTCTGCGCGCTCGAGGCGGAGGTCGCCGCGCTGGTGACCAAATGAGAGTTCTGCTCTCGGTTGCCACGAGCCTCGACGGGTACATCGATGACGCGAGTGCGCAGCGACTCCTGTTGTCGAACGCCGACGACTTCGATCGGGTCGACCAGATCCGCGCCGAATCCGACGCCATCCTGATCGGCGCGCAAACGCTGCGCTCCGACAATCCCCGGCTGCTCGTGAACAGTGCCGAGCGGCGGGCGGCGCGGGTATCGGCGGGCATGCCGGAGTATCCGGTGAAGGTGACCGTCACCGATTCCGGCGATCTCGATCCGCAGCTGCGCTTCTGGCACACCGGCGGCGAAAGGCTCGTGTACACCTCCGACGCGGGCGCCGCGAAGCTGGGCGACCGGCTCCACGGACTCGCCGAGGTGATCAGTCTCGGCGAGCGGCTCACGCTCACCGACCTCGTCGACGACCTCGACAAGCGCGGTATCCACAGGCTCATGGTCGAAGGCGGCACCGGCATGCACACCGGTTTCCTCGCGGCCGACCTGGTCGACGAGATCCGCCTGGCGATCGCCCCGATCCTGGTCGGCGACCCGGCGGCGCCGCGCTTCGTCGGACCGGCCGAATTCCCCGGCGGCACAGGTCGCCGGATGCACCTGGCGGGTGTGGAACAACTTGGGGATGTAGCTGTGCTGAACTACCTGGTCAGCCCTGCTTCCGACCCACAGAACTAACTGGTACCGCGAACAAAATCACCACGCTGACCTGGGAAAATCCCGTTGTTCACAGTTCGTGGACAACTTTGCTCCACACCTGAACATGACCGATTCCACATCACGCCGAGGTTGTGGATAACTCGCTGACCACAGGGGACGCCATGAGCCACGACGACACCGACCACCGGTTCATGCACAGGGCGATAGAACTCGCCAGGAACTGTCCCCCCAGCCCGACGGCCTACTCGGTGGGCGCCGTCATCGTCGCCGACGGCGCGGAGATCGCCACCGGCTTCTCCCGCGAAACCGACGAGAAGGTGCACGCCGAAGAGGCAGCACTGAACAAACTCGACCCCGCGGACCCCCGCCTGACCAGGGCGACGATCTACAGCACCCTCGAACCGTGCTCCACCCGCGCTACCGCGACCCGGCTACCGTGCACCGAACGCATCCTGGCCGCGGGCATCCCCACGGTCGTGATCGCCTGGCGCGAGCCGAGCCTGTTCGTCGCCGCCTGCGAGGGTGTGGACAAACTCCGCACCAACGGCGTGCGCGTGGTGGAGCTCACCGACCTGGCCACCGAGGCCATGTCGATGAACACCCACTTGGACCTGAGCTAAGGCCGCCCGTAGATCGCGGTCACGAACTCACCGAGCTGATTGTCGTCGAGGTGCCGGGCCAGGTCGGCTTCGCTGATCATCCCTACGAGGCGTTTGTCCTCGATCACCGGCATCCGCTTCACCCGGTGCGATTCCATCTGATCGAGCACGTCTTCAACATCGGCGTCCGCGCTGACCCACCGCGGGGTCGCCTCGCACAGTTCCGCCGCCGTCGTCAGATCTGGGGAAAGACCGAGCGCGACGCACTTCACTACGATGTCGCGGTCGGTGATGATGCCGCACATGCGCTCGTCGTCATCGGCGACAACGATCGAGCCGACACCGAGATCGGCCATCGCCGTGGCCGCGGTCGCGACGGTGTCACCGCGGGTGATCCACTGCGCACCGGGCTTCATGATGTCCCTGGCTGTGGTCATAAGGGGCTACCTCCTCGGTCAGCAAAGCTGGGTGGGATGAAGCAGCCCTATTCTGCGCCCGCAGAACAGCGGCAGGCGCGTTCGCCATCCAATCGAGACCTCAGCGCGGGATCGGCGAAGCTCCTACGTGCAGCACCACATTGCCGTTGAACACCACCGTCGAACCGGCCGCCGGGTTCTGGCCGACGACCTTGCCCGAGGCATTGCCGTCGAGCGTGATCACCGTGGTCTGGCTGAGCTGACCCGTCCAGCCCTCGGCTCTCAGCTTCTCCTGGGCCTGCACCGGCGTGAGCCCGGTCAGATCGGGGACGGTGATCCGGTCACCGGAGGAGACATGGACCGTGATGGTCGAGCCCTTCTCCGCGTTGGTGCCGCCTGCCGGGTTGGTGGCGAGCACCTGGCCCTTGGGCAGCGGGGATCTGATCTCCTTGATTTCGACCGTGAAACCGGCGGAATCGACCAGATTCGGCTGTGCGATGGAGATGTCCTGGCCCACCACGCTCGGCACGCGCACCTGTTCGGGCCCGCCGCCGATGGTGAGAACGATCAACCGGTCGATGTCGACCCGCACGCCCGCGCTCGGTTCCTGCGCGATCACCTTGTCGATGTCGGTGGTACTCGACGGCTTGCGCGCGACATTCGGATCGAGTTGCAGCCCGATCGAATTCAGCTGTCGTTCGGCATCGGCCTGACTCATGCCGAGTAGTCGCGGCAACTCCACCTGTGTCGGTCCGGTCGACACCTGCACGGTCACGGTGCTGCCCTCGTCGATGCGCGAACCTCCGAGCGGCTGGGTCGCGATCACATTGCCCGGCGCCACTTTGCCGTCCGGCTTCTCCTGGACGGCCACATAGAAACCGGCCTGCCTCAGCGCGGTCTGCGCCTGCTCGGAGGTCTTGCCCGACAGGTCGGGAACCGCCACCTGATCGGGCTTGCTACCGGGCCCGACCAGCACCCAGAACAGCCCGAACGCCACCGCCAGCGCGGCCGCCAGACCGAGCGCGATCAACCCGGTGCGGTTGCGTTCCTCACCGGCGGGCCCCACAGCGGGGTGTTCGGAAGTGTCGTCGCGGCGGTCGTGAAAGTGGTGTGGTCCGGGGTCGTCGTCATAGTCGTAGTCGCCGCGGTCTTCGTCGTTCATCACCATCGGCGCGCTCGGCTTCTGCCCGCCGAGCACCCGGATCAGGTCGGCGCGCATCTCCGCGGCCGTCTGGTACCGGTTGGCCGGGTTCTTGGCCATCGCCTTGAGGATCACCGAATCGAGCTCGCGCGGCACGCCGGGATTGACCGACGACGGCAGCGGCGGGTCTTCCTTCACATGCTGGTAGGCGACCGCGACCGGGGAGTCGCCGGTGAACGGCGGCTGCCCGGTGAGGATCTCGAACAGCACACAGCCGACGGAGTACACATCCGAACGCGCGTCGACGGTTTCGCCGCGCGCCTGCTCGGGTGAGAGGTACTGGGCGGTGCCGATCACCGCGGCGGTCTGGGTCATCGGGTTGGCGCTGTCGGCGATCGCGCGGGCGATGCCGAAGTCCATCACCTTCACCGCACCGGCGCGGTTGATCATGATGTTGGCCGGCTTCATGTCGCGGTGCACGATCCCGGCCTTGTGGCTGAAATCGAGCGCGGCGCACACGTCGGCCACCACTTCCATCGCCTTGCGCGGCGCGAGCGGGCCCTTGCCGCGCACGATGTCGCGCAGGGTGTCGCCCTCGACGTACTCCATCACGATGTAGGGCAGCGGGCCGCCGTCGACGGTGGCCTCGCCGGTGTCGTAGACGGCCACGATGGCCGGGTGGTTCAGCGCGGCCGCGTTCTGGGCTTCGCGCTTGAACCGCAGGTAGAACGTGGGATCGCGGGCCAGATCGGCCCGCAGCACCTTGATCGCCACGTCACGGGACAACCGCACGTCGCGGGCGCGGTGCACCTCCGACATGCCGCCGAACCCGATGATCTCGCCAAGCTCGTACCGCGAGGAGAGATTCTTCGGGGTCGTCATGGTTGTCCTATGGTCGGGCCTATGACCGTGTCGCTGTTGGGGAACGGCAGGTCGAAGGTGGGCAGCCGGGGGCGATTCACGGTGGTGGTGCCCGCGGCGGGCGCCGTCGTGGTCGACTCGGGTTTGGTCGTCTTCGGCGGCGTCGTCGGCTTGGGTTTGGTGGTGGTCGGCGGCTCGGTGGTGGTCGGCGGCTCGGTCGTGGTGGTGACCGGCGGCTCGGTGGTGGTCGGGCGCGGCGGTTGCGTCGTGACCGGCGGTTCCTCCGACGTCACCGGCGGCGCCACGGGGCGCGTGGTGGTCACCGGCGGGGGCAGCGGCTTCGTGGTCTGCACCGTGGTGGTCGTGGTGGTCGAACCCCGGTTGGGTTCACCGCCGAACAGCACCCACAGCACGATGCCGCCGAGCGCCAGCGCGCCGACGCCGAGGGCGATCAGCCACTTCTGGTTGTTCTTGGCGTTGCTCGCCGGGACGGGCGCGGGCGCCGCAGCCTGGGTGGCAGGGCCGCTGTAGCCGCCGGTCGGCGGACCGACCGGACCGCCGGGCTGATGGCCGAAGCGCATGGTCGCGCCGTCGTAATCCTGGGCTGCCGCCGCGGGGATCGCCACGGTCGGGCCGGGCGGGAGCACCCTGGTCGCGCCGGTCATGGACGTGGCGCCACCGGGGACCGGCGGCATGTGCCCGGCGCGCACCGCGGCCACGGCATCGGCGAACTCGCCGCCGCTGCTGTAGCGCTGCAGCGGGTCCTTGGCCATCGTGATGGCGATCAGTTCCTGCACGTTCGCGGGCAGGTCGTCGGGCATCGGCGGCGGCGCGTCGCGCACGTGCTTCATCGCGACGGTGATCGCGCCCTCACCGGTGAACGGACGCACGCCTGCCAGTGCTTCGTAGCCGACGATGCCGAGCGAGTACACGTCGGAGGCCGCGGTGGCGTCCTCGCCGACGGCCTGTTCCGGCGCGATGTACTGGGCGGTGCCCATCACCATGCCGGTCTTGGTCACCGGCGAGGCGTCGACGGCCTTGGCGATGCCGAAGTCGGTGATCTTCACCTGACCGGTCGGCGTGACCAGGATATTGCCCGGCTTCACGTCGCGGTGCACCACGCCCGCCGCGTGCGCGACCTCGAGTGCGCGCCCGGTCTGCTCGAGCATGTCGAGGCCCTGGACGACCGAGAGCCTGCCCATCCGGTTGAGGACCGCGTTGAGCGGTTCGCCCTGCACGAGCTCCATGACCAGGTACGCGGTCTCGCCGCCAGAGGGGTCGGTGGTCTCGCCGTAGTCGTAGATGCCCGCGATCCCAGGGGCGTTGAGCTGTGCGGTGGTGCGCGCTTCCACCCGGAACCGCGCGCGGAAGGTCGGGTCGGCGGAGAACTCGGTCTTGAGGACCTTGACCGCCACCCGGCGATCGAGACGGGTGTCCATCGCCTCCCACACCTGACCCATACCGCCGGTGGCGATGAGCCGCTGCAGGCGGTAACGATCGGCGATCAAAGCACCGTTGTTCAGCATCGGGGCCCCCGTGTTGTCACTCGCACACTCATTTCGTTCAGCCCCCTGCCAGGCCCGCGTCGAGCACCGACCTGGCGATCGGTGCGGCCACCGAACCGCCGGTGGCCTGCAACGCCCGATCTCCGCCGTTCTCGACGATCACCGCGATGGCGATCTTCGGGTTCTGCGCGGGCGCGAAGGCCATATACCAGGCATGTGGCGGGGTGTTACGGGGATTACTGCCGTGTTCGGCGGTTCCGGTCTTGGACGCGATCTGATACGGCGTGCGTCCACCGCCCGCAGTATTGGCCTCCGAGGCGACCATCAAATCCTTCAATGTCGACGCTACCTGCGGCGTCACGGCCTGTCCGACGCTGACCGGCTCGGACTTGCCGAGTTCGGACAGATCGGGCGCCTGGGCCTGGTCGACCAGATACGGCTGCATCCTGGTGCCGCCGTTGGCGAGGGTCGCCGCGACCACCGCGATGTCGAGCGGGGTCACCGACACATCGCGCTGACCGATGCTCGACTGACCGAGCGCGGCGTTGTCCGGGATCGGACCGACGGTCGACTCGGCCACCGGGATCGGCACTCCACGATGCGGGCCGATGCCGAACGCGGCGGCCTCGTCCTTGAGCTTCGCCGCGCCGATCCTCACGCCGAGTTCGACGAACGCGGTGTTGCACGAGCGCCGGAACGCCTCGTAGAGGCTGGCCGTCGGCTGGTCGCCACAGGTGCTGCCGCCGTAGTTCTCCAGCGTGGTGCTCGTCCCTGGCAGGGTGATGTTGGGCGCCGCGGTGAACTGGGTGTCCGGACCGGCGATGCCGTTGGACAGTGCGGCTGCGGTGACGATGGTCTTGAACGTCGACCCCGGCGGATAGGTCTGCGAGACAGCGCGATTGAGCATCGGCTGGGTGTCGTCGGTGCTCAGTCGCTCCCACGCCGCCCGCCCCGCTGCGCCGTCGTGGCCCGACAGCTCGTTGGGGTCGTAGCTCGGCGTGGAGACCATGGTCAAGATCTTGCCGGTGCTCGGCTCGATCGCCACCACGGCGCCGGTGTAGCCCTTCGACGTCATCTGCTCGTAGGCGACCTGCTGCATGATCGGATTCAGCGTAGTGAGCACGTTGGCGCCGCGCGGATCACGGCCGGAGAACATGTCGATGAGCCGACGCCCGAACAGGCTCGAGTCATTGCCCGACAGCAGCGGATCCTCGGCCAGTTCGAGCCCGGTCTTGCCGTACTGCATCGAGTAGAAGCCGGTGATCGGCGCGTAAGCCGCTGGCAGCGAAGGGTATTGGCGCAGGTACTTGTACCGGTCGTCGGTCGCGACCGAGCCGGCGAGCACGGTGCCGCCCGCGGAGATCTGACCGCGCTGGCGCGAGTACTCGTCGAGCAGCACGCGCACATTGCGCGGATCGTTGCGCAGGTCGTCGGCCTTGACCACCTGCAGGTAGGTCGCGTTCACGAGCAACGCGACCACCATCACCATGACGGCGACGGCGACGCGACGCAGAGGTGTGTTCATTCGCTCACCCGGCTTTCCGGCCGTCGCACCAGTTCCGTAGCCGCGTCGGCGATCGGGGCGGGCGCGCGCTTGCGGGTCGGTGCCGGTGCGCGGGCCGCATCGGAGATCTTGATCAGCAGTCCGAGCAGCGCGTAGTTCGCCAGCAGCGACGAGCCGCCGTAGGAGATGAACGGCGTGGTCAGACCGGTGAGTGGAATCAGTTTGGTGACACCGCCGACGACCACGAAGATCTGGATCGCGATGGTGAAGGAAAGGCCGGCGGCGAGCAGCTTGCCGAAGCTGTCACGCACGGCGAGCGCGGTGCGCAGCCCACGGACGATGAAGATCAGGAACAGCATCAGCACCGCGGTGAGCCCGATCAGACCGAGTTCCTCGCCGATGGTGGTGACGATGAAGTCGGTCTTGGCGAACGGCACCTGCTGGGGCCGTCCGCTGCCGAGGCCGGTGCCCGCGAGCCCGCCGGTGGCGAAACCGAACATCGACTGCGAGATCTGATAGCCGGTGTTGTTGTAGTCGTCGAACGGGTGCAGCCAGGTGTCCACGCGCACGCGCACGTGCCCGAACAACTGATAGGCGAACACGAAGCCGAGCGTGAGCAGTCCGCCGCCGATGATCAGCCAGCCCACCCGCTCGGTGGCGATGTAGATCATCACCAGCACCGTGCCGAAGATGAGCAGCGAAGTGCCGAGGTCCTTTTCGAGCACGAGCACGCCGATGCAGACGACCCACACGATCAGGACCGGGCCCATATCGCGCGGTCGCGGCCATTCCATGCCGAGGAAGTGCTTGCCCGCCGCGGTGAACAGGTCGCGCTTGGCCACCAGCACACCGGCGAAGAAGACGATCAGCAGGATCTTCGCGAATTCGCCCGGCTGCATGCTGAATCCGGGCAGCCGGATCCAGATCTTGGCGCCGTTGACTTCGGAGAACCGGCTCGGCAACAGTGCCGGAATCGCCAGCGCGACCAGGCCGACCAGGCCTAGTGTGTAGGTGTAACGCGCCAGCGTGCGGTAGTCCCGCAAGACGATGAGCAGGGTGATGAACACCACGATGCCGAGGCCGGTCCACATGACCTGCTGGTTGGCGTCGGGGGAGGGGATCGCGGTGGCGTCGTACGCCGCCTTCTGCGCGTCCGCGAGATCGAGCCGGTGGATCAGCACCAGACCCAACCCGTTGAGCAGCGCCACGATCGGTAGCAGGAGCGGGTCCGCGAACGGAGCGAACCGGCGCACCGCGAGATGAGCGATACCGAACAGCGCCAGGAACGCCACCCCGTACTTGGCGATGTCGGTGGTGATCGACTGTTCCTGGCTTGCCTCGACGATGAACAACGACACCGTCGTGATGCCCGCGGCCCCCGCCAGCAACAGCAACTCCTGGTTGCGTCGCGTCGACGGCGGCGGTGCCGGGGCGAACCCGCCGGGCGGACTGGGGAACGCCCCAGCCGACGGTGAGGGCGGTGCGGACATCAGTCCGTCACCCGGCAGTCCGCCCCTGAGATCTGCGGGGTCGTCGGGGGTGCGGTCGTGGTGGTCGGCGCCGGGGTGGTGGTCGGTGTCGCGGGCTGATCAGGACCGGGTGTCGGCACACCGCCGGGCGGCACCGGGGTCTGCTCGGGCGGCAGCACACCGGGCTGTGGCACCGATTCCTTCTTCGGGCACACCGGCAGGAGTTCGTCGCGGGCAATCACTTTCATGCTGCCGCGCGCCTTGTCGAGCGAATCCGGCGGCAGGCTCTTGTTCACCTGGTCGCGCCCGGTCTGCTTCAGGTCACTGACCATCAGCGTCTTGCAACCGGTCGGCGCGGACTTACCCACCTGGAGCAGAGTGAGCTCGCCCTTGTTGTTCACACAGCCGGTGAGCTCCACATCGTGGATGGAGTAGCCGAGGATCGAACCGGGCAGGCCGCGCATCACGACCACCTTGTCGTTGTCGGCGCCCACGTAGTAGTTGCTGCGAATCATCTTGTAGCCCACCACGAGTCCGATGGCGACCGCGGCGATCAACGCCAGTGACAGCAACAGCCAGCGCAGCTTGTGCGACTTGGTCTCCACCGGCGGCGGGGTGGCCGCGGCCCGGCGCGGTTGCGCGCGCGGGGGGCGCATGGCGGCGGCGCGCCCGGCGGCGGTGTTGGGCGGCGGGGCGTCTTCCTCCTCCTCGGTGGAGGCGGCGCCCGCGAGGATCGGGTGGCTCTGGCCGTAGTCGAGGTCGATCACATCGGCGACCACGACGGTCACGTTATCGGGACCGCCCGAGCGCAGAGCCAACTCGATGAGCCGGTCGGCGCACTCGTCGGTGTTGCCCTCGCGCATGGTGTTGCCGATGGTCTCGTCGCTCACCACGTCCGAAAGTCCGTCGGAGCACAGCAGATAACGGTCACCGGCGCGGGCTTCGCGCATGATCAGCGTCGGCTCGATCTCGTTGCCGGTGAGGGCCCGCATGATCAGCGACCGCTGCGGGTGGGTGTGCGCCTGCTCGGCGGTGATCCGGCCCTCGTCGACCAGCGACTGTACGAACGTGTCGTCGCGGGTGATCTGGGCGAGTTCGCCGTCGCGCAGCAGATAGGCGCGCGAGTCGCCGATATGGACGAGGCCGAGCTTGCGGCCCGCGAACAGGATGGCGGTGAGCGTGGTGCCCATGCCGTCGAGTTCGGGTTCGGCCTCGACATGGTCGGCGATCGCGGCATTGCCGGAATGCGTTGCGTGGTCGAGCTTTCCGAGGATGTCGTCGCCGGGCTCGTCGTCGTCGAGATGCGCCAGCGCGGCGATCATCAACTGCGAGGCCACTTCTCCGGCGGCGTGCCCACCCATGCCGTCGGCCAGCGCTAACAGGCGTGCGCCCGCGTAGACCGAATCTTCGTTGTTGCCCCGGACGAGTCCGCGGTCGCTTCGCGCGGTGTAGCGCAGAACAAGAGTCACGATCGCAGCTCGATCACTGTTTTGCCGACCCGGACAGGAGTACCGAGCGGAACGCGGACGGCGGTGGTGACTTTCGCGCGGTCGAGATAAGTGCCGTTGGTGGAACCGAGGTCTTCCACGTACCAGTCGTCACCACGCTGAGACAGTCGCGCGTGCCTGGTCGAGGCGTAGTCGTCGGTGAGTACCAGCGTCGAATCGTCGGCGCGTCCGATGAGAACCGGTTGCGTGCCGAGGGTGATCCGAGTGCCGGCCAGTGATCCATGAGTCACCACTAGATACTTGGCGCCCTTCTGGCTTCGGCTGAAGGAGGGCAGACCGATGGATCCGCGATTTCCGCGGGTTGCCCTCGGCTGTATCCGTATGCCGGATGCCGCGTAGATATCGCTGCGCAAGGTCCGCAGAACGGCCCAGACGAACAACCAGAGCAGCAGCAGGAATCCCGCGCGGGTCAATTGCAGGATCAATCCCTGCACGGCGTTCCACCTCCTGTTCGCCCGGGTACGTCGGTACGGCAGGTGCGGGGCGAACCACCCCCACCAGCGTGCTGGCTTGCGGGCCCCGAGGTCGGGACCGTGCGTGTAATGGCAGCATCATAGAGCCGACAGCGTCGACTCTAGACGTGCACCGCGCAGCTTACGGGATCAGACGATCCGGATCAGGATCTCGGAATGTCCGGCCCGGATGACGTCGCCGTCGGCGAGCTGCCAATCCTGCACGGGGGAACCGTTGACGAGCGTTCCGTTGGTGGAACCGAGGTCCGACAGCATGGCCGTCTGACCGTCCCAGCGCACCTCGATATGGCGACGCGACACACCCGTGTCGGGTAACCGGAAGTGGGCGTCCTGGCCGCGGCCGATGATGTTGGAACCCTCGCGCAGCGCGTAGGTGCGGCCGCTGCCGTCGTCGAGCTGCAACGTGGCCGAGTAGCTCGACTGGGCGGCGGGGGCACCGTAGCCCGCGCCCTGCTGGCCGTAACCCTGTTGGCCGTAGCCCTGCGGGGCGGGCTGGGCGTAACCGCCCTGCTCCTCCTGGCCGTAGGCGGGCTCGGCGTAACCGGGCTGCGCGCCGTAACCCTGCTGGCCGTAGCCCTGCTGCTGCGGTTCGGCGTAGCCCTGCTGGCCGTAGCCACCCTGCTGGTCGTAACCGGGTTCGGCGTAGCCCTGCTGGCCGTAACCGGCCTGCTGGCCGTAGCCCTGCTGTGGTTCGGCGTAGCCCTGCTGGCCGTAGCCGCCCTGCTGGTCGTAACCGGGCTCGGCGTAACCGGGCTGGGCGCCGTAGCCGCCCTGCTGGCTGTAGGCCTGCTGGCCGTAGCCGCCCTGCTGGTCGTAACCGGGCTCGCCGTACGCGGGCGCGGCACCGTAACCGGCCTGCTGGCCGTAGCCCTGCTGGGCGGGGGCGGCGGGGTCGTAGCCGTTCTGGTACTCGCCGCCGGGCTGGCCGTACGCGTCGTATCCGGGCTGCGCCTCGGGCGCGCCGTAGCCACCGCGGCCGTAGTCGTCGGCCGGGTAGGGAGCCCCTGCCGCGCCGACGGGCGGCGGTGCGTACCCGCGGTTGCGTGGATCGGACTCCGCGGGCTCTCGGCTTGGCTCGTAGCCTGAGTTATGCGTCATGGGGCCAGCTCCTGGTTGCGGGTGTGCGGGTCGTTGTGGCGGTCCGGGGCGAGGTGGGGCCGTCCCACGACCGGCGTCGGGGTCGACGCGGCCGCTCGCTCTGAACATTCCGGTGTGCAGCGTAGGTGATGCCTCGAACGCCACGTGTACTTCGCCGTAGGTCTGCCAGCCTTGCTCGCGGATGTAGTCCTGCAGGTGTTTGGCGAACGCTTTGGTCGTCAGGTCGTGATCGGCATCGAGCTTGCCGTGATCGGTTTCGTTGATCGTGATCACGTAACTGTTCGGCGCGAGACGATGCCCGCCCTCCAGATCCTGGATCTGATCTGCGGCTTCCTGCTGCAGCGCGGCCTCCACCTCCTGGGGAACCACACTGCCACCGAACACCCTCGCGAACACGTCACCGACGGCGCCCTGCAAGCGACGCTCGAATCTCGACACGATGCCCATCACAGCCCTCCCTTCGGTGCGCGTGTCCGCCCTCCTCGACACGCTCGTTACGGCGTGTCCGGACCCGACCACGTTCCTTGCATGATATCCACGATCCTCCACCTGGGTAACTCCCGGCGGCGCCCCCCGGTTCCCTGACCGATATCCACGGCATCACCGCAGGTCAGCGAATCGATTTTATTTTCGCCCGCGGGGCATGTTAGATTTTTCCAGTCGCTCGGGCGAGTGGCGGAATGGCAGACGCGCTGGCTTCAGGTGCCAGTGTCCGTAAGGACGTGGGGGTTCAAGTCCCCCTTCGCCCACCAGACTAAAGGCTCGATCCTCTTGGATCGGGCCTTCAGTCATTTTCGGGCTCAGGGGCGGGCGATGCGGAGCAGGGCGGCGCGCAGATCCGGGCGGGGGGCTTGTGAGTCCAGCTCGAGTAGCGCGGTCTCGGCGATGGCCGCTACCAACAGGACGGCGACGGGGCCGGGTCGGACCAGCCGAGCGCCGTGAGGTCGGTCGTGATCAGGGTGGCGGCCGCGCTGTTACGGGCGGCCACTTCGGTGGACAGGCGTGCACGGTCGATCGTTGTGCAGGCGAGATCAGGCCTTGTGGGCGATGAGCAGGTGGTGCGGGATGGGCGGATTCGGCAGGGTGCGCTGCTCGACGGTCAGGCCGGCGGCGGTGAGCGCCGCGGTGACCTCCGCGACGGGGCGCAGCGTGAATCCGTAAGGGGTGAACGGCATTTTGGCCATCGCTTCGGGATCGCCGACGCCGATCACGACCGTGCCGCCCGCTCGCAGTACCCGCGCGAGTTCGACGCAGGCGGCAGGCAGGTCGTCGAGGAAGTAGATGGTGTTGACGGTGATCGCCGCGTCCAGGCTCGCATCGGGCAGCCCGAGCGCGGTGAGGGTGCCGTCGGCGAGTACGAGGCGGCCCTCGGCGGCCTCCATGGCGAACCGGCCGCGGGCGCGGGCGAGCATGTCGGGGGACGGCTCGATGCCGTGCACCGTGCCCTCGGCGCCCACGCGGGCGAGCAACAGCTCCAGCCCCACCCCGCCGCCGAAGCCGATATCGGCCACCGTCGCGCCGGTGGTCGGGTCGGCGGCGTCGACGGCCGCCGCGATGGCACGTTTGTTGCCGCGGTTGAGCACGAACGCCACGCCCTTACCGAGCACGCCGTGCGGGTTGCCGAGCTGGCCGGCGATTGTCGTGAGCAGGCGATCTTTGACCCCGGTCATGTGGTCATCGTAGGTGGGATCGGCGTCACCGCCGGTGCCTCAGCGTGATCGGAACACTTTTCCCCTGCGCGGAATTCGGGTTCGATACCGACCGTGTCGTCTGTAACCCGCGTTCTCGCTCTGGCTCTCGTGTCGGTGTGCGCCTGGTCAGGTCCGGCGTCGGCGGACCCGGCGCCGGTGACCGGTCCGCTCGCGACGAACCCCTTCCTCGGCCCACTCGGGACGGCGACGATGCACGGTGACGCCGGGTCCTCGGATGTGACGCCGCTGGCCGGGCCCGCACCCGGGGCCGCCGTCACGGTGTATCCGCTCGGGGCGGCGTGCCCGACGTTGCTCCAAGGCGCGGACGGATTGGTGGTCGGGTTGTGCACCGCCATCGCGGGCCAGACGCCGACGGTGTTCCTGTTCGACTCCGGTGCGGCGGGTGGGGCACTGGCTTCGTTGCCGCTGACCAAGGGGAGCTTGCTCGGCGGGGTGTACGCCTATCTCGACAACGAGGACCGGCTGGTTGTTGTCGACGGTGGGCGACGGTTGTTGCGGGTCGCGCATGGTCGGGGTGAGGACGGTGCGTGGCGGTTGGCGGCCACCGTGCAGGCAGACCTCGGTGGTGCAATTCCGCAGGGCGACAACGTGACCGGGCTGGTTCCCGACTGGGCGGGCAATGTGTGGTTCGCGACGGGGCAGGGGGTTCTCGGGTTCGTCGGACCGGACGGGCGGGTGGGGAGGGTGGCGCTGCCGTTCGGGGAGTCGGTGGCCAACAGCATCTCGTCGGCGCCCAATAATGGTGTGGCCGTGGCAAGTACGCACGCGTTGTACGAGTTGCGTGCGAAAGACGGTCAGCCGGAGATTCTTTGGCGCTCCGCCTACGATCGCGGGTCGGCACGCAAACCCGGGCAGCTCAGCTGGGGTACCGGCTCCACGCCGACCTACTTCGGGCCGGTGAGTGGCGACGAATACGTGACCATCGTCGACAACGCCGACGGTGCGGTCCATCTGATCGTGGCGCGTTCCGGTTCGGGGGAGCAGGTCTGCTCGGTGCCGATACCGGTGGGCGGCAGCGAGAATTCGCCGATCGCGATCGGGTCGTCGATCTTCGTCGCGAGCACCTACGGCTATCCGTACCCCGCTGTTCCCGAGGGTGCGGGGCCCGCTGTTCCCGCGAGCGCGCCGTTTCGCGGGGGTCTGAGCCGGGTCGACATCACCGAGGACGGCTGTGTCCCGGTGTGGGACAGCCCGATCCGCAGCGCGGCCGTTCCACGCCTGTCGCTCGCCGACGGCGGCATCCACACTCTGCGTCGGATCGGACCGGATCTGACAAGCCCCCTCGACGGATTCGAGTATGTCGTTCTCGATCCGCAAACAGGTGTCGTCCGCGCCTCCACACCGCTGCCGGGGACCGTCGCCGAGGATCCGCTACAGATGGCCGCGCTCATCACCCACGGCCGTGCGCTGTGGCAGGGAACGGTCACGGGGATCGTCCGCGTGGGCTGAGGAGGTCGCACAGTGGGCCGCTCGTCGCGGCGCGTTCCCCTGGATCTCCGACGCACTCTCGCGGATGCCCGCTTCTATGCCCCGACCTCGGCAAAATAGTCTCTGATACCCGTAGGTGAGGCGAAGGTCACACTTGCTGTCGGACGGCGTATTCCGGCTGTTCTTCTGCTGATTTCGAGCCGTTCGGCGGACCTTTCGCAACCGGTCATCCGTTCAGTTAGAGGCCCTGAATCCAGCATTTCAGCCCGATTGCTGAGTGCTGATCTTGTTTGCAGGGTCTTAAACAAACTCTAGGTCTCTTTTAATGTTCCAAGTGATCGGCAACTGTAATTCCGTTGCTGTTACCGCAGGTGAACGGCTATGGGGTGACCCCGGTGTGATCCGGGGCAACCTCGCCGAACATTCGCGCAGGGTTGCTGTCGAAGGCGGGTGACTCGTTTTCGAAGGTTTGCCGGGGGTGAATTCTCGGTGCCGCCGAGCGCTCGATCAGGGTGGTGCCGGAAGTTTGCTGTGGGTGTGAAAATCGGTGCCTCCACAGCGCTTTGCAGGTTCGCAATTCCTACCCCGGACCTGCGCGTTGGGGGTTGCGTGGGCATAACGATTGTGTACAGTTGACGGTAACGCTGGCCGCAGTTCGAGCCCGACTCGCTGCGGCCAGCGGAACTCAAATGGGGGAGTTCTTCACCGTCTTGTAACCTTCCGTAGCTGCCCGTTGTCCGGTGCTGTCCCCGCCGGGTGTGCTCGGAGTTGTCGGCCTCACAAATGCACGCACAGATGTTCTCGAAGGAACGCAGATGCGAGGTCAGCGCGTCTGCGCCGGTGTCGCCAACCACTGCTGCGACGGATCCGCCAGTGCGACGGGCGCCACGGATCGCGCGTCCTGTTCCTCGGCCACCCGCCTGCCGATCCCGAAGACGTAGAACAGGAACAGCGCCTCGGCCGCGAAACCGAGCCCGATCCGCACGGGCACCGGCAACGGACTCGGCGTCACGAACCCCTCCAGCAGTCCACACACCAGCAGCACACCCACCAGCCCGAGCGCCACCGTCGCGGTCGCGCGCCCCTGCCTGGCCATCGCGACCGCCCTGCTGTCCCGTCCCGGGTCCACCAGCGTCCACCCGAGCTTCAACCCCACCCCGCCCGCGACGAACAGCGCGGTGAGCTCGAGCGTGCCGTGCGGCAGGATGAAGCCGAAGAACGAATCCAGCCGCCCCGCGTCGGCCATCAATCCACCGGTTATCCCCAGATTCAGCGCGTTCATGAACAATGCGTACACAGCCGGGAGGATCAGTACACCGGTGAACAACGCGATCGCCGAGACCAGTGAATTGTGGGTCCAGACCTTCGCGGCGAAGGCCTCGTTGGGGTGCTCCGAGTAGTACGTTTCGAACTTTCCCCCAGGTCCAGTGATGATCGACAGGTCACCCCTCGGTACCCCCAAGGCATCGCGTGCCGCCTCGGAACTATCCACAAGCACCGCGATCACGCCCGCGACGGCCAGAAAAATCGCCGTTGTCCCCAACCACCACGGCCACGCTCTGTACACAGCCGCGGGGAAGTGATGGGTGAAGAACCGGCCCACCTCGCGCCACGGCTGTGAGCGCGCCGCCAGCACCCGTCCGCGCGCCCTGGCCACCAGTGCACTGAGCCGGTCGACGAGCTCCGGATCCGGGTGGTGTCCCTGCAATCTCGCCAACTGCTGCGAGGTGGACCGGTACAGCCGGACCAGCTCGTCGGCGTCGGCACCGGACAACTTGCGCTGGCGAACCAGCTGATCGAGCCGATACCAAGACCGTTGACTCGCCCAGCTGTAGGCATCGGTGTCCATATCGGGAATGCTAGCCACATGGCTGAATTCACTACCGGTGAAGCGGTGGCGCTCGAGCTCCCCATCGCGCGGATCCCCAGCCGTGCGGGCGCTTTCCTACTCGACCTCATGCTCCAACTGGCCCTCGCCGCGACGCTGGCCTATGCCTTCACGCTCGTGCTGATCTTGACCGACGCCGACACGGCCTGGCTGTCCGTGACGATGGTCGTCACGCTGGTGACGGTGCTGATCGCCTACCCCGTGGTGAGCGAAACCGTCTCGCGCGGGCGGTCACTGGGCAAGCTGGCCTTCGGCTTGCGGGTGGTGCGGGCCGATGCCGGACCGATCGATTTCCGGCACGCGCTCACCCGTGGCCTCGCGGGCGCGATTGTGGATTTCTGGATGCTCGGTGGGTTCGGGGCGGTCGCGGTTGTCACGTCGCTGTGTTCGCGTGAGGGCAAGCGGGTGGGTGATGTGCTGGCCGGAACGGTGGTTGTCCACACCCGCCAGGCCATGCCGATGCCGTCACTGGCCGTCGCGCCACCGTGGTTGGCCGGTTGGTCGGCGCAGCTGGATCCGAGCGGTATCTCCGACGAGCTCGCCGCAGCGGGCCGCCGGTATCTGACCAGACTGCCGACGCTGACGCCGCCCACACAGCACTATCTGGGCGTCCAGCTCGTCGAGGAGATGTGTGCGGCGCTGCGCTGCCCGGTGCCGACCGGCTACCCGCCGTACCACGTGCTCGGCGCGATTCTCGCTCGGCGACAGCAGCTTTCGCGGGTGTGAGATCCCCAGCCTGTGGATGAATCTCCTGTGCATGAATCAGGCTGTGCGCGAACCCACTTGTGCACAAACCACCCTGTGGATGAATCTGTTGGCGAGTCGGTGGATGAGCTGTGAGTAGCGGTGGAAACTGCGGTTATCCACAACTCGGTGCGGTTGTGCACAACTCGCGATGTCCACAGATTTACAGCGAGCCGGACTGCTTCAGTTCGAGGTACTCGTCGGCCAGTGCCTCTGGCAGCTGATCGGGGGCGGCGACCACCACGGAAACTCCGCGCCGCCGCAGCGATTCCTGCATGAGAGCGCGTTCGGCGAGCACGGTTTCGGCGGCCGCCGCGGTGTAGACCTGTGCGCGATCGCCCGCCGCCGCGGCGACATCGGGGTCGATGACCGAAACGATCAACACCCGGTGACGCTGCGTGAGCGTCGGAAGGGCGGGCAGCAGATGCTCGGTGACGGTCGGCCCGTCCAGACTGGTGAACCACACGATCAACGCCCGCCGGCGAACCCGCGAGATCACCGTGCGGACCAGCCCGGAGGTATCGGTGTCGACCAGCTGTGGAGTAACGCCCGCGAGGGTGTGCATAAGTTTCAAAGGCAGCTGATTGCCGCCCACCCCACTCACTTCCGCGCGCACTCGCCGGTCATAAGCCACCAGGTCGACCGTGTCGCCCGCAGCCGCGGCCAGCCCACCGAGCAGCAGGGCCGCTTCGATCGAACTGTCGAGCCGGGTGCCCTCGCCGACGCGCCCCGCACTCGCCCGCCCGGTGTCCATCACCATCAGCATGTGCCGGTTGCGTTCGGGCCGCCACGTGCGCACCAGCACGTCATCGGCGCGCGCGGTGGCCCGCCAGTCGATGCTGCGCACGTCGTCACCGGCCACATACTCGCGGAACGAATCGAACTCGGTGCCCTGCCCGCGCGTATTGGCGACATTGCGACCCTCGAGGTGGTGAAGCCGCTTCACTTTCGAACGCAGCAGTCGCTCACTGCGAAACGCGGGCAGCGCGCGCACCCTGGCGGGCACGTCGATCCGGCTCTGCCGTCCCGCCAGACCGAGTGGACCGAGCAGTCGCACCGTCACCGGGCCCGCGACACGATCGCCACGATAAGTGGGAGTCAGATTGGTACGCAGGCGGATTCGCGTGTGCGGGGCCAAATCCAGGTGCTGGACGCGAATGTCGGCGCATGCGCTTTCGGGCCAGGCGTCCCACAGCAGTCCGCGCACGGCGCTCGTGCCGACATTGGTGACCACCAGCTCCACCTCGGTGCTGCGACCCAGCCGCACCACCGTCAACGGATCGCGGGTCAGCGACAGCGAATCCGCCCGCGCGGTGAGCGCGACATCCACGAGCAGCAACGCCACCAGCAGCGCGGACGCCCCGAGCACGCCGACCCATGTCGGCACCACGAACATCACCACCGCCGCCGCGGCCGTGGCGAGCAGCGCGAACCGGCCTGTGACCACCACGTCGCTAGACCGGAACCGGCACCGAGACCAGCAACGACGACAGCACACCCTCGGTGCTCACCCCGTCGAGCTCGGCCTCAGGACGCAACTGCAGACGATGCCGAAGTACCGCCATCGCAACGGTTTTCACGTCATCGGGGGTCACGTACGCGCGGTTGTTGAGCCAGGCGAAGGCGCGGGCGGCGGCCAGCAGTGCGGTGGCACCACGGGTGGACGCGCCGTGGGCGACGGCGGGGGAGGAGCGAGTGGCGCGGCACAGGTCGACGATGTAGGCCAGCACCTCCGGGCTCACCGCCACCTCGCCGACGGCCGCGCGGGCCGCCGCGATGTGCTCGGGGCCCGCGACCGGCCGCAGTCCGGCGGCACCGAGATCGCGCGGATCGAAACCGCTCGCGTGGCGCTGCAGGATGCGGAACTCGTCGTCGCGTTCGGGCAGGCGGATGTCGACCTTGAACAGGAACCGGTCGAGCTGTGCCTCGGGCAGCGGGTAGGTGCCCTCCTGCTCGATCGGGTTCTGAGTGGCGACCACCACGAACGGATCGGGCAGCGGGCGCGGCTGACCGTCGACCGAAACCTGGCGCTCCTCCATCGATTCCAGCAGCGAGGACTGGGTTTTCGGTGGGGTGCGGTTGATTTCGTCGGCCAGCAGCAGGTTGGTGAACACCGGCCCCTTGCGGAAGGTGAATTCGGCCGAATGTGGGTCGTAGATCTGCGATCCGGTGACATCGCCCGGCATCAGGTCCGGGGTGAACTGCACGCGCGCGTGGTCGAGTGCCAGCGAGGTGGCCAGCGCGCGCACCAGCAGCGTCTTCGCCACGCCGGGAACACCTTCCAGCAGCACATGGCCGCGGCACAGCAGTGCCAGCACCAGGTACAGCACGGCCTGATCGTTGCCGACCACCGCCTTGCCGATCTCGGTGCGCAGGGCGGCCAGCGCAGCCGCGGCTTCCTGTGCGCTCGGGGTTTTGTGAAGGACAGCGTTATCAGTCATCCGAGCTCCGTCTCGATCCATTCGAGGTGTGCGGCAATGTAATTCAGGGTCGCCTCGTCCGGCACATCGCCGAACAGGACAGTGCCGATCTGCTGAGCGGGTACGCCGAGGCGGCTCGCCACCGTCTCGACGAGTTGATCGTTGGTGAGCTCACCGCCCAGCCGCCGCTTCACCCGGCGCAAGGTCGCACCGCGCAGGATGTGCGCCACGTGGGCCACGTCGCCGGACCGGCGATACAGCCCCGCCTGCCCGGCGAGCAGTTCGTTCGCGGGGACCTCCACCGGGCGCGGCTCGCCGACCAGCGCGCCGCGTCTGCGCGCCCGCCACCAGATCAGCGCGAGGAAAGCGAGCAGGAACTGCAATCCGCCGAACGCCAGCCAGCCGGGTAGGCGGGTGAAGATCGAGTCCTTGCCGCTGCCGAAATCGAAATCGCTGTCGGTATCCGGCGTTTCCGGCGGATCCGGTGGCGGCGGCAGGTCAGGGGTTTGCGGTGCGGTGGGGGCGCCGCAGGACTGCATGGTGGCGTAGAGCAGCAGGGCGATGGCGAGTCCGGCGGCCAGCGCCGCCCAGAAGCGGGGACTGCGCAAGAACGCGGGCATCGACGGAAGTTGCCTGCGCGGCTTGGGTTCTCGCTCGATGACCTCGAGTTCGAGTGGGTCGAGTACCGGCGGCGGTGCGGACTGGGAGTACCGGTCGGCGTATTCGAGGCGGCGGTACTCGTCCTCGGTGGCAGAGCGGCCGCCGTAGACCACTTCGTCGAAACTCTGTGCGGCCGGGTGCAATTCGGCGGAATGCTCCATCGGAAGTGCGGTGGAGGCGTCGTCGGCGGTTTCCTGCGCGGTGCGCGAACGGCGCACCGGCAAGCTGCCGTCCTGTTCGAGTCCGCGCAGTACCGCACGGAAGCGTTCGCGCAGCGCGCGGTCGTAATCGCGTCGGCCTGCGGCGTTTTCGGCTGCGGCACGGTGGTCGGCGGCCGCACCGAGGCGCGGTTGTGGTGGGACACCGTCCGGGAATTCGGTCACCGGCGGTCCCCGGGGATTCTGATGTCCATACCTTCCCGAACACAACGCCTGCTGATGTAGGAGAGCGCGCGACTGGCCGCTTCGACGATCTCGCTCGCCGTCACTACCAGCAGGAACCCGCCGACGAGCAGGGTGATGATGGCCCACCGGTGCGTGCCGGAGAAGTCGGACAGAAAGAACGGAATACCGAACGCGGGCACCGCGAGAACCGCGAACAGGCATCGCTGCGTCAGCCACAGACCCGCCGTCGACCAGACCGCGCCGTCCATGAGCATCTTCGAACGGGCAACGCCCCCACGGAAACCCGCGTGCTCGGCGATGATCACCGGCTCGGTCACGAACCGCCGCGCCCGCACGTGCGAAAGCCAGATCAGCGCCAGCGGATAGGTGATCACCAGAATGCTCCCGAGCAGCAACACCCCGATCCCGCTGAGCGTGAACATGATCTGCGCCAACACCAGCGGCGTTGCCTGCCGCGCCGCAGCCCGCAACCCGTCGAGCACGCCGAAACGCACCCCGTGGAAGTCAGCGATCACGATAGCGATGGTCGACCCCCGCAGCACCAGCCGCACCACCCACGCGCTCACGGCGGTCGCCAGCACCGCACCCCACGCCGTCCCCGCATCGGACCCGTCGGTGAGATGCGAAACCAGCCCCGTCACCCCGAGCACCATCAGCACAGCGACCACCAGCGCCCCGCCGCCGAGCACCGCGAAGGCCCGGATATGCGCCTGGATCAGCGCGAACGGCTCATCGAGCAATTCGCGAAAACGCAACGGACGGATCGGCACCGTAGGCGGCATGGACGGCCCCGGCGCAGGCACCAGTGCCGGATCAACTCCCGCCCCAACAGCGCCAACCGTGTCAAGGGCAGGACGCACGCGGCCGAGTCTAGCCGTGTCGGCTGTGACCTGGCGCGCTCGCGGCGGTGCGCTCATCGGCCGACGCGTTCAACCGAGGCAGCGCGACCTGCGTCTGCTTCAAACGCCCGCGCAACGTGACCGTTTCCCCGAGAACCCACTGCGCGGACTCCGAATCAGCCGCTGCCGCGAGGGTGGTCGCCGAGCTCAGCAGCCGCTCGTCGTACTGCTTGGACAGCTCGCACAACCGGGCAGCCTCGTTCACCGCATCCCCGATCACCGTGAACTCGTACCGGTTGTGCGTGCCCACGTTCCCGGCGACGACCCGCCCCGCGGCCACCCCGATCCCCGCATCGAGATCCGACGCATCACGCAGCCGACGCTGAATCGCCCGACCGCACGACAGCGCCGAACCGGCCAGGTCGTCGAGCGGTGCGGGCGTGCCGAACACCGCCAGTGCCGCGTCGCCTTCGAACTTGTTGAGCAGCCCGCCGTGGCGCTCCACCTCGTCGACGACGATGTCGAAGAACCGGTTGAGAATCCCGACGATCTCGGGCGCGGGCAGGGTGGCCGCCATGGTGGTCGAGCCGATGATGTCGATGAACAGGGCCGCGGCCTCGGTTTCTGTGCCGCCGAGGACCGGCTGGGAGGCGATCGCCGCCATCGCCACATCGTGGCCGACGTGCTTGCCGAACAGGTCCTCGATCATGGCCCGCTCGCGCAGGCCGTGCACCATCGTGTTGAAACCGCTCTGCAGCTCGCCCAGTTCGGTGCCGTCGTAGAGGGCGATCTCGCCGTCGAGGTCACCGTTCTCCACCCGGCGCAGCGCCTGGCGCACACCTTTGATCGGGGCCACCGTCGCCGCCACGACCTGGGCCATCAGGATCAGGCCGAACAGCAGGGCCGAGCCGCCGAGGCTGAGCATGCACACCGCGAGTCTGGCTTTGCTCACTGCGGGGTCTGCCAGGGCCCACACCGCGACTGTCATCGACAGTGCCACCGGCACCCCGACGCCGACGAACCACGAGAGCATGGTCCGGCCGAACACGCCGATGCCGCGGCGGCGGTGCGGGTCGGCGGCCAGCACGCGCGCGGTCACCGGACGCAGCGCGAATTCGATGATCAGGTAGCTGTTGGCGCACACGACGATCGCCGCAGCGCCGATCGCGAGAACGACCTTGGGGATCAACGCGGGTTCGAGCGCGCCGTAGACGACGGTGAGCGCCGTCAACGTCAATGTCCAGAGCATGGCTTGTTGCAGGACCATCCAGCGTGGCGCCGATACGGTGACCTGCTGTTCGGCCGGGGTCGGGATGTGCTCGGTGTCGGTGGCCCAGCGCATCGACCGCACTCCGGCCACCGTGCCCCACACGGTGCCGATCGCGAGGGCCAGACCCGCGCACACCGGGGTGAAGACGCTGTTGACCAGCAGGAGTTCGCGGGTGAACACGGTCGGACCTGGCAGTACGAAGCCGGCGAGCACCACGACCATGGTGATGCCGATGAGATTGGCGATGAGCAGTGGGATGGTGAGGAGCAGCTGCACTCGGACGCGTCGGGCGGTCGACTTCTCGTCGACCGGCCCGAGCAGCGGGGAGCCCCACGGCGCTGATCTCGCTGTGGGTCCATCGCGGTTGATCACACACGAACTGTAAACCGGTATGTGATGGGTCGGCCATGGAGTTGCGCAGGTCACTGGTTTGGTCTTGTTGCTATACCAACTGGTTGTGGGCGTATTTGTGAGCTTGCACGGGGGGTTTGGGGTGGCGTTGTCCACAGGGGGGTTGGGTGTACACGTGTCCACTCAGTGGGGGTTTAAGGGATTAAGGGGTTACCGGGCCCGGGTGGGTGTGCCTTGCTGGATTTTTGGAGCGCTGGCGCGCTCGAGCGGGGCCCCGGAGGGCCCCGATCTTCCCTCCCTGCGGGTACTCCTTCGTCGCACCCTCCGGTCAGTCCAGATCGGGGCGGGCCCCTTTGGTAGAGACTTCCTGAGGATTACCCGACCCAGGGGTGTGTGCACATCGGACGCTACACATCCATGCTGACCCGACCCAGGATGTAGACATCGAGGGTCGCTTCGCATCCGCCCGACCCGGGATGTGGACATCGAGGGTCGCTTCGCATCCGCCCGACCCGGGATGTGGACATCGAGGGTCGCTTCGCATCCGCCCGACCCGGGATGTGGACATCGAGGGTCGCTACGCATCCGCCCGACCCAGGATATGAGCATCGGTCGCTGCGCACCCGCTCGCCCGGCCCAGCATGTAGGCATCGGTGCTCGCTGCGCATCCACCCGACGCGGGATGTATGCGCAGGTCGCTACGCATCTTGCTGGCTCGACCCGACCCGGGTCGATGGGTCTCAGCGGGCAGGCGGTAGCTGGCGGCGGCTGCCTGGGAGTTCGTTGGTGTTGGTGCCGGGGAGTTGGTCGTGGGTGGGTGCTTCGGGGAGGCCGTTGCCTTGGCCTGCGGGGAGGGCGGTGTAGTTCGGGGCCTGTTGGTATTGGCGGGGGTCGGGGTGGAAGCGGCTGGCGGGGGCGTCGACCACGTTCGAGGCGATTTGGTGGGCGTAGGGCTGCTGGGGGTAGCCGCCGGGCGGGAGGAAGCCCTGGGTGGGCTGGGGCTGGAACTGGTAGCCGGCGGGGACCTGCTGCTGGGACGCGGAATCCTGGGTGTCGACGGTGACCTTGCGGGTGCGGCGCAGGGTGAAGGTGACCTCTTCGACTTCTTCGAAGGCCTGGCGGGCGGTGCGCATGGGGTGGGTGGCCGAGTCGAAGGCGTTGGCTACGAAGGCGGGGACCAGGGGGCGGATCCAGCGGGCGGCGGTGTCGGTGAACGGGACCGTACCGATGATCGGTAGTTCGAGGCCGCCGCCGGTGGTCGGCGCGGGGGCTGGTTGCGTGGGGGCCTGACCAGCGGGCACGAGGGCCCCGGTGGTCCCGGTGGGCAGCGCGTGCGGGGCGTATCCGGCGGGCAGCTGGGAGGTCGTGTTCGGCTCCAGAGACACGGAGTCGTCCTTTCGATGCGGCTCGGTGAAACCGAGCTCGAAACCGCCGATCGCGGCGATGATCCTGGTGCGCTGACGTTCTCGATCGATCACGGTATCGGCTTCGATCGCCAGTTGCGCGGCGGTGAGTTCGTGTTCGGCGCGCATGGCGGCCGTTTCGGTGCGTACTTCGGCGCGTTTCACGGCGATCGCGGCGTCGGCTTCGCGCTGGGCGCGGTCGGCGGCGTCGGCGGCGTCGACCCGGCGGTCGAGGGAGGTTTCCCCGCGCCACCAGCGCAGCAGCAGCGGGAGCAGGGACAAGACCACCCCGGCGAGCAGAATCAGCAGCCGCAGGAAGGCACCGCCCGCGTGCGAGGTGGTGTAGCTGTTCATCGCCAGCCAGCGGGCACCGAGACCACGGTCACCCTCGGCGAACGCGGTGGTGCGGGCGGCGGACAGGGCGGCCGATTCGGTGCGAACTCGCTGGTCGAGGCCTTCGACGCGGCCCTGTGCGGCGGCGAGCTGTTTGCGGGCGTCGTCGAGCATGTCGTTGGCGGTCCGGGTTTCCGGACCGGGGCCCGGTACGCCGGTGATCCTGGTCTGCGGGCATTCGGGGGTGGGGTTGTACTCGCACCGGGCGATCACCAGCGCGCGGTCGATGTCGGCCTGCGATTTGGCGATGCTCAGGTCGAGGGCGCCACGGTCGGCGGTGGCCAGGTCGAACGAGGTGCGCGCGGCGACCACCGCGGGCGCGTTCTCGGCGCTCGCCTGGGCGCGCACATCCAGTTCCCGGTCGACGGTCCCGCCGAGCAGCACGGTGGCGGCGAGTTCGGCGACGAAGACGCCCGCCAGCACGCCGACTCCGATCCGGGCCATCAGGCCGAACCGATCATCGTCACCACCGGGCCGCGTGGTCGCCAGCGCCCGTCCGAGCGCACCCGCGGCGACTGCGACGACCAGCGCGCACAGCACCGCGACGAATACGCCGGTGGCGGCGGCGAGCAAGGCGGACAGGCACACCAGACCGGCGATCACGGCGAACAGCGCGACCGCGGCACCGGTGACGAGGTAGCGGCTCTGTTCGTGGTGCAGGGCCAGGTCGGCACCCGTTTCGGGATCCCGGCGCCGGGGCGAGGCGAGGCCTCCGCCGAGCCAGGTGAGTAATCCGGTCATGAGTTCTCCCCGGGTCGTGCGCTCCACTGACATGGCGAAACTATCGAAACTGGCATGGATTCGTTGTGTCAGCGTGACAGGCCCGGCGCCGACACACCGAGGGCCGAGGCGGTGCTTGTGGTCAGCCTCACAGTTGAACGTCGATGGCACCGGGCGAGCGGAAGTATTTCCGGGCCGACCTCGGCGTGTCGTACGCGGCGAGCCGGGCCGTATCCCTACCGGCGCCCATTTTGTGTCCAAAGACACTGCCAGAAGTTAGCCAGTGGTGTGCTGTGGCGCACATAACGCAATACAGACCGTACGGTCGGCTGACTGGCGCGCTTGTGGGGGCCCGTGTCGGGAATATCTCACCGTCACCACCCCTGGTTAGCGGGGAAGGGAGGTTTGACCTGGGCACTCTCGGGGAAATCTGCTGCGGTGCAGGTGAGTTCGGCTTTCGGTCCCGTGCCGATGGCCGATTCGACGCTGCTCATCGACGGTGTTCACGCAGGTGAACGCGGGTTGTCCGGGGTCGATCCGGTCCCCGGTCTGCTTTACACTGGACGACGCGCGCGACGATGCAAGCAGCCGTTACAAACCCCAGCTAGACGGGTTACTTAGCACAACCTTAGTTGGTTGGGTCTGCGGTCTGACTTATCGTTTGCTCTTACGCCGAACGCACCCATGTTCGGCACAACCACCTGTTCGAGGCCCGGTGAAACCGGGCCAAGAGTAGCGGGTGAAACCCCGCGCAGAGGTAAGGGACAAGTAAGCATCCCGTTACCTCTGAGCACCCCAACTACGTCAACGCCGAAGACCATCATCGCCGCTGGTTTTCGAATCGTACGGACGCAGTCTTGACGGAGGCGAAACGACGAAGGGCCCACGCTCAGCTTGCTGGGTGGCCGACATCGACAGCCGACTTTCTTGAAGGCAGAGGCATGACGCAACTTCCTGGCCACAGGTCACCCGGAGTCACCGGGCTCTACGATCCGGCATTCGAGCACGACGCCTGCGGCGTCGCGTTCGTTGCCGACATGCACGGACGACGCAGTCGAGACATCGTCGACAAGGCCATCACGGCCCTGCTGAACCTGGAGCACCGCGGTGCTGCGGGTGCCGAGCCGAACTCCGGCGACGGCGCGGGCGTGCTGCTGCAGCTCCCGGACAAGTTCTTCCGTGCGATCCTCGCCGACGAGGGTGCCACTTTCGAGTTGCCCCCGGAGGGCTCCTACGCCTCCGGTATCGCCTTCCTGCCGCAGGCCCGTCGCGAAGCCGCGCGTGCCGCCTACGGTGTCGAGAAGATCGTCGCCGAAGAGGGCATGGCCGTGCTCGGCTGGCGCGCGGTCCCGATCGACGAGTCCTCGCTGGGCGCACTGGCCCGCGACGCGATGCCGACCTTCCGGCAGATCTTCATCGGTTCGCCGAAGAACTCCGCCGAGCAGCTCTCCGGCATGGACCTGGAGCGTCGCGCCTACGTGATCCGCAAGCGGATCGAGCACGAGCTCGGCAAGGCAGGCCCCGGCGAGGGCACCGTCGGCAAGGAATCGGTGTACTTCCCGAGCCTGTCCGGCCAGACCTTCATCTACAAGGGCATGTTCACCACGCCCCAGCTGCGCGCTTTCTACCTCGACCTGCAGGATGAGCGCGTCGAGTCGGCCATCGGCATCGTGCACTCGCGCTTCTCCACCAACACCTTCCCCTCGTGGCCGCTGGCGCACCCGTTCCGCCGGGTGGCTCACAACGGTGAGATCAACACCGTCACCGGTAACGAGAACTGGATGCGCGCCCGTGAGGCGCTGCTGCGCAGCGACGTGTTCGGCAAGGACGAAGCAGGCAAGAACCGCCTGCAGAAGATCTTCCCGGTCTGCACCCCCGGCGCCTCCGACACCGCGCGTTTCGACGAGGTGCTCGAACTGCTGCACCTGGGCGGTCGCGAACTGCACCACGCCATCATGATGATGATCCCCGAGGCGTGGGAGCGTAACGAGAACCTCGACCCGCAGCGGCGCGCGTTCTACGAGTACCACTCGATGCTGATGGAGCCGTGGGACGGCCCGGCGGCGGTCTGCTTCTCCGATGGCACCAAGATCGGCGCCGTGCTGGACCGCAACGGTCTGCGCCCGGGTCGCATCTGGGTCACCGAAGACGGTCTGGTCGTGCTGGCCTCCGAGGTCGGCGTCCTCGACATCGACCCCGCCACCGTGGTCCAGAAGATCCGCCTCCAGCCGGGCAAGATGTTCCTGGTCGACACCGAAAAGGGCCGCATCGTCACCGACGAAGAGGTCAAGTCCGAGCTGGCCGCGGCCGAGCCGTACCAGCAGTGGCTCGACGAGGGCGTCAGCCGCCTGGCCGACCTGCCCGACCGCCCGCACGTGCACATGTCGCACGACCGCGTGCTGATCCGTCAGCAGATCTTCGGATACACCACCGAGGACCTGAACCTGCTGATCACGCCGATGGCCAAGACCGGCGGCGAGGCACTCGGCTCGATGGGTACCGACACCCCGATCGCGGTGCTGTCGAACCGGTCGCGTCTGCTGTTCGACTACTTCTCGCAGCTGTTCGCGCAGGTCACCAACCCGCCGCTCGACGCCATCCGCGAGAAGGTCGTCACCAGCCTCAAGCGCAACCTCGGCCCCGAGGCCGACCTGCTGCACCCGGGCCCGGACTCCTGTCGTCAGATCGCGCTCGAACAGCCCATTCTGGACAACGACGAGCTGGCCAAGCTCGTCCACATCAACGACGACGGCAGCCAGCCGGGCCTTCGCTCGGTGGTCGTGCGCGGTCTGTACCCGGTCGCCGAGGGCGGCGAGGGTCTGCGCAAGGCGCTGGAGGCCATCAACACCCAGGTCTCGGCCGCCATCGACGGTGGCGCGCGCATCATCGTGCTGTCGGACCGCGAGTCCAACGAGAAGCTGGCGCCGATCCCGTCGCTGCTGCTCACCTCCTCGGTGCACCACCACCTGGTGCGCGAACGCACCCGCACCATGGTCGGCCTGGTCGTGGAGGCCGGTGACGCCCGCGAGGTGCACCACATGGCCCTGCTGATCGGTTTCGGCGCCGCCGCGATCAACCCGTACATGGCCTTCGAGACCATCGAGGACATGCTCGAGCGCGGTTCGCTGCAGATGCCGGCTTCGACCGGCGATCACGCGACCGACTTCCGCAAGGCCGTCGCGAACTACTGCACCGCGGCCAGCAACGGCGTGCTCAAGGTGATGTCGAAGATGGGCATCTCCACCCTCGCCTCCTACAACGGCGCCCAGCTGTACCAGGTCATCGGCCTGGCCCAGGACCTGGTCGACGAGTACTTCACCGGTCTGCGCTCCCCGCTGGGCGGCATCGGCCTCGACGAGATCGCCGAAGAGGTGGCCGTCCGCCACCGCGTCGCGTTCCTGGAGAACCGCAACGAGCGCGCGCACCGCGAGCTCGAGGTCGGCGGCGAGTACCAGTGGCGTCGCGAGGGCGAGTACCACCTGTTCAACCCGGACACGGTGTTCAAGCTCCAGCACGCCACCCGCACCGGTCAGTACTCGATCTTCAAGGAGTACACCAAGCTGGTCGACGATCAGTCCGAGCGCCTCGCCGCGCTGCGCGGCCTGTTCAAGTTCAAGTCGAACCAGCGCGCCTCGATCTCCATCGACGAGGTCGAGCCCGCCAGCGAGATCGTCAAGCGCTTCTCGACCGGTGCGATGAGCTACGGCTCCATCTCGGCCGAGGCGCACGAGACCCTCGCTATCGCGATGAACCGCATCGGCGCCCGCTCGAACTCCGGTGAGGGCGGCGAGAGTCCCGCTCGCTTCGAGGTCGAGGAGAACGGCGACTGGCGTCGGTCGGCGATCAAGCAGGTCGCGTCGGGTCGTTTCGGCGTCACCGCGCACTACCTGACCAATGCCACCGACATCCAGATCAAGATGGCCCAGGGTGCCAAGCCGGGCGAGGGCGGCCAGCTGCCCGCGCACAAGGTGTACCCGTGGGTCGCCGAGGTGCGGCACTCCACGCCGGGCGTCGGTCTGATCTCCCCGCCGCCGCACCACGACATCTACTCGATCGAGGATCTGGCCCAGCTGATCCACGACCTGAAGAACGCGAACCCGCAGGCTCGGATTCACGTGAAACTTGTCGCGGAGCCGGGTGTCGGCACGGTCGCCACCGGTGTGTCCAAGGCACACGCCGACGTCGTGCTCATCTCGGGCCACGACGGCGGCACCGGTGCTTCGCCGCTGACCTCGCTGAAGCACGCGGGTGGTCCCTGGGAGCTCGGCCTCGCCGAGACTCAGCAGACGCTGCTGCTCAACGGCCTGCGCGACCGCATCGTGGTCCAGGTCGACGGTCAGATGAAGACCGGCCGCGACGTGATGATCGCCGCCCTGCTCGGCGCCGAGGAGTTCGGTTTCGCGACCGCGCCCCTGGTCGTCTCGGGTTGCGTCATGATGCGCGTGTGCCACCTCGACACCTGCCCCGTCGGCATCGCCACCCAGAACCCCGTGCTGCGTGAGCGTTTCACCGGCAAGCCGGAATTCGTCGAGAACTTCATGATGTTCATCGCCGAAGAGGTCCGTGAACTGCTCGCCGAGCTCGGTTTCCGCACGCTCGACGAGGCCGTCGGCCGGGTCGACCTGCTCGACACCGCCAAGGCCAAGCAGCACTACAAGGCCGCCAAGCTGGACCTGTCGCCGATCCTGGACATGCCGGAAACGGCGTTCATGAACCAGAACACCCGGTGCACCACCACCCAGGACCACGGTCTGGACAAGGCTCTCGACAACGAGCTGATCGCGCAGAGCGCCCCCGCGCTCGAGCGTGGCCAGGCGGTCAAGATCGAATCCAAGATCACCAACGTGAACCGCACGGTCGGCACCATGCTCGGCCACGAGGTGACCAAGCTCTACGGCGGCGCTGGCCTGCCCGACGACACCATCGACATCACCTTCACCGGTTCGGCGGGCAACAGCTTCGGCGCGTTCGTCCCCGCCGGCATCACGCTGCGGGTGTTCGGTGACGCCAACGACTACGTCGGCAAGGGTCTGTCGGGTGGCCACATCGTGGTCCGCCCGTCGGCCAGCGCACCGGAAGCCTTTGTGGCAGAAGACAACATCATCGCGGGCAACGTGATCATGTTCGGCGCCACCAGCGGTCGCATCCTGATCAACGGTGTCGCGGGCGAACGCTTCGGCGTGCGTAACTCCGGCGCCACCGCGGTCGTGGAGGGTGTGGGCGACCACGCGCTCGAGTACATGACCGGTGGCCGCGTGGTCATCCTCGGTGACACCGGCCGCAACCTCGGTGCGGGTATGTCCGGCGGCGTCGCCTACGTCTACGACCCGGAGGGCAAGCTTCCCGAGCGCGTCAACCCGGATCAGTCCGAGGCGATCGAGCAGCTCTCCGGTGACGACTTCACCTGGCTGCGCGACATCATCACCACCCACCGCGACGAAACGGGATCGGCTGTGGCCGAACGCATCCTGAGCGATTGGTCCCAGCAGGTGAACCACTTCGTGAAGGTCATGCCCCGCGAATACAAGAAGGTTCTGCTCGCCATCTCCGAGGCCGAAAAGGCCGGCAAGGATGTCGACACCGCGATCATGGAGGCGGCTCGTGGCTGACCCACAGGGATTTTTGAAGCACACCTCGAGGGAAACCCCGGCCCGTCGTCCGGTCGAGCTGCGACTGCTGGACTGGAAAGAGGTCTACGAGGAGAAGAAGTTCTCCCAGGACACCTTGAAGACCCAGGCCAGCCGCTGCATGGACTGCGGAATTCCCTTCTGCCACCAGGGTTGTCCGCTCGGGAACCTGATTCCCGAATGGAACGACCTGGTCTACAAGGGCGCGTGGCGCGAGGGCATCGACCGCCTGCACGCCACCAACAACTTCCCGGAGTTCACCGGCCGCCTGTGCCCGGCTCCGTGTGAGGCGTCGTGCGTGCTCGGCATCAACCAGGAGCCGGTCACGATCAAGCAGGTCGAGGTCGAGCTGATCGAGAACGCCTTCGACGAGGGCTGGGTCACCCCGGTGTACCCGACTCGCCTGACCGGCAAGAAGATCGCCGTCGTCGGCTCGGGCCCGGCCGGTCTTGCCGCCGCCCAGCAGCTCACTCGCGCCGGTCACACCGTGACCGTGTTCGAGCGTGACGACCGCATCGGCGGCCTGATGCGCTACGGCATCCCGGAATTCAAGATGGAGAAGTCGGTCATCGACCGTCGTCTGGCCCAGATGGAAGCCGAAGGCACCATCTTCAAGGCGGGCGTCAACGTTGGTGTCGACATCACCGCCGAGCAGCTGCGTGAGCGTTTCGACGCGATCGTGCTGGCCGGTGGCGCCACCATCGCCCGTGACCTGCCGATCCCGGGCCGCGAGCTCGACGGCATCCACCAGGCGATGGAGTTCCTGCCGCTGTCCAACCGGGTCCAGCTCGGTGACGACATCGCCGACGACGAGGGCCTGCCCCCGATTCACGCCAAGGGCAAGAAGGTCATCATCATCGGCGGCGGCGACACCGGCGCCGACTGCCTCGGCACCTCGCACCGCCACGGCGCCGAGTCGGTCCACCAGTTCGAGATCATGCCGCGTCCCCCCGAGGAGCGCGCCGGCTCGACCCCGTGGCCGACCTACCCCCTGATGTACCGGGTCGCCTCGGCACACGAAGAGGGCGGCGAACGTCTGTTCTCGGTGAACACCGAGCGTTTCGTCGGCAAGGACGGCAAGGTCACCGGTCTCGAGGCCCACGAGGTCAAGATGGCCAACGGCCGCTTCGAAAAGGTCGAAGGCACCGACTTCACCCTCGAAGCCGACCTGGTCCTGCTGGCCATGGGCTTCGTCGGCCCCCAGAAGCCGGGCCTGCTCACCGATCTCGGCGTCGGCTACGACGGTCGCGGCAACGTCCAGCGCGACAAGAACTGGGCCACCAACATCCCCGGCGTCTACGTCGCCGGTGACATGGGCCGCGGCCAGTCCCTGATCGTCTGGGCCATCGCCGAGGGCCGCGCCGCCGCCTCGGCCGTCGACAAGTACCTCGAGGGCGAAACCGCGCTCCCCGCGCCGATCCCCCCGACGGCTGTCGCCCAGCGCTGACAACTGAATACCCAAGGCGCCCGCGAACTCTCGAGTTCGCGGGCGCTTCTGTCTGTAGGTGCGGGCTCGCCCGCCGTCTCACCTTGTGGCACTTGACAACTGACTTCGGCCCGATGATCGACTCTGCTAGTTTCAGCGGGTTCTGGAAGTACCGCGTTCCGAAAGAAGTGAACATGCGAAAGTTGTTGAAAGCCGCGGCCATTGCCGCCATCGCGACCGCCTTGCTGGCTCCCGTCACAGCGGCCCTCCCGCCGGCGCCCACCATCGGCCCGTTGGATTTCGGGTCGGCGGGCATGCCGAATGTGGGCATCGGGACACCGTACTTCCCGCCGCTCGACGCTGAACTGGCACAAATGGTCAGCCGCCCTGGAGACTATGCCGGTCGGCGAGCAGACGTCTACGGCGAGGTGACGCACGCGTACGTCAACGCCGGTGGGCAGGCAGTGATCGAAGCGCGCATCGGCACCGGCCAGGATGCTCGCACCTGGAACGCCGCCGTGACCCTGACTCCCGACGCGGGCGTCAACTTGGCGGGCAAGGTACGCGGTAACCGCTTCCGCGCCACCATCACCAACTCGGGCCAGGTCATCAACGATCCCGGATCGACTGGGGCGAGGACCGAGTTCGTGGTGGCTGAAATCGCCGGCATGTGACGAGCACCCCTCCCTTTTTGTCATTCCCCCCACACGTGGCCTTTGCGGCCCCGAATCCGCACGCGCTGCCGGATACCTGCGGGTTTGCGGGGAATGTGCGTAGGGGGGTGAACGGAGAAGGGCTGCAACGGGTTCGGTAGCCCGGCAAAGGACATGGCTGATCTCCCCTGCAGCACATAGACTTTCCGGATAGAGGTGTACGCCGAAGTTCCGAGGGGGAGCTGTGCCGTTGCCACCGGAAACGCTGGCGAGCCTTCGCCGGGCCGCCGAGCGCGGTGACGGTACCGCCATGCACAATCTCGCCCACTTCTACCACGACCACAGCGATTTCGAGGCGGCCGAGTACTGGTTCCGGCGGGCCGCGGCGGCGGGGCATACGCGGTCGATGAACAACCTCGCCGTGCTGCTCGACCAGTTCGGCGAACTCGACGAGGCCGAATCCTGGTACCGCCGTGCGGCTGCCGCGGGCAATGCCAACGCCATGTTCAATCTGGCCACCATGCTCTACCAGTGCGGTGACCGTCGTGATGCCGAAACCTGGTACCACCACGCCGCGATGGCGGGTCACGTCGACGCCATGTACAACCTCGCCCGCCTCTTCGAGGACATGAACCGCCTCGACGACGCCGAAGCCTGGTACGGCGAAGCCGCCGACCACGGCGACATCGACGCCGTCAACAATCTCGGCATCCTGCTGCGCCGTCGCGGCGCCACCACCGAGGCCCGCCGCTGCTTCCGCCGCGCCGCCGACCTCGGTCACCCCCGTGCCATGGCCAACCTCGCCGCGCTCCTGGAATCCCAAGGCGCGCACCGCGAAGCGCAGACCTGGTACCGCCGCGCCGCGGGCTGATCGCACTGCCTAGTACCCTTCGGTGTCTTTGCCCAAGGGGCCCGCCCCGATCTGGACTGAGTGGAGGGTGCGACGAAGGAGTACCCGGAGGGAGGGAAGATCGGGGGCCCGAAGGGCCCCGCTCGAGCGCGCCAGCGCTCCAAGAATCCAGCGATGCTTGCGAAGAAACCGAATCGAAAGTTCGCCCGGTAATCGCTGAACGGTGCAATCACGCAGTGATCACCGGTTATAGCTGGCAGCAGCGAATCTCGGCGCTGGTTACCGAAAAGTATTGATACCGAGCGGTTTACCAGCAACCCTCAGCAAACATATTGCGCGACAGCTAATTTCCGGCGTTCGAGATGCGAAGAATAGCCCGGGGGTATAACGTCTCGTTTCGTTCAATAGTCGATGCGGTTCGGGGGGCTCGGTGAATTCTCTTGATGGGTGTTTGAAGCGCATCATGGATATCCCCGGGGCCCGCAGCGTGACGCTGGTGGACGGTGCCAGTGGCTTGGCGGTGGCCGGTGCAGGCGAGCGTCACGGTGTCGACGAGCACGAGGACGCGGCGGGTACCACCGATGTGGTGCGCGCCGCGCTCGGGTGCGCCGCGCTCGGCAGCGCCGACGACGACCTCACCGAGATCGTGGTGTGCCGGACCAGCGGTTTTCACCTCTTACACCTGGTCGACGGCGACTTCGACGGCCGATTGTTCATGCACGTCGTGTTCGACGGCGGCACCGGCAATCTGGGCATGGCCCGCTACCAACTCAGGTCCGCGTTGGAAGAGCTGACAGGCGGAGCCCGATGAGTGTCGCGCTCGCCGACGAATTGCATCGCCTCGGCGAAGCGGGCTCGACCGGAGTATTACGCGCGGGCGACGGCGAATTCCATCTGGTTCGCGGCGCTATCGCGTCGGTCGGTTGCGGCCGCACGATCGGCCTCGACAGACTGGTGGTCGAGGCCGGGGTAGCAACCGCAGAGGATTGGCGGCGCGCGGGCGCGGGCGACCCTGGACCACTGCTGGACGAACCCCAACTGGAAACACTTGCGCTGCTGTCGGTTTTCGACGCCGCCTATTTTTTGCTGGCCTCGGCGGCCGAGCCGGAATTCCGTGCGGCGCCCGAACATTGGCTCGCCCCGGTGTGCCACATCGCCCCCCGCGCGCTTGTTCACGAATGCGAACGCCGCACCGACAACGAGCACGGCCCGTGGACCGCCGACCTCGTCGGCACGGTCCCGGTGGTCCCGGCGCGCCGGATCAAGCGAAACCAGGTGGTACTCACCGGAAGTCAGGCCGAGATCCTCGCCGCCGCCGACACCCGCCGCAGCATCGCCGACATCGCCCGCGACCTCGGCCGCACCACCTACGGCTGCCTCGTCGCCGTCCGCGACCTCACCGCAGCGGGCCTGATCGAGCCGCCGGAACCCGTCGTCGCGGCCGAACTCGCGCAGCGGCCGGGCCGCCATCTCGCACTCGCACCCGAACCACCAACACACGTGCCCACACTGCCGCGACGGATCCCGTCCGGCAGCGCGGGACCGGCCGCAGCCCCGTCCCGGGGCGTCGGCGAACAACCGGGCAGGCACGCGATCGACGAGGAAGTGACCGCGACCGCCCACTACCGCGGCACCCATGCCGGCGCCTATCGACCCGAACGCTGGCAGCCGGTCGACCGCGAAATTCTCATCCGGCTCAGAGCGGCGTTGGAGGAGCTTGCGTGACCGTGCGGAAGAAACTGCTCGGTGAATGGAGGGGAAGGTTGACCAAAGTGGCGATGACCGCGCCCGAACCACGGGACCCGCAGCACTATCCGCAGGTGCAGGCCGAGTTGCAGTCGTTGCGCGAGCGGCTACCGCAGCTCACCGGTTCGCTGGTGGCCTCCAGCGACGGACTGCTCATCGAGCACGACCTGCCCGCGCATATCGAACCCGCCGGGATGGCCGCGCTGTCGGCGGCGCAGTTGTCGCTGTCGTATCGGCTGGCGAACACCGCGCACGGCGGCGGGTTCAGCGAGGTCGTCGTGCACGGCACCGAGGGGCAGGTGGTGATCTACGCCGCCGGTTACACCTCGCTGACCGTGCTCGCCGGACCCGAAGTGAATGTCGGGCGGCTCCACCTGGAGTCGCGACCGGTAGCTCGCGCCATCGCCAACCATCTGGCGGCGGCGCACAACGAATGAAAGGCACAACAACATGTCGAATATGGATCTGGCTCTCAAGGACATGATGGTGATAGACGGTGCGATCGGCGCCGCGATCGTCGACTACAGCAGTGGTATGGCCCTCGGAATGCTCAGCAGCAGCAAGGCATTGGACCTGCAGGTCGCCGCGGCGGGCAACACCGAGGTGGTGCGGGCGAAGATGCGCACCATCGAACAGCTCGGCCTCAACGAGGAGATCGAGGACATGCTCATCACCCTCGGCGGGCAGTACCACGTGATCCGCCCGATGACGGGTCGCAAGTCCAAAGGTCTTTTCCTCTACCTGGCCCTCGATCGCGGCCGGGCCAATCTGGCGCTGGCGCGGCACAAGCTCAAGGGCATCGAAGAAGACCTGGAGGTGTGAGTTCGCCGGTGGGGGGTGTCGGCGGCGCAGTTCGGCCGCCGATATTTCCGTCTCTTCAGCCCGAAATGAACGCTGAGACAACAGTTCGACCCGTGCTGTTCGCCATGGCACGAGACGATGTCGGTGCGTCGAGTCACAAGATCACTGGGTCATGTGGCACGGCGAGGTCCGTACGCCTATTGTGATTCGCGGCGAGGTCTGGGGCCACAACGTCAGTTATCGGGGTTTGCTCGTTCAGCGACGAGCAGGGTTGGACTGGAGCGGTATGCAGGTGAAGAAGGTTGTCGCGGCTCTGGGAGCGTCCGCGGCGATGATGTCCGGAATTGTTGTCGGCAGCACGAGCGCGAACGCGGCGCCCGCCTGCCCCAGTCTGTATGTCGTGGCGATTCCCGGTACGTGGGAAACCGGTCACGAGAAGTCGCCGGGGCCCGGCATGCTCGCCGGTGTCACCAACGGCCTACCGCGAAACACCGACGTCGACTACGTCACCTACGCCGCGACCGCGTTCCCGTGGGAAGGCGATGTCTACGGCAACTCCAAGAAGCAGGCGGTCGATGCCGCCCGCGGTCTGATCAGCGCGAAGCTGGCCTCCTGCGGCAACACCAAGGCCGCGCTCGTCGGCTACAGCCAGGGTGCCGACGCCGCAGGCGATCTGGCCGCCGAGATCGGCACCGGCATCAGCCCGATCCCGCAGGACCGGGTCGCCGCCGTGGGTCTCATCTCCGATCCGCGTCGTTCGCCGACCGATATCCAGGTCGGCCCGCACGCCCAGGGTGCGGGTGCCGGTGGTGCTCGCCCGGGTGGGTTCGGGTGGCTCAGTGATCGCACGCGCACGATCTGCGCGGTTGACGATCTGTACTGCGCTACTGCTACCGATGATTTCGTGACGCGGTTCGCGGGGTTCCTCGCGCAGAGTTCGGATGCTAATCCGGCCAATATGTGGCGGTACCAGCTCGAGGCGGGGGCGATCATGAACGATCTGATGTCGTTCGGTGGTATTCCGACTCTGGGTGCGCAGCTGACCGATGCGGCGAACCAGAAGCGGGCCAAGGATCTGGAGGAGTTCTACCGGTCGCAGGCTCATACGTTGTACGGGAGTTACTCCGTCGGTGGCGGTCAGACCGCTATCACTTGGATGCACAACTGGATCGCTCAGCAGGCCTGAGTAGTTCCGTGAAGGAGCCCGGTATCGCTTCGGCGGGGCCGGGCTCTTTTGTGTGGCAGGACTTCGGGGTTTGAGTTGTCCGTGAGTGGGTTGGTGTGGCAGAGCTACGGGGGTTTTAGTAGTCCCAGAGGTTTGACGCTGTGTTTGTTGGAGCGCTGGCGCGCTCGAGCGCGGCCCCCTGGGGGCCGCGAGTTAGCCACCGTTGCTAGAGGCTTCGCCTCGGACGCAACGGCGGCTAACTCGCGGCCGGGCCGCTACCGCCGCTGCGCGGCGGACCCTCCCTAAGGGTCGGGTGTGCGGGGCTGGGAGGGCGGTCATGGCGGGGCTGGGGTGTGCGCTGTGTGTGGTTGGGGGTGCGGCGGGGTGCGGGCTTCGGGTGTGTGGAGTGTGGTTGTGGTGGAACTAGGGGGTTGTTCGGGACATGGCTCGGGGGAGTAGGTTCCAGACGTGGGCGTTTTCGTTGATGGTGGCTGCTGTTCGGGTGCCGGTGCGGGAGTAGAGGATTCGGGTTATCGAGCAGTAGTCGATGGGGAAGGTGAGGGGGCGGGGGAGGGCGAGGATGTCGGCTAGGAGGACGTTGATCACGCCGCCGTGGGCGAAGGCTACGACTGTGTCCGTGGGAGGTGTTGTGGCGACCAGGGTTTCGATGGCGTTCAGCACTCGCTGGGTGAAGGCGGGGCCGTCGATCTCCAGGGGGAAGTGGCCGGCTTTGATGCGGGCGTAGGCCTCGGCGAAATCAGTTTTCGCGTCCTCGATGGGGATGTAGGCGGGGAGGTCGCGGTCGTATTCGGCTAGGTCGTCGATGATGTCTACGGGGAGGTCGCGGGCGGTCGCGGTGGGGAGGGCGGTGTCGCGGGCGCGGCGCTGGGGGCTGCTGACGATGCGGGTGATGTCGTGGGGGGCGAGGGCGGCGGGGACGCGGTCGGCTTGGCTGCGGCCGATGGCGGTGAGGCGGGGGTCGGCGGCGGTGGCGGCGCCGACTACGCGTTCGGGTTGGGCGTGACGCACGAGGATCAGCTGCACGTCGAACACTCTGCCCTATTCGCCGGAGACTACGGCTCGGGGTCGATCTCCTCGCGGCCGGTGATGTCGGCGGTGTCGACGATGACGATCTCGCGGCCGGCCTCGGTGAGCACCTTCAGGAAGCCGGGCGGATTCTCCATCACGTACCCCGCGATCAGGCCGTTCTCCGTTTGAATGTGTTCCAGCGATACCCAGGGGTCCTGGACTATCGCGGCCGGTGTCATCGCGGCACAGATGACGATCACCGCGGAACTGCGCAGGAACCTGGCACCCGCGGGATCTCGACGGCCCAGTCGGAACAGCACGTACAGGATCAGCCCGATCAGCCCGGTCGCCGAGAGCCCCTTGGCGAACAGGTGTTCGTTCGAGGACTCGCGGGGATGCCTCGTCATCGAACGAGGGTATCGCCGCGAGTCCTCCGCTCAGGTCAGGACTGGCCGTACGGCGGCTGGCCGTAGGGCGGCTGACCACCCTGCGGCGGCTGACCGCCGTCGTGCGGCGGCTGGTCGTTCTTCTTCTTGTTCTTGAGCAGGTAGATGCCGCCGACGATCAGCACCACGACGATCAGGCAGCAGATGCCGCCGATGATCAGGCCGGTGTTCTTCTTTTTCTTCTTCGCCAACAGTTCGGTGGCGGCATTGACCGCGTCCGAGCTCGCCAGGGTCTCGAAGCTGCTGGAGAGCACGTGCGGGTCGACGAGCGCGGCTGTGGTCAGCAAGTCCAAATACATGTAATCCCATCCCGAATGTGTTGGTGGCCCGGCATCCTCCCGATGCCGGAACTCCGAGAGTACGGCGGTTTCGCCACGCAGAGCAGTTGTTGATCGCGAACGCGTCGCGACCCGTTTACAGCTGTACCCGAAATCATCGCGGTTTCACCAACGGGAACGGCAGCGTCTCCCGGATGCTGCGTCCGGTGATCAACATGACCACCCGGTCCACGCCCATCCCGAGCCCACCGGTCGGCGGCATCGCGTGTTCGAGCGCGGTCAGGAAGTCCTCGTCGAGTTCCATCGCCTCGGGGTCGCCGCCCGCGGCCAGCATCGACTGTTCGGTGAGCCGACGTCGCTGCTCCACCGGATCGGTGAGTTCACTGTAGGCGGTACCCAATTCGACGCCCCAGGCCACCAGATCCCACCGTTCGGCCACGCCATCGATGCTGCGGTGCGAGCGGGTGAGTGGCGAGACCGAGGTGGGGAAGTCGAGGTAGAAGGTGGGGTAGGTGGTCTGCGATTCCACCAGGTGCTCGTACATCTCCAGCACCACTTGTCCTGCGTCCCAACCGTGTTGGTAGGTCACGCCGGCCTCGTCGCACAGTTCGCGCAGCCGGGTCAGTTCGGTGCGCGCGGTGATCTCGGTGCCGATCGCCTCCGAGACCGCGCCGTGCACGGTTTTCACCCGCCACTCACCGGAGATGTCGACCGTTTCGAAGCCGTCCTCGGTGGGTCGCAAGGCCACCTCGGCGCCGTTGGCCTCCATCGCCGCGTGCTGGATCAGCCGACGGCACAGGTGCATCATCTGCAGGTAATCACTGTGCGCCTCATAGGCTTCCAGGATCGTGAACTCGGGATTGTGGCTGAAGTCGACACCCTCGTTGCGGAAGGTCCGCCCGATCTCGAACACCTTCTCCATGCCGCCGACGCACAGTCGTTTCAGGTACAGCTCGGGGGCGATGCGCAGGTACAGGTCGAGGTCGTAGGCGTTGATGTGGGTGCGGAACGGGGTGGCGTTGGCGCCGCCGTGGACCTGCTGCAGGATCGGCGTCTCCACCTCGAGGAAACCCCACGCGTAGAGCGAGTCGCGCAGCGAATGCAGCACCGCGCTGCGCTTGGCCATCACCTCGCGGGTCTCGGGGTTGATCGCCATGTCCACGTAGCGCTGCCGGACCTTGGCTTCGGCATCGGCCAGCCCACGCCACTTGTCGGGCAGCGGGTGCAGGCACTTGCCGTTCATCCGCCAGTCCTGGGCGAGCAGCGACAGCTCACCGTTGCGGCTGGTGCCGAGTTGCCCGCTCACCTCGATGAGGTCGCCGAGGTCGAAGAATTCGGTGAACTCGTTGCTGCGATCGGCGCCGACGCGTTCACGGTCGATCACCAGCTGGATCTCGCCGGTCCAGTCGCGCACCACCGCGAAGATCACGCCGCCGTAGTCGCGAATCCGCAAGAGCCTGCCCGCGATTCGCACCGTGGTGCCCTTGGGGCAGCGGCGCGCGTCGGCGATGGTGTGGGTCGGGGGATAGGCGACGGGGTAGGCGTCGACGCCGGTGGCGGTGAGCCGGTCGAGTTTGTCCAGGCGCACCCGCACCTGCTCGGGCCTGCGCGGACCCTGGTCCTCCTCGGTGCCCTCCGGCGCGTCCGGCGGGGTGCCGTCGGCGTGCAGACCGGTGACGGTCGCGGGGACGGCCGACTTCGTGCCGGTGTGTACGGCAGGGTCGGGTGTCTTGCCCAGACGCGGCAGGAAGCCCTCGGCCAGCCCACTCGCCGTCGCTACCCGGGGCAACTGCCTGCGTTCCTCGAACAGGAAGAACCGCGGCACCCAGCGCGGGTGGTACTTCACATTCGAGCGGTACAGCGCCTCGAGCTGCCACCAGCGCGAGAAGAACAGCAGCACCCCGCGCCAGGCCCGCAGGATCGGTCCGGCGCCGATCCGGCCGCCCTCCTCGAACACCGAGCGGAACACCGCGAAGTTCAGCGACACCTTGGTGACGCCGTACTGGTCGGAGTTCAGGGCGAGCTGCGAGATCATCAGCTCCATCACGCCGTTCGGGCTCTGCGGGTCGCGGCGCATCAGTTCGAGGGAGACGCCGGTGCGGCCCCACGGGACGAGCGAGAGCATGCCGTGCACGCGGTCGTCGTGGTCCACGGCCTCGACCAGCAGGCAGTCACCGTCGAGCGGGTCGCCGAGGCGGCCGAGTGCCATCGAGAAGCCGCGTTCGGTTTCGGTGTCGCGCCAGGCGTCCGCGCGGGCCACGATGTCGGCGAACTCGGCGGCGGGGATGTCGCGGTGCCTGCGGACACGCACGTCGAAGCCGTTCTTGCGCAAGCGGTTCGCGGCCTGGCGGACCGGTTTCATCTCCGGGCCCGCGAGGGAGAACGTGCGGGTGTCGAGGATCGCCTCGTCGCCGAGTCGCAGCGCCGACAGTCCCGCCTTGCGGTACGCGCCTGCGCCGAGTTCGCTCGCGCCCATCACCGCGGGCTGCCAGCCGAACTTGTCGGCCAGCTCCAGCCATGCCTTGATCGCCTGCGGCCACCCCTGTTTCGCGCCGATCGGGTCACCGCTGGCCAGGCACACACCCAACTCGACCCGATAGGTGATCGCCGCTTTGCCGTTCGGCGCGAACACCACCGCCTTGTCGCGCCGGGTCGCGAAGTAGCCGAGCGAGTCCTCCACATCGCTGTCGGCCAGCAGGCCGCGGATGGCCGACTCGTCCAGACCGGTCATCGCGTTGTCGGCGCGTTGCGAGCGCAGCAGCACGATCACCGCGGCCAGCAACGCGATCGCGCCGAACAGGCCGAGCAGGAAGTTCACCCACGCGTGCGGACGCCCGTCGAAGTGCTCGTTGTTCACCAGCACGGCCGCGGTGACCCGATACACCGCCCACAGCGGCCGCTGCACGCCCTCCGGCAGCGAACCGGGGAACAGTTCCACCAACCCCCAGCCGAGCAGACAGCCGAGCGCGAGCCCGGACACCAGCACGCCCAGCGCTTTCCACAGCGCCCCCGGCCGCACCCGCGTGTAGAACTCCTTGCGCGCGGCCAGCAGGATCCCGATCACCACCACGTGCACGACGAAGGCGACCAGCGCGTCCACATCGTCGTCGGCGAAGAAATCCAGGATGTTCGCCACCGCGTACAGCAGCAGATACACCACCAGCAGCCACCAGGCGATCCGCTTACGCGCCGCCGTCGCTCCCGCGAGCAAGCCGACCACCAATGCCCACACGAGGCTGGTGTCGGGCGCGTCGAAGTAATAGGTGTCGACATAGTGGCGCGGCACCTGCGTCACATGCCGCAGGCTGGGCGAAAGACTCCACAGGCACAACAGCACCGCGAACAGACCCAGAATCAATCCGGCGATGTGCGGTACCTCGGACAACCGGCCACGTGCGCGATGGGGCACCGGCGTGCGGTCCTCGACGATGGGGTGCTGCTCGGCCTGCGTGGGAGTCACCGATCCAGTGTGCGTCCAACCGGGCCATATCCGGGTGGGGGCGGCTGCGGCGTGTTCACCCGCGCCCGGGGCCGGTTGCGACCGGTTTCGCGCGGTGGAGTAAGTATTAGCGCATGTCGGAACCAGTTGATGTGCCGATCGATGACGTTGTCATCCGGCTCGGGCAATTCCTGAAACTGGCCAACCTGATCGATTCGGGTTCCGAGGCCAAGATGGTGATCGCGCAGGGGTTGGTGCGGGTCAACGACGAGGTGGAGCTGCGGCGCGGGCGACAGTTGGAGATCGGGGATGTTGTGCTGCTCGCGGGGAACAAGGCGCGGGTGTCTGCGGGGTAGGAGACTACGGCGGTTGGTGGTCTCGGGTTGGTCGGGCCGGACTCCGGGGTTTTGGTGGTCGCGGAGCGGGTTGGCTGGCTGAGCTTCGGGGTTTTGGTGGTCGCGGGTGGGTTGTCTGGCAGGGCTTCGGGGTGGGGTTGTCCCAGAGGTTTGACGCTGTGTTTATTGGAGCGCTGGCGCGCTCGAGCGCGGCCCCCTTGGGGCCGCGAGTTAGCCGCCGTTGCTGGAGGCTGCGCCTCGACGCAACGGCGGC
>NZ_JBHXRR010000019.1:0-132647 GCF_042716665.1 Nocardia sp. NPDC058658
GGTGTTTTTGGAGCGCTGGCGCGCTCGAGCGCGGCCCCCTTGGGGCCGCTACGCCGCTTCGCGGCGGCCCTCCCTATGGGTCGGGCGTGGGGGTTGGGAGTGCGGTCATGGCGGAATCGGGGTGCACGGAGGGGCTGGGGGTGCGGTCGTGTTGGAACGGGGTGCACGGAGTGGCTGGGGAGTGCGGTCGTGTTGGACCGGGGTGTAGGGAGGGGCTGGGGGTGCGGTCGTGTTGGACCGGGGTGTAGGGAGGGGCTGGGGGTGCGGTCGTGGTGGAACGGGGTGCACGGAGGGGCTGGGGTGCGGTACAGCGGCGGGTTTGCGATGGGGCGGGGGCGCGGTGGGGTATCGCTAACGTTGTTGCGGTACTACGCCTGGCTGGTCGGTGTCGGCGGGGGGTGGTTTCGGGGTTGCGGGTTGGGAGGGGGGTACCTCGGTGCCGGGGACGGGGCCGGTGACGCCGGGTTGGCCGCCGGGGTCGGACATGTCGGGCATGCCGGGTAGTGGAAGTGGTTGGGGGGCTTGGCGTCCGGGAGGGGCGGGGGAGGCCGGTTGTTCCGCGGTCGGTGCGGGTTGTGCTGGTGGGGTCGAGACCGGTGGTGGTGTGGGTTGTTCCGAAGTTGGGGCGGGAGTTTCTGTCGGCTGTGGTGGCTCCACGGTTGGTGGCTTCGGGGGCAGGGGGTTCGAATCCTGCTGTGTTGGTGGCTGGTTCGGTTGCGCGGGTGGAGGTGTGGGCGTCTCGACGGGTGTGCTCGTCGGTGGAGTGGTTGGTGCCTGACTCTGCGGAGCGGGCGCCTCTGTCGAAGGCGCGGGCGCTTCAGGGGACGGCGCGGGCGCGTCGGGGGACGGGGCGGGCGCTTGGGTAGTGGGTGCAGGCGGTTCAGTGGATGGCGCGGGCGCTTCGGTGGTGGGAGCTGGCGCTTCGACGGGCGGTGCGGGTGCTTCGGAAGTCGGTGTGGGAGCTTCGGAAGAGGGCGCTGGGGGCGCGGTGGCGGGCGCGGGGGTTTGCGATGTCGGAGGCTGTGGTGTCGGGCTCTGACCCTGGGGCGCGGGGCTTTCCGTTGGTGCGGGGGACTGGGGTTCGCCTGGCGTCACAGTGGCGCCGGGTGACGGGGTATTGCCCGGTGTCGAGCCGGATTCCGGGCTCTGGGGCGATGGTGTCGAATTGCCTTGTGGCGCGGACGGACTCGGGGTCGACCCATTGCTCTGCGGGGCGGAACCTCCTCGATCTGACGGCGATTCCGGCTCACCAGGTGCGATAGGCAGCGCTGGGACACCTGTTCCCGCAAGCGAATACGCGGGCTTGTAGATCATGTTCATCGCCAGCACCGCCTCCTGGCGCAAAGCCTCGGCCGCCATCTGCGCGTCGATCACCTGCGCGGATTCGAGCAGTCGGGCGACTGCGCCGATCGGGCCCGACCCGCCCGGTGCGACAACGGCCAGCTTCACGGCTTCGGCGGCCGCGGCGACGCCACCGAGGCGGGCACCGACTTCGGCCATCACAGCGGCGAGTTCGTCGATGGATTCGGCGAAGCTGCGGGTGCTCGCGTCGGCGGCGTCGGCGGCGGCACCGGTCCAGCCGGTTTCGTTGATCACCCGGTCGGCACCGGATTTGGTCAGCGGCATCGAGGTGGTGAGGGTGGTGGCGGTGTCCAGCCAGGTCAGCGAGGCGCCGAGGATGGCACCGGCGTCGATCTGCTGGGTCCGCGCGTAGATCTGTTCGTGCGGCATGGATTCGAAATGTTCCATCGCACTGATGTAGGTGGGGTCTGTGCTCATCCGCGCACCCGCGTATCGACAGCGCGAAGGGCGGCGGCCGCGGCGGCGTCGGCTTCCTCGTAGAGGCCGGCGCTGAGCAGGAACGCCTCTTTCATCCGGTAGGCCGCTTCGATGTAGCGGTCGAGCAGTTCGGCGGCGTCGCGTGCCTTGTGCGCGAAGCCGGCCTGGAGCTGCTGGGCGGAGACGAATCCGCCGAATCCCGTTGTCTCGGCAGCGTTCTCGAGTCCCTGACGTAACACGGCGAGGTGCTCTGCCTGCTGTTCGTAGAGGTCGGCGCACTGGCGCGCGGCGTCGGGGTCGAATGTGAGCGTCCCCGCCGCGGCGGCGCTGCGGAACCGGGAGATCTCGGCCCTGCTGCTCTCGATCGTCATCGCGTCTCCCCTCCAGATGATGCGGTGGAGTCCAGGTTAGCCGGACCTTCGGTTGTGCGAACTGTGCGCGGGCACCAACCTTCGCTGCAACTGTGCGGCTAGTTGACCAGTCGACGCGGGCACCACGTGCACGGTTTCGCCCGCGCGCAGCAGGTAGCGACCGTCATTGGCCACGTCGATCCAGCTGTAGTGCACCGGTGGGTTCGGTACCGCGCGGTCGAGTCCGGTTTCGATGCGGATGTGGCCCTCTGCGGTGTGTGGCCTGCGCAATAATCGCTGGATGCGCGGCACCGCGGGGTGGGTGGCGAGCACGGTTTCCTCGTCGCGCACCGCCTCGGTCGCGGCCTCGCGCGCGGGTTCACGGCCGGGCGGGGTATCGGGCAGGCAGGCGGCGACGCGAGCGCCGATGCCCGCGCTGTGCCCGATCGAAACACGCACGCTGCCACCGTAATCGGGCCGGGTGCTGGGTTCCTGGACCAGTAGCACCGCGTGGTCGTATACCGCGCAGGCGAGCAGCCGGATCTCACTGCCGGGAGTGTGGGCGCCGCCGACGAGCACCACCCTGGCATGCGGTTCGGCGAGAATCCGCAGGCAGGCGGCGAGGTCGGGGTCGCCCCCGGGTAGTCGGTCGTGCAGGCCCGCGCGTAATCGGGCCGCGTCGTCCTCGGTGCGCGGTGACTCGAGCACGCGCAGTGGGAACGGCATGCGATCGCGACCCGATTCCCGCCAGACGTGCGCGAATTCGTCAGCGGTGAAGGTCCATCTCATTGCCGATCCCATCCTTACCGAACCAGGACGAAGACAGCCTAACCCGCTATGTCTGATTCCGGCGCGGTGATCGGCACTCATAGCTCCGAATGGAAATGATTGCCACTGATGAGAAGAGTACCTGAGATGAGTATTTCGGCGGACGCTCGGATCGGCAAACCCTTCTACCTTGATGACTGACCCATCGAAGGGAGCGGTCATGTCCGATATCAGGCGGCGCGCGCGAATACTCACCACGGCGCTGGCGGCCACGTTGGTCCTCGCCTCCGCGGCCGCGTGCAGCGACGATTCCGGCCCGAAGACCTATTACGGCGACGAAAGATCCATGGGCAACGGCCAGGTCCGCACCTACGTGACCACCGACAAGGACGGTCATCCCACCGAACTGGGCCTGCGCATCCAGGAATCGGCGCTCGACGGGCTGCCGGTCCCCACCACGATGCCGGAGGGCCCACCGCCGGCGAGTCCCGGCATGGCGTTTCCCGAACAAGCCGAGGGCACGGTGATCAACCACCTCACCTTCGACTGGGTCCCCCACGGCCATCCACCGGTGGGCGTCTTCGACGAACCGCACTTCGACACGCATTTCTACTTCATCGACGATGCCGCGGTGCAGGCGATCAACCCGCAGGACCCGCAGTTCCTCGCCAAGGCCGCCGTGCAGCCGGATTCGAAGTACATGCCTGCCGGCTACACCACCCTGCCCGAGCCGATCGAGATGCAGGCGGTGCCCGGGATGGGCGTGCACTGGGTCGACGGCACCCAACCGGTGGTCCCCGGCCAGTTCGACTTCACCCAGGTCTTGATCAACGGTGCGTGGGACGGCCGGTACATCTTCACCGAACCGATGTTCACCCAGGCCTGGTTGCTCACCAAGCCGTCGTTCACCGGCGACATCGCCCAACCGGTGGCCTATCAGCACTCCACCCGCTACCCGACGACCTATTCGATCCGATTCGACGATCAAGCGAAGGAGTACGTGGTCTCGGTCGGCGGCCTGACCGAACGGACCGCCTCCTGATGTCACGGCCGCGCACGGCCGGAGCGGACGCATAGCACTGTTATAGCCCCTCACCTGCGAGTATGCTCTGGTACTCGGAGGTGAGGTGTGACGACCGAGCTGCTCGGACGTGACCGCGAACTGGCCGATTTGCTGGGTCGGCTCGACGACGCCCTGCACGGCGCGCCGCAACTGGTGATCTGCTCAGGAGAGGCGGGCGTCGGTAAGACCCGTCTGGTCGCGGAGTTGGCCGCTCGCGCGCGCCGCGCGGGCGTGCGCACCCTGTGGGCCCGCGCCCTGGAACTACCCGATACCCCGCCGTTCTGGCTGTGGCATCAAGCTCTCGGCACCAGCGCGCCCGCACCCGGTGCCGATCGGGTGGCCCTGTTCGACGGGTTCGCCGCCGATCTCGACGGCGCGAAAAGCGGCGTCCTGCTGGTCGTCGACGATATCCATTGGGCCGACGAGCCCTCGCTGCAAGCGCTGCTGTATGTGGTGCGTGCGCTGCGCGAGCGCCGAATCATGGTGTGCGCCAACGAATGCGCCGGCACCGAGAGTTCCGGCTGGGCCACCATCAAACCCGAGCTCCTGCGCGAACCGGTCGCGGGCTCGCTGCTGCTGCGCGGCCTCTCACCCGCCGACTCCGCGCACTGTTTGCGGATCGAGGCCGGGCGCGAGCTGCCGGACCGGCTGACCGGCGAGGCCTTCGACATGACCGCGGGCAACCCCTTCTACCTGCGCGAACTCGGCCGTTCGCTGCGCGGTTCCACCGATGACGCGTTACGTCTGCCGACCAGTTTGCGCGAGGTGGTGCGCGGCCGGATGGCACCGCGCTCGACGCCGACACAGGAGTTACTGCGGGCCGCGTCGATCCTGGGCGAACGGTTCACGATCGCGGTCGCGGCCCGTCTGGTGGAGCGGTCGATCCCGGACTGTCTGGCCGCCGTCGACGAGGCGATCGAGGCCGGACTGCTGGCGCCGGGCGACGAGCCCGGCGCGGTGCGCTTCACCCATGCGCTCGTGCGTGCCACCCTGCTCGACGGGCTCTCCCTCCAGCAGCGCGTGGTGCTGCACCAACGGGCGGCCCTGGCTATCGAGGAGCTGTATCCCGATGCGGTGGAGTCGAATTCGGCGGCACTGGCCTGGCACTGGGCCAACGCCGCGGTGGGTGGGGCGCACGAACCGGCCGTTCGCTGGGCCCGCCGGGCGGCGGATGTCGCCGCGCGGGAGCTGGCGTTCGAGGAGGCGGTGCGGCTGTACGGTTTGGCCCTGACGCACGCTGCCGACATCGATCCGATCGACCGGGGCGGCCTGCTGCTGCAACGCGCGGCCGCCTCCGTCCGGGCCGGAGATCTGACGTCCGCGAGATCGGATTGTGTTGCCGCACAGGCGGTGGCGCGCGCGGTCGATTCCGCGCAGCACCGCCGCGTCGCCGCGGTCCTGCTCGCCGAGGCCGCACTGGTGCTGGAACCGATCGGCGACCGCAGCTGGGATCGCGATATCGCCGACGCGTGCGCCGAAGCGCTGGCGGTCGACACCCGTCCCGAATCCGCCTCGCCGCCTGTCGAGGTACTGCCCGAGTCGCTGCGGGCGCGGTTGCTCGCCCGCGCCACCGAGGCGGCGGTCTACCTCGGTCGGCTCGACGGTGTCGATGAATCCAGCAGGGCGGCATTGGAATCCGCGGTGCGTTGCGATGATCCCGCTGTACTGGCTGCCGCGCTGCGGGCACGTCAACTCGCCTGCAGCGGCCCCGAGCATCGCGACGAACACCGGGTCCTCGCCGACCGGATGATCGAAGCGGGCGAGCGTGCGCGTGATCCGTCGGTGGAGATGTGGGGCCGGTTGTGGCGCATCGACGCACTGTGGGAGCAGGGCGAGCTGGGCGAGATCACCGGCGAATTGTCCTGTCTTGGTTGGTGTTCGGAACGGACCGGCGGGCCGATGTCGCGGTGGCACCTGCTCGTCGCGCGGGCCGCGCTGGCCCAGGCGCACGCGGAATTCGACGATGCCATCGACCTGGCCGGGCAGGCGCACGCGCTGGCCGCGAAGCTGGGGCATCCGGCGGGCGAGGGCGCCTATCGGGCGTTGCTGGCCGTCGTCGGCCACCATCGCGGTCATCGACGCGAAGCGCTGACCGCTCCCGGCGCGCCGGTGCGCGGGGAGGTGCGCAACCTGCTGTTCGCCGCGCTCGGCACCGCGTTCCCGATGGTGGACAGTGGGCTCGTCGCGGAAGCCGAGCCGCTCTATCGCAGCCTCGGACCGCCCCAGAAGTGGTCGATACCACCGTATTTCCGGCTCAATGTGCTCGTGGTCGGTGGGGCGTGTGCCGCCGCGCTCGGCATCGTCGACGACGTCGACTACTTCCGCGAGCAGCTGCGACCCTACCGAGACATGCACGTCACCGGCGGCGGTGGCAATGCCCACTACCTCGGCCCGGTGCTGCTCTGGCTGGGGAAATTCGCTGCGGCACTGCATGATCCGGATACCGCACGGATAGAACTGGACGCCGCCGCGCAGACCGCGCGCACGATCGGAGCCTCCGGTTTCGCCGTCGAGGCCGACTGTGAACTCGCCGAGTTCCTGCTCAGTCACGGCGCTACTGTCGAGGCTGTCACGCTGGCGAAAAAGTCACTTCCGCAGTCGATCTCGCTCGGAATGCGGCCGTGGGCGCAGCGTCTCCGAGCCGTCGCAACACACGAAATCAGTTGCGCCGCACTGACACCGCGCGAACACGAGGTGGCCGAACTGGTCGCCCGTGGTCTCACCAATCACGAGATCGCCGACGCCCTCGTACTTTCCGACCGCACCGCGCAGAACCACGTCCAGCACATTCTCACCAAGCTCGGCTTCGCCAAGCGCAGTCAGATCGCCGCCTGGGTGAGCAGCTCTCAGTAACCCCGCGAGGTCTCGACCATCGCCTGCAACGGCTCGCCCGCGACGAACCGCGCCACATTCGCGCCGACATGATCGGCGAACGCCGCCAACCGCAGCTGCGGCGGGTTCGAATCGTGCGGGGTGATGATCGCGTTCGGCAAGGTCCACAGTGGGTGGCCGTCGGGCAGTGGTTCCGGGTCGGTGACATCGAGTCCGGCGCCGCCGATCAATCCGCCGGTCAGCGCGTCGACCAGCGCTTCGGTGTCGATCAGGCTGCCGCGGGCCACATTGATCACCCACGACGACGGCTTGAGCCGGGCGAGTTCGTCGGCGCCGACGAGGTGGCGGGTCTGTGCCGTCGCCGGTGCCGCGACCACGACGTGATCGGTGTGCGACCACACCCGCCCGAGCTGTTCGGCGGGCACCGTCTCCACATCGGCCGGAATTCCCGCACCCTCGACCTTGCGCCCGGAGCGGTTCACTGCGATCACATGCGCACCCAGCGGCGCCAGCATCGGAATCAGCGCGCGCCCGATCCCGCCCGCGCCGACGATCGTCACGGTCTTTCCGCGCAGCGACCCGACGTGCGGGAAGAACTCGCGCTGCTGCCACGATGTCGCCCGCAACTGTTCCGGCAGATACCGCACCCCGGCCAGCAGCATCATCAGGGCGTGTTCGGCGACGCTGTGCGAGAACGCGCCTGCCGCGGAGGTGAACTGGATGTTCGGGTGTGCGGTGAAGACGCCCGCGTCGAAGAAGTCCTCGATCCCGGCGGCGGGCAGTTGCACCCAGCGCACCGACGGAGGCAGGGTCGCCGGGAAGTCGCCGGGCTTGCCCAGCCAGATCAGCGCGTCCGCCTCCGCGATCGCACCGACCCGAGCGCCCGCTCCGACGACCGCTTTCTCGAGCAAGCGCGGCGCCGGCTGGTCCGGGGCGATCGCGATCGTGGTCGCGGATTCCTGCACAGAGACCTCCTGGGTCGATCGGTGAGTGTGCGCCGCGGTATGCGGCTCGAGCGCTGTTGTCGGGCACCGTGCGCGGCACCGGAACTCTGATTCTTCCTGGTCGCCTCCGATTGCGCCGCCGCACCCTCCCGTCCTGTCCCGGCGTGCGGCGGTCGAGCCCGGTCGCACGGCTGTCCGCGGGCTGGTGGGCCGGGCGCGCGGGTTGATCGGCGGGGCGCACGGGCTGGTGGGCCGGGCGCGGGTTTGATCGGCCGGGTGCGCGGGTTGATCAGCTGGCTGCGGCGCTGATCGGCGACTGCCGGAGCGCGGGCGCCCGGGTCGAGGCACGGCGGTGTCGGCGGCTCAGGATTCGTCGAGGTCGACGGGCTCTTCGACGCCGTGCCGGTCGGCCATTTCCAGCAGCGGTGCGATATCGAATACCGCGTCATCCATGTCGGCCTGCAGGTCGCCGAGCTCGGCGTAGCGGGCGGGCACGGTCTGGATGGTGAAGTCGCGCGGCACGATGTCGTCGATCTCGGTCCAGCGCACCGGGGTCGACACGGTGGCCTCGGGGACGCCGCGCACGGAGTAGGCGGCGGCGATGGTGTGGTCACGCGCGTTCTGGTTGTAGTCGATGAACAACTGCGCGGGATCGCGGTCCTTGCGCCACCAGGCCGTGGTGACGTCCTCGGGCGCCCGCCGCTCCACCTCTTGTGCGAATGCCAGCGCGGCGCGTCGGACCTGCGCGAACCCGTACTCCGGGGCGATCCGCACATACACGTGCAGGCCGGACCCGCCGGAGGTCTTGGGCCAGCCGACCGCGCCGAGCTCGTCGAGTACCTCATGGGCCACCCCGGCGACCCGCTGTACCCGCGACCACGGGCAGTCCGGCATCGGATCGAGGTCGATGCGCCACTCGTCGGGCGACTCGGTGTCGGCGGCCCGGGAGTTCCAGGGATGGAATTCCACCGTCGACATCTGGACGGCCCAGATCACGTCCGCGAGCTCGTGCACACAGAGTTCGTCGGCATGTCTGCCGTAGCGCGGAAAGAACACACGCACCGTCGGAATCCAGTCCGGCGCACCCGCGGGCACCCGTTTCTGGTGCACCTTGCCGCCCGGCAGTCCCTTGGGGAATCGGTGCAGCATGCAGGGCCGATCCCGCAGCGCGTTGACGATTCCGTCCCCGACGCTCAGGTAGTACTCGACCAGGTCGAGCTTGGTCACGCCGAGCTCGGGAAAGTACACCCGGTCGGGATTGCTGACCCGCACCGTGTGCTCACCCACCGGCAGTTCGACCGCTGGCGCCGCAGACTTGGCCACCCGCTCAACGATAGACGAGCAGGCCCGCTCCCGGCCGGGAAGCGAGCCTGCGTCGGTTCGTGCGTTGTTACAGCTCGTAGACGCCGAACGCCCGGTTCTGGATGCACATCGGCATCACGTGGACCCGCTCGGTCCATTCGAATTTCGCTGCCGCCTCGACGGTTTCGCGCTCGGCGACGCACACGCTCGCGGTCCCCGGCATGGTCAGCGGGTTGAACACCGCCAGTGGGATGCCGGCGTGGATACCGCTGTAGAGGCCGCCGCTGAAGCACAGTGGCGTGATGGCGATGCCACGGGCGGCGCTCTCGCGGTCGGCGGCCGCCTGGGCGCCGGGGACGCCCGAGCAGTCGAGGGGGTTTTCGTTCGACGCCTGGGCGGGCGCGGTGAAAAGGGTGAATCCGGCCGCACAGCCCGCGGCAACGGCCATCAGGGTTCGAGCAAATGTGGTCCTGGTCATAGGCGCATTCAAGCACTGGTGATGGTGACGGCACACAACCCGGTCGGCGTGTTGGCTGGGTTTTCGGCGTGCCGGGGCGTACATGTCCGCGACTCCCGGGGTCAAGGACTGTGGCGGTTGATTCGGTGCGGTGTGGATGACGAGGGCCACCCGGGTTTCGGCGGGTGGCCGACCGGGTTTGTCAGGTGGGGGTGGCCAAGGCGAAGGGGAGTACGGCGTCGGCGCCGCTGGTGCGCAGGGCGTGGGCGGCGACGGTCATGGTCCAGCCGGTGTCGGTGAGGGTGTCGACCAGCAGGATGGGGCCGTTGACCTCGGAGAGGTCGGGGATCTCCCAGGAGTCGAACAGGCCGGCTACGCGGTGGGCGGAGTTCGCCGCGGAGACCGGGGGGCGGTCGGGTCTGGTGTGGAGAGTGCCGAGATTGTCGAGTCGGCCGACCTCGGCCAGGCGTTGGGAGAGGCTGGTGGTGAGTTGGGGATAGCGCGGGGATTCGAGGGCGAGCACCGAGGTCGGGCGGGTGGCCCAGGTCCAGTCGCGCAAGACCGCGATGCAGGCGTCGAAGACCGCGTCGGGTACCGGCGCGTCGGGGGCGTCGAGCAGGGCGCGCAGGCGCATACCCCAGCCCAGGTCGGTGAGTCGACCGAGTACGCGGCCAGTCTCGGCGCCGCCGGAGATCTTGCCCGACAACGGGATTCCCAGTTTCGCCATGCCGCTGGGCCACTGTTTGCGGGGGGCGAGATCGAGGCCGGGGCGGTCGAGGCGGGCTCGGGTGGCGGCGATCGCGGCGTCGTCGACGCTGGTGTCGGCGCGGGTGCCGGTGCAGTTGTCGCATCGGCCGCAATCGAGGTCTGACGTTGCGAGTCCGTCCAAGCCCGGGTCGTCGAGTTGGCGGCGCAGGAAGGTCATCCGGCAGGTGGCGGTCGACTGGTAGTCGATCATCGCCTGCTGTTCGGCGTCGCGGGCCGCGGCCAAGCCCTCGTAGCGTTCGGTGTCGTAGGCCCAGTCCTGCCCGGTCGAGAGCCAGCCACCGCGCACCCGCCGCACGGCACCGTCGACATCGAGCACCTTGAGCACCATCTCGAGGCGTGACCGGTTCAGCTCGACGAGAGGTTCGAGCGCCACCGTCGACATTGCACGGTCGGTGTCCAGGGCGGCCAGCACCGAGCGCACGATGTGCTCGCGAGGGAAGGCGACGGAGGCGAAGTAACTCCAGATCCGCGCGTCCTCGGGGCCAGGCAGCAGTACAACCTCGGCGCGCTCGGTGCCACGGCCCGCGCGACCGACCTGCTGGTAGTAGGCGATCGGCGAGGACGGCGCCCCGACGTGCACGACGAAGCCGAGATCGGGCTTGTCGAAACCCATGCCGAGCGCCGAGGTCGCGATCAGCGCTTTGACCTCGTTGTTCAGCAGCGCGGCTTCGAGCATCTCGCGTTCGGCCGGGTCGGTTTGGCCGGTGTAGGCGGCGACGGTGTGGCCGTGCGAATTGAGCAGGTCGGCCAGATCGTTGGCGGCGGCGACGGTGAGGCAGTAGATGATGCCCGAGCCCGGCATCCGATTCAGCTGTTCACCCAGCCAGGCGGTGCGCTGGACCGCGTCGTCGAACCGCACCACCGACAGATGCAGCGATTCGCGATCCAGCGTGCCGCGCAGCACCAGGGTGTCGGTGCCGATCTGCCCGGCCACATCGGTGACCACCCGGTCGTTGGCGGTCGCGGTGGTCGCCAGCACCGGCACTTCGGACCCCAGATCGGCGATCAGGGTGCGAATGCGGCGGTAATCGGGCCGGAAGTCGTGACCCCAGTCCGACACACAGTGCGCCTCATCGATCACGACGAGACCGGCGTCGGCGGCCAGTCGCGGCAGCACCTGATCGCGGAAGTCGGGATTGTTCAACCGTTCCGGGCTGACCAGCAGCACGTCGACCTCGCCATCGGCCACCCGCTGATGGATCTCGTCCCACTCGGTGACATTGCCCGAGTTGATCGTGGCCGCCACCACCCCGGCCCGCTCGGCGGCCGCCACCTGGTTGCGCATCAACGCCAGCAGCGGCGACACGATCACCGTCGGCCCCCGCCCCGCCCCCCTCAACAACTTGGCCGCGATGAAATACACCGCCGACTTTCCCCACCCGGTCCGCTGCACCACCAGCGCCCGCCTGCGCTGCACCACCAGCGCCTCGATCGCGATCCACTGATCCTCCCGCAACCGCGCATCGGGACCGGCGAGCTCACGCAACAATTCTTCGGCGCGTTCGCGCAGGTCCGGAGCCGTCAGGTCGAGCACATCGTTGCCGGTCGCTGAGGTCATGGCCCCATGGTGCCCGACCCCACCGACAGGTTCGACGCCTGCCCGCCTTCCCGCGTCTTCTAGCCAGACGTAGGCGCGGGGAGATCGAGGCACGCGTCCGACGGTGGTTGAGCGGATACCGTCGGCCCGTTCCCGGCGAGTTACCCATGTTCGTGCGAAATCAGCGGTTGGTCGGGCGCTTCCTCTCGAACTTCTAGCCCTTCACGCACAGGACCTGACGCAGGGTCGCAACCACGTCGACCAGGTCGGCCTGGGCCGCGATCACCTCGTCGATGTCCTTGTACGCGGCCGGGATCTCGTCGACCACGCCCGCGTCCTTGCGCGATTCCACGCCCTCGGTCTGGGCGACCAGATCCGCGACGGTGTACTGCCGCTTGGCCGCCGACCGGCTCAACCGCCGCCCGGCACCGTGCGAGGCCGACTGGAACGAAGCAGGATTCCCCTTGCCTCGCACCACATACGACCGCGTCCCCATCGAACCGGGAATCAACGCCAGCTCACCGGCGCCCGCCCGCACGGCGCCCTTGCGGGTCACCAGCATCGGCACGCCGTCGATGATCTCCTCGGCCACAAAGTTGTGGTGACAGGAAATGGGGTCGTCGAAACGCACTTCGCGCCCGGCGAATTCGTCGCGCACCGCACGGCACACCAGCGACAGCATCACCGCGCGATTGCGCGCGGCGTACTCCTGCGCCCAGGTGAGGTCGCGGCGGTAGGCATCCATTTCCGCAGTGCCGGAGACGAAGACGGCCAGGTCCCGATCCGGCAGCGACTGGTTGTGCGGCAGTGCCCGCGCCACCGCCATGTGCCGCTCGGCCAGTTCCTTGCCGATATTGCGCGAACCGGAGTGCAGCAGAATCCAGACGGCGTCGTCGGTGTCGAGGCAGACTTCGATGAAGTGGTTCCCTGACCCGAGCGACCCGATCTGCTTGTGCGCCTTGGATTCCAGCTGGGCAACCCCGGGATGTAGCTCGCCGAACGAACGCCAGAACCGCGCCCACCCGTTGGCGTGCAACGCGGCCTGCCCGTGCGAGCCCGCCAGCTCGGCACCGAGCTTGGTTACGTCCACGGCATCCTTGTGCGCCTGGAAGCCGACGGGCACCGCCTGCTCGATCCGGCTGCGCAGCGAGCGCAGGTCATCCGGCAGATCAGCGGCGGTGAGATCGGTCTTCACGCTCTCCATCCCGCAACCGATATCCACCCCGACTGCGGCAGGCGCCACCGCGTCACGCATCGCGATCACCGAACCGACCGTCGCCCCTTTACCCAGGTGCACATCGGGCATCACGCGCAGTCCGTGCACCCATTCCAGATTCGCGATATTGCGAAGCTGGCGCAGCGCGGACTGCTCGATCTCGTGCTCGTTGGCCCACATGAGCGTCTGCGCTCGCGTACCGCGCAGCTCGACGGGAAACATGATCGGTCCTCTCCTGGATGAAGGACCAACGGTATGGGGGTGACGGGTGTGGCGCATCTGATTTTCACCGTGGTGGCGAGGTCAGTCGGTGGTGAGTGCCGCCGCGATCTGTGCGCTCGCCGGGATGGACGAGCTTGCGCCGAGGCGGGTGGTTGCCAGGGCGCCGGCGGTATTCGCCCAGTTCAAGGCGGTGGGCGCGCCCTGATTCCAGGTTGCGACCAGGGCGCCGGTGAATGCGTCACCGGCGCCGGTCGTGTCGATCACATCGACTGCGAGTCCCGCGACGGAGAGCTCGTCCTCGCCGAGATAGGTCGCCCCGTCTGCGCCGAGCGTGCGCACCACGTGCGCGACCTGTGCCAGCTCGGTCGAATACTGTTCGGATTCCAGAGAATTCACGATCGCGAGGTCGACGGCGGCCCACAGTTCGTCGGGCAACGGTGCAACCGGCGAAGGATTCAGCGCGACGATCGTCCCCGAGGCGAGGGCGTGGCGTGCTGCGGCGAGCACCGTCTCGATCGGAATCTCCAACTGGCACAGCAGGATGTCGGCATCCGCGATCGCCGCGAGTTCGGTGGTGGTCAGGTCGGTCACCCGGCCGTTGGCTCCTGCCACCACGATGATGCTGTTCTCGCCGGTGTCGTCGACGACGATCGTGGCGATCCCGCTGGGGCCGTCGACCCTGCGTACCAAGGTGGTGTCGATGCCCGCGGCCGACAGCGTGGCCAGCAATTCCGTGCCGAACGCGTCAGCGCCGATGGCGCCGAGAAACCGTACCCGCGCGCCCGACCGTGCCGCCGCGATCGCCTGATTCGCACCTTTCCCGCCGGGCACCGTCGCGAACCCGGACCCCAACACCGTCTCACCTGGTGCGGGCCTGCGCGCGGTGGTGGTGACCAGATCCATGTTGACGCTGCCCAGGACGACGACGGTCGGCGAATCGAGGCGATCCATGGTCCTGAATCTAGCGGCGAGCAGGCCCCAGGGTTCGCGGCATGCGTCCACTGGTCTCGGTGGCGGTCGGGTCCGGGGCGCGCGACCTGCGTCCCCGGCCTGTGGACAACTTTGTCGAGAGCATCGCCGAACCTGTGGACAACTCGGTCGCGCCGCCGGTCGGAGGGGTATTCCGGGCCCCGGGTGGCGGCGGTCGCGTGCGGCGGACTGCGTACGCTGATACCCATGACGGTAGAAGTGACCCCCGAGCTCGACATCCGCGCAGCGGTGCACGACGCCGCCCGCATGGCTCGCGTCGCGTCCCGTGTGCTGGCTCAGCTGACCACGGCGCAGAAGAACGACGCCCTGCACGCGGCGGCCGACGCCCTGCTCGCCGCCGCCGATCGCGTGCTGGCGGCCAATGCCGACGACATCGCGACCGCGCAGGCCGCCGATACCGAGGAGAACCTGCTCGACCGGCTGCGCCTGACCAAGTCCCGCATCGACGGCATCGCCTCGGGCCTGCGCCAGGTCGCCACCCTGCCCGACCCGGTGGGTGTCATCGTGCGCGGCTCCACGCTGCCCAACGGCCTCGAGATCCGCCAGACCCGCGTCCCGCTCGGCGTGGTCGGCATGGTCTACGAAGCACGACCCAATGTCACCGTCGACGCGTTCGGCCTCGCTCTCAAGTCGGGCAACGCGGCGCTGCTGCGCGGTTCCTCCTCGGCGTCGAACTCCAATGCCGCTCTGGTCGAGGTACTGCGCGAAGCCCTTGTCGCCCAGGGCGTTCCGGCCGACGCCGTGCAGTTGCTGCCCAGCCACGACCGCTCCAGCGTCACCCACCTGATCCAGGCTCGCGGCCTCGTCGACGTGGTGATCCCGCGTGGCGGTGCCGGCCTGATCAACGCTGTCGTGCGCGACGCCCAGGTGCCCACCATCGAGACCGGCACCGGCAACTGCCACGTCTACGTGCACTCGGCCGCCGACCTGGACATGGCCGAGGCCATCGTGCTCAATGCCAAGACCCGCCGCCCCAGCGTCTGCAATGCCGCCGAGACCGTGCTCATCGACGCCGCTGTCGCCGAGACCGCGCTGCCGCGCCTGAGCAAGGCACTCGAGGACGCAGGCGTCACCATCCACGGCGACCTGCCGGGCCAGGTGCCAGCCACCGACGCCGACTGGGGCGAGGAATACCTCACCATGGACATCGCGCTGAGGGTCGTCGACGACCTCGACGCCGCCGTCGACCACATCAACACCTGGGGCACCGGCCACACCGAGGCCATCGTCACCGCCGACCTGGCCGCGGCCCGCGAGTTCACCGCCCGGGTCGACGCCGCCGCGGTGATGGTGAACGCGTCCACCGCGTTCACCGATGGCGAGCAGTTCGGCTTCGGCGCCGAGATCGGCATCTCCACGCAGAAGCTGCACGCCCGCGGCCCGATGGCCCTGCCCGAACTCACCTCCACGAAGTGGATCGTGTGGGGCGACGGCCAGACTCGGCCGGTGTGATCGTGACGCTCGTACAGGAACCGATCTTCACCTCGGTCGACGATGTCATCGACCGGCTCGCCACCACCGGTTACCTGGCCGACAAGGCCACGGCCACTTCGGTTTTCCTCGCCGACCGGCTGGGCAAACCGCTGCTCATCGAAGGCCCGGCCGGTGTCGGCAAGACGGAGCTGTCGCGCGCGGTGGCCCAGGTCGCCGGCGCCGAACTGGTGCGCCTGCAGTGCTACGAGGGCGTCGACGAAGCACGTGCGCTCTACGAGTGGAACCACGCCAAGCAGATCCTGCGCATCCAGGCGTCGAGTGAGAACGATTGGGCCGAAACCAAAGCCGACGTCTTCACCGAGGAGTTCCTGCTCTCGCGCCCGCTGCTCACCGCCATCCGCCGCACCGAGCCGACGGTGCTGCTGATCGACGAGACCGACAAGGCCGACGTCGAGATCGAGGGCCTGCTGCTCGAGGTGCTCAGCGATTTCGCGGTCACCGTGCCAGAGTTGGGCACCATCACCGCCACCCGCAAGCCGTTCGTGGTGCTCACCTCGAACGCCACCAGGGAACTGTCGGAGGCGCTCAAACGCCGCTGCCTGTACCTGCACCTGGACTTCCCCGACGAAGATCTCGAGCGCCGGATCCTGGCCAGCCGGGTACCGGAACTCCCGAGCACCGTCGCCGAGCAGCTGGTGCGAGTCGTGCATGTGCTGCGCGGAATGCAACTCAAGAAGCTGCCCTCGGTCGCCGAAACGATCGACTGGGGCAACACGCTGCTCGCGCTCGGCGCCGCCGACCTCGACGACGCGACGGTGCGTGCCACGCTCGGCGTCGTGCTCAAGCACCGCAGCGATCACCAGCGCGCGCTGGCCGAGCTGAAACTGGTCTGATCGTGACCGCGCCCGCGCCGCACGGAATCGGCGGCCACGTCGCCGGTTTCGTCGGTGCGCTCCGGGCCCGTGGGGTGCCGGTCGGACCGTCGGAGACTGTGGACGCGGGCCGGGTACTGACCGTGCTCGACCTGCTCGATCGTGAGGCGGTGCGCGAGGGCCTGGCCTGTGCGTTGCTGCGCAGACCCACCCATCGCGCCACTTTCGACGGACTGTTCGATCTGTGGTTTCCGGTCGCCGTAGGTGATCGCAGCGCGGATGCACCGGACCTGCCGCGCACCCCTGACGGTCAAGTCGACCTGGCGGCGCTGCGCGAGCAACTGGCCGAAATGCTCGCGGCCGAGGACGGCGGCGAGCAATTGCAGATGCTGGCCGGGCAGGTGGTCGAGCAACTCGGCCAGTACCAGTCCGCGCGCGGGCCGTCCTTCTCCGCATACCAGGCACTCAAAGATCTTGCGCCCCAGTCCTTGCTGTCCAAGATTCTCGCAGGCCTCGCACTGCCACCGGACGCGAGCGAACGGGACACCGAGGTCGCCCGCCGCGTCGCCAGGGAACGCATCGCCGGGTTCCGGGCGAGCGTGGAAGCCGAGACCAACCGGCGCGTGGCCGAACAGATCGGGCGCGAACGCGTCGCGACCTACGGTGTCGCCCGTCAGGCCGAGGACGCCGACTTCTTACGCGCCTCCGAACGCGAACTCACCGAATTGCGGCGCGGCACCCAGCGATTGGCCCGCATCCTGGCCTCCCGGCTGGCGGTGCGACGCAAACGAGCCCGGCGCGGCGAGATCGACCTGCGCAAAACCCTGCGCGCCTCGATGTCCACCGGTGGCGTCCCGATCGACCTGGTGAACCGCAAACCTCGTCCCGGCCGCCCGGAACTAGTGCTGCTGTGCGATATCTCGGGCTCGGTGGCCGGATTCAGCAACTTCACCCTGCTGCTGGTGAGCGCGCTGCGCGAGCAGTTCTCTCGGGTGCGGATCTTCGCCTTCGTCGACCGCACCGACGAGGTCACCAGCTTCTTCGAGCCGTACGCGGGCCTCGACGACGTGATGACCCGCATCTTCACCGAATCCCGGATCATCGACTCCGACGGACACTCCGACTACGGCTACGCGCTGACCAGCTTCGCCGACAACTTCGGCGAAGCCGTCACCAGTCGCAGCTCACTGCTGGTACTCGGCGACGGCCGCACCAACTACCGCAATCCACAACTGGACACCCTGCGCGAACTGGTCGGCACCGCCCGGCACGCCCACTGGCTGAACCCCGAACCCAAGAATCTGTGGGGGACAGGCGATTCGGCAGCCCACGACTACGCCTCGGTGATCGAGATGCACGAATGCCGAACAGCCAGACAGCTCACCGAGGTGGTCTCCCGATTGTTGCCCGTCTGAAGGAGTTCGGACCATGAGTGTGGACGTGCTGGCCTACTGCCTTGCCAAGCCCGGCGCCTGGGAAGACGAGCCGTGGGAGGGCGACGTCGTCGCCAAGGTCGGTGACAAGATCTTCGCGTTCCTCGGGGCGGGCACCTCGATCGGCCTCAAATGCGGCCGCGACCGCACCGAAGCCGACGAACTGGTCACCGTCTACCCCGACGATGTCACCGTCTCGGCCTACATCGGCCGCTACGGCTGGAACAGTATCCGCCTCGGCGGCGCCGTCCCCGACGACGAACTGCGCGAACTGATCGACGCCTCCTACGACGCGGTCGTCGCCAAACTCCCGAAGGCTAAACGCCCTACCGTCTGACCACTTCAGCCGACGTTAAGCGCCTCACATGGGACGGCAACCAAGATCACGTCATGCTGGCAGGGGCGTCGCACGACGATGAGCGATCCGAACGACGGATATCGGACGTAGGGATGATGCGGGCGGGCCGTGCGCTCGTACGTTGGACGTGGTCCATCCGGTGACCGACCCTCTCGCGAACGAGAAGACTTGCCCCCGAACAGAACCCGCCGTCGTCGGCACGGTGGCGGGTCCGGATTGTCTCCCGGTGGCGGAATCGGCCGACGAGCCGGTCCGGCAGTTCGCATCGGGTTCGAGAACAGGTGCCGCCGCATGGTGGAACCTGGCGGCGGCAGACGGCCCCGTGCTCGGTTCGGGGAATGGCCCCGCTGATCAGCCGTCCATGGTGATGGCTGACGGACAGCAGATCGGAGCCCGGCATTCGGCACCGGGAGCAGGTGCGCGGGCGGCGCGGCGGCTGGCCGGGATCGCCGCGGCGCGACTGGCGGATGCTCCGGCCGCCGCGGAGGAACAGTTGCGTCGGGCACTCGTCGTCGGTGCGGGTGAACTGGGTGGTCGAGAACTCGCCACGATGCGCACCCGACTGGTCACCGCTGTCGCCGCCCAGCGGGGTCGTGACCGTGATGTGGCCAGGGCCGCCGCCTTGGCCGCGGCCTGCTGGCAGCCGATCTCGCAGGCCGATTCGATCCACCTGTGGCTGGTCGCCGGGCGCGCCTGGCATCGAGCAGGCAAGCATGCCGAGGCGGTATCGGCCTTCGACCGCCCCCTGCTGACCGCGACGGTCGGCTACCCACCCGCCGAGCTCGCGCTGGTCCGCGCCCAGTTCGCCGAATCGCTGAACCACCTCGGCCGCTACCGGCAGGCCGCCTGGCAGTTCGCCGAGGCGGCGCGGTTGATCGAGCGTTCGCCGGCACAGCGCCGCCACCACGCCGACCTGGTGTGGTCGGCCGCGGTCGCCCGCGAGTGCTGTGGGCAGGAATCCGAGGCCCTCGGCGGGTACCTGCGCGCAGCGGGGCTGTGGGGCGAACAGGACAAGATCGTGCCGCGGGCCCGCTGCCTGCGGGCTGCCGCCTGGCTGCAGCTGCGCGGACCGGGGGGTCGTGCGCGCGGGCCCTGGTGGGTGACGATCGATGTGTTGATGGCCGAACTCCATCGCCGGGTCGCCGCAGAACCGGCCGCGCACCTCGTCGAAGAGCTCGAGCGCACCCGCGCCCAGTTCGCCCAGATGTGCGCGCAGGCGTCGGCCTCGCTCGAGCGTGAGTAGTCCGGTCCGCCCCGATCACGGCGGCCGGATTAAGCTCAGACCTCATGCACGAGACAGCTCGGCCGCGCCGCAAACTTGGCGTCATGGGCGGCACCTTCGACCCGATCCACCACGGCCACCTGGTCGCGGCGAGCGAGGTCGCGAACCGGTTCGAGCTCGACGAAGTGATCTTCGTGCCGACCGGACAGCCGTGGCAGAAGGTCAACAAGCAGGTCAGCCCCGCCGAGGATCGCTACCTGATGACGGTCATCGCCACCGCGTCCAACCCGAGGTTCTCGGTCAGCCGGGCCGACATCGAACGCAACAAGGTCACCTACACCGTCGACACCCTGCGGGAGATGCAGAACACCCACCCCGACGCGGAGCTGTACTTCATCACCGGTGCGGACGCGCTGGCCAACATCCTGACATGGCAGGATTGGACCGAACTGTTCGAACTGGCGAAGTTCGTCGGGGTGAGCCGACCGGGTTACGAACTCAACACCGATCATCTCGAGGAGCATCTGCGGGACCTTCCCGCCGACGCCGTGACGATGGTCGAGATCCCCGCGCTGGCCATCTCGTCGAGCGAATGCCGCCGCCGCGCCGCGGAGGGTCGGCCGGTCTGGTACCTCGTCCCCGATGGCGTGGTGCAGTACATATCGAAGCGGCACCTCTACGTGCCCGCAGGAACGGAAGGTAGTTGAGCCACATGGTTGCGACCACACAGGAGGAAACCGTATGACTGCCTCTACCGAAGCCATCGAGATGGCCACGGTCGCCGCACTCGCGGCCGACGACAAGCTCGCCACCGATGTCGTCGTTCTCGACGTCTCCGAGCAGCTGGTGATCACCGACTGCTTCGTGATCGCGTCGGCGCCCAACGAGCGCCAGGTCAACGCGATCGTCGACAACATCGAGGACAAGCTGCGCGAAGCAGGGCACAAGCCGGTCCGTCGCGAAGGCACCCGCGAGGGTCGCTGGGCGCTGCTCGACTACGTCGACATCGTCGTGCACGTCCAGCACAACGACGAGCGCAACTTCTACGCGCTCGAGCGCCTGTGGCGTGACTGCCCGGCGGTTCCCGTCGAGGGTATCGCCGCTGTGCCGACTCCGGCCGCCGACGACGACGCGCAGGAACAGGGAATCGACGAGTGAGCAAGTACGCCCATGTGCGCAACCTGATCCTGTTGCGGCACGGGCAGACCGAATGGAACGCCGCCGACCGGATGCAGGGCCAGATCGACACCGATCTCACCGAACTCGGTCGCCAGCAGGCCAAAGAGGCTGCGCGCGAACTGGGTTCACGCAATGCCATCGCGATCCACGCCTCCGATCTGCGGCGCGCCAAGGAAACCGCGCAGGCGCTCGGTGACATCAGCGATCTGCCGGTCATCACCGATCCGCGGCTGCGCGAGACCAACCTGGGCGACTGGGAAGGCCTGACCCACCTCGAGGTCGACGCCGACTACCCCGGTGCGCGGGTGCAGTGGCGGCTCGACGCCACCTACACACCGCCCGGTGGCGAGAGCAAGCTCGAGGTAGGTGCGCGGGCCCTGCCCGTAGTGCGCGAACTGTACAACGAGCGACAGGATTGGCCCGGTCGGACTATCATCCTGGTTGCGCACGGCGGGCTGATCGCTGCTCTGACGGCCGCGTTACTGGAACTGCCACCAGAGAATTGGCCGATCCTCGGTGGGCTGGCCAATACCAGCTGGGTGCAGCTTTCCAGTCACGGCCCTGATGTCGATCGACCCGGCTGGCGCCTCGATGTTTGGAACGCAGCGGCGAAGGTAGCTCCCGATGTCCAATGAAGAGCCCGTCCGATCGGTACCCGATGAGATGTTCCAGCAGGTGACGGCCAAAGCCGGACGGCAATTGCCGGACGCGCTGTTCGGTCCGCCCCCTGCCAAGCCCGCACGCGGTGAGCGTGAGGAGCCGATCCGTTCGGTACCGGACGAACTCTTCAAACAGGTCACCGCGCGCAGCACTCGATCGCTGCCCGATGCCCTGTTCGGCCCGGTTCCACCGCCGGCCGTCGCTGAACCCGAGCCGGTCGACTCGGCGGCCGAGGCCGTCGAGTCCGGCTCGGGGACAGCTGGTTCCGCGTCGTCGGTCGATGCTGACTCCTCGGACGACAGCGGCGCCGCCGATAGTGCGGCGACCTCGGTCGGTGACGTTGCTGCGGGCGAACCCGACGCGGTCGACATCGCATCGAGTTCGGCTGTGCCGGAAGCTGACAGCGCGGCCTCCGGTGTCGCGGAGTCGGCTGATGAATCCGCCGACGCGAATGCCGCTGTCGGGCAGGTGGATACCGTCCAGTCCGAAGCGGATGTCGCCGAAGTCGAGGCCGTTTCGGGCGCCGACAACGGTATCGCCGTCGAGGATCCCGCGGTCGTCGACGAGTCGATCGTGGAGGCCACCGGATCGGTCGATCCGGTGGAGTCGCAACCACTCCGACCGGAAACGTCCGGTTCGGGGTCCTCGGGCGCCGTTGCCGCACCCGTGGCCGACGATTCCCTTTCGGCCGACGAAGCCGCCGCCGCCGATTCCGCAAAAGCCGCAGATGTGGATGTCGAGCCCGCCACTGTCGCGCTGACCTCTCCGGCTGCCGTAGAAGCAGACCTCGTACCTGCGGCATCCGTCAACGCTGTTGCACTGCAAGGTGAATCGGTCGAGGCACCTGCCGGTTCTCTGCTCGTAGCGGAAGCCGAGGCGCCGCGACCGGCGGAGTCGGCCGCACCGCGTCCCGTGCTGCTGGTGATCGCCGATTCCCTCGCCTACTACGGCCCGAAGGGCGGACTCCCCGCCGACGACCCGCGGATCTGGCCGAACATGGTTGCCGCGGAACTGGACTGGGATGTCGAACTGATCGCCCGGATCGGCTGGACCTGCCGCGACGCCTACTGGGCGCTGATCGGCGACCCTCGGGTCTGGGCCTCGGTGCCGCGTGCCGGGGCGGTGGTGTTCGCCGTCGGCGGCATGGACACCCTGCCCTCGCCGCTGCCCACCGCGCTGCGGGAGATGATCCGCTACATCCGCCCGCCGCGTCTGCGTCGTGGCGTGCGCTCGTCGTACAACTGGCTGCAGCCGAAGCTGTCGAAAATCGGTCGCCGAGTAGCTCTTCCGCCGAAGGTGAGCGTGAACTACCTGGAGCAGTCGCGCGAGGCGCTGAACCATCTGCGTCCGGAACTGCCCATCGTCGCGGTGCTCCCCTCGGTGCACACCTGCGATGCGTACGGGCGGGTGCACCGGGGCAGGGCGCGGGCGGTCAAGGCCTTGCAGGCGTGGTCCGGTCGCACCTCGGTGCCGCTGGTCGACCTCGGCGAGGCCGTGCGCGACGACATCGAGTCGGGGTCGGCGAACCCGGACGGCATCCACTGGGGCTGGGCCGGGCACGCGGCGGTCGCGACCGCGATGACCAAGGCGCTGCAGGAGGTCCGGTAGTCCGTGGCCGTTGTGGTGGTCACCGATTCGGCGGCGGGATTGTCCGCGGATATCGTCGCCGAGCTCGGTATCGAAGTGGTGCCGTTGCATGTGCTCGTCGGCGACCGGACGATCCGCGAAGGCCTCGACCCCATCGAGATCGACTACACGACGGACTCGGTCACCACCTCGGCGGCCTCGCCCGGTGAGCTGCGCGAAGCCTACGAACGCGCGCTGACCCACAGCGACGGTGACGGCGTGGTCGCCGTGCATCTCTCGCGCCGGTTGTCCTCGACCTGGGAGTCGGGCCGCCAGGCGGTGCGCGATATGGGTGCCGAAGACCGTGTGCGCCTTGTCGATTCGCTCGGCGCCGGCCTGGCGACCGGTTTGCCGGTGCTGGCCGCCGCGCGCAGGGCGGTGGCAGGCGATGCGCTGGACGCGGTCTATGAGCGCGCGGTATCGGCGGCGGCCCGTGCGCGCACGTTCATCCTGGTCAACCGCACCGAACAACTGCGCAAGGGCGGCAGGCTGAGCAGTGCCGCCGCGTTCTTCGGCAGCGAACTGGTGACGAAGCCACTGCTGCAGTTGGTGGAGGGCAAGCTCGAACTGCGCGAGAAGGTACGCACCAGATCGCGCGCGTACTCGAAGCTCGTGGCAGCCGCAGTGGACGCGGCCGCGTCCGACGGTGCCGCCCTCGGTATCCAGCACCTCGGTGCGCGCGAGGCCGCCGAGACCATCGCGGCACAACTGCGCGAACAGCTGCCCGAGGTGCGGGAGCTCTACGTCGCCGAGTTCGGTCCCACGCTCGGTGTGCACCTCGGTGTCGGGGCGCTCGGCGTCGCGGTGTTGCCCGGTGGATGTTCCTGACGCCGGTCGGTTCAGAATCGGAGTGCGGACAAACCGTTCGCTGACCTTGACGCGTTGCCTACCGTAGACGCCATGGCAGGCAAAACTTCTCCTCACACCGCCCTTCCCGTGCGAGTGCTCACCGTCGACTGGGACCATTCGGATGCCGAGACGCTGCGCGCGGAGATGTCGGACGAGGTCCGCCCGCGCTACGCCTACCTCGAGGACGAGCTCGCCGCCCGCGGGCTCGCACCCCATGTGGTCGACAGCGCGAGCGTGCACCGAACTTTTGTCGCGTACGCGGGCGGCGAACCTGTCGGCCACGCCGCGGTGCGATGGAACGCCGACGACCTCGAACTCAAGCGGATGTTCATTCGACCCGACTACCGCGGCACCGGCACCGCGACGGCACTGCTGCAAGCCGCCGAAGCTGCTGCCCGCGCGGCCGGTCGGCCCCGGCTGATCCTGCAGACCGGGCACCTGCAGCCCGACGCGGTGCGCTTCTACGAGCGCAGCGGCTACCACCGGATTCCGCTGTTCGCGCCGTATCACGCCCTGCCGCAATCGAACTGTTTCGCGAGGAACCTGCACTGAAGCGCTGATCGGGTGGGGCTCTACGATTCCCCGATGACCGGATACGACGACTTCGACCACCTCGACGCCGCGAACCTGCCCGCACGCAGGCAACACATCCTCGCCGTGATCAGGGATTCGGTGCAGGCCAACGGCTACGCGCCGAGCACGCGCGAGATCGCCGACGCGGTAGGCCTGCGCTCCACCTCCACGGTCTCCCAACACCTGAAAGCCTTGGAGGACGACGGGTTCCTGCGCCGCTCGGCCTCCCTCGGCCGCCCCATCGACGTGCGCCTGTTCCTGCGCGGTGCGCCCGCCGCCGATTCCGACGCCTCGGTCTCGGTGCCCGTCGTCGGTGACATCGCCGCGGGCACCCCGATCCTGGCCGAGCACAACCCCGACGACGTCATGACCCTCCCGCGTGAACTGGTCGGGCGCGGAGAGGTTTTCGGCCTGCGGGTTCGTGGCGACTCGATGATCGACGCCGCGATCTGCGACGGTGACCTCGTTGTCGTCCGCAGCCAGCGCGAGGCCAACTCCGGCGATATCGTCGCCGCCATGATCGGTGAGGAAGCCACGGTCAAGGTGTACCGCCGCCGCAACGGCCACGTCCACCTCGAACCGCGCAACCCCGCCTACGCCGTGATCGACGGCGACGAAGCGGTGATCCTGGGCCGCGTCGTGTCGGTGATGCGCCGACTCTGAGGTCGCTACGCCGGGCCGAACCAGTCCAGCGACTGGCCGTGCGGCCCGGCGAACGCCAACGGCTCGTCGTCGAGGGCCAGCACCATCCGGGCCGCCGCACCCTCGCGCGGGGGCAGCCTGTCGGCCTGCCAGGTGAGTACACCCGTGCCCTCCTGCGAAACCCAGTGGCAGGGCAGGTTTCGCACCGTCGCCCGGAAGTCCGCCCGTGCCTGCGGCGAGAGATAGGTGAGCACAGCACTGTGGAACACCACCACCGTGCTGTCCTTCGGTGCGGCATGTACGAGCTCGGTGACCTGCTCGTTCAGGTCGCCCGAGACGAGGGTCGGTGGATCCGCGGCGGTGATCTCGCAGGCCGCACGCAGCCGTGTCAGTCGCTCGTCCTGACCTGGCCACACGAGCGCCGACAACCACTGCCGGTCCTCGCTGTCGCCGGCATCGAGCGGGTTCAGATCCACACCTGCCCGATGGACAACTCGGGGGAGCCGGTCCGGGATCGGCACCGGCCCGGTTGTCTTGCAGGTCAACACAACCGGTGATGGACCGTCGGACGGATCCAGCGCGACCGTGTCGTATCGATAGCTGAAACGGTCCGGGTACAGGCACAGTCCGGCCGAGGCGCCGACCTCGATGAGTGACAGGGGTCCGGGCAGGCGTGCGAGCACCGGCAGGAGGGTGGCCGCCCGGCCCGCCTCGTTCGTCTGTGTCCGTCGGCGCAGCGCGGTCGCCGAGATCGCCTGCCAGTTCGCGCGCAGCTGGTCGCGGAACTCGCTGTAGGGAACCGCGGTCGCGCCGTTGACTCGCGCGGCAGCCAGGACCAGGTTGGGTTGCTGTTTGTCCGTGGGCAATCGGTTGATCAACGCCAGCACTTCGTGGTCGGTGCTGATGTCCAGCGCCCGCTGGTGGTACAGCGGGGAATTGTCGCCTGCTTCGCGAAGTGCGAAGTCGCGGAATCGTTGTGCGAGTTCCATGGGTCCATGAGTACTTCGATTCGGTCATGAGCGCACGGTATCTATTCGGACAGGCGGGGTTGCGGGCTCGAGGCCGCTGAAGGCCGAGTTATCCACAGGCTCAGAGTTATCCACAGGTTTCTTCGAAGCCCAGGTCAGCGAAGGTTGTCTCGGTGGGCGTTGGCCTAGCGTCGCTGCCATGTCACGACACGAAGAGCACGAGCGAGTACGGCAGCGGCTGGGTGGTCTGGCGGTCCGCGAGCGAGCACGACCGAGCAGTCCGCCGCTGCGCGAGTCCGGGAACGACGATTCGCGCCTCGACGACAGCGAGGGACATTGGGACGACGACGAACTCGCACCGCCGTCCGGCCCCACGGGTGCGGTCGGGACGCCAGGGTGGCTCGATGACGGCGCATCGAACAGGCGAAACAGACTGGTGCCAGTGCGCTTTCGGGATGCGCGGTTGGACCCGGGCCGTCGTGGTGCGCTGGTACTCGGTCTGGTCGGGGTGATCGCCGTGGTGCTGACCGGTGTGATGGTGCTGCGCGATCAGCCGGTGGCGCGCGCAGTGCCCCCGGTTCCGGTGCTGCGTGCGGAAAGTGTTGCGGTACAGCCCGGACCGACCACCGTGGCGGCAGCGATGTCCGGTCAGAGCACGACTCCGAGCGCCGATGTCGTCGTCAGCGTGGTCGGCTTGGTGGAACGAGCCGGGCTGCACCGATTGCCGGACGGTTCGCGGATCGCCGACGCCCTGGAGAAGGCAGGCGGAACCAGGGAGGGTGCCGACCTGGCAGGCCTGAACCTGGCGCAACGACTCGCGGACGGCGACCAGGTGATCGTCGGAGCAACTGACCCCCAGCAGGGCCAACCACGCCTCGGCAGCATCATGATCGGCGCGGGTCGCGCACCGGCGACCCCGCCGGGTGCCGCAGGCTCGACCACCTCGAGTTCGAAGCCGGCGGGCCCGACCACCGCTGGTTCGAGCCCGGCTGGTTCGAGCACCGGTGCCGGTGCGTCGACCGGCAGTGCCCGCGTCGATCTGAACACCGCGACCGAAGCCGAGTTGGACGCGCTACCCGGTGTAGGCCCGGTCACCGCCAGCGCGATCCTCGCGTGGCGCACCACCAACGGCCGCTTCACCGATGTCGCCCAACTCGGTGAGGTAGACGGCATCGGCCCCGCCCGCCTTGCCAAACTTCGCGACCTGGTGACGACATGATCCCGCCGCCGTGGCGTAGCAGTCGGCGCGAAATCAATTGGCCCGCAGTCGATGCCCCTCGGGCGACCGGTGTCGTCGACTGCGCCGCGATCGAACCCGCGTTGACGGAGGTGACCACATGAACTGCCCAGTGTGGCCGTGTGCACGGAAGGAAAGTCGGCGCACCACAGACCGATCCGAGGGGACACCGGATGACTGCGCGCCGACATCGGGCGACACCCGTCCGGCGTGTGCGAACGGGCTCGGCGAAATGCACTGTGCCGCAGATGCACCCGTGGAGAACGCGGACAGGGACACACGCAGACGTGACGACCGGGTCGGCGGATGGGAGTAGCGCTGGGCGGGCAGCAGTGCGGCGGAGTCGGATCGTCGGTGACCGACCCGGGGGGAAAGGCGTGTGGGGGCGGCGCATCGAGGCGGGCAGGGTGAGTGGATGAGGTCAGGGTCGGGCGAGGGAGCGGTACAGGAAGAGTCGGCGCAGCGCCGGGGAACGATCGTGGGGCGGCGTGTTGGGGCGGAGCACGGAGGTGGGCGGGCGAGCGTGGCGCTACGCGATGTGGGGTCGCGAGCACTACCGACTCGTGAGCATTCGTCGGGGTCAGCATGGGGGCGCCGATGGACGCGGATAGCGCAGTTCGGGCAGGGATCCAGGAGGGCGGATCCCGGTTTGCGGGTGGCCGTCGGGCGGGAGCCGGAGGAGGCGGAGCCGCAGGTGCTCGATATGCGGTTGGTGCCTGCGGCGTTGGGGTGTTGGGTGGCCACGATTGTCGCGGTGACCGTGGGGTGGGTTGCGGGGGTGGTGGTGGCGGTTGGTGCCGTGGTGGTGGCGATCGGGTTGTGGGTGGTGTTGCTGTGGGCGATGGCGCATCGGCGGGAGCGGTGGCGGGTTGTTGCGGTGACCGGGATGGCGACGATGCTGCTCGGGGCGGGGTTCGGGGCGGCGGGGGCTTGGCAGGAGCATCACGTGCAGTCGCACCCGCTGCGGGAGTCGTTCGGTCGATCGGTGAATGTGGTCGCGGTCGTCACCGACGATGCGAAACCCATGCGCGCCGGTGGGTTCGGTGGCGAGCGGCGGTGGATCGTTCGTGCGGGTCTACGCGAGTTCGGTCAGGGTCAGGCGCGGACCGAAGCCGGCGGATCGCTGGTGGTCCTGGCGCAAGGTGGTGAATGGGCCGAGCTGTCACCCGGGCAGGTGGTGCGGTTCCGAGCCGAGGTGAGCGAACCGAACCGCGCCGACCTGACCGTTGCCACCTTGCACGCCACCGATGCGCCGAAGCGGATCGGTGAGCCGCCGTGGTGGCAGCGGCTCGCCGCGAGTGTGCGATCGGATCTGGTCGAGGCCTCGGCTCGGGCACTACCCCCGGACGCCGCTGGACTGCTGCCAGCACTCGTTGTCGGCGACACCGCCGCATTGCCCGGCGGTGTGCGAGACGCATTCGAAATCGCTGGACTGCAACATCTTTGCGTGGTCAGCGGGGCGAACTTCACCATCATTCTGACCGCTCTGCTCGCGCTCGCCCGACTGCTCACCGCGGGTCCACGGACCAGTGCCGCGGCGGCCGCAGTGGTGGTCGGGTTGTTCGTCGTCATCGCGCGCCCCGACCCGAGTGTGCTGCGCGCGGCGGCCATGGGGTCGGTGACGGTACTGGCCCTGCTCACCGGAAGGCGTAAACAGGCGCTACCCGCACTGTGCGCGGCGGTGATCGGATTGCTGGCTGTCGCACCGCAATTGGCGGTGAGCGCGGGGTTCGCACTGTCGGTGCTCGCCACGGCGGGATTGATCCTGCTCGCGCCGAGTTGGGCGGACTGGCTGCGCGAGCGGGGTTGGTGGCGCGCACCCGCGGAGATCGTCGCGGTGTCGGCGGCTGCGTTCGTCGTCACCGTGCCGCTGATGGTGGCTCTCTCCGGGCGGGTGAGCTTGGTGGCGATTGTGGCGAATGCGCTTGTCGCACCGGTTGTCGGGCTGATCACGGTGATCGGAGCGGTGGGGGCGGTCGTGGCCTGCGTGTGGGGCGATGCCGCGGTGTGGGTGCTGTGGTGCGCGCGGCCACCCCTGTGGTGGTTGCTCGGCGTCGCCGATCGTGCAGCCGCCGTGCCGGGCGCGACGATGACGGTGCCGGGCGGTGCTGTCGGCGGATCGGTGGCGACAGCGATCGTCGTCGCGGTCGTGGCGGCATTGCGCTGGTCCCACACTCGCAGGCTCCTCGCTGCGGTTGCGTTGGGGGTGGCGATCGTGCTGCTCCCGGTGCGCTTCTTGCAACCGGGGTGGCCGCCATCGGGCTGGGTCCTCGCCATGTGCGACGTCGGCCAGGGAGACGGCTTGGCCCTGTCGGTCGGCCCTGGTGCCGCGGTCGTGATCGACGTCGGCCCAGACCCGCGCCCGATCCGGTCCTGCCTGGACCGCCTCGAAATCACCCACATTCCACTCCTCGTCCTCACCCACCCCCACGCCGACCACATCAACGGACTCGCCGGCGCCCTCCGCGGCCGAACCGTCGACGCGATAGCCACCGCCCCCGGCGAACTCCGCGCAGCGATCGCCGACACCTGCGCGGCGGCGAACCGAACCCCTGCACATCCATCCACCCGGACTACGACCCACCAGACCCAGGACACCGGCGCCGGGCCGGACCACATGAACGCAGTGGAGGCGGACAAGTCCGGTGAGCCTTCGCCGCTGGGAGTGGCTGCAGGAAAATCGAACTCGGCGGGTGCAGATCACGAGGATAGAGCGCCATCGAACACGAGCGCCGAGGTCACATCGACGGGCGAGAGGTCGGTGTGTCCGAGTGGGACACCGGGGGAGCGGGTTGCGAGGGTTGCGGCAGGGACATCGGAACATGGTGGTGCACAGCGGGAATCGCACAGTCATGACGGCGACACCGGGGGAGTCGAACGAGTCGCACAGCTTGCCGGCACTGCGGGAATTCCGCTGATGGAACTCCACGCCGGGCACGAAATAACGTTCGGGACAGTCGGATTGCGGGTGCTGGCGCCGAGCGCGAAGGTGCCGACTTCGCTGGCGGCCGATGAGGCCAACGATCGGTCGCTGGTGCTGCGGGCTCGGACACCGGCCGGAACCATCCTGTTCACCGGAGATATCGAGGCGCAGGCACAGGGGCGATTGGTGCGCGGCGGGGACGTCCGGGCCGACATCCTCAAGGTGCCGCACCACGGATCACGGACCACCACACCGGAATTCCTGCGCGCCGTCGGCCCACGCCTGGCCTTGGTCAGCGCAGGGTCGGACAACACCTTCGGCCACCCGCACCCCACGGTGACCACCGCCCTTGCCGCGCTCGGCACCACCGTGGCGCGGACCGACCTCGACGGCGATGTCGTGATCGTGGGCACCGCCGCCGACCTGCGAACGGTCACCTCTCGTCGGCGCGCACCGCCCGGCCGGGTTGTCGGTGGGCGTACGTAGGATCGCAGGGTGAGCGAACGCCCTGCCTCGGTGCATCTGGTCCTCGGTGACGAGGAACTGCTGGTCGAACGTGCGGTTGCGAAGGTGACCGCGCAGGTGCGGGCCTGTGCGCCCGACCCGGACTCGGTCCCCGTCGATCGGTTGCGCGCGGGTGACGCGAGCACGGCAGAGCTGGCGGAGTTGCTCAGTCCGTCGCTGTTCGCCGAAGACCGGGTGATCGTGCTCGAATCGGCCGCGGAGGCGGGTAAGGACGCGGTCGCAGTGATCACCGAGGCGGCGGCCGATCCACCCGACGGCGTGGTGTTGATGGTGCTGCACTCGGGTGGCGGACGGGCCAAGGCGCTGGCACCCGCGCTGCAGAAGAAGGGCGCGACCGTCCACGAGTGCGCGAAACTCGGAAAGGGCGGCGAGCGGGCGGAGTTCGTGCGGGGCGAATTTCGTGCGCTCGGGGTGAAGGTGCCGACCGAGGTGGTCCAGGTGCTGCTGGAATCGGTCGGTTCGGAGCTGCGCGAATTGGCCGCGGCCTGTTCGCAATTGGTCTCCGACACCGGCGGCAAGGTCGACGCGAACGCGGTCCGCCGCTACTACTCGGGCCGCGCCGAGGTCACCGGCTTCGACGTCGCCGACCTCGCCGTCGCAGGCGATCGCTCCGGTGCGATGGAGGCGCTGCGCTGGGCCACCGACCGCGGTGTCCCACACGTCCTGCTGGCCGACGCACTCGCCGACTCCGTCCACACCATCGCCAAAGTCGGCTCGGCGGGCCGCGGCGACCCGTTCGCCCTCGCCCAGAAACTCGGCATGCCCCCCTGGAAGGTCAAGAAGGCCCAGGGACAAGCCCGCGGCTGGAACCCCACCACCATCGGCACCGCCCTCCAGGTGGTCGCCACCCTCAACGCCGACGTCAAAGGCGGCGCCGCCGACGCCACCTACGCTGTAGAACACGCCTTGGCCCGCATCCTCGACCTCCGCGCCACCGGCTGAACAAGGTACTCCGGCCCGTCCTCGACCGGGCCGGTACCGCTTCCTCGCCCGGAAATCCGCTACGGATTTCGCGGGCCCTCGGTACCCGTTTCCGCTGACGAGGCGCGCCGCACCTCCATCCAATCGGGATCGAATCGCGATGCTGGATCGCTGTCACGGCTGGCACAGTTGATCATGAGATGGTTGAGCCGAGTGGTAGCCGGGATGGAAAAGGCGGGCGCGGTCGACGCGCTCGGGGCTCGGCGGGGCGAGTAACACGGCAGTTCGTCAAGGGTTTCGTCGCGCTTCTGTCCGCTGCGGTGATGGGGGTGACGGCATACGGATGGTCGACGGCGGGGAGTTTCGATGCGGGGTTCCTGCGGTCGGGGGCGATCGGTGACGACGCACCACACTCACTCGGCGGCGATCTCAACATCCTGCTGATCGGGTTGGACACTCGACGCGATCAGAACGGCAACGAACTGCCCACCGAAGTCCTCGATCAACTCCACGCCGGCGACGGTGACGAAGGCGGCTACAACGCCAATACCCTGATCCTGGTGCACATTCCGGCCGCGATGGACAAGATCGTGGCGGTATCGATCCCCCGCGACGACTACGTGCCGGTCACCGGCATCCCCGGCTACACCCACGCCAAGATCAAGGAGACATACGGGTTGCGCAAGGCGACCGTGCAGGACCAGCTGATCGCGCGCGGCGTCACCGATCAGCGCAAGCTGGAACAGGCAGGCAGGGAAGCGGGACGGGCCGCGACCGTGGCCGCGGTCCGGGATCTGACCGGGGTGCCGATCGACAGGTTCGCCGAGGTCACCCTGGCCGGGTTCTACGATCTGGCCGCCGCACTGGGCGGCGTGGAGGTCTGCTTGAACGCCCCGGTGCGCGACACCGAGTTCTCCGGCGCCGACTTCCCCGCCGGTCGCCAGCATCTGAATCCCGCACAGGCGCTGGCCTTCGTCCGGCAACGGCACGGACTGGAGAACGGCGACCTGGACCGAACCCACCGTCAGCAGGCATTCCTGACCTCGGTCGCGAGGCAACTCCGCAGCGCGGGCACCCTCACCGATCCGGGCCGACTCTCGGCGCTGATGGATGTGGCGCACCGCAATATCGTGCTGTCGGACGGCTGGAACATGACCGAATTCGTCCGCACGCTCGGCAACGCCGAGGATCCGCAGGTGGAATTCCGCACCCTGCCGGTGCTGCGCTACGACGTGATCAACGGGCAGGACGTGAACATCGTCGACCGGTCGGCGATCCGCCGCGAGATCGCCGCGGCCTTCGGTATGCCGATACCGACTTCGACCACCAGGCGCACCGGACAACGCACCGAACCCCCGGCCGCCTGGTCGTCGCAGACCGCAGAGGGCGCCTGGCAGACCGGAACGACCGAATCGGAGCTCGAGACTCCCGACGCGGGCAAGCCGGTCCGCGGCGACATCACCTCGGGGCAGGTGCCCTGCGTGAACTGACTATTCGCCGGCGACGACGAGCGAGACGTCGGAGTCCTCGTCCTCGTCGATGTCGTCGTAGCGGCCCTCCCACTCGTCGTAGAGGGGAACCTCGTCCTCACGGGTGACGATCCAGGCGGCGCCGTAGCCACCGTCCTCGTCGGGCACCATCACATTCTCGACCTTGAGACCGATACCCAGGATCTCCGCCGCGCGGATCACCTCGGCCAGGTCATCGCCTCGTACCACCGTCTGATTCGCGTACACCGTCAACATGGCGCGAATGGTAGCCCCTCTACAGGAACGACAAAAGCCGCCGTGGTCATCGAGGCCACGGCGGCTGCGTCTTGCGATGTACTACCAGCGAGCACCAGGCTCGCCGACGATCAGATCTTGTTCAGAGCCAGCGCGAGCGCGGACTTCTTGTTGGCCGCCTGGTTGGCGTGGATGACGCCCTTGGACGCGGCCTTGTCGAGCTTGCGGCTCGCGAACTGCAGCTGCTCGGCAGCCTTTTCCTTGTCGCCGCTGGCGGCAGCCGCACGGAAATTGCGGATCGCGGTGCGCAGCGCGGACTTGACCGACTGGTTGCGCTGACGCGCTTCCTCGTTGGTACGGATCCGCTTCATCTGAGACTTGATGTTGGCCACGCCTGTATCCTCTGGTTTCCTGTCGCTGGGTGATGTTCGGTGAAAGCTCGTCGGGCGCGCGCCCACGATGCAGCAGATGGTGCTGAACTACGGGTAACACCGCGCCGAAGATCGAGGTTACCAGCTCGGCACCGCCCCGACGAAATCGGCCCTCATCCACCCATCCGAGACGACGGCGCCCGATTTCACCCGTTTCAGGTGATGCAAAGAATTTACCTGTCTCACACACGACGCTGCTGCCGGGTGGGGCACAGTTTTTCCCATGACCTCCACCACTGCGCCGGGTACGGCTCGATCTGCATCACCGGCGATGGTGAGAAAGAACGGGCAGCCGGCTTCCACACACACCGGATTGTTCGAGGGATACGGGCCGGGCCGCTTCGCTGACGCGTTCGACGAGATGTTCGACGGGTCGGGAAAAGTTCGGGCACCGTACAAGGGAATCCACGCCGCGATGGCGGCCAATGACGTCGACGACCTGGCCAAACGCTCCGATGCGTTGGACCGCGCGTTCATCGACCAGGGCATCACCTTCTCCCTGTCCGGGCAGGAGCGGCCGTTCCCGCTGGACCTGGTGCCCCGGGTGATCGCCGCCGCCGAGTGGGCCAAACTCGAACGCGGCATCAAACAGCGGGTCACCGCGATGGAGCTGTTCCTGGCCGACGTCTACGGCGAACAGAACATCCTGCGCGATCAGGTGATCCCCAAGCGCCTTGTTACCTCGTGTGAACACTTCCACCGCGAGGCCGCCGGGCTGGTCCCGCCCAACGGCGTGCGCATCCACGTCTCCGGGATCGACCTGGTGCGCGACGAGAAGGGCGACTTCCGGGTTCTGGAGGACAACCTGCGCTCGCCGTCGGGCGTCTCCTATGTGATGGAGAACCGGCGCACGATGGCCAGGGTCTTCCCGGATCTGTTCTCCTCGCACCGGGTGCGGGCGGTGGGCGACTATCCCGGTCACCTGCTGCGCGCGCTGCGGGCCTCGGCCGCGCCCAACGAGGTCGATCCGACCGTGGTGGTGCTCACGCCGGGCGTGCACAACGCGGCCTACTTCGAGCATTCGCTGCTGGCCAGGCAGATGGGCGTGGAGTTGGTCGAGGGGCGCGACCTGTTCTGCCGTGACAATGTGGTCTACATGCGCACGACCGCGGGCGAGCGTCAGGTCGACGTGATCTACCGCCGCATCGACGACACCTTCCTCGACCCGATGCACTTCCGCCCCGACTCCGTACTCGGCGTCGCGGGCGTGCTGAACGCCGCGCGCGCGGGCAATGTGGTGATCTCGAGCGCGGTCGGCAACGGCGTGGGCGACGACAAGCTCATCTACACCTATGTGCCCAAGATCATCGAGTACTACCTCGGCGAGAAGCCGATCCTGCCCAACGTCGACACCTTCCGCTGCTGGCTCGACGACGAACGCGAGGAAGTCCTCGACCGGGTCGGCGAACTGGTGATCAAGCCCGTCGAGGGGTCGGGTGGCTACGGCATCGTGATCGGGCCCGACGCCTCGCCGCGCGAGCTGGAGGCGATCAAGCGCAAGGTCAAGGCCGACCCGCGTGGCTGGATCGCCCAGCCGGTGGTGCAGCTGTCGACGGTGCCGACCAAGATCGGCGACGATCTCGCGCCGCGCCACGTGGACCTGCGTCCGTTCGCGGTGAACGACGGTGAGGACATCTGGGTGCTGCCCGGCGGGCTCACCCGGGTGGCGCTGCCGGAGGGCTCGCTGGTGGTGAACTCCAGTCAGGGCGGTGGCAGCAAGGACACCTGGGTGCTGGCCGGGCGCGCGGGCACCGAAGACCGGGAGCTGGCCGGACCGGAGCTGGTCAGCGAACCGCCGCAAGCGGATTCGTTCGAACTCGGTCGTGAGCTCAGTACGCCGCAGGCCAATCAGCAACAGCAGCAACAACAGCAGACCCAGCGGCTGATCGGGGAATAACAGACATGCTTGCTCGAAACGCCGAATCCCTCTATTGGATCGGCCGATACGTCGAGCGCGCCGACGACACAGCGCGCATCCTGGACGTGGCGGTGCACCAACTGCTCGAAGACGCCACCGTCGACGCGGACCGCACGTCGCGCGTATTGCTCAAGGTGCTCGGGATCGAACCGCCCGAGGGCCTGCGGCTGGACGTGTGGTCGGTCACCGATCTCGTCGCCTACAGCCACGACCACGGCGTCTCGATCAGTGACTCCATCACCAAGGCCCGCGAGAACGCCCGCGGCGCACGGGAAGTCACCTCGAGTGAGATGTGGGAGTGCCTCAATGCCACCTACAACGGCATGGCCGCGGCGGAGCGGGCCGCGCGTGGACTCGGCCCGCACGAGTTCTTCTCCTACATCAAGGGCAGGGCGGCGATGTTCACCGGACTGACCGACTCCACCCTGAGTCGCGACGACGGCTACCGCTTCCTGCTGCTGGGTCGCTCGATCGAACGTGTCGACATGATGGTGCGCCTGCTGCTCTCGCGCGCCGGGGACAAGACGTCCTCGCCCGCCTGGGTGACGGTGTTGCGCTCGGCGGGCGCCCACGACACCTACCTGCGCACCCACCGCGGTGCGCTCGACGCGGCCAGGGTTGCCGAGTTCATCCTGATCGACCGCCTGTTCCCGCGTTCGGTGTTCCACACACTGCGCGTGGCCGAGGCCTGCCTGACCGAACTCGATCAGCGCCCCGGCAGTCGGGTCGGCGCGCGGCACGAGGCGCAACGGGTGCTCGGACGCGCCCGAAGTGAACTCGAGTTCCTGCCGCCGGGCGTGTTGCTGGAAGACCTGCAGGCGCGATTGCTCGCCCTGCAGAAATCGTGCCGTGACCTCGGTGAAGCCGTGTCACGCCAGTATTTCCATGCCGCCCCGTGGGTGGCCTGGACCGACGTGCGCAGCAGCCAGGACGGCCGCGTGCAGGTAGAGGGAGAGCTATGAGTTGGCGGATCAGGGTGGTGCACACCACCGGTTATGTCTACGACGCGCCCGTGACGCGCTCGTTCAACGAGGCCAGGCTCACTCCGCGCGCCGACAGCAGACAGAACGTGATCCTCAATCGCGTCGAAACCGTGCCCGCGACAAGGTCTTACCGCTACACCGACTACTGGGGCACCGCGGTCACCGCCTTCGACCTGCACGCCCCGCACACCGAACTCGAGGTGACCGGGTCCTCGGTGGTCGAGACCGAGCCGTTCGCCGAACCGACCGAGGAACTGAGTTGGGACGATCTACGGGGCGGACGGGTCGTCGACCGATTCGACGAAATGCTCAGTCCCACCGCCTATGTGCCGCGTGACCGCAAACTCTCGACGGTGGCCCGCCAGCTCGCGCGCGGGGAGGAACCGGCCAAGGCGGTGGTGCGCGCGGCCGAGTGGGTGCACAAGGAGATGGACTACATCGCGGGCACGACCTCGGTGCACACTTCGGCGCTCGAGGCCTTCGCCGAGCGGCGTGGCGTGTGCCAGGACTACGCCCATCTGACGCTGGTGTTGTTGCGCAGCATGGGGATTCCGAGCCGCTATGTGTCGGGCTACCTGCACCCCAAGGCGGGCGCGGAGATCGGCGAGACGGTGGCGGGGCAGTCGCACGCGTGGATCGAGGCGTGGACCGGGCAGTGGTGGGGTTACGACCCGACCAACAATCTCGCCGTCAACGAGCAGCATGTATCGGTCGGTGTCGGCCGCGACTACGCGGACGTGCCGCCACTGAAAGGAGTGTTCTCCGGCGGCGGCTCGACGGACCTCGAGGTCGTTGTAGAGGTCACCCGCCTCGCGTAATGTCCGAAAGGCTCGTGCGGACCCCGCTCGCCGCGGGGATGGTTCCTCTCGGAGAGGCGGTAGCCGATGTCTTCCACAGCGCAAGAAGTGACCGATCAGGTAATTCCCGATACGAAGAAATGGGCGGCCGAAGGACTCGGCTCTTTCGTCCTGGTGATCGGTGGTGTCGGCACCGCGGTGCTGGCGGGTGAGCAGGTGGGAGCACTCGGCGTCGGGTTGGCCTTCGGCTTGTCCCTGTTGTTGCTCGTGTACGCGATCGGCCCGATCTCGGGCTGCCATGTGAATCCGGCCGTCACGCTCGGGCAGCTACTGCTCGGCCGGATCTCGCCGAAGAACGCGGTGGCCTACGTGATCGCCCAGGCGATCGGCTCGCTGCTGGCCGGTCTTGTGCTGTTCGCGGTGGCCAAGAACCTGCCCGCCTACGACCGCCCGGCCGATGGGCTCGGCGCGAACGGCTTCGGGGCGCACAGTCCGTCGGCGGTCACCGGCCCGCTCGGTGAAGTCGTGATCCAGAACGGGTACGGGCTGGTCGCGACCATCATCGTCGAGGTCATGATCACGGCGCTGCTGGTGTTCGTGGTGCTGGCCTCGACCGATCAGATCTCGGATGTGCCGCTGGCCGGGATCTCGATCGGCGCCACGCTGGCACTGGTCAATATTCTCGCGATCCCGGTCGACAACGCCTCGGCGAATCCGATCCGCAGCCTCGGGCCCGCGCCGTTCCAGGACGGGGCGATGGGTCAGCTCTGGGTGTTCATCGTGTTCCCGCTCATCGGCGGGGCGCTGGGCGCGTTGATTTACGCGTTGATCTTCGGACGCTCGAAGGAGATCACTTAACCGAGCGCGACGAGGCCCCGATCCCGGACGGATCGGGGCCTCGTCGCGTGTTCAGCTCCAGCTGTATTCGGCGACCAACCGGTGCGCGACCAGGTCGAAGGTCTTGCGCTCGACGATCGCGCCTTCGCGCCGGATGCCGTCCTCCGGGACGTCGATGACCCGATCCAGGCGAACCCAGCTCGGCCTGCCGTCGTGATCCCACGGTCCGGTGCCGATCCCGACCCAGTTGCGATCGTGGGCGCGGTCGGTCTTGGACGACAGCATCAGCCCGAGCAGCGTCTTGCGGTCACGTCCGACCACCAGCACCGGCCGATCCTTACCGTTGGTCGGGTCCTCTTCGAACGGCACCCAGGTCCACACGATCTCGCCCGGATCGGCACGCCCGTCCAACTGCGGGCAGTAGACGATCTGGCGGGCGCGATGGGCGGTCGGTACGGGGGTCGAGGCCGTCGGGCGTACCGCGACGGCAGGTCCGGGCTTGTTCGCCAGTGCGTCCACCAGCTTCTCGAGCAGTCGTGGCCCCTGCTTGCGCACGATTTTGGGCCCCTGCTCCTTGGCGATGACGCCGAGCTGCTTGCCGAGACTGTTCCAACTGCTGGCCATGCAGTGAAATATAACGCCGACCCACCCGTGGAGCGCATCCGTGACGTCGGTACGGGTTCGGCGAAATCGAGCCTCGGGCGCACCGGTGGCGAGGGCGGGGTCGCGTGCATGGGACGATGGGGCCAGTTCGCCTATACCCCGCGAGGAGTGGAGTGGCTTCCAGTTTTGTCGATACGACGTTCACCGATCCGTCCCGGATCCGGAACTTCTGCATCATCGCCCACATCGATCACGGCAAGTCGACCCTTGCCGATCGGATGCTGCAGCTGACCGGTGTGGTCGAGGCGCGGGCCATGCGCGCGCAGTACCTGGACCGGATGGATATCGAGCGTGAGCGTGGCATCACGATCAAGGCGCAGAACGTGCGGTTGCCGTGGCAGGTCGACGGCACCGAGTACGTCCTGCACATGATCGATACCCCGGGCCACGTCGACTTCACCTACGAGGTCTCCCGCGCGCTCGAGGCCTGTGAGGGCGCGATCCTGCTGGTCGACGCCGCACAGGGCATCGAGGCGCAGACGCTGGCCAACCTGTATCTGGCGCTGGAGAAGGATCTCACGATCATTCCCGTGCTGAACAAGATCGACCTGCCCGCCGCCGATCCCGATCGGTACGCGGCCGAGATCGCCCACATCGTCGGCTGCGAACCGGACGACGTGCTGCGGGTCTCGGGCAAGACCGGTGTCGGCGTGAAAGAACTCCTGGACAAGGTGATCGAGGCCGTTCCGCCGCCGGTGGGCGATGCCGACGCACCCGCCCGCGCGATGATCTTCGACTCCGTCTACGACACCTACCGCGGCGTGGTCACCTACATCCGCGTGGTCGACGGCAAGATCTCCCCGCGCGAGAAGATCAAGATGATGTCCACCGGTGCCACCCACGAGCTCCTGGAAGTCGGCATCGTCTCACCCGAACCCAAACCCACCCAGGGTCTGGGCGTCGGCGAGGTCGGTTACCTGATCACCGGCGTGAAGGACGTTCGCCAGTCGAAGGTCGGCGATACCGTCACCAGCGCGCGCAACGGCGCCGCCGAAGCCCTCACCGGCTACCGCGAACCGCGCCCGATGGTCTACTCGGGTCTGTACCCGGTCGACGGTTCGGACTACCCCGACCTGCGCGACGCGCTCGACAAACTGCAGCTCAACGATGCCGCGCTCACCTACGAGCCGGAAACCTCGGTGGCGCTCGGTTTCGGGTTCCGCTGCGGCTTCCTCGGTCTGCTGCACATGGAGATCACCCGCGAACGGTTGCAGCGCGAGTTCGACCTCGAGCTCATCTCCACCGCGCCCAACGTGGTGTACCGGGTGGAGATGGAGGACGGCACCGAACACGTCGTCACCAACCCCTCGTACTGGCCCGAAGGCAAGTCGCGCCACGTCTACGAACCCATCGTGAAGTGCACCGTCATCTCGCCGAGCGAGTTCATCGGCGCGATCATGGAGCTGTGCCAGCAGCGTCGCGGCGAGCTGGGCGGCATGGACTACCTGTCCGAGACCCGCGTCGAGCTGCGCTACACCATGCCGATGGCCGAGATCATCTTCGACTTCTTCGACCTGCTCAAGTCGCGCACGCGCGGCTACGCCAGCCTCGACTACGAAGAGGCGGGCGAGCAGGAAGCCGATCTGGTGAAGGTCGACATCCTGCTGCAGGGCGAGGCGGTCGACGCGTTCAGCGCGATCGTGCACAAGGACGCCGCGCAGGCATACGGCCACAAGATGACCACCAAGCTGCGCGAACTGATCCCGCGCCAGCAGTTCGAGGTGCCCATCCAGGCCGCGATCGGCGCGAAGATCATTGCCCGCGAGAATATTCGGGCCATCCGCAAGGACGTCCTGGCCAAGTGCTACGGCGGCGATATCAGCCGTAAGCGCAAGCTGCTCGAGAAGCAGAAGGAGGGCAAGAAGCGCATGAAGACCATCGGTCGCGTGGAAGTCCCTCAGGAAGCCTTCGTGGCGGCATTGTCCTCGGATTCGGACAAGCCCAAGAAGTAAAGCCTCAGGCGCCGGTACGCACCGGCGCCTGAGCTATTTCCACCCGCAGGCGGACGCCACCGAGCGGGCTGTGGTCGAGTTCGGCGGTGCCGGAATGCAATTCGGCCTGCTGGCGCACCAGCGCGAGGCCGAGGCCGGAGCCGGGGGAGCCGGGACGTTTGGCGAAACGGTCGAAAGCGGTGGGGGACAGGGCTTCCGGGATGCCGGTGCCGTTGTCGTCGACGGTGATCTCGACGCCGTTGTCGGTGGTCCGCGCGGCGACGGTGACCTCGGTGGCCTTCCCGTGCAGGACCGCGTTGGCGACCGCGTTGGTCACGATCAGCATGATCCCGCCGGGCAACCCGTGCACCGGAACCGGATCGCAGGCGGCGAGCGTGATGTCGACGCCGGGGTTGGCGCGACGGGCGTTCTGCACCGCGCGATCGAGGGTTTCGCACAGTTCGAACGGTTCGAACGCGTCCTGATCGGTGAGTTCGCCGACAGCGAGGCGTTCGAGATCGGAGAGGGTGCGTTCGATCTGCCCCTCGGCGGCCAGGACATCGGTGAGAACGGCGCCGCGCTGGTCATCGGGCAATTCGGTGCTCGCGAGAACCTGCAGATCGGTGCGCATGGCGGTGAGTGGGGTGCGCAGTTCATGGGCGCAGACGGCGGCGAAATCGCGGGCACTGGCCAGGGCCTGATGGGTCTCGCCGTGTGCGGTTTCCAGGCGCGCCAGCATTCGGTTGATCGCGTCGGAGAGTTCCTCGGCTTCGCGCGCTCCTCGGCCGGACAGCGGCGGTAGCTCGTCGAGGGTGTCGATCTCGTGGGTCGCGTTGGCGAGCCGGCGCAAAGGCCGCGCGGCGAAACCGGCCAGTATCCAACCTAATCCGGCGGCGACGAGCACCCCGGCCAGGCCGATGCCGAGTCCGATCAGCTGACTGCGGGTGATGGCGGCGTCGACGAGTTCGCGATCGGGGTCGAGCCGGACCATCAGCCCCCGCCCGCCCTGTACCGGCGCCAGCAACTCGGTCGCCGGGGCGGCGGGAACCACGATGGTGCGCTCGTGGGGCACTGGCCACCCGGGAACGGCTGAGGTCGCGGGGTCGGGCGGCGGATCCACGGGATCACCGTCGATCGGCTGCGCGACCTGCACCCGCATGTTCGACACTGTCTGATCGAGCTGGCTGGTACCCGCGACCCTCAGCAGCGCCCCATAGGTGAGGCCCAAGGTGACCGCCACCAGCGCCGCCACCACGGCCGACACCAGCGCCACCCGGAAACGCAACGACCGCGACGCCTTCACGGCTGATCCCGCAGCACGAACCCGACCCCGCGCACGGTGTGCACCACCCGCGCGACACCGTCGGCCTCCAGCTTGCGCCGCAGATACGAGACGAAGACGTCCACCACATTGGTGTCGGTACTGAAGTCGTAACCCCACACGGTCGACAGGATCTGCTCGCGCCCGAGCACGATCCCGGCATTGCGCGCCAGCATCGCCAGCAGCTCGAACTCGCGTTTGGTGAGATCGACCGGTGACGACCCCGCGCGCACCCGATGCCCGGCCAGATCGATCACCACCTCGCCGACCTGGATCGTGTCGTTCGAAGAAGTCGCCGTGACCGGTCTGCGCCGCAACAGTGCGTGCAGCCGCGCGACCAGCTCGCCCAGATCGAACGGCTTGGTCAGATAGTCGTCGGCGCCACGTTCGAGCGCGGCGATCCGGTCCGTGACGGCACTGCGCGCGCTGAGCACGCAGATGGGGATGTCGTTGCCCATCGCGCGCAGTGCGGTGACCACGCCGACGCCGTCGAGCTCGGGCATGTTCACGTCGAGCACCATGGCGTCGGGCGCGGCCGACCCCACCAGAGTGAGTGCTTGGGCGCCATCGCTCGCGGTGATCACCTCGAAGCCCGAGAGCTCGAGGCCGCGCCGCAGCGACGCGAGCACGCGGACCTCGTCGTCGACGACCAAGATCTGCTGTCCCGTCATGCACTCACCCTAGTGTTTTTCATAGTTTTCGCTGGTCAGAACGGTCGTGCGGGCACGGTGTCGGCGGAACCGGTGGCCGGTGCCGGGACGACCTCGCCGAAGCCACCGGGCGCGGGAACCAGGACGTTCTCACCGTCGGGGTTGATCCGGCGGCATTCCACCGGGCCGTCCAGCGGCGGTGCGGGCTGCCCCGGCGCCGTGCGTTCGATATGGATCCGACGGGGCTCCCGGCCCGGTTGCGCGGGAACGGCGTGCTCGAAGTGGACGCCGGGCTCGGTGGCCAGCGGGGGCTGTCCCGGCACGTCGGCGCCACCCGGCGCGGTGCAGATGATCGTGGTCGCCCTGCCGTCGTCGGGCGGGGTGCCGGGGTCGGCGGTGGCGACGCCGGTGACCGTCGCGGTGAGCACGGCGGCACCGCCGAGCAGTGCGACGGCCTTGGTGCGGTGAAGAGCGATCATGAGCGGCTCCTTACTGGTGCGGGGACCGACCTCTTCGGTCGGTGTGCCCGACGCTATGGCGCCGATCTTCACGCTCTGTTGAGCAATCGTTAGAGTTTTCTTCGAACTGTGGAGCCCCCGGTTCCCCGGGCTCGCCGAAAGATGTTGTTCGCCATAAGGTGAGTACCGACTGCCCTGCACGAAATGACAGGTCGGTGTCCGGAAAATAGTGTTGGATGGGCCTGAACTCGCCGCTGGATGTGGTGGGGGACCACAGCGATGCGAGTGTTGGAGCTTTGATGACGCGTGATCTGCCTTTCGATGACGGTGCCGCGCGCACAGAGGAACCGCAGGGTTCCGACATGGCCTACCGGGTCGCCAACGGCGTAGCCAGGGTGGCACGGGCGGGCGCCTACGTCACCGGTGGCGCGCTGGTCGCGGCCAACGGGACCGCGCGCGAGCCGGGCACCAGCAACGCCGACAGCCGCTACGCCGGTTGGTCGCAGCAGACCGTCCCCACCGATCCGAGCCCGGACGCACCCAACCCGATCGTGACCTTCCCCGATCTGGCCGCCGAACCCGCGCCGGAGCTGCCGTACCCGCCGTTCGCTCCCGCGCCGAAGCCCGACGTCGTCCTGGTCGCCCAATCCGACGAATCCGCTTGGCGCCCAGAGATTCCCGGCTCCGACACTGATCGGGAGATCCGGATCCCCGGTAGCGACGAGTCCTCGGGCAGCGTCGGCGTGCCCGGCTACGGGACCATCCCGACCGCGCCGGGATACAACGACATCCCGCGGCCGGGCTCGGACCCCGGCTTCGACCTCCCCGGCTTCGAGGGCCTGCCCGGCCACGGCGACCGTCCCGGCTTCGACATCCCCGGGGCGGGCGGCGACCTGCCCGGTTTCGACCTGCCGGGCACCGGCGGCAGCCTGCCCGGCTTCGACGGCATGCCCGGCGGTGGCATCGGCATTCCGGGCTACGACGGTCTGCCCGGGCACGGCATCGGCATCCCCGGCTATGACAGCGTCGGTCTGCCTGGTGGTTCCTACCCCGACTTCGACGGCGCATTCGACGGTGTCGGTGGCATGTTCGACGGTGTCGGCGCGATGGTGACCACCAACTGGGAGGTCGACGTCCACGTGGGCCTCGACGGCGTGTGGGCCACCTCGCAGATGAAGGTCGACGTGCAGGTCGGCCAGGTCGGCGACGCGCTCGACGACTACAGCGAGTGGCTCGCGAGCGGCGGGTTGAAGGCTCCCGGCGATTCGGTGGGTACGGCGCCCGGCACCTCCGCGCCCGGTACCGGTCTCGGCAACTCGTCATCAGGCGTGCCCGGCTCGTCCCCGTCCGGCGTCGGTCTGCCCGGTGCGCCCGCGCCCGCCGCCCCGGCGCTCGCGGCCCCCGCCCCCGCGACGCCGTTCGCCCCAGCCCCCGCCCCGGCCCCGATCGCCCCCGCGCCCGCGCCGATCGCCCCCGCCGCCCCGGCGCCGGTCGCGGTCAACCCCGTGGTCGCCACGCCGTTGCAGACCACCATCCAGCCCGACGCCGCCTCCACCCCAATCGCGAATGTCTTCGGCCAGCAGGCGGTTTCGCCGCTGACCGCGCCCGCCGCCGCGGTGCCCGCGCTGTTCACCCCGGCCACGCCGACGAAACCCGTTGTGCTGCCCGAGGTCACCGGTGGGCAGACGCCGACGACCGTGCCGGTGACGGTGCCGTCCAAGGCCCCCACCGTCGACATCGACACTCCGACGACCGTCAAGGTGCCCACGGTGACGGTCCCGAACACCCCCGATGTCACCAAGGTGCCGACCACGGTCGCACCGACCCAACCGACCACCCCCGACGATCTCACCACCAAGCCGGGCACCGGCGGCGTGACCACACCCTCGACCGGCGCGACCACCCCGACCGTCGACGTGCCGAGCCCGACCGCACCCAACACGACCGCGCCGACGGTCAGCCAGCAGCCGACCGCGCCGACCAAGCAGCCGACGGTCGACATCGATCCGCCGACGGTCGTCACCCCGCCGCCCACCGTCGCGCCGACCGTGGCGCCGGTGAAACCCCTGGTCGTCGAGACGAAGCCGATCGCGGCCGAGTTCGACCAGCACCACGGCGGTTACCATGGCGTTTCGGCCGGTTTGTTCGATTCGGGTCTCGGCGGTGGCGATGTGCTCACCGGCGCGTTTCCCGTCGAACACCATGGGTATGACTTCGTGGTCTGAGCACGACGAAGTCGGCCGTGTTGATGTAGCGAGAGTGAGGAACAGTTGTCTGCCGCAGCCGGACTGCAGACCGCGACGGTGAAGCATCCGGATGCGATGGCGCCAGTGATCGCGCTGGTCGACGAACTGCGCGAACTGGTCCGATCGGGTGGCCGCAACGACCTCGACGCCCGCCTCGGCATGGTGCGGGCCAGGCTCAGCGATCCGCGGGTGCGGATCGTCGTCGTCGGTGAACCGCAGGCGGGGATGAGCACGCTGGTCAACAGCATGGTCGGCTCGCCCGTGAGTGCCACCGACGGCAGTCCCAGTGTTCCCGTCATCGTCGAATACGGCCAGGCGCCGAAGGCGACGCTGGTGAAGTCGGCGCCGGGTGGCCGGGTCGAACGGGTGCCCGTCGACCCACTGAATCCGTTGCAGGCGTTGACCACGCTCGGTGTGCTCCGCGCCGAATTCGCCGAGCCGAGCCGACTGCTCGCCGACGGTCTGGTCGTGATGGACGCCCCCGGTACGACCGCCCACGAGGCCGCGGCGTGGTCGATGATCGCCGCCGCCGACGTCGTCCTCTACGCCGCCGACGCCGCCGCCGAACTCACCGAAGCCCAGCTGGATTACCTGCGCCGGGTCGAGCGGGTGTGTCCGTCGGTGGTCTGCGTGCTCACCAAGATCGACCGCAACCCGCACTGGTCGCTCACCCAGCGACGCAATCGCGCCCTGCTCGACGGGGCCGGGCTGAACTTCGCGGTCGCGCCGGTGTCCGGTCTGCTGCACCGGGAGGCCACCGAGCGCGGCGACCAGCAGCGCGACGCCGAGTCGGGCGTGCCCCAGCTGCTCGATCACCTGCGCGACTACGTTGTCGCCCAAGCCGATTCGGTGGCGGTGGCGGCTGCGGTGCGCGATATCGTGCTGATCACCGACCAGCTCACCGTCACCCTGCGCGCCGAGTCCGACACGCTGCGTGATCCGCGCCGACGCGCCGAGATCACCCAGCGCCTCGCCGCCGCGCGGACCACCGCAGATCAGCTCCGTCAGCGCACCGCCACCTGGCAGGTCACCCTCGTCGACGGTAGTTCCGAGCTCAGCGCCGATATCGAACACGATCTGCGGCACCGGTTACGCAGCCTGGTCCGGGAGGCCGAGGCCGAGATCACCCGGACCGATCCCGCCCGCAAGTGGGCCGATTTCGCCACCGAACTCGACGCGCGGATCTGCGAGGCGGTCGAGGAGAACTTCGTGATGGCGCACTATCGCGCCGTCGAGCTCACCGAGCAGGTGGCCTCGAAGTTCCCGCCCGACAACCGAACCCCGCCGCTACCGGAACTGCGCCTGACCAATCCCGGCGACGTCCTCGAACCGGTGCAGCCGCTGGAACCACTCGAAAGCGCCAAAGCCGGTGTGGGGCAACAGTTGCTCACCGCGCTGCGCGGTTCCTACGGCGGCATCCTGATGGTCGGTCTTGCCACCAGCCTGCTCGGCATGTCGCTGGTCAACTGGTACTCGGCGGGCGCGGGTGTGCTGCTGGGCGTGAACGCACTGTGGGACGACCGCAAGAACCGCAAACAGCGCAGGCAGGCCGAGGCGAAGGTGGCCGTCGCCCGGCTGGCCGACGACGTGATCTTCCAGGTGGGCAAGGAATCTCGCAATCGCCTGCGCTCGCTGCAACGCGTCCTGCGCGACCACTACACCGAGATCGCCGCCGAAGTGGGCCGCACCGCTGACGAGGCATTGCGCGCCGCCGAGGAGACCGGCCTGCGCTACGGCGACCACCGCGAACTGCGCATCACCGAGATCGACGCGGGCCTGCGCACCGTGGCGGGCCTGCGCCAACGCGCGGAACGCCTCGCCCGCTGAGCGTGCCTACGCCCGGTTGGCCGGTGTGTGGGCGGGCTGGAACTGACCCGCGTTGCGCTGGTCCTCGGCCCTGATCACGTGGGTGACCGCGTTGATCAAGGCCAGGTGGGTGAAGGCCTGCGGGAAATTGCCGAGGTGGCGGCCGGTGCGTGAGTCGATCTCCTCGGCGTAGAGGCGCAGTGGACTTGCCAAGCCCAGCAGGCGTTCGCACAGGTTGGTGGCGCGTTCGAGTTCGCCGATCTCCACCAGGGCCGAGACCAGCCAGAACGAGCAGATCGTGAAGGTGCCCTCCTCGCCTTCGAGGCCGTCGTCGGTGGTGTCGGTGTGATAGCGCAGCACGAGGCCGTTGACGGTGAGATGGTCGGCGATGGCGAGCACAGTGGCCCGGATGCGCGGGTCCTCCGGCGGCAGAAAACGCGTCAGCACCACCAGCAGCAGTGAGGCGTCGAGGGTGTCCCCGCCGTAGGTCTGGGTGAAGATGCCGTCTTCGCTGACACCGAATTCCAGGACGTCTTCTCGGATCTCCTCGGCGATCTCGAACCACTCGGCGGCGCGTTCGTGCTGACCGTGCAACTCGGCCAGGCGGGCGCCACGGTCGAGGGCCACCCAGCACATCACCTTCGACGAGGTGAAGTTCTGCGGTTCGCCGCGCACCTCCCAGATGCCACGATCGGGCTTGCGCCAGTTGGCAATCGCCGCGTGCACGGTGCGTTCGAGCAAGGGCCACAACGATTCCGGGACCTGACCACGCGATTTCACGTGCAGGTACACCGCGTCGAGCATGGTGCCCCAGATGTCGTGCTGGTCCTGGTCGTAGGCGGCGTTGCCGATGCGGACCGGTTTCGCGCCGTCGTAGCCGGACAGATTCGGCAGCTCGTATTCGGTGATCTGGCGTTCGCCGCCGATCCCGTAGAGCACCTGCAGTGGCAGCGCGTCGCCGTTCTCGCCGGTGGTCACGTCGTCGAGGAAGGCGAAGAAGTCGTTGGCCTCACGGTCCAGGCCCAGGGTGTAGAGGCCCCACAGAGCGAAGCTGGCATCCCGCACCCACGTGTAGCGGTAGTCCCAGTTCCGTTCTCCGCCAGGGGTTTCCGGTAGGGAAGTGGTGGAAGCGGCGAGCAGCGCGCCCGTCGGCGCGTAGGTGAGGCCCTTGAGGGTGAGCGCGCTGCGCTGCAGGTAGCTGCGCCACGGATGGTCGGGGAAATCGCCCTGGGTGATCCACTGCCGCCAGCATTCGGTGGTGGCCCACATCTTCTGCGCGGCCTCGTCGTAGGTGGCGGGCGCGGGCAGTTCCGACCAGGTGAGCGCGACGAACACCTGGTCGCCCTCCGACATTCTCGTGCGCGCCCGCGCCTCCCGGCCTTCCAAACCGAGCCGCAGATCGGTGGTGAGCACCAGCGACGGCCCGGCGTCGGGATCGCTCGATGCCCGTGCGGTGGCCTGCTCGTAGACCTTGCCGGTGTACTCCCACTTGGCTCCGCCCTGGTGATAGTCGAACGAGGGCTGGCAGCTCATTTCGAGTTCGACGGTGCCGCTCACACACTTCACCGTGCGCAACAGGACATGCTCGGCATCCCAGTCCATCGGGGTGCGGCGGTGGGTCTTGGATCGGGCGATGTTGTTGTGCCACGGGCCGAGAACGAGCGTGTCGCGCACGATCAGCCAACCGGTTTCGGTCTGCCACGTGGTTTCCAGGATCATCCCGCCGGGCAGATACCGCCGCGCCGCGGGCACGTTCTTGCCGTAGGGGCCGATCCGGAAATGGCCTGCGCTGCGGTCGAGGATCGCGCCGAACACGCTGGGGGAGTCGGGGCGTGGCACGCACATCCACTCCACCGAACCGCTGCTGGCGATCAGGCAGCTGGTTTCACAGTCGGACAGGAAGGCGTAGTCGTCGATCGGCGGAAACGGGCCGCGACGACCGCTCGAGGAGACCGGACTCAGAATCGGCAGGCTGTCGGCGCTGGAAGACTCCATACCCCATGATCACGGTGGTTCGGGCCCGCGTCCACCGCTGCGAGCGACGATCTCAGCGGATCCGCTGGTCGTGGTGGGAGAATCGGTCGGCCGGGGATGCGCGTGGATCGGGTGTTCACGGCGACCGACTAGGCTGGGCGGCGTGCAGCAGATCGCAGGTTGGTGGGATGGATTCGAACTCTGGGTAGCGGGGCTGCCCTTCATTCCGCAGTTCCTCGTGGTGCTGGTCGGGATGGTGCCGATCAGCTTTGCCATCGCCTTCCTGCTCGATCGCAGTTTGCGGGCGGTGTTCCGGGCGTTGGGGCGGGATGAGCGTGTCGAGCCGGTGCCGGTGACTGCCGCCGAGCGCCCGACTGTCGGCAGTGGTGCCCGCTGATGCCACGTTCTCGCGTTCAGCTCGCACTCATCGCCTTGCTCGTTCTGGTCGTCATCGCCTGGTTCTTCACGCGCTGATCGGCGCGAGCTTCAGCCCGCGCCGTCGCAGCGGCTAGTTCTTGCGCCAGTCTTCGAAGCGTTTGCCCAGGTCGGTTACTGTGCGGCCGAATTCTTGGCCGACTGTGTTGACTGCTGAGCCTACGTCGCGGCCTAGGTCGCGGACGGTGCGGACCAGGAGGTCCTCGGACTGGTCGAAGGATTCGCGGTAGTGGCGGGCGGCTTCTTTGACCTCTTCGGTGATGCTGGCGTTGCGGTCTTGTTCGCGGCGGGGGTAGGTGCCGCCGAGTACGCGGTCGTAGTCGCCGGACTGGATCCAGCGGCGCAGTTCGGCGGCGCGTAGGACCGAGAAGGGGTGGGACTGTAGTTCCAGGTTGAGGAGCTTGAGGACGCCGTCGCGGAGGTCGCCTGAGCGCATGTAGTCGTCGGCCTGGTCGAGGAAGGCGGCGTGGTTCATCTCGTGCAGCCACGCGCCACCGGCGGTTTTCATGTGGACGCGCACCGAGGCCTCTACGTCTTGGCTGCACAGCAGGCCCGCGCGGTCGCCGGACAGTTCCGACTTGCGGCTCCATTCCATCAGCGCGGCCACGATCGCGCGCAGCGCCCAGCCGCCGACGGGCATCCAACCGACCGAGGCCGACAGGCGCATCAGGTGCATGAGCATCGTGCGGTACACCGCGTGCCCGGACAGGGCGTGGCCGAGTTCGTGGCCGACGACGAAGCGCAGCTCCTCGGTGTCCATCAGTTCGAGCAGGCCGGTGGTGAGCACGATGAACGGCTTGTCCATGCCGATGGTGAACGCGTTCACCGACGGGTCCTGCAGCACGAACATCTCCGGCGTGGACTGGGCGTCGAGTACGCCGACGCAGTCCGCGCGCAGCTGGTGCAGGGTGCGGAACTGGCGGTCGTCGACCCGCACGGCGGTCGCCAGGTACATCAGCCGGTGCTGACGTTCCCGCAGCAACCCCGACAGTGCCTTCAGTACCGTGTCGAACCCGCTGAGCGAGCGCAGTGCCACCAGCGCGGTGCGGTCGGCCGGGTGTTCCCAAGCGCGCGTGCTGATCTCCGGAAAACGCGTGCGGACCCGGTCTGGAGCCATGGTCATAGGATGAAATCCCCCCTGGTTGTGGAACTCTCGTTGATTGCGATCATCATGTACCGATCTGCTACAGTCTGCCTTGTGTCGTCGAGTGTCGCCCCGCAGATCCGCCATGAGTTGGCGTTGATCGCTGTCGGCAACCTCGCCGTCGCCGACATCCTCTGTCGATGATCGGCCACCGGACTCGTCTGCGCGTTTCTGCCCAGTAGACTGGCGCGCGCTTTCCTTTCGCAGTCGTAGTCCGTAACTCCGGGGGCCATCGAGCCCGAGTCGCGCCAACTGTCGTGCATCCTCACACGACAGGTCTACCGATCGACACGAGCAGTCCCTGCCGCCACGAAAGCCGTTGTGCCGCAGGTCCTTTCCCGAAAGGTTCATCCCGATGTCTCGCAACACCTGGATCGGCTCGCGCCGCCGCGCCGCCGCCATCGCCGTCACTGCTGTCGCCGCGGTCGCGCTGACCGCCTGCGGCGGTGGCGCCAGCGACTCGACCGACGGCGGCGCAGGCGTGGCCGACGGCAGCGGGGGCACCCTCAATCTCTACGCCTACGCCGTCCCGAAGCCGGGCTTCGACAAGGTCGTGCCCGAGTTCAACAAGACCGACGCGGGCAAGGGCGTGCAGGTTCAGGCCTCGTACGGCGCCTCGGGCGACCAGTCGCGCAAGGTCAAGGACGGCGCCGAGGCCGACGTCGTGAACTTCTCCGTCGAACCCGACATCACCCGCCTGGTCGACGCTGGCCTGGTCGACGAGAGCTGGAACGCCGACGCCACCAAGGGCATCCCCTTCGGCTCGGTCGTCACCTTGGTCGTCCGCAAGGACAACCCCAAGGGCATCAAGGACTGGGACGACCTGCTCAAGCCGGGTATCGAGGTCGTCACCCCGAACCCGTTCAGCTCGGGTTCGGCCAAGTGGAACCTGCTCGCCCCCTACGCCGCGAAGAGCGACGGCGGCAAGAACCCGCAGGCGGGCCTGGACTACCTGACGCAGCTCATCTCGCCCGAGCACGTGAAGGTGCAGCCCAAGTCCGGCCGCGAAGCCACCGAAACCTTCCTGCAGGGCACCGGTGACGTGCTGCTGAGCTACGAGAACGAGGCCATCTTCTCCGAGCGCAACGGCGACCCGATCGAACACATCAACCCGCCGACCACCTTCAAGATCGAGAACCCGGTCGCGGTGCTGAAGAACTCCAAGAACCTGCCGAAGGCCACCGCGTTCCGCGACTTCCTGTTCACCCCCGAGGGCCAGAAGTCGTGGGCGCAGGCCGGCTTCCGTCCGGTCGACCCGAAGGTCGCCGCCGAGTTCGCCAAGGACTTCCCGACCCCGGCCAAGCTGTGGACGATCGACGACCTCGGTGGCTGGAAGGCCGTCGACAAGGACCTGTTCGCGCAGGGCACCGGCAAGGTCGCCGTCATCTACGACGCGGCCACCAAGTAGTCGGTGACCCCGATCACACGCGATACTGGACAACTGTGACTGACAGCAGTGGGCCCGCCGGGACCGGAGATGCCTCCGATCCTGGCGGTGCCGTGAAACTGGACAAAAAGCCGCCGACCTCGCGCGGACCTCGCTGGTCGTGGTTACGCGTCACCGGCTCGGTCGGACCCTTCGGTATCGGCGTCGCGGTGCTGTGGCTCAGCGTCATCGTGTTGTTGCCGCTGGCCGCGCTCACGGTCAGCTCCTTCGAAGAGGGCTGGTCGGGTTTCTGGGACGCGGTCACCGCGCCCGCGGCGCTCGACTCGTTGCGCATCACCGTTGGTGTCTCGGTGGTCGTGGCCGTGATCAATGTGGTGATGGGCACCCTGATCGCCTGGGTGCTGGTACGCGACGAGTTCCCCGGCAAGGGCATCGTCAACGGGCTGATCGACCTTCCGTTCGCCCTGCCCACCATCGTCGCCTCGATCGTGCTGCTCTCGCTCTACGGCCCGAACAGCCCCGTCGACATCCATCTCAACGCCACCCAGCCCGGTCTGGTGGTGGCGCTGGCCTTCGTCACGCTGCCGTTCGTGGTGCGCTCGGTGCAGCCGGTGCTGATCGAGGTGGACAAGGAAGTCGAGCAGGCCGCCCTGTCACTGGGTGCGAGTAACTGGATCACCTTCCGCCGCATCGTGCTGCCCACGCTGGCGCCGGCGATCATCTCCGGCGGCGGCCTCGCCTTCGCCAGGGCGATCGGCGAATACGGCTCGGTGGTGCTGATCGGCGGCAACATCCCGCGCGAAACCCAGATGACCTCGCAGTACATCCAGCAGCAGATCGAGGTCGACCGGCCGGTCAACGCGGCGGCGGTGTCGGTGGCGCTGCTGGTGATCTCGTTCGTCAGCCTGCTCGTGCTGCGGATTCTCGCCGAACGTTCCTCGCGTAAGGAAGAGGCGGCCCGATGAAACTGTCCGCATCGACCAGGATCTCGCTGCGCACCGTCGCGCTGGGGTACCTGCTCATCCTGTTGGTGCTGCCGCTGGTGATCATCCTGGTGCGCACCTTCGAGCGGGGGATCGGCACGTTCATCGACTCGATCACCACGCCCGCGGCGATCTCGGCGTTCCAGCTGTCGATGATCATCGTGGCGATCGTCGTTCCGCTGAACGTGGTCTTCGGCGTGGTCACCGCGCTGGCGTTGGTGCGCAGCAAGTTCCCCGGGCGCAGCCTGATGCAGGGCATCGTCGATCTGCCGTTCGCGGTGTCGCCGGTGGTCGTCGGTGTGTCGCTGATCCTGCTGTGGGGTGCGGGCGGCTGGTTCGGCGGGCTGGAATCACTGGGCTTCAAGGTGATCTTCAGCCTGCCCGGCATGGTGATCGCAACCATCTTCGTCACGCTGCCGTTCGTGGTGCGTGAGGTGGAACCGGTGCTGCACGAGATCGGTGACGATCAGGAGCAGGCCGCGGCCACCCTCGGCGCCTCGCGCTGGCAGACCTTCTGGCGCATCACCCTGCCCGCCATCCGGTGGGGCCTCACCTATGGCGTCGTGCTCACCGTGGCCCGCGCGCTGGGCGAATTCGGCGCGGTGATCATGGTCTCCACCGCGCTGCCCGGCAAGTCCCAGACGCTGACCCTGCTGGTGCACGGCCGTTATATCAACGACCACAACACCTTCGGCGCCTACAGCGCGGCCACTCTCCTCATGGGCATGGCCCTGGTCGTGCTCCTCCTGATGACTCTCCTCGAACGCAAGCGGGGCACCGAATGATCACCGTGACCAACGCGCGCAAGAACTACGGTTCTTTCGCCGCCCTCGACGACGTCAGCATCGACATCCCGTCCGGCGAACTCACCGCCCTGCTCGGCCCGTCCGGCTCGGGCAAGTCGACGCTGCTGCGCTCGATCGCCGGGCTGGAATCCCTCGACTCGGGCGTGGTGATGATCGCGGGCAACGACGTGACCCACGTGTCGCCGCAGAAGCGCGATATCGGCTTCGTCTTCCAGCACTACGCCGCGTTCAAGCACATGACCGTGCGTGACAACGTCGCCTTCGGCCTCACCATCCGCAAGCGGCCGAAGAAGGAGATCGACAAGCGCGTCGACGAACTGCTCGGCATCGTCGGCCTCGACGGTTTCCAGCACCGCTACCCGGCACAGCTCTCTGGTGGTCAGCGTCAGCGCATGGCACTGGCCCGCGCGCTGGCCGTCGACCCGCAGGTGCTGCTGCTGGACGAGCCGTTCGGCGCCCTGGACGCCAAGGTGCGCACCGATCTGCGCCAGTGGCTGCGCAGACTGCACGACGAGGTCCACGTGACCACCGTCCTGGTCACCCACGATCAGGAGGAAGCCCTCGACGTCGCCGACCGGATCGCGGTGATGAACAAGGGCCGCATCGAGCAGGTCGGTTCGCCCGAGGAGGTCTACGACCGGCCCGCCAACGAGTTCGTGATGTCGTTCCTCGGCGCGGTCGCCCGGCTCAACGGCCACCTGGTCCGCCCGCACGACATCCGCGTGGGCCGCGATCCGTCCATGGCGATGGCCGAGCACGAGGGCACTGCGGAATCGGCGGGCGTCACCAGGGCCACCGTCGAACGGATCGTGCGCCTCGGCTTCGAGGTGCGCCTCGAGTTGCGCAACGCCGCCACCGGCGACCAGTTCGCCGCGCAGGTAACTCGCGGTGATGCTGCGGCCCTGCACCTGGCGGAGGGCGAGACCGTCTACGCCCGCGCCACCCGTATCCCGGATCTGCCGCAGGACTGATCTCCCGCTTCCGCACGGGGCTCGTCGACACAGCGTCGACGGGCCCCGTTGTCGTCGGCTGCCGGCGGTGCGTCGGTGTCGCGTGAAGATATCGGCGCAGGTTAACCGGTACCGGAGGTTCGCGGACCGCCGCGACGCGCTCGAATCGAGACGAATTTCGGGTGTCTCACCGCCGCCTCGCGGCAACTGTGCATGACGCAGTGTCACAGGTAGAGCCACTATTACTGGCCAGTAGCTTTCTCAACTGCACTTTTGACGGGCCGGACACCCGAAATTCGGTGATTCACGGAGTTGACGTGACTCGTCGTAGGTGTAACCATTGGAAACAGTAAACGTCCCTAGAGGAGAGGCAGTGACGACGATGTCTGCGCCCACCACCCCTGACGTCGATCCTGTAGTCGCAGAGGCTCAGGCGTACGCCGAGAAGTTGCTGATGCTGTCCGAGGCATCGGTCGATCGCCACTTCGACCCGTTCGAGGACATCGACTGGGACGCCCCCGACTTCGATCCCGACTGCAAGCCCGAGCGCTGGGTCCTGGTCACCTCGGCCGACCCCATCGGTCGCCACCCCTGGTACCAGGCGCTGCCGCTGGAGCAGAAGATCGCCATCGGCAAGGTCCGCCAGGCCAATGTCGCCAAGGTCGGCCTGCAGTTCGAGGCCATCCTGATCATCGGCATGATGCAGCACATATTCAACCTGGCCAACAACGACCCGGAGTTCCGGTACTGCTCGCACGAGATGATCGAAGAGCACAATCACACCCTGATGTTCCAGGAGATGGTGAACCGCGTCGCCGACGTGCCGGGCATGAACCCGCTCGTACGCTCGCTGCGCCACCTGGCCGCGCCCGTCGGTGCGTTCATGCCGAACTTCTTCTTCATGGCCGTGCTCGCCGGCGAGGAGCCGATCGACCACATCCAGAAGGACATCCTGCGCTCGGGTGACGACATCCACCCGATCATGCGCGGCGTGATGGCGATCCACGTGGCCGAGGAAGCGCGCCACATCTCCTTCGCCCACGAGTTCCTGAAGAAGAACGTCCCGGCTCAGCCCGCGCTCAACAAGGCCGTGCTGTCGATCGCCATGCCGATCATCATGTTCGTCCTCGGCCGTGCGATCGCGACCCCGCCGAAGTCGTTCTTCAAGCAGTTCGACATGCCGACCGAAGTTCGCAAGGACCTGTTCTACGGTTCCAAGGAAGCCAAGCGGACCTTCGCCGACTACTACGTCGACGTGCGCGCGCTGGCCGAGGAGATCGGTCTGATGAACCCGGTCGCCCGCAAGGTGTGGAAGCTGCTCGGTATCGACGGCCCGTCCAGCCGGTACCGCTCGGAGCCCAAGCGCTCTGCGAAGCACGCTGCCTGAGACGATAGATATATGCCATACGTTGTCACCCAGTCATGCTGTAGTGACGCCTCGTGCGTCTACGCATGCCCGGTCAACTGCATTCATCCGACGCCGGACGAGCCGGATTTCCGTACCGCAGAAATGCTGTACGTCGATCCGGCCGCCTGCGTGGACTGTGGCGCCTGCGCCACTGCGTGCCCTGTCGACGCGATCACTTCCTCCAAGAAGCTGACCGAGGAGCAGAAGCCGTTCATCGAGATCAACGCTGATTTCTACCGGGTCCAACGCGACCGGCCGACGCTGGCCGCACCGGTGATGCCGCCCGCGATCGACACGCAGCGTTCCCCGCTGCGCGTCGCCATCGTGGGTTCGGGCCCGTCGGCGATGTACGCCGCCGACGAGCTGCTCACCCAGCCCGGCGTCGCGGTCACGATGTTCGACCGGCTGCCGCAGGCCTACGGTCTGGCCCGGCTCGGTGTCGCGCCCGATCACAAGCACACGCGCAAGGTCGCCGATCTGTTCGACATCATGTCGAAGCAGGACGATTTCGGCACCTACCTCGATGTCGAGATCGGCAAGCACATCAGCCACGCCGAGCTGCTCGAGCACTTCCACGGCGTGATCTACGCCGTGGGCGCGTCCTCGGATCGCAAGCTGAACATTCCGGGTGAGGGTCTGGCGGGCAATGTGTCGGCCACCGACTTCGTCGCCTGGTACAACGGCCATCCCGACCACGCCGACGACACCTTCGATCTGAACCAGAAGCGGGTCGTCATCGTCGGCAACGGCAACGTCGCCCTCGACGTGGCTCGCATCCTGACCGTCGATCCGGCCTTGCTCGCCAACACCGATATCGCGCCGTACGCGCTGAAGGCCTTGCACGAGAGCAAGATCGAAGAGGTCGTGATCCTGGGCCGTCGTGGCCCGGCGGAGTCGGCGTTCACGGTGCCCGAGTTCGTCGGCCTGCTGGCCGCCGATATCGACATCGCGATCGAGGGTGAACTGCCCGCGGTCACGCCCGACCTGCCGTACAAGGTCGAGCAGAAGCTGCGCCTGCTGCACAGCGTCGCGAATCGTCCGTTCGGTGCGCGTAAGCGCATCGTGTTCCGCTACCTGTCCTCGCCGGTGGAGATCGTCGGCACCGACACGGTGACCGGGGTGCGGGTGGAGCGCAACGAACTCGTCGCCGATGCCGAAGGTCGCGTGGTTGCCACGCCGACCGGCGACACCGCGTTGCTCGAGGCAGGCGTCGTGCTCACCTCGGTCGGCTACCGAGGGGTGCCGACCGTGGATCTGCCGTTCGACGACGCCCGTGCGGTGATTCCGAACGAGGCGGGCCGGGTGCTCACCGCGCCCGGTGGCGAGGTCTTCCCCGGCACGTACGTGACCGGCTGGATCAAGCGCGGCCCGACCGGTTTCATCGGGACCAACAAGTCGTGTGCGCAGGAAACCGTGCAGCAGCTCGCCGATGATTTCAACGCAGGCAAGCTGCGTGCGCCGGTGCGCGACGCGGCCGAGTTCGACCGGCTCGTGCACGCGCGTCGTCCGCAGGCGGTGGCCGGTGGCGCCGTGGCGCCGCGGCACGAGCGCTCGTTCAAGAGCATCTTCACTCGCGGCTGACTCGCACAACGGACAAGGCCCGCAACGTCACTGGGAGACGTTGCGGGCCTTGCTCGTTTCTACTGCGCGGTGAAGCCGCCGTCGGCGGCGATGGCGGCCCCGGTGACGAACGACGCTTCCCGGCTGAGCAGGAACGCGCACACCGCGGCGATCTCGTCGGGTTGGGAGATCCGGCCCATCGGATGCAGTGCCGCGATGGCGGCCTCGCCCTCGGGCGTCGCGCCCATCGAGGCGCGGAAGGCCGGGGTGTCGACCGCGCCGGACACCAGCGCGTTGACCCGAACGCCCGCCGCCGCGGTCTCGAGCGCGACCGACCTGGTCAGCCCGATCACGGCGTGCTTGGCCGCCACATACGGCGCCACCTGTGCCATTCCGACCACGCCGAGGTTGGAGGCGTTGTTCAGGATCGCGCCGCCGCCGGCGGCGGTGATGGCCGGAACCTGGTGGCGCAGACCGTAGAAGACGCTGTCGAGGTTGAGGTCCATGTCGGAGCGCCATGACACGTCGTCGATCTGCGCGATCGGTCCGAAGGCGTTCACCGCCCCCGCGTTGTTGAATGCCGCGTCGAGGCGGCCGTATTCGGTGAGCGCGGCCTGGGTGAGTCGTTCGGCGTCGGCGTCGACGGTGACATCGGTAGAGACGAACAGCGCGCGTCCGCCCGCCGCCCTGATCTGCTCGGCGACCTGCTCGCCCTGGTCCTTGCCGCGCGACCCGAGCACTACGGCGGCGCCTTCGGACGCGACCCGCAGTGCGACCGCCTTGCCGATCCCGGAGCTCGCGCCGGTGATGAGAACGACCTGGTCGGCGAATCGAGTGGACATGCGTAGTGCCTTCTTTCCCTGGAAGTTTCGCGAGTTCGGGAGCCGGTTCCTCTCCGCTCTTTCAGTCAACCGGCGGGCACTCGGCGGTGCTGGCGGGAATCGGTCACTGCGTTGATGTGTCATCAAAAGCAGGCCTACTGCGATATGCGGGAACGCAATTCACCGTCAGTGAAATCCGGCAGGTAGAAAATGAATTGGTTACCGGTCGGTAAGTGGACTATTGGCGGCAATAACAAACTCCAAGAATGTATTTACTGGAACCCTCGCCTGATTACTCGCAGGTAGCTGCCTCTCGGAGTCTGCGATCCCCTAATGCGACGTTCAGGGGGGTGGATATTTAACCTTCAACCATGTCACCTGCATGAATGCTCTTGTGGCGACGCATGGTTGCGCTTTTCGTATCAATCAGGCAGCAATTCGCGGACGTGCCAGTTAATCTAGGCGAGCTGTTTGGAAGACGACCGCGGCCACATGGTGCGCTCGCGTGCTGGACGTGGTCACGGTGCGTTGACGGGATAGCAAAACATGACCAGAGGTCTGGGCTTGAGTATCGGTGCGGTCAATGCGATTTCGGCGGTGGTCGCCGACGATCCGGCCAAGCCGACGGTGCGCACACGCCGCACCGCACTGACATTCGACGACGCGGGCAGGCCCCGCATCGGCGCCATCAACGACTTCGCCTCGGCGATCACCGATTTCGCGGACCTCACCCGCGAGACGGAACCGATGGTGATGGGTGGACGGTTCTATTCGGCGACCAACCTGATCGCCGCGGTGGTCACCGGTCTGATCGAGCTGGCCGAACCACCGGCCGGGATCGTGTTGACCTATCCCGCTGTCTATTCCGACAAACAGGTCTCGTTACTCGGCCAGGCCCTGCACCTCGCGGGCGCCGGTGAGGTCCTGTTGGTCCCCGAGCCGGTCGCGGCCGCGGAATGGTTGGAGATCGACAGCGGCCCACTGGAATCGGGCTTCGTGCTCGTCTACGACCTCGGAGCCACCAGCCTCGACCTGACCGTGCTGCGCGTCGGCCCCGACTGGCCACACCACCCGATGATCGGAACGCCGACGCGGTCCAGCGATTTCGGTGGCAAGCCGCTCGGCGAGATGGTCGCCCGGTACGCGGGCGAACCGGGCCAGGGTCGCGCGACCCAGACCCTCACCTCCATGGTGAACATCGACGCGCTGCGCGCCGAGCACATCCGCGACACCTTCCCGCTGGTGAGCAAGAGCGTGGCCGCGGCGGGCCTGCGGCTGGCGGACCTGTCGCGCATCCTCGTCGTCGGCGGTGCCTCCCGCCCGCCCGAAGTGGCGCGCACCCTCGCCGAACTCGGGGTACCGCTGGTCACCGTCGCCGACCCCGGTCAGGTGATCGCCGCCGGTGCCGCCGGACTGGCCGCTCGCACGTTCGCGCCCGAACAGCAGAGCGGTGGCACGGTGCCGCACGTGGCGGTGTTCTCCAGCGCCGCCGTGGTTTCCGCGCTCGCCATGTCGGCGATGACGGTCTTCGGCAGCCCCTTCGATCCCGGTCTGATGCCGGTCCTCGACCGTTTCCCCGCCCTCGGCGCCCCCGTCGACGCGCTGCTCTACGACATGAGCGCCGACCTGCTCGCCGCTAAGAACGCGGGCCTAATCACCGACGTGGACCCCGTCACCGGCCGCATCCAGCTGGCAGGCGCGGCCGCGGTCCGCAGCGCCTACGAGAACTTCATCGCCCCCGCGACCACTCCCGGCCCCAAATCCCGCACCGGCAGTTACACCGGCGCCGGTGCCGACCGCGGTGGCCCCGGTCATCAGGACGTTCGCAACGACTGCAAGTCCACACTTCTCGCCCGCGCCACCTACGGCGACCCGGCCCGCTTCATCAACCCCTTACCGTTCGACCTGCAGATCGGCCAACCCCAGAACACCCCGACCAACCCCGGCGCCCCCGAACTCCCGAGCGGCGGCCCGATCTCGGCCCCCGGCCCGGTCCCCGGGACTCCCGAAGCGCCCGGCACTCCCACCGCACCCGGCGCCACCGCGCCAGGCACGCTGCCAGGCACAGCTCCCGCGCCTGGCACTGCGCCGACCGACGGCACGTCGGCGCCGAGCACAGGCGGCGTCTCGACCGACACCGGCGGATCGACCCCGACAGGTGGATCCGGCACGGGTACAACGCCTTCCGACACCGGTACCTCGACCGGCGGATCGAGCGGGACGCCGACCGGAGGCACGACCGACGGCGGTGCGACCGGAGGTTCGACCGGCGGCACGGACACATCCGGCGGAGCTACCGGCGGCGACACTTCCGGCGGTGCTACCGGTGGCGGGGCCTCCGGTGGTGGTGCATCGGGCGGTGGTAGCGACGGCGGTGGGTCCGGTGGCGGTGCGTCGGGTGGTGGTAGCGACGGCGGTGGGTCCGGTGGCGGTGCGTCGGGTGGTGGCAGTGACGGCGGTGCGTCGGGTGGTGGTGCATCAGGTGGTGGTGGTGCGTCGGGCGGTGGTAGCGATGGCGGTGCGTCGGGCGGGGGGACATCGGGCGGCGGTACGTCCAGTGGCGGTGGCTCAGGTGGTGGTGCGTCGAGCGGTGGTACGTCAGGCGGCGGTGCATCCTCGGGCGGCGCCTCCTCCGGTGGAGCGTCGTCCGGTGGTAGCACGTCCTCCGGAGGATCGGACAGCGGCGGCTCGTCAGGCGGCTCCAGCGGCGGCGGTAGCGGTGGAAGTGGCGGCAGCGGTGGCGGTGGCGGCGGATCCGGTCGCTGACCGATCCGCCCGGCGCCGTCGCATCTGCGGGCGATCGGCGACGGTGGCAAGGCGGCTTTCGCCGAGTCGGCGGCACCGGCGCAGTGACTGGGGCGGCAGGTGAATCCGGTCGCTGACCGATCGCCACGCACACCGGCGCCGTCACGTCTGCGGGCCGACGGCACTGTGCTGCAACCGGATTCGGTGACGTGCCGGCGCAACGGCCAGGCGGGCCTCACATGCGCTATGCCATGTTCGGTGCGGTTCAGCTCCGTGCGGCCGGTCTGGATGGCGTCTGTCATCAGTGGTCGAGTCGTCCGAATTCGCTGTGGAGCAGGCCGGTTCGGTTGGTGACGTGGTCGGGCTGGTGGGGAACCGAGGTGGGTGTCGGTGCGGGCGGGCAGAATGGGGCGGTGGCTTCAAGTGGGGGCGCGCCGAAATTGATCGCGCTGGATGTGGACGGGACCCTGCTGTCGACGGGGGTCGGGATCAGTGCGCGGGTGGGTGCGGCGGTGCGGGCGGCGGTCTCGGCGGGGGCGCACGTGGTGGTGACAACCGGGCGCACGGTGCTCACCACGCGCCCGGTGTTGTCCGAGCTCGGACTGTCCGAGGGGCACGCGTTGTGTTCCAACGGTGCCGTGCACGTCGATGTGGCGCGCGGCGAACCGGTCGCGATCCAATCGTTCGATCCGGGACCGGCCGTCCTCGCCCTGCGCGCGCTGTTCCCGGAGATGGTCTTCGCCGCCGAACAGGTCGGCGTCGGGATCTGGGCGACCGGGCACGGGCCGGGGGAGTACTCGATCGGCGACTTCCGGCTCGTCGACCATCGGACGCTGAGCAGCCTGCCCACCCCACGCCTCAATGGCTGGTGGCCCGCTGGCAGTGCTGAGGAAATGCTGCGTCTGCTCGAAACTTTCGATGTCCCCGATGCCTCCTGGGTGCACGGCGAGTACGGCCCCTGGCTCACCGTCTCCCGCCGCGGCGTCTCCAAAGGCTGGGCGCTGGAACAACTCCGGCTCCTGCTCGGCGTCGAACCCGAGTCGACCCTGGCCATCGGCGACGGCTTCAACGATCGCGAAATGTTGCGCTGGGCAGCACACTCGGTCGCCATGGCAGGCTCGCCCGAAGACGTCCTCGCACTGGCCGACGAGGTGACCGGCCACGTCAGCGAGGACGGCGTCGCCACCGTCCTCGAACGCTGGTTCGCCTAGACCCCAACGCCGCTCACCGCCGCCTCGCCGGTGTCGGCACCCGAGACCGCGCGGAACGCCTAGGCCGACACCCGCGCCGTCATCGCCACGAAATGCGGGTTCGACATGATCCCGAGCACATTGCCGAACGGATCCACTACCGCCGCCGTCGCGAAACCCGCACCCTCCCCGCGTTCGGTGATCGGCTCGTACTCGCTCGCGCCCAGCTCGAGCAGCCGGGCGAAGGTCGCCGCCAGATCGTCGACCTGCCAGAAAACCACTCCGCCTCCGCCCGGCGCGTTCCGTGCCCCCAACGGGGCATAGGCGCGGTTGATGATCCCCAGCTCGGCCTGCATCGGACCGACCCGGAACTCGTAGTACCCGCCCGGCACCTCGTAATACGGTGCGATGCCGAGAAATTCGCTGTACCAGTCCTTGGCGGCGGTCAGATCGTCGGCGTAGTAGGTGGTGGTTGCCATTCCGCGCAGCATGTCAGCTCCTGAAGGTCGGTCGATGGTGTCGAGAACGACGATGCCAGCCAAAGTGCTCACCGAATGAGCACTTTGTTCGGCAGAATCACCGAGTATGCGAGCGGACAGATTGGTAGCCACCCTGCTGTTGATGCAGGCGCGCGGGCGCGTGACCGCCGCCCAGGTCGCCGCCGAACTCGAGGTGTCGGTGGCGACGGCCCGGCGCGACCTCGAGGCCTTGTCGGCCGCGGGCATCCCGGTCTACCCGCAGTCGGGTCGCGGTGGCGGATGGTCGCTGATCGGCGGCGCCCGCACCGACCTGTCCGGCCTCACGGCGGGGGAGACCAGGGCGCTGTTCCTGCTCGCGGGCCCTGCGGCCCAAGCCGCCCCCGAACTGAAGTCGGCGCTGCGCAAACTGGTTCGGGCCCTGCCGCACACCTTCCGCGCGGATGCGGCCGCCGCGGCCGACGCCGTCGTCGTCGATCCGGCCCGCTGGGGCCGCCCGGATCCACAAGCACCCGCGGTACTCGAGGCAGTCCAGCGGGCGGTAGTGGATCGCCGCCGCGTCCGCATCGACTATTCGAGCAAGGGTGCCCGCACCGTTCGCACGATCGATCCATGGGGCCTGGTCGAAAAGGAAACGGCCTGGTACCTCATCGCGGGAACCGACCGAGGCCAGCGAACCTTCCGCCTCGACCGCATCGTAGATGTCGAAATCCTGAATGAAACATTCGACAGACCAACAGATTTCGACCTCCACGCCGAGTGGTCGCAGATCGTCGAGCAGATGGAGGGTCGCCGCGCCGCCATCGCCGCAACGGTCGTGGTCTCCCCGCAACTGGCCCCCATCCTGGCCGACCAACAGGGCCGCAACTGCACCCTGCTCGGCCCGTCCCCGGACGGCCGGGTACACGCACAGATCACCGCCGACACCGCGAAGATGCTCGCCAGGCAACTGGCGGGCTGGGGCGCTGACGTCGAGGTCGTCGGCCCTGCCGAGATCAGATCCGAATTGGTAGCACTCGGTACTGCCTTGGTGCGGAATAACAGCTGAGTGCGGGGCGATCCCCCTTCGACCGCCCCGCACTCACTACGACCTGTCGATCAGCTCGGCCAGCGTCCGGACCACCTCGCCGGCCAGCACCGCCTGTCCGCTCGTGGTGAAGTGGATGAGGTCCGCGCTCATCAACTCGCGTCGCGACTGCAGCGGGTGGTCCCAGAGCTCGGTGAGTGCCGCGTCGAACTCGGTGGCGACCGCCCGCAGCACCTCGTTGAGTTCGATCATCCGCGGCCGCATGGCCCGCATCGGCGCCATCCGTTCGACGGACCACACGTCGGCCATCGTGAAAATCGACAGCTGTGCTCCGGCGGCGGTCAGGGCGGTGAGGATGGTCGACAGATTCGCGTGGAGTCGATCGACATCACCGCCCGCCGTGAACAGGTCGTTGCCACCGCAGCTGACGTGCACGAGATCCGGTTCGAATTCCAGGATTTCGGCGAGCTGCCGGTCGATCACCTGCGCGCTGGTCGCACCGATCCGGCCCGTATTGCGGTAGGCGAGTGCGGGATTCACCGAGCGAAGGTTCGCCGCGACGCGGTCGGCCCAGCCGGTCGGGGCGTAACCGGGACTCGGATCGCCGGTGCCTGCGGCGATGGAGTCACCGAGCACCGCGAAACGGTGCCACGGCGCCCCGGCGAGCAGTGCGGTGAGCTGCTCCGGTGGCAGTACCAGCGGATCGTCGGCTTCCGTCGGGAAGTCCACGGAAAGTGGTGTGCTGGAAGACATGTCGCTCCTGATTCAGTCGGTCGAACGGGGCAGTGCGAGCAGCAGGGTGACGGCGATATTGATCCCCGCGCACACCGCGAACAGAGTGTGAAACGCGCGCAGCGGGTCGTCGGAGATCGCGGAGAACAGCGCCGCCAGCACGGCGATGCCGAGTGCGCCACCCACCTGTCGGGCGGTGAGATTCATGCCGATGCCCGCCGCGAACTGTTGTGGCGGAACAGAACTCGCCGCCGCGGTGCCGAGGACGGTGACGATGATGCCGATCCCGCCCCCGCCGAGCAGACCGGCAGGCACCCAGGCCGTCCATAGCGCGGGTTCGGGACCGAAGGCGCTGGTACTCATCCAGACCAGGGCCGCGGTCGACATCAGTCCACCGAGCACGCCCACCCACCGTTGCCCGTTCGGTGTCGTGATCCGGCCGGCGACAACGGCGGTCACCATCGACGCCACCGCGCCGACGGTCAACGCCGCCGCCGACTCGAGCACGGAGTATTCCCAGATCGCATTCAGGAACAGCGGCCCGGCCAGCAGCCACGCGAACATCGACGCACCGAACAGGAAAGACCCCGCGTTCGCGAGCGCGAATTGCCGTTCACGCCACAGCGAGACCGCGACCGCCGGGTTGGCGTGCCGTCGCGAGCGAACCAGCGCGAACACCGTCAGCGCGATGCCGCCGAACAACGCGACGAGTGTGCCGGGCGCGGTCCAACCCCAGGACTGACCTTCGGTGACGGCGGCGACGATCGCCCCGAGGCCGATCGCGACAGCCAGCGTGCCGAGCGGATCGGGCAGTGCGGTGTCACCGGTGGCCTTGTCGCCGCCGGGCAGCCGCAGGCCCGGCACGATCAGCGCCACCGCGATCGGCACATTGATCAGGAATACCGCCCGCCAGCCGAACGCCTCGACCAGCGCCCCGCCGAGTGCCGGGCCGACCACCGCCGCGAACCCGCCGGCCGCGGACCAGGCGCCGACGGCGGCACCGATTTTCGCCCGTGGTGTGGCCGCCAGCACCAAACCGAGCGCCGCGGGCACCATGAACGCCGCCGCGATGCCCTGCAGGACACGTCCCGCGATGAGCCAGTCCGCGCTGGGTGCGAGCCCGCACAGCAGTGAGGTGACGGCGAATCCGGCCAGCGCCACGGCGAACAGACGACGACGTCCCCAGGCGTCGGCGATGCGCCCGGCCGGGGTGAGCAGCGCCGCGAACGCGATGGCGTAGCCGCTGACGATCCAGGTCAGGGTGCCGGTGGCGGTGCCGGGATAGCTCTCGGCGATCGTCGGGAACGCGATATTGACGACGGAGAGGTCGAGGAAGGCGATGAATGCCGCGCCCGCGGCCACCGCGAGGGTGCGACCCGCGGCGCCGGAGTCGGCTGTGCTGAGTGGATCTTCGGGCCGAGCTGACACATCGGTCATGCGAGGTTCCTTCGGGAGCAGAAATAAGAACGTACGATCGTTCGTAAATTAAAGTACGACCGATCGTTCGCCTTGGCAACCCGGAGGTGGAACAATGATTCACATGACCCAGCTGACGGAGCCGAGCGACCAACGGTTGGCCAAGGGTGCCCGTGCCCGCGCCACCATCGCCCGTCGCGCCGCCGAACTCGCCTCCGTCGAAGGTCTCGACGGTCTGAGCATCGGCCGACTCGCCACCGACCTCGGCATCAGCAAGAGCGGCATCGCCACCCTGTTCGGTACGAAGGAGGCCCTGCAGCTCGCCGCCGTCCAAGCGGGCCGCGATATCTTCATCGAACGAGTGATCGCCCCTGGCCTGCGCGTTCCACGCGGCGGCGCCCGGGTTCGCGCGATGGTCGACGGCTGGTTCGCCCATATCGAGAATCCGCCCTTCCCTGGCGGTTGCTTCCGGGTCGCCACCCTCACCGAATTCAGCAGCAAACCGGGCCCCGTGCGCGACGCTGTCGTCGCCGACCACGACGGCTGGCTGACCTTCCTCGCGGGGGAGGTCCGCAAGGCGCAAGCGATGGGCGAACTCGCCGATTCCGAGGCTGACCTGTTGGTATTCGAACTCGACGCGATCGTGAGTGCGGCCAATATCGCCTATCAGACTGGTGATTCGGCCCGCGTGGAAGCGGCTCAGACGATCGTGCGGCGGTTGTTGTCGGACACACCGACTGAGGCTTAGCTGGGACGTCCCGGCGGGACGGCACGTCGTCGGCGGCCGAATCTTGCGGTGGTTCAGCTGCCCGGTGGTTGGGGCAAGAACGGCGCCGCTACCAGGTATGGGTAGCGGCGCCGAGGTGTGAGGTCGGGGTCGAGGTGATTCCCCTCGGATCAGTGATGACGGCCGTGGCCGGGCTGGGGAGCGGTGAGGGTGAATGCTGCGGTTCGCACTACTGCGTTGTGTTCGAAGTCGAGGAACAGGCGGTAAGTTCCGGGGCCGGGAACCGCTGTGTGGAAGGTGATTTCGGGGCCCGCGGGCGTGATTCCGTCGCCGGGTTCGCCGTTGGGGTGGACGTGGACGTAGGCGAGGTCTCCGGCGCGCAGGATCACGAGGTGGCCGAAAGCTGCCAGGTAGGGCTGTAGATCTGTCACCGGCTCGCCGTCTTTGCGTACGGTGAGCGTCAGTAGATCTCCCTCGGCGCGCAATTCGCCGTCCACGGTCACCTCGTAGCCGTCCACCTCGGTCGCGCGGTTCACTGGCGGAACCGGTTGTGGCGCATAGTGTCCCGAGATCGCCAGATCGGCGCCGAGGGTGACGGTGCGGCCGAGTGCGCGGGGGGCGATGTCGGTGAAGACCCGGTAGGCCCCGGCTTCGGGCAGATCCAGCTGGATCACCCACGTGCCGTCCGATTCTAGTCGCGGGTGTACGTGCCAGAAGCCGGTCAACTCGCGCCGCGCCACGATCAGGTGCAGTTCCCGGTCGTGAATCGCGTCGAACTCGGTCACCGCCGACCCGTCCGGTCCGAGGATTCGGAACCGGAAGTCGATCCGGCCGGGCTCGGCGATCGTGGTGTCGAGGTCGAGGGTGTACCCGTCCTGCGAAATCTGCAGGCCCCCAGGCAAACCCGCCCCGTGCCCGGCATGCGCACCGCCGTGTTCGTCGTGACCTGCGTGTGCGGTGCCGTGTTCGGAGTGATCTGCGTGCGCGGCACTGTGTCCAGCGTGGCCTGCATGTGCGCCGCCGTGTTCGGCGTGACCTGCGTGCGCCTCGAGCGTGGTGACGCTGCCGGTGGCGTGATGACGCTCGTGATCCTGGTGTGCCGCATGCCCATTGGCATCGAATCCGGTGGCGGCGTGGTTCAGGTGATTGTCGGTGGCCGTGTGCTCGACCGTGTCGGTGGTGTGGTGGGCGTGGGCGTTGGTGGTCATCGGTTCGCCTCTCTCGGATCGCTCTGCGCTGATGCGAACATATACCCCTAGGGGGTATTCAGTAAAGAGGAAGGTCCGCGTGAGCTACATCACTGATATCTCTGATGGACGGCGCGGAGAATCTGTCCGCCCGCGAGCCGAGCAGGGGTGATCTACCTGGTTGAACAGGATCAGGCGGAGAGTTCGAGATCCGTCGCGACGGAGTTGTCGTACCGCGCCCAGATCACGTCGACCAGCGCGGCGTGCGCCCCGACGACGTCGGCATGGACGACCTCGGGGGCGGCGGCGACCAACCGGTCGGTGAGCAGCCCCGGCGCCAGGAACCACGGCGCGACCACGATGCGTTCGGCTCCGCGCGTCAGTAGACGCTCGACGGCCCGCGAAACACCGGGTTCGACTGTGGTGAAGCAGATTTCGGTGGGGCAACCGGTCAGGGTCGCCAGTCGTCGCGCCACCACCGCGGTCCGTCGATTGGCCGCGGCATCGCGGGAACCGACAGCGGCGACGGCGATTCCCAGCAGCGGATCGCCCGACGATCTACTCGCAGGTGTCACCACGCTCAGCGGTGCGAGACCGGAAGGAACTGGCGTCAGGGAATCGGATGCAGTCCCGGGGCCACTCAGAAGGTCGAAATCAGAAGCGATCAGCGGGGCTGGGCGGGCCGTCGCGACTCGGTCGGCGAGGGCCGAGATGAGTAGAGGATCGGGGCCGAGTACCGCTGCTTGGGTGAGGCGCAGGTGAGGATGGCGGCGGGTGGCGTCGGCCAGCAGGGCGGGCAGGTCGACGCGGGCGTGGAAAGCGTTGCCCAGCAACAGGGGAACGACGATCACGTCGACGTGACCCTGGGCGGCGAGTTCGTCGACCACCTCGTCGACAGAGGGTTCGCTCAAATCCAGAAATGCGAGACGGACACAGCTGTCCGGCCGAGCAGCGGCCACTTCGTCGACTACCGCCGCCATTGTCGCGGCCGAGCGCGGATCACGACTGCCGTGCGCGACCGCGATCAACGCGGGCCCACCACCGCCGCGCGGCACCGAAACGGCACCACGCGGCGGGGCGGGCAGGCGATACATCAGACCGCGGTACCGACCTCGACCGAGGTCAGCACGTCGCCGACCAGGCCGGCCGCGAGGGTGTTGCCACCGGCGGGGTCGATCAGCAGGAACGAACCGGTGTGCCGGTTGGTGCGGTAGTCGTCGGCCGGGATCGGCTCGGCCAGCCGCAGCGAGACGCGACCGATGTCGTTGAGCTCCAACGACTCCGGGCTCGGCTGCGCGGTCAGCGTCTGCTCGTCGAACCGCTCCACGAGCGCGCCGACGATGGCCTGGGTGGTCTTGGCGCCGTGCTTGAGCAGCAGGCGAGCGCCGGGACGCAGGCCCTTGTCGCCGAGCCAGCACACGGTCGCGTCGAAGGTGTCGATCGACTCCGGTGCGTCGTGCACCGAGGCGATGATGTCGCCGCGCGAGATGTCGACCTCGTCGGCCAAAATCAGCGTCACGCTGCGCCCGACCTGCGCGACGGCCAGTTCACCGTCGGGGGTGTCGATGCGCTCGACGGTGGTCTTCTTGCCCGAGGGCAGCACCACGATCTCGTCACCGGGGGAGACCGAACCGGCCGCGATCTGACCAGCGTAACCCCGGTAGTCGGGGTATTCGGCGGTGCGCGGACGGATCACGTACTGCACGGGGAAGCGCAGACCCAGCGCGTGCGTGCCGGTCGAGTCAGCATCGGTCGGAACCGATTCCAGGTGCTCGATCAGCGAGGGGCCGTCGTAGTACGGGGTGTTCTCGGAGCGGCTGGCGATATTGTCGCCGTGCAGCGCCGAGACCGGGATCTCGATGACGTCCTCGGTGGCCCAGCCCAGCTTCGAGGTGAGCTCGTTGAACTCGGCGGAGATCTCGGCGAACACCTCGGCCGGATTGTCGACGAGGTCGATCTTGTTCACCGCGAGCACCAGCCGTGGCACACCGAGCAGCGCGAGCACCGCGGCATGCCGACGGGTCTGCTCGATGACGCCCTTGCGCGCGTCGGTCAGCAGGATCACCAGCTGCGCGGTGGACGCACCCGACACCGTGTTGCGCGTGTACTGCACGTGCCCCGGCGTATCGGCGAGCACGAAAGACCGCTTGGGCGTAGCGAAGTAGCGGTAGGCCACGTCGATGGTGATGCCCTGCTCACGCTCGGCGCGCAGGCCGTCGACGAGCAGCGACAGGTCCGGCGTGGACAGCCCACGGTCGACCGAGGCGCGGGTGACCGCGTCGATCTGATCGGCCAGCACGGACTTCGTGTCGTAGAGCAACCGTCCGACCAGCGTTGACTTGCCGTCGTCGACAGAACCGGCGGTGGCCAGCCTCAATAGGTCGGACATCAGAAATAACCCTCTCGCTTGCGGTCTTCCATGGCGGCTTCCGAGACACGGTCGTCGCCGCGAGTGGCGCCACGCTCAGTAAGTCGGGATGCCGCGACCTCGGCCAGGATGGCCTGGTTGTCGGCGGCGTCGGAGATGATGGCGCCGGTGGTGGAACCGTCGCCGACGGTGCGGTAGCGCACCGAACGGGTCTCGAGGACCTCGTTCTCGTTCGGGCCACCCCACACGCCCGGCGTCATCCACATGCCATCACGCGAGTACACCGGACGCTCGTGCGCGTAGTAGATCGACGCCAGGTCGATGTCCTCGCGGGCGATGTAGCGCCAGATGTCGAGCTCGGTCCAGTTGCTCAGCGGGAACACGCGCACGTGCTCACCGGGAGCGTGCTTGCCGTTGTAGAGGTTCCACAGCTCGGGACGCTGACGCTTCGGGTCCCACTGTCCGAAGGCGTTGCGCAGCGAGAAGATCCGCTCCTTGGCGCGCGAACGCTCCTCGTCGCGACGGCCGCCGCCGAAGACCGCGTCGAAGCGGTGCTCGGTGATGGCGTCGAGCAGCGGCACGGTCTGCAACGGGTTACGGATGCCGTCGGGACGCTCGGTCAGGCGACCGTCGGCCAGGTACTCCTCGACCGAAGCCACGTGCAGGCGCAGGCCGTACCGTTCCACGACCTTGTCGCGGAACTCGAGCACCTCGTCGAGGTTGTGGCCGGTGTCCACGTGCAGCAGCGTGAAAGGCAGCGGCGCCGGCCAGAAGGCCTTGAGCGCCAAGTGCAGCAGGACGGTGGAGTCCTTGCCGCCGGAGAACAGGATCACGGGGCGCTCGAATTCGCCCGCGACCTCACGGAAGATGTGGATCGCCTCGGATTCCAGCGCCGCGAGGGTGTCGAACTCGGACAGGCCGAGTTCGCGTTCGGTGGTGTTGGTACTCACAGGCTCACTCCCAGTGGTGGTGATGGTCATGATTGGTGCAATCCGCACTCGGTCTTGGCGATACCGGCCCAGCGGCCGCTGCGCGGATCGGACCCCGGCTCGGGCTTGCGCGTGCACGGTGCGCAGCCGATGGACGGGTAACCCTCCTCCACCAGGGGATTGACGAGGATGCCGTTGGCCTCGATGTAGGCGGCCATCTCCTCGTCGGACCACGGTGCGATCGGGTTGATCTTCACCAGGCCGAAGGCTTCGTCGAACGAGATCAGCGGCGCGTTGGCGCGGGTGGGCGCCTCGACGCGGCGGATGCCGGTGATCCACGCGTTGTAGCCGCTCAGCGACTTCTTCAGCGGTACGACCTTGCGCAGCCGGCAGCATTCGGCGGCGTCACGGGCGAACAGATCCTTGCCGAGCAGTTCGTCCTGCTCGGCGACACTGGCCTCGGGACGCACGTTGATCACGTTCACGCCGTACACGGCCTCGACCGCGTCGCGGGTGCCGATGGTCTCGGCGAAGTGATAGCCGGTGTCGAGGAACAGCACGTCCACGCCGGGGCGGGTCTGCGCGGCCAGGTGGACCAGCGCACCGTCCTGCATGTTCGACGCGACGATGTAGTTGTTGCCGAAAGTGCGGTCCGTCCAGGCGATCAGGTCGGCGGGCGAGGCGTCGGGGCCGAGTTCGGCCGCGCCCTGCTCGGCGAGCGCGCGCAGTTCGTCTTCGGACAGTTTCGCCGCGAGATTCGTTGTCACAGTGGGGATCTCCTCATCGACTATCGGAGGTCGGCTTCATCGGCGCGAACAGCCCACACCGCGAAACGTTCACCGGATTCCCGGTTCTTGACGAAGTTGCGCACCACGCGCTCGATGTAGTCACCGAGCTCGACACTGGTCACCTTGTGCTGGCGCAACTTCCGGCCGAACGCACTGTCCAGACCGAGGCTGCCTCCCAGGTGAACCTGGAAACCCTCCACCTGATTCCCGGTGCCGTCGTCGACGAGCTGGCCCTTGAAGCCGATATCGGCGATCTGGGACCGGCCGCACGAGTTCGGGCACCCGTTGATGTTGATGGTGATCGGCACATCGAGTTCCGCGTTGATGTCGGCGAGGCGCTGCTCGAGTTCGGGTGCGAGCACCTGTGAACGCTTGCGGGTCTCGACGAAGGAGAGCTTGCAGAACTCGATCCCGCTGCAGGCGAGGAGGTTTCGGCGCCACACCGACGGACGGGCCTGCAGGCCGAGCGGTTCGAGCTCGTCGATCAGCGCGTCGACCTGGTCGTCGGCGATGTCGAGCACGATCAGCTTCTGGTACGGGGTGAAGCGGATGCGATCGGAGCCGTACTTCTCTGCAGCGTCGGCGACCTTGCTCAGGATGGTGCCCGAGACACGACCGGCGATGGGGGAGAAGCCCACGGAGTTCAGACCGTTGCGCAGCTTCTGCACGCCGACGTGGTCGATCGGCTTGGCGGGCTGTTCGGGGGCAGGGCCGTCGATGAGCTTGCGCTTCAGGTACTCGGTCTCGAGCACTTCACGGAACTTCTCGATGCCCCAGTCCTTGATCAGGAACTTCAGGCGAGCCTTGGTGCGCAGGCGGCGGTAGCCGTAATCGCGGTAGAGCGCGACGACCGCTTCCCACACATCGGGCACCTCGTCGAGCGGCACGAACGCGCCGACGCGCTGGGCCAGCATCGGGTTGGTCGACAGGCCGCCACCGACCCACAGGTCCAGACCGGGACCGTGCTCAGGATGGTTCACGCCGACGAAGGCGATGTCGTTGATCTCGTGCACCACGTCCTGCTGGCCCGAGATCGCGGTCTTGAACTTGCGGGGAAGGTTGGAGTACTCCTTCTTCCCGATGTAGCGCTTGACGATCTCGTCGATCGCCGGAGTCGGGTCGATGATCTCATCCAGGGACTCACCGGCCAGCGGCGAACCGAGGATCACGCGCGGGCAGTCGCCGCACGCCTCCGTGGTGTGCAGACCGACCGACTCGAGCCGGCGCCAGATCTCCGGGACGTTCTCGACCTCGATCCAGTGGTACTGGACGTTCTCGCGGTCGGACAGGTCAGCGGTGTCGCGGCCGAACTCGGTGGAGATCTGGCCGATCGTGCGCAGCTGCGCGGCGCTCAGCGCACCGGCGTCGCAGCGGACCCGCATCATGAAGTACTTGGCTTCGAGCAGGTCGATGTTGTCGTCGTCGGTGTAGGTGCCGTCGTAGCCCTCTTCACGCTGGGTGTAGAGACCCCACCAGCGGAAACGGCCACGCAGGTCGGCCTTGTCGATCGAGTCGAAGCCGCCCTTGGAATAGATGTTCTCGATGCGCGAACGCACGTTGAGCGGGTTGTCGTCCTTCTTGGACTGCTCGTTGGGGTTCAGCGGCTCGCGGTAGCCGAGGGCCCACTGGCCTTCGGAACGGCGGCGGACCGGCTTGCCGGTGCGGGCGCGCGGCGCGACCGGCGCCTCGGCGCTTGGCCGGACGGGGCGCTTGGCTGCGCCGGCCTGCTCGGTCGAACCGGCGTCGGTGCTCGACGTCATGTGGGGTCGCTCCTGCGGGGTGGTGGGTCCGTACTGAAGGCGCGAGGGGCTGGCTCGCGTCAGGGAGTCAGCGGGCCGAGGAAAGTCGAAGGCACCGGGGGATACCCGGGCGTGGACGCCGCTGCGCTACCGGTGGAAACCGGGCCGACAACAGGCGCTACAGACACGCTGGAAGTCGACGTGGCGACGGGCCACGAGTCGTACTCCAGTTGCGTGCATGTGCCTATTGTGCCACGTCAACCGGGTCGTTCCGACCGCAAGGAGATATTTCCCGCACTTTTGGGGGAAATTCCCTGGACGGTCGTCCCGTTCTGTGACGGGGGTCATAGGACGCCGTACGAAAGCGACCCGTGATACGCACGCTGGCGCGCGTGTGCGGTACGGCACAGCCGATTGACCTCGATTGTTGTTGAGGTTGCACAGTGGTGCCATGAGCAACGACGCCACCGTCACCGGTCAAACCCCTGCCGATCTCGACACCGAACTCGCGGCCATCCGTGCGGTTGTCGACACCATCGCACACGCCCAGGCCAACGAACTGGCCGAGGAATTCGTCGCGGTCTTCCGCGAAGACGCGATCTGGACCACCGGCCACGGCAAGCGCCTGTTCGGCCGCCCGGCCATCGCCGAGTTCACCGCACAGGTACTGCCCGGCGCCACGACCCACGGTTCGGCGACCTACGAGGTCGAACACGTGCTGTTCCTCCGGCCCGATGTCGCCGCGGTGAAGATCCGGCAGAGCTACTTCACCCTCGACGGCGAATTGTCCGGCCAGGGCACGCCGATGTACGTGATGACCAAGGAACACGGCGTGTGGGTACTCACCGCCAACCAGAACACACCCGTAGTGACGGATTGACGCGTTCGGCCACCAGCGGCCGCGCACCCAGTCCGACGTCAGTGGACCCGCGTGCGCGCCGGGGTCGATGCGGACGGGTGCGACTGGCCCGCGGACGTGACTGCTCGTGAGGTGCCACCGATCGCCGGACCCGCGGCGTGAGCGCGGGCGAGCCGGCGAATCGGGCATGTCGGAGTCGGTGAAGGGGCCGGGCGGGGCGGGCGCACCGTGCCCGGGGAGACTGGAGGGGTGACTACCAGCGCTGCTTCCGGGGCTTCCGGCGTGACACCGGCCGACGCCGATCGGCCGGTGCTGCGCGATTTCGGAGGCGGTGCGTTCGGCGTGTACGTGCACGTGCCGTTCTGTGCGACCCGCTGCGGTTACTGCGATTTCAACACCTATACGGCGGGGGAGTTGGGGACTTCGGCCTCGCCCCAGTCGTGGCTCGAGGCGTTGCGCGGTGAGCTCGCGACCGCCGCGACGGAGTTCGGTGCGCTGCCGAGCGCGACCCCCGAGGTGTCGACGATCTTCGTCGGCGGCGGAACCCCGTCGCTGCTCGGTGGGGACGGGTTGGCCTCGGTGCTCGACGCCGTGCGCGCGAACTTCACCCTGGCCGTCGATGCCGAGGTGACCACCGAATCGAATCCGGAATCGACCTCGCCGGAGTTCTTCGAGCGGTTGCGCGCGGCCGGCTACACCCGGATCTCGCTCGGCATGCAGTCCGCCGCGCAGCATGTGTTGAAGGTGCTCGACCGCACGCATACCCCCGGCCGCGCGGTCGCCGCGGCGAAAGAAGCGCGCGCGGCGGGGTTCGAGCACGTGAACCTCGATCTGATCTACGGCACGCCCGGCGAGACCGATGCCGATCTCGATCTGAGCCTGGACGCCGTGCTGGACGCCGGTGTCGATCATGTGTCCGCCTACTCTCTGATCGTCGAAGATGGAACTGCCTTGGCGCGCAAGGTCCGTCGCGGTGAGCTCCCCGCTCCCGACGACGATGTGCTGGCCACCCGCTACGAGCGCATCGACGCCCGTCTCGCCGATGCCGGTCTGTCCTGGTACGAGGTGTCGAACTGGGCCGCCGACGATTCCGCGCGCTGCCGCCACAACCTCGGCTACTGGGACGGCGGCGACTGGCTCGGCGCGGGCCCCGGCGCCCACAGCCACGTCGGCGGCGTCCGCTGGTGGAACGTCAAACACCCCGCCCGCTACGCCGACCGCGTCGCCCTCGGCGGCCTACCCGCCGCGGGCTGGGAAGCCCTCACCGACGACGAGCGCTACACCGAACACCTCATGCTCACCGTCCGCCTGCGCACCGGCCTTCCCCTCGCCGACCTGGCCCCGTCGGCCACCCCCGCGCTCGACCGCGCCCTCGCCGACGGCCTCGCCCACATCACCGACAACAACCTGGTCCTCACCGACCGAGGCCGCCTCCTCGCCGACGGCATTGTCCGCGATCTGTTGACCTGACCCCCGGCGCACGTGTTCGGTGAACACCACGGGCGTGGACGCGTTCGAATCGCGCGGGCGGTGATGTCATCGTGATCTGAATTTCGAGGCTTTTTCGGCTTGGGATCGGAAACAAAGAATGCCCGGTCATTGTGGTGTATTCGACCTATGCACACCTGGTGAGAGCCTTGGAGCAGTGGGGTGCTCTAAGGGTATGTTCGGTGGGTTCGGGGTGGAAGATAACGATTAGGGGCGTAGGCTTCGATTCGATCCTAGGGAGTTATATGTCCACCGAACGGCACATCACCCTCGTCCACGAGCAGAGCGAATTCGCCGAAGCGCGCTCTGCCGAGAAGGCGGAGAACGCTCGTCAGTGCGCGGTCGCCGCGCGGACGGTCGCCTCGCACTCGAACGACGCCGAAGACTGCACGTCGCTGCTGGCGATGCTCGGTCTCGACGCCCTCGCGGGCAAGGAAGTCGGCGCCCCCGACTCCGCCGCCCGCTGTGGCGCGGCTGCCCGCGTCTGATCCGGCACCGGCCGCCCGTCACGGGCGGCCACCGCCGATCCCTTCGCCGACCCGCTGACCTCACCGTCAGCCCGGGTCGCCGTCGAGTGCTACGCGCCGGGCAAGCCATAATCTTCACCCCCGATCACCCCGCCGGCTACCGCCGGTCGCTGTCGGCCGAGCAGTTCCTCGCCGTTGGCCAGCGTGATCAAGTACTCCGGTAGATCTCGCGCGGCATCCTCGCCCGCCGCGCATGTTGTCGGTGCTGCGCCTGCGCAGTGGAAGTAGCGCTCTACCAACCGGCTCGCGGCGTGCGTGGTTGACGGATTCGCACCGATAGCCGACCCCGCCGTGCCGGCGACACTGTGCCCAATCCCTGGCCGTTGCGCGTCGTTCGGACCGGGCAGCTGGTAGCGCGAGCGACCGTCCGGCGTCCGATATCCGACGCTCTCTGTAGGCGACGAGAGTCCGGTGTACGGCGGGTTCGTCGGTGAAGTGCGCCCGGCGGAGGCGGTAGACGGATCGGCAGCCGCAGCGGAATTGCCCCACGGTGGTGTGACCGAACCTGCGCCGCCCGGCGCCGAAATCCCTACGCCGCCCGGCACCGAAATCCCTGTGCCACCCGGCGCCGCCATCCCACTGGTCGCACCCATGGGCGCTGGGGTGAAAGCCGAAGCGCTGCCCGGCTGCGCCCCGCCGGCCATAACGCGATCCGGTGCCACCGACGCGGCCACCGTGCCACCATTGTGCTGGCCGGCCTCACCCACCGCACCACCGTCAAGGCCCGTCGACCGAGCTGCCGCGTCGTCATCGAAGGCTGTCGCGTCGCCGTCGGGCTCCGATGCATCACCGTCAGATTCCGTCGACTCGTGGTCAGGTTCCATCGGCCCGGGCTCGCGGTCAGTTTCGGCTGCATCGTCGGCGAACGTATCCGTGCCAGGCGGCGGATCTTCAGTGCCGTGCACGCCGACACCTGCCGATACTGCGTCGCCTGCCGATTCGGCGAGTGTCGAGACCTCCCCACCCGTGACGGACCCGTTCGGCCCGATCTCTGTGGAGTCGTCCGCATCGATCGCTGCCGGTCCACGCCTTTCGCCCGGCAGCTGCCCGACCTTGTCGCCGAGCATCTGTCGATCGCCGGATTCGCCCACTGCATCGAAACGTCGAGTCGGCATGGGCAGCAAAGGAATTCGGTCGATCAGCTCACCGAATGGCACGACATATCGCCGCCGCATTTCTGCCCGCGCGTCCTCCTCCGTGGTCGCAGCCGCACCGTGGAAAGCGGCCGAGCCCGCGTCCAGCGCCATGCCGCCCGCCGACGACACCGACCGCGCCTCATGCGCCAAGCCGCCCGTCGGCAACGCCGTCCCTTGCCCGGCCGCACGCGCCGCGTCGACCACCCGCGTCGACGTACCCACCTCGGTCGCAACCAGCGGCGGAATCGCGTACTTGGTAGCCACGATTGCTTCCGCCGCCGACCGAACGACCTCCGGGAGCTTCTCCAGCACCACACCCAGCTCGCGCGCCTGCGCCACGTAAGCGTCGACAGCCGAACTCGCCGCCACGCCACCCGCACTCGACCAAGCCTGCGCGAGTGACTCGCCCACCGCGTACTGGAAGGCGCGCAGACCCTCGTCCCACCACCGCACGATCTGTTCGAACACCTCAGCCTGCGCTACCGCGCCGGTCACCTCGAGCGGCGTGAATGCCGCGACGATCTCCTTGTGTCGCCACGAGTGAGTGTTCTCCCCACCGCCGGCAACACTCCATTGCGGCGGTCTCGGCGTCTCACGTCCGGTCATATCGACCCCAATGCGAATGAAAAGGATTGTCCCGCAGTTGATTCCACCGAATCGAACTGAAATCCCCACTCCTCGTCGGCATGCACGATCCGATCACGCGCGCCGCGCAACATCTGCCGAATATCCTCGACAATCCGCGAATGCGCGTCCAGGGTGGCAGCGATGCTGTTCTCCTGCGCCCCTGCCAGACAACGCAATCGCGTCACCAACGTGGCAGCGGATATCAGCCGCGCATTGCCCTCACCGAGCCCCCACTGCGTGTGATCGCCGATCCCGACGGCCAGCGCCCGAATCCGCGTGATCGCCCGCAGGAATTCGTCACACGCATCATCGATCCCCGCGAACTCCGCCGGCCGCACCGCGAGTGCACCCGACCCGAGATTCCACGTTTCGCCACTCGAATGCGCCACAGTTCCCCCTCGATGCTTGAAAAGTGCTGGTAAACCCCCTGATTCGATTCCGAACCTACGCCGACCACCCGAGCGCGACAACCCCCGAAATCCCACCTGTGGATAACTCGGGCCTGTGGATAACTTTTCGCCGAGCCGCACTGTGCCGACGGTCCGAACACCGCCCCCGAAGCCGGATTTCCCCCGCATGACAGTTCGATGCCGGACGACCTTGCGGTCCGGCGATCAGGATCAAGACAATTAGACTGGACAACACGACGCCCAGAGCGTCGGCGTGCGACCCTGTGCCAACGGGTAGGCATGACATTCAGGCACGAGCGAGGAAGGTGGGGTCGATGGCGTCGAGTACCGAGGATCGGCGTTTCGAGGTCCTGCGAGCGATCGTCGCGGATTACGTCGCCACCAAGGAACCGATCGGCTCCAAGTCTCTCGTGGAGCGGCACAACCTGGGTGTTTCCAGCGCCACCATCCGCAACGACATGGCGGTGCTCGAGGCCGAGGGCTACATCACCCAGCCGCATACGAGTTCGGGCCGCATTCCCACCGACAAGGGCTATCGCGAGTTCGTCGACCGGATCGCCGAGGTGAAGCCGCTCTCCGGCGCCGAGCGGCGGGCGATCATGGAATTCCTAGAATCCGGCGTCGACCTCGACGATGTCCTGCGCCGTGGTGTGCGCCTGCTGGCCCAGCTCACCCGCCAGGTCGCCGTCGTGCAGTACCCCACGGTCTCGGCGTCGATCGTGCGCCACATCGAGGTCGTCGCGCTGAATCCGGCCAAGCTGCTGCTGGTGGTGATCACCGACACCGGTCGCGTCGACCAGCGCATCGTCGACCTGGGCGCGGTGATCTCCGAAGAGGATCTCGCGGCTGTACGCGGCGTGCTCGGCAACGCGATGGACGGCAAACTGCTGTCGGTGGCCAGCGCCTCGGTGGCGGGTGTGCCCGAACGCGCACCGGCCAAGATCCGCGACGTGCTGGTCCGCGTTTCCACCGTGCTGGTGGAGACGCTGGTCGAACACCCCGAAGAACGTCTGGTGCTCGGCGGCACCGCCAACCTCACCCGCAATGTCGCCGATTTCGGTTTCCCAGGCTCCCTGCGCAGCGTGCTGGAAGCCCTGGAAGAGCAGGTCATCGTGCTCAAACTGCTGGCTGCCGCGCAGCAGCCGGGCCAGGTGATGGTGCAGATCGGCGAGGAGACCCAGGTCGAGCAGATCCGTGGTGCCTCGGTGGTCTCCACCGGTTACGGCGCGGCCGGTGCCGTACTGGGCGGTATGGGCGTGCTCGGCCCCACCCGCATGGACTACCCCGGCACCATGGCGTCGGTCGCGACCGTCGCCCGCTATATCGGCGAGGTGCTCGCCGAAAGGTGAAGCCAGCTCGGGAACCACGGGTACCGGACTGTTAAGGTCGAGACTTCGGCCGGTAAAGTTGAGTGGATTCGACTAAAGGATGCGCCCGGCGCTCGGCCGGCCCACACCGACCAAGGACTAGAGAACTCACGTGGCACGGGATTACTACGGACTGCTCGGCGTCGGCAAGAACGCCACCGACCAGGAGCTCAAGCGCGCTTACCGCAAGCTGGCACGCGAACTGCACCCCGATGTGAACCCGGACGAGGGTGCGCAGACCCGCTTCAAGGAAGTCTCCACCGCCTACGAGGTGCTGACCGATCCCGAGAAGCGCCGGATCGTGGACCTCGGGGGAGACCCGCTCGAAAACGGCGGCGGCGGAGCAGGATTCAACGGCGCGGGCTTCGGCGGTCTCGGCGATGTCTTCGAAGCCTTCTTCGGCGGGATGAGCGGCCAGGGCGGTGGCCAGCGCAAGCCGCGCGGCCGCGTGCAGCCCGGCGCCGACTCGCTGATCCGCACCCGGCTGAGCCTGGCCGAATGCGCGGTCGGTGTCACCAAGCACCTGACCGTCGACACCGCGATCCTGTGCGATGTCTGCGTCGGCTCTGGCACCAACGGCAACTCCAAGCCGGTCCGCTGCGAGACCTGCGACGGCGCCGGTGAAGTGCAGTCGGTGCAGCGCTCGTTCCTCGGCCAGGTACTCACCTCGCGGCCCTGCCCCACCTGCCGTGGCGCGGGCGAGACCATCCCCGACCCCTGCGGCAAGTGCGGCGGCGACGGCCGGGTGCGCGCTCGTCGCGAGATCGCCGCGCCCATCCCGGCCGGTGTCGCCAGTGGCATGCGGGTTCGCCTTGCCGCGCAGGGCGAGGTCGGCCCCGGTGGCGGCCACGCCGGTGACCTCTACGTGGAGGTCGTCGAGCAGCCCCACGACACCTTCGTGCGCGACGGCGACGACCTGCACTGCACCGTCCGGGTGCCGATGGTCGACGCGATCCTGGGCACCACCGTCGTCGTCGACACCATCCTCGACGGCCCCACCGAACTCACCATCGCGGCGGGCACCCAGCCCGGCGAGGTCATCCAGCTGCGCGCGCACGGCATGCCGCGGCTGCGTTCGGGTGCGCGCGGCGACCTGCTCGCCCACCTCGACATCGTCGTGCCGAGCAAGCTCGACGGCAAGCAGACCGACCTGCTGCGCAAGTTCAAGGGCCTGCGTGACAAGGATCGCGCCGAGGTGATGTCGACCCAGTCCGAGCACAACAGCGGCCTGTTCGCCCGGCTGCGCGCGTCGTTCAGCGGACGCTGAGCCCGTGGCCGCGACGGTCTTCTACCTCGACGAGGTGCCAGAGCCGGGCGCCATCGCGGTGCTCGACGGTCCGGAAGGTCGCCATGCCGCGACCGTGCGCCGGATCAAGGTCGGCGAGCCGATCACGCTGTCCGACGGACACGGTGTGCTCGCCGACTCCGAGGTCGTCGCGGCCCAGAAAGACCGCTTGGAGCTGGCGGTGCGCAACCGTCGTACCGCCACACCACCCACCCCACAGGTGACCGTGGTGCAGGCCTTGCCGAAATCGGATCGCTCCGAGCTGGCCGTGGAGTTGATGACCGAGGCGGGCGCGGACCTGATCGTCCCGTGGCAGGCAGCGCGGTGCGTCGCCAACTGGGAAGCCAAGGCCGCCAAGGGGATCGAGAAATGGCGTGCGGCGGCCAAGTCCGCGGCTCGCCAGTCCCGTCGCGCCTACATCCCGGAGATCGCGGGACTGCATCGCACTCGCGACCTGGTGGAACTGGTGCGAAAAGCCAAGGCCGACGGCTCGGTTGTCGCCGCCCTACACGAATCCGGCGCGGGCAAGTTCACCGAACTTCCCCTCGACAAGGCGAGCGAAGTGGTCCTGATCGTCGGCCCCGAGGGTGGCCTCGACGACGCCGAACTGGCCGCGCTGGCCGAGGCCGGTGCCGACATCGTGCTCCTGGGCCCGACGGTACTGCGCACCTCGACCGCGGCCGCGGTCGCGCTCGGTGCGCTGGGAGCGTTGACCACACGCTGGTGAGCAGGAGTGGACCTTCCGGGATCGGGTATTCCCACGGGGTCGCGAACGGCATACCACGGGCCGATTTTTAACCGCTGTGCGGTGTCGGTACCCAGCGGTAAACTGATCTCATCGAACACCAGGTCGAAACCGGAAGCAGGCTGTAGCCACTTTTGAAGAACTCAGGCGAGATCGGCAACCCCACCAACCCCGTAACAGACATCGGCGCAGGCGGTAACAGTGCTGGTCCCGCGCCGCGTTCCGTGCGTTCCAGCATCGAACTCGCCCCCGAGTCGGTGTTCGGCTTCCTCGGCTCGGCCGACCAGAACCTGCGTCAGCTGGAGAAACTCCTCCCCGCCGACATCCACGTGCGCGGCAACACCGTCACCATCACCGGTAAAGCGGGCGATGTGGCGCTGGCCGAGCGCGTGATCGAGCAGCTCGTGGCGATGACCGGCCGCAGCCGGGTGCTCACCCCGGAGACGGTGCGCCACACCATCTCGATGCTCACCGACGAGGGCATCTCCGAATCGCCGGCCGAGGTGCTGAGCCTGGACATCCTGTCGCGGCGCGGCAAGACCATCCGCCCCAAGACGCTGAACCAGAAGCGCTATGTCGACGCGATCGACGCCAACACCATCGTGTTCGGCATCGGCCCCGCAGGCACCGGCAAGACCTACCTGGCCATGGCCAAGGCGGTGCAGGCCCTGCAATCCAAGCAGGTCACCCGCATCATCCTGACCAGGCCGGCGGTCGAGGCGGGCGAGCGGCTCGGCTTCCTGCCCGGCACGCTCAACGACAAGATCGACCCGTACCTGCGCCCGCTCTACGACGCCCTGCACGACATGATGGACCCCGAAGCCATTCCCAAGCTGATGGCCTCGGGCGTCATCGAAGTCGCGCCGCTGGCGTACATGCGGGGTAGGAGCCTCAACGATTCGTTCATCATTCTCGACGAGGCGCAGAACACCACGGCCGAGCAGATGAAGATGTTCCTCACCCGCCTCGGCTTCGGCTCGCGAATGGTGGTCACCGGTGACATCTCGCAGGTCGACCTGCCCAACGGGCAGCGCTCGGGTCTGCGGGCGGCCGCGGAGATCCTCACCGACATCGACGACATCCACTTCTCGGAGCTCACCAGCGCCGATGTGGTCCGCCACCGGCTCGTCTCCGACATCGTCGACGCCTACGACCGCTTCGAATCCGAGACTCGCGCGCTCCCCGGCCCGCACTACCCGGGCAACCGGGCTCAGCGGCGCGCCGCGGACCGAGCGGATCGTCGGTAGAGCTTTCCGTGGAGTTTCATGCATGCGACGTGGAGTTTCATGCATGAAACTCCGCAGACTCAGTGGTCCACGCGATACCCCCGCCACGCTGGAGCGACGGCGGTTTCGTCGGTACCGAGGATGGTACGTACCCTGAACAGGTGAGCATCGAGATCGCCAACGAATCGGGTATGGACATTCCCGAAGAAGACCTGGTCAGCGTCGCACGTTTCGTGATCGCCCGGATGGATGTGCATCCGGCCGCCGAACTGTCGATGGTGCTCGTCGATCTCGACACCATGGCCGATCTGCACGTGCGCTGGATGGACCTGCCCGGCCCCACCGACGTGATGTCGTTCCCGATGGACGAGCTAGAGCCCGGCGGTCGCCCCGACAGCCCGGAGCCCGGCCCGTCCATGCTCGGCGACATCGTGCTGTGCCCGGAGTTCGCGATGGGTCAGGCACAGAAGGCCGAGCACTCGCTCGATCACGAGCTGGCCCTGCTCACCGTGCACGGCGTGCTCCACCTGCTCGGCTACGACCATGCCGAGCCGGAGGAGGAGAAGGAGATGTTCGCGCTGCAGGGCCAGCTGCTCGAGGAGTGGTATGTGAGCCTGAGCGAACAGCAGCGCCTCGCCGAGCTGGCCGAGCGCGACGACCGACTACTCGGCAAGGCAGGTTTCACCGCACCCGGTGAAGGACCCGCGTGAGCGCACTGACCCTGATCCCGCTGGCGATCGTGTTGATCGGTATCGGCGGGGTGTTCGCGGGCGTGGACTCGGCACTGAACACGGTGTCACGAGCCAGGCTCGACGACATGGTCCGCGAGGAGCGTCCCGGTGCCGCGCGCCTGCGCAAGATCGTCGACGACCGTCCGCGCTATGTGAATCTCGTTGTCCTGCTGCGCATTCTGTGCGAGATCACCGCCACAGTTCTGCTGGCCGCCGCGACTTTGGAACTGTGGTCCGAGAGCACGGCGCTGCTGGTCACCGCCACGCTGATGGTCCTTGTCTCCTATGTCGTGATCGGCGTCGGCCCGCGTACCCTCGGCCGTCAGCACGCGTACTCGATCGCCCTCGCCGCCGCCGTGCCGCTGCAGATCATCGGCGCGGTACTCAGCCCGGTCAGCCGGCTGCTGATTCTGCTCGGCAACGCGATCACGCCCGGTAAGGGATTTCGCAACGGCCCCTTCGCTTCCGAGATCGAGCTGCGCGAGGTGGTCGACATGGCCCGCGAGCGCGGCGTGGTGGCCGACGACGAACGCCGGATGATCCAGTCGGTCTTCGAACTCGGCGACACCCCGGCCCGCGCGGTGATGGTGCCGCGCACCGAGATGGTGTGGATCGAAGACGACAAGACCGCCGCCCAGGCGATGTCCCTAGCTGTGCGTTCGGGCCATTCCCGCATCCCGGTGATCGGCGAGAACGTCGACGACGTGCGCGGCGTGGTCTACCTGAAAGACCTTGTGCCCTACGCCGATCGAGCCCGCAAGGTGTCGGTGCGCGATGTCATGCGACCCGCGATCTTCATCCCCGATTCCAAACCCCTTGATGCACTCCTCGACGAAATGCAGCGCCGCCGCAACCACATGGCGCTGCTGGTCGACGAATACGGCGGCATCGCGGGTCTGGTGACCATCGAGGACGTGCTCGAGGAGATCGTCGGCGAGATCAACGACGAGTACGACACCGACGAAACCCCACCCGTGGAGGACCTGGGCGAGGGCCGCTACCGGGTCTCCGCGCGGCTGTCGGTGGAAGACCTGGGCGAGCTGTACGGCCTCGAGATCGAGGACGACGACGTCGACACCGTCGGCGGGCTGCTCGCGCACGAACTGGGCCGCGTCCCACTGCCCGGCTCCAAGGTGACCGTCCACGGGCTGGTGCTGCGCGGCGAAGGCGGCGCCGACGCACGCGGTCGCATGCGGGTCAACACCGTGCTGGTGCGCCGAGCCTCCGACAAAGCCGACAAGAAGACCGACAAGCCCCGCAAGGGCACTACCGACGAGGCAACCGCCGACACCGACCAGGTGCGCGTGCCTGACGACAACGGAGAAAACCATGAGTGAACTGGACGCCGAGGACAACAAACTGCTGGTACTGGCGCGTGGTGCGCTGGGCCGCACCGGGGGCGCGAGCGGCGCCGCGATCCGCGACACCGACGGCCGCACCTACGCCGCAGGCGAGGTGACGCTGACCGCGTTGCGCCTGACCGCACTGCAGGCCGCCGTGGCCGCCGCGATCTCGAGCGGCGCAGAGGGTTTCGAGGCGGCAGTCGTCGTCGGCGGTGACTCCGATGACGCGGGTATCGAAGCGGTCCGCGAGGTCTCACCTTCGGCCTCGATCGTTCGTACCGACCGCACCGGCGCCGTCCTGAGCGAGGTGCACGGTGGCTGACTCCGGCAAGGAATTCCATTCCGGCTTCGTCTGTTTCGTCGGCCGCCCCAACACCGGCAAGTCGACGCTGACCAACGCCCTGGTCGGCACCAAGATCGCGATCACCTCCTCGCGCCCGCAGACCACCCGCCACACCATTCGCGGCATCGTGCACCGCGAGGACGCCCAGCTGATCCTGGTCGACACCCCCGGCCTGCACCGCCCGCGCACCCTGCTCGGCCAACGCCTCAACGACCTGGTGCGCGACACCTACTCCGAGGTCGACCTGATCGCGCTGTGCATTCCGGCCGACGAGAAGATCGGCCCCGGCGACCGCTGGATCGTCGAGCAGATCCGGATGATGGCGCCCAAGACCAGGATCCTGGGCGTGGTCACCAAGATCGACAAGGTTGGCCGCGACGAGATCGCCCACCAGCTGATGGCGCTGTCGAAGCTGCTCGGCCCCGAGTCCGAGGTCATTCCGGTCTCGGCCGTGAAGGGCGAACAGGTCGAGGTGCTCGTCGACCTGATCGCCTCGCAGCTGCCAGAGGGCCCGGCGTTCTACCCCGACGGCGAGATCACCGACGAGCCCGAGGAAACCCTCATGGCCGAGCTGATCCGCGAGGCCGCGCTCGAAGGCGTGCGCGACGAACTGCCGCACTCGCTGGCCGTGGTCATCGACGACATCGAGCCGTATGCGGCCAACGAGGACATGCTCGAAGTGCATGCCCTGCTGTATGTGGAGCGCCCGAGTCAGAAGGCGATCATCATCGGCAAGAACGGGGCCCGCCTCAAGGAGGTCGGCACCAACGCCCGCGCGCAGATCGAGAAGATCCTGGGCACCCGCATCTACTTGAACCTGCACGTGAAGATAGCCAAGGATTGGCAGCGCGACCCGAAACAGATGGGGAAGCTGGGCTTTTGACCGTTTGACTGTCGGTCCGTCGGGGTATCGTTCGGCGAACACGTCGGTTCATTCGGCGTGCTTCGCTGATCGCCCGGGGAGGCCGTGCAAGTGCCCGATGCCAATGATGTCGGCAAGCTGCTGGAGCTGTTGCGGGCGCTCGAGATTCCCGACACCCGCCCGCGCGTGCTGCGCACCTTGGTACACGGGCGGCGCGCGCTGCCACGCCCGATCGTCGAGGTGGTCGGTGTGGCCGGGAACACGGCGCTGGTCGGCGAGATCTACAACTGGCTCAGCGAAACGGGTGGTAGCCGCGCGGCGCCGCGTGCCAGGATCGACCCGCACGCCCTGCCACCCATGGTGCTCACCCCCGATCTCGCCGCGATCGACTCGGGCCCGACCGCCGGTGACTCGGAGATCGCAGGCCACTGTCTGCCGATCGTTCAGCATCTGGTGGCGAATTTCGCCGCCGATGACACCGCGATGGGCGCGATCAAGTTTCCGCGCTACCGCACCGCCGATTGGCTCACCCGTCAGCGGGTGACCTCCGACGAGTCCGAGGCGGCCGACGAACTGCGCCGCAGGCTCCCCAAGCTGCTCCGCAGCGGTTCGTCGACCAACCGCTCCGACGCCACCGAAGGCGTTGCGGGCGGCATGTTCTCGAGCGTGGTCTTCGCTGTGCTGGCGCTGTGGCCGGTGCTGCGGTTGTGGCTGTGGGTGTCCGGGCGCATTCCCGGGATGTCGAAGGTGACCCGGTGGTTTCTGCATCAGCGCTACCTGGCACCCGAATTATCGGGCAGTTTCCTGGGTTTCGCGTCCCGGCTCACCCTGCCGCACCGGGTCGACGAGAACGAGGATCAGGTCGGCAAGCTCCTCGTGCACGCCTTTCTCGAGGACCTGCGCGATGCCTACAAGCGCCGGATCTGGCGTCCGTCGAGCTGGCGGCGCACCGCCTACCCGGTGGCCTTGATCGGCGGTCTGACCGAGGGCAGTGACGGCGCCCGCATCCTCACCTGGATCAACGAAATACGCAACGAGACCGGCCTTTTCGATCCGCTGGTGGTGTTGGCGTTGCGCGAGGAAGGGCCGAACCGCGAGGTGGGCGAGCTCTCCCACATCGGCGAGCTGCGCCACTTCCGTACCCTGGAAAGTCTCGCCGACGCCCCGACTCCGCAGCCGCACGACCCGCTGCAGGAGTGGGTCCGCGAGATCGACAACCGGCGCACCCACCGCCGCGCCGACGCCTGGTTCCTGCCGTTGCGCGCCATCATCCCGCCCGGTAGCACGCCGCTGGTGTCCGATGGCCGATTCCGTGGTCTCGCATTACCGCCCGCACCGCCGCTGGCCGCGCGCAGCTGGTTTGTCGGCCTGTGTGTGCTGATCCCGATCGCGCTCGCCGTCGCCGCGACACTGGTCTACTTCCCGCCGCTGCGGGGCGTCGCATGTTCGCACTGGCCGTGGACCGGCGGTGTCTCGGTGAGTCTGCGTGACGGCGAATGCGTCGGCTACAGCGACAACCCCCGCCAGACCTTCGCCGACGACCCCGAACTCTCGGCGATGCAGCGAGAAGTGTTCCGGCTCAACGCCGATGCGGTCCGGGCACGGGAGAGCAACCCGAACCGCCCGTTGATCTCGCTGGTCTATTTCGCGGGCCTGAGCTACGTCGACACCAATGTGCGCTACCCGCACGCCCAGGTCGAGGAACTGGCCGGACTGGCGGTGCAGCAGCGCAGCGCATTGCTGGCCTCCGACAAGTCGGAACCGTTGCTGCGCATCATCATCGCCAACGGTGGTTCCGATATGCGCCATGCCGGTTGGGTGGTCGACAACCCGCTGCGCAAGCTCATTGCCGATGACCCCAGCGTGCTGGGCGTGGTGGGGATCGATCGCAGCAACGACGAAACCCGCAGTGCCATCACCCGTCTCGGCGAGCTCGGCGTTCCCGCGGTGGCGACGACCCTGTCCGCCGACGGACTAGAGCAGGCGTCGCCGCTGTATTTCCAAGCGGCACCGAGCAATAGCGTGCAGGCCCGCCTAGTCGCCGACTACGTCCAGGGTGCTCGCGATCTCAACGGCGCGCCCCGCTACGACAAGGTGGCGATTTATCACCCCGAGGCCCCGGGCGACCTGTATGTGACCACGCTGGTCGAGGACCTGCAGAAAGAACTCACCAAACGCGGTGTGGCACAGGAGAGTAAGAGCTGGCGCGAACAACAGCAGCTCTACCGTTTCCCCGCGCCCTGCGAGACCGCCGAATTCGACCGCAACACCCTGCTGTTCTTCGCAGGCCGCAACGACGACTTCCCGACCTTCGCCAAATCGGTGAGTCGCGGCTGCGTGAGCGGCGCGGGCCCGGCGATCCTCGGCAACGACGCGGTGACCCGGCTGATCACCGACCCGAAGGCCACCGGCGCGCTGCCCGCCAACCTCACCGTTCGCTACGTGTCCAAGGCGTCGACGGTGATGCTCGGCGGCGCCGACTGCGTCAACGGCATCGGCAAACTCGGCGACCAGCCGGTGCCGTTCGAACACGAACAGCTGTGCACCGAACTGGCCAGGCTGATCCAAGATCTCCGCGGCTACCCCGGCCTCACCGACTACCGGCCCACCTGGGCAGGCGACCGCACCGGCCTGGCTTTCGACGTGAGCGGCTTGTTCCTGCAAGCCGTGCGCAACAGCCGCGGCGTCCTCGCCGAGCCGAACCGCACCGCCATCGCAGTCCAATTGCGCGAGTCGGACTTCCGCGGCATCACCGGCACCCTCGGCTTCTCGACCAGTCGCGTCGCCGACGGCTCCTCGATCGCGGTCCTGGTCACCACCGCGGTCGGCGGCGGTGGTCCACAGCGCTGCCTGATGATGTTCCCCCGGCAGCCCGGCCAGGACGGCTGTCCGTCGGGCACGAAGAGCAACCTCGAAGGGTGGACCGAACCGGGGCGGTAGGGCTCGAACCTCGCAATTTGCCCACCGCACAGCCTGATTCGTGCTGTAATAGTCGCTCGAAAGCGGCCGGGAGCAGCGATTTCCGGCCGCCGCCGGAAGGGTCCCGGCGGCGCGTTGGACTGTGGGAGACCGGCGGGTGAGTATTACCGAAGGCGCGGAATTCGCCGCTGGTGGCCGAACGCACCGCTGTGACTCACCACCACTGCGCGGGTCGTTCCCGATCCCAGTGCAACGCCGATTCCAGTTGCGCGGCAAGCGAAATCAGCAGCGGCTCGGTGTTCGCCGTGCCCATCAGTTGCGCGCCGATCGGCAGTCCGGTGTCGGTGAATCCGGCAGGTACGTTCACACTCGGCCAGCCCAGCACGTTCCACGGCCAGGTGTACGGGCACGCCGCGGTGATCAGGTTGTTGGTCGCACCGGCACCGATTCCGTCGATCTCCTCCACGCGTGGGGGAGGGGTCGCGGTGGTGGGCGCCAGCACCAGGTCGTAGTCGTCGAAGAACGAACCGATCCGCTTGTGCAGCAACGGTTCCGCGCGCCGTGCCGCGGCGAGAACGGGCCCGCCGAGAACGCGGCCGATGCGTGCGTTGGCCGTGGTCCGCGGGTCGACGACGGACCCCGGCATGTTCCGGTGCACCCGGCTGATGCCCGCCAGCGAGCGCGGCAGGAAGGACGCGCCGATCATCAGCCCGTAGTGCAGGTCCGTCACGGTGACGCTATGGCCGAGCGAGCGAAGGGTGGTGGCGAGCGCGTGTACCGCCGCCGCGATCTGTGGATCGAGCGCGGTCTTGGTCGCGGTGTACGGAATGGTCAGGGAGAGCGCGATTCTGAGCTTGCCGGGGTCGCGCCCGACGGCCGCGCTCGCGTCGATCGGCGCGGGCTTGTGCCGGTCGCCGTCGTGCGGTCCGGCGGCGATGTCGAGCAGCAGTGCCGCGTCGCGCACGGTGCGCGCGAGTGGTCCGTTGACGGTGAGCCCGTTGAACGACTCCGCCAGCGGCCAGGTGGAAATCCGCCCACGCTGCGGTTTGATCCCGACCAGATTCGTCCACGCCGCCGGAATGCGCACCGACCCCGCACCGTCGGAACCCAGTGCGGCAGGGACCAATCCGGCCGCGACCGCCGCCGCCGACCCGCCCGATGATCCCCCCGGCGTATATGCCCGATCCCATGGATTGCGCGTATACCCGAACGCATCGCCGCTGGTGAACGGCAACTGCCCCAGTTCGCAGGTATTGGCCTTGCCCACGATCACCGCGCCCGCCGCCCGCAACCGGCGCACCGATTCGGCGTCGGTGGTTTTCGGCGCGAACTCCCCGCCACAGCCGAACGCGGTGACCTCGCCGGTGATGTCGGTGTCGTCCTTGACCGCGATCGGCACGCCGAGCAGCGGCAGTCGCACACCCGCGGCCAACCTGGCATCGGCCTCGGTGGCCTCCTTCAGCGCCGCCGCGCGACGCACGACCCGAAACGCGTTGAGCGTCGGCTGCGACGCCTCGATCCGGTCGAGCGCGTCGGTCACGGCCGCAACCGAGGAAACGCTGCGCCCAGCGAGGGCAGCGGACAGTTCGGTGAGTCCGAGATCGGCCGGGGAATTCGGCGCGATGGGGTCGGGCGCGGACATGTGAGCTCCGTCTCTGCAGGTGGTTGGCTCGACCGTAACGCGAAACTGGTCACTCGTCCACATCCCCTAGGGTGGGTATAGACATACATACGGCATGTATGTAACAGTGAATGGGCCCAGCATTCGACCAGGGGAGGACCCCATGGGAATCAGCTCAGCACTCGGCCCGGCGCACGAAATCGCCCTGTCATCCGGCCGGATCCGCTATCACGACACCGGCACGGGATCGCCGGTCGTGTTCGTGCACGGCTTGCTCGTCAACGCCGATCTGTGGCGTGGTGTGGTGCCCGGCGTCGCCGCGGCCGGACATCGCTGCCTCACACCGGACTGGCCGCTCGGTTCGCATTCGATCCCAGTACCCGACGCGGACCTCACGCCCACCGGCCTCGCCGACCTCATCGCCGAGTTCCTCGACGCACTCGACCTCACCGATGTCACGATCGTCGCCAACGACACCGGCGGTGCGCTCACCCAGATCCTGATGACGCGCAGACCGGAACGGATCGGCCGCGTCGTCCTGGCCGCCGTCGATTGCTATGAGATCTGGCCGCAGCCTTTCACGACCCTGCTGAAGATCGCGAAGATCCCGGGCACGATCGCCCCGCTACTGGCTCCGATGCGGTGGCGGTTCGCGCAGCGGTTGCCGCTCGGCTTCGGCTGGCTGACCAAACATGATCTGCCGCAAGAGATCGTGGAGTCTTTTCTCCAGCCGGCTCGGCGTAGCGCCGCGATCCGCGCGGACCTGCGCCGCTTCGCCGCCACCGCCGACAAGGGATGCACCCTGTCCGCCGCCGAACACTTCGCCGAGGTCGACCTCCCGGTGCTCGTCGTCTGGTCGACCGAGGACAAACTGTTCCCGATGAGCCTGGCCGAACGGCTGGTCGCCGAGCTACCCCGGGCGACCCTGCGCACCGTCGACAACTCCTACACCTTCCTGTCCGAGGACCGCCCGGAGTTGCTCACCGAACTGATCGTGGAGTTCACTCGGCTGCATGCAGCGCCGTAGTCAGGAGGATCGCTCCCGCACCACCCGAGCCGCGCTCGAGCTGGCAGGTCGCACCCTGTTCGCCGAGCGCGGCTTCGCGGGTACGTCGGCCGAGCAGTTGGTAGCTGCCGCCGGGGTCACCCGCGGCGCCCTGCACCATCACTACGGCGACAAGCGCGGATTGTTCCTCGCCGTCCTCGAACAGATCGAAACAGAGGCCACCGCGGAGATCGAGGCCGCTGTCGCCGCTGTCGACCGTGCCGACGTCATCGGGGGCATGACCGCGGGTCTGGCGCGTTTCCTCGAGCTCTGCGGCCGCCCGGAAATGGTGCGTATCGTGCTGATGGACGCCCCCACCGTGCTCGGCTGGCCTGCCTTCCGCGAGTTCGAGGCCCGCCACGGCCTCGGCCTGATCACCGCCGAACTGCAACGCGCCACCGACGCGGGCCTGATCCCGGTCGCCCCCGTTCCGGTGCTCGCGCAACTGCTGCTCAGCGCCATCACCGAAGCGTCGCTGATCGTCGCCCATGCCGCCGACCCCGACCGCGCCCGCGCCGAAACCCAGCAATCCCTGCTGCTGTTGATCGGCGGACTACTCCGCCAGGACTGACCGTTTGCGCGCTCGTGCGGGACTTGATGGCAACGACCGCGCACGCGGGTCGCGACCGCACTGTCGGGCCCGCATGGAAGACTGGCCCCGTGCGTTTGTATCGGGATGAGGCGGTGGTGGTTCGCCAGCACAAGCTGGGCGAGGCCGATCGCATCGTCACGCTCCTGACCAGGCAACACGGCCTCGTCCGTGCAGTGGCGAAGGGGGTGCGCCGCACCAAATCGAAGTTCGGCGCGCGGCTGGAGCCGTTCTCCTACATCGACGTGCAGCTGCACCCGGGCCGCACGCTCGACATCGTCACCCAGGTCATCACCGTCGAGGCGTTCGCGTCCGACATCATCGACGACTACGGCCGCTACACCACCGCGTGCGCGATCCTCGAAACCGCCGAACGCCTCGCGGGCGAAGAACGCGCACCCGCCCCGAAACTGCACGTCCTCACCGCGGGCGCCCTGCGCGCCATCGCCGCCAAACAACGCCCCCACGAACTCATCCTCGACGCATACCTGTTGCGCGCCATGGGTTTCGCCGGTTGGGCACCCGCGCTCGACGAATGCGCTCGCTGCGCCACCCCCGGCCCGCACCGCGCCTTCCACGTGGCAGCGGGCGGCGCAGTGTGTGTGCACTGTCGCCCGCCGGGCTCGAGTACGCCGGTCACCGGGGTGCTCGATCTGCTGGTCGCACTGTTGAAGGGGGAGTGGGCCTACATCGACAGCGTCCCCGACAATGTCCGCCGCCAGGCCAGTGGTCTGGTCGCCGCCCACCTGCAGTGGCACCTGGAACGGCAACTGCGCACGCTGTCGATGATCGAACGGTCCGCCGCCCAGCCTGTCGTCGCCAGCTGATCGCGGCCGGACGCACAGGTCCCGGCGTAATCACGCACTCTGGACGCGTTCGGTCGAAATATTGATTATTCGGCCGCGAATTGCGTGATTACGCCGGTCTTGGACCGCCCTCCGGCCCGCACCGGCGATCAGGCAGGATGGACGCCGTGATCCTGCGTCGTGACCCCGCCCCCGCGAGCAAGGCCGGCCGCACCGTGCGCCCGCCGTCCCGGCATCCCTCCGGCGCGCGCCCACCCGCGATCCCACCGGAGCTCGTGCCCAACCACGTCGCACTGGTGATGGACGGCAACGGCCGCTGGGCCCAGGAGCGTGGCCTGCCGCGCACCGCCGGACACGAGCGCGGCGAGGCCGTGCTCATGGACTCGGTCGAAGGCTGCATCGAGATCGGCGTCAAGTGGCTGTCGGCCTACGCCTTCTCCACCGAGAACTGGCGCCGCAGCCCCGACGAGGTGCGCTTCCTGATGGGCTTCAACCGCGACGTGATCCGCCGCCGCCGCGACGAGATGCACGAGATGGGTGTGCGCGTGCGCTGGGCCGGGCGCCGACCGCGCCTGTGGCGCAGCGTGATCAAGGAACTCGAGGTGGCCGAGGAGCTCACCAAGGACAACGACGTGATGACGCTGACCATGTGCGTCAACTACGGTGGTCGTGCCGAAATCGCCGACGCCGCAAGGGAAATCGCGCGCCGGGTGGCCGCGGGCGAGATCGACCCGGAGAAGGTCGACGAGGCCACCGTCGCGAAGTACCTCGACGAACCCGACATGCCCGACGTCGACCTGTTCCTTCGCCCGTCCGGTGAGTTCCGCAGCTCGAACTTCCTGATCTGGCAGGCCGCCTACGCCGAATTCGTTTACCAGGACACGCTTTTCCCCGACTTCGACCGGCGTAACCTGTGGGACGCCTGCCTGGAATACGCCAAGCGCGATCGCCGCTTCGGCGGTGCCAAATGAGTGATGGAGCCGACGTGGTCACCCCCGAGTTGGACCTGCAAGCCCGCACCGGTGCCTGCCTGCAGATGCAGGACATCGACGTCCGAGTCGACGCCGACGGCTCGCTCGGCTTCGAATACAACGGCGCCCTGTGCTCGATCCGCGCCGTCACCCTGGCGCCGGGACTCACCGTCCTGTCGCTGACCAGCGTGCTGGCCTGGGATCGCCCGCTCAAGCCGCAACTGCACAAGCGCGTCGCCGAACGCAACAACGAGATCCAGTTCGGCTCGGTCACCCTGATCGCGCGCGGCAAGCTCGGCGACGTCATCCTGCGCTACACGTTCCCTGCCGAAGGTCTCGACGATTCGGCGCTGACCACCATGTTGCTGCTGGCGCTGTCCGGCGCGAACAAGGCCCGGCAGGGTTTGCTCGCGCCGTGACGTGTCAGGGCTTCCAGGTGATCTTGCCGCCCTGGAAGTCCTGGGCCTTGCCGCCCTGGAAGTCGTATTCGTCGCTGGTCGGGTAGCCGTAGCGGCCGCCCTCGGCGCCTGCGCGGATCCAGTCGGCCTGGATGCTTCCCCACACCGCGTGCGCGCCGGTCTTCGACGACCAGTAGATGGCGCCGGTCGGGAACATGGTGAACTGGCCGTCGCCCTTGCCCGCCGCGGACACGTCGGTGAGCGGGAAGCCGAGCGGGCTCGACTCCCAGCCCAGCGCGGCCCACTTGTCGCGGATCGGGCCGCTGATCTGGTGCGCGCCGGTGCCGACGGACCAGTAGATCGAGCCCTTCTGGAAGTGGTTGAAGCGACCGCCTGCCACGGGTAGCTCGCGAGTGACCGGATAGCCGAGCTGGCCGGATTCGTTGCCGAGTTGAGCGAACTTGTCCCGGATCTGGCCCGCGACGGTGTTGGCGTTGGTGTCGGGATGCCAGTAGATGGCCACGTTGTTGGCGAAGGTCTGGTACTTGCCACCGGCCGCCGCGTCGGATTCGGGGGAGGTGGGCTCGCCCAGTGCCGGGCCGCCCGCCTGGTCGTATTCGATCTCGATCGCGCCGCCCACCTCGAATCCGCCGATCATCCTGGCCTGCGCGGTGCCTGCGATGGCTGCGGGCGCGATGACCGCGACGGTAGCGGCCGCGAGGACGGCCAAGCGTGTTCGACGGTGATGTGTCACAGGAAACTCCCTGGTCGGATCGGTATTCAGCGATGTCCGGCGCTCGGGACCCCCTCCGGTGCCGCACCCGAACCTACCCGTTGGGAGTCGGTGGCAACAGTGGGATTGCTCACCGCGGATGGTGCGGTGGTCCTGGCAGCATGATCTCGAGACCGCGGGCGAAGTCATCGGGATCGACGTCACCGAGCAGCAGGTGCTGCAGGATGAACCCCGGCAGCAACCCGATCAGTGTCTTGGCCATCGCCTCGGAATCGGTGCCGGGAGGTAGCCAGCCGGTTTCGCACAGCCGGTCCGCGTACTCGAACCACAGCTCGCGCATCGCCGCGATGGCGCCGCTCACCGGGACCGCCGTCTCGGTCGAGACCAGCGCCAGTGCCCACGCTTGCGGGGCAAGCCGCAGCGGCCCGTCGGGTCCACTGCGCTTGACGATCTCGGTGGTCAGTAACCGGACGACTTCCGAAGGGGGAGGCAGGGGCTCGGTGCGGATGATGTCGGCGAGCCGCTCGCGCAGTGGCCCCATCGTGCGGTTCACGAGCGCGCCGATGATCTCGTTCTTGCTGGTGAAGTACCGATACACCGCGCCCGCCGACATCCCGGACTCGGCGAACACATCCTGCATCGAGGTCTCGTGGAAGCCCTTCCTGGCGAAGCACAGTTGCGCGGCGTCGAGGATCTGCTGCCTGCGGCGTTCCAGGTGTTCTTCGCTGACTCGGGGCATGGGTCAAACGTAAAACGAATATCCGTTCTTGACAAGCGAGGCTCGATGGTGTCACCGTAGAACCACCAAAAAGAACGAACATTCGCTTTAAGGGGAAACCGCCATGACGATCACCCGCCGAGCAGTCGCTCTCGGTCTCGCGGCCACCGCGATCCAGGCCCTGATGCTGATCGCCTTCGCCTGGCCCGCCGTCAACCTGGCCCCGCGCGACCTACCGATCGCCGTCGCGGGCCCTGCCTCCGCCCAACTCACCCAGCAACTCCAGCAGCGTGATCCCGAAGCCTTCGAGATCACCACCCTCCCCGACGCATCCGCGGCACGAAACGCGTTGGCCGACAGGGAGATCTACGGCGCCATCGTCACCGGCAACGGCGCACCGCAGGTCCTCGTCGCCTCCGCCGCCGCACCCGCCGTCGCCCAGCAACTCACCGCCGTCGCCCAACAGCTCAGCGGCGTCCCCGCCGTCACGCCCCAGGACGTGATCGCCACCGACCCCGACGACCCGCGCGGCGCAGGCTTCGGCTCGATGGTCCTGCCGCTGGTCATGTCCGGCATCGCCGCGGGCGTCCTGCTCACCCTCCTCGTCTCCTCCTTCGGCGCCCGTCTCGCCGGCCTGGCCACCTTCGCCGTCGCAGGCGGCCTGCTCAGCACCCTGGTCTCCCACACCTGGCTCTCGATCCTGCCCGGCTCCTACCTCGAACTGGCCGCCATCGCCGGCCTCGCCTCCTTCGCCGTCGCGGCAACAATCGTCGGCCTCGCCGCCGCCATCGGCCGCCCCGGCATCGGCCTCGGCACCCTCACCATGCTGTTGATCGGCAACCCGTTCTCCGCCGCCACCTCCGCCCCCGAACTCCTGCCCCAGCCCTGGGGAACCATCGGCCAACTCCTCCCGCCCGGCGCAGCAGCTTCCCTCCTGCGCTCCGCCGCCTACTTCAACGGCGCGGGCGCGGCAGGGCCCCTCACGGTGCTCCTCGTCTGGGCCGCAACAGGTCTCGCCCTGCTCGGCGTCGGCGCGGTGCGGTCGCGCGGCGCGATCGAACCGGTAGCCACGGCTGAACCGGTTGCCGTTCCTGCCTGACGTTCGACGAAAAGACGCTCCGCGCGAACAACTTTCGCGCGGAGCGTTTTGCTGTCTGCCTCGGACACCTTCATTGCTGGACAACTCGGTGCTGGATAACACCCGCTATTCGCTGCACAATATGAAGCGAATAGCGGACGATCGCTGCATCCACCGGCCGACGAGTAGGTTTTACGGAGTGATCGCGGTGACTCCGGGCAGGTCGCCGAACTTGGCCTTCGTGTCGAGGGACACGACAGTTCGACCCGACTCCGCCGCGTGTGCCGCGATGATCAGATCGTGGGCACCACGTGGTCTGCCGGATCGGCGGACGTGCGCGAGTAGCTGTGCGTGACGATTCGCCGTCTGCTCGGTGTACTCGAGGGTGTCTATGTCGTCGAGGAGTACGGCTAGCCGACGGGAACGCTGTGCAGCACGCTCCGCTGTATCAGCGAGTTCGATACCGACACGGAACTCGGCGACTGTCACTGCAGCTATTGCCAATTCGTCTTCGTCGTACGCTGTGCGATCGATGGTTCCACGTTCATAGGCGATCAACACACCGGTATCGAGGATCAGTCGTCGCCCCACGGGTCCTCCAGATCGTCGGTGACCATGGCGAGCGCCTCGTTGATGTCAGAAGCGAAGTCGTCGTCGAAGGGTGGTGCGTCAGAGGCCTCCAGCGCGCGCCGAAGTGCTAGTCCGGTCTTCTTCGTCGGCGGAGAGATGGTCGCTACCGTCCGCCCGTGGCGGACGATCTGGATCGTCTCACCGTGTTCGGCCCGGCGTAGAACTGCGGAGAAGTTTCTGGATGCCTCGGCGGCAGACATCGTGGTCATGAAATCAGATTATCTGAATCCTCCGTCTCTGGCTAGGGTTCAGGAGGGGAACTCCTGGTGGTAGCGCTGGGCTCGGGTGAGCATGCGGTGGATGCCGGCGATCATGCGGTCGGTGGGGAGGGGCTCGGCGATGATGGGGTCGCCGGTTTTCACGTAGTAGCGGCCGTCGGGGTAGTCCATCCACCAGAAGGAGCGGGTGGGGGTGGTGGGGCGGGCGTCGGTCGCGGGGCCGGAGTGGGCGGAGATCTCGCCGAAGGCTCGGCGAGGGCGGTGGAAGATGCGGTTGAGTTGGTCGGCGGAGCTCAGGCGGCCTGCTCGGTATTCGAAGTGGACTTCCTCTTCGGCGAGTTGGTCTCGGCGGACCTCGATCGGTGGTTTCGTGCCAGGCTGGGTGCGGGGGAGGGCGGCGACGGTGAGGGCGGCTACCTGGGCGGGGGTGCAGTAGGTGAGGGTGACGTTGCCGCCGGTGTCGTCATCGAGGCCGGGTTCCTGCTGCAAGGTGGCGCCCGCTTCGCCGCGGATCGCGCCGTGGAATCGCACGACGTTCGAATTGTCCTGGCCGACATAGCCTTTGGATTCGACTCTGGCTTCGGGGTCGAGCAGCACGGCGATGGCGCGTTCGATCGCCGGATCGTATTTGCCGAGCAGGCTCTCCACGGCTGCCTCACGATGCCGCTTCAGTTCGTCGAATTCGACTATGTCGGTGCGGTATTGGAGCGGGTAGGGGAGGCGGTCGCGGCCGTAACCGGACCACAGGATGTCGAATTCGGTGCCGGTGAATTCAGCTCGGTGCACTGTCGTCGTCTCCGCCGATCACTGGGGGTACGGTTCGGATCTCGTTGGTGCCGAGCAGGAGGTCGCCGTTTTCCTGGGTGATCAGGTAGTCCGGGATGCCTTTGGTGCGTTCGTCATCCGAGCCGCCCCGTGCGCCCGGTGCGCCCATACCACCCATGCCCGCCGCACCGCGTCCCGCACTTGAAGCTGTTGTGCCCGAACGGGTTCCGGCCGCTGCCGCCGCTGCGGGGGACTGGCTTCCTGGAACGGCTTTGCCCGGTGTTGCGCCGGTCGGAGCGCCCGTTCCGCGAGGAGTGCCGCTCCCGCCCTGACCGCTTCCCCCCCGGCCGCCGCCACCGGGTGCGCCGACGGTGGGGCTGCCGACGCCAGGACTGCCGGGAGTCCCCGAACCTGGGCTGGTCGGCGTGGTGGCGGTCGGTGTTGCGGCGGTCGGTGTCGTGGATTGCGGTGTCGTGCTCTGGGGCGTGGTCGAGCTCGGGTCGGTGGAAGTCGGTGTGGTCGAGGGGGTTTCGGTGCCCGGATCCTCGGCGGTGGTGCCGTCTCCCGGTGTGCCCGCTGACTGATCGTCGGTGCTGGTGCCGCCGTCGGTCGAACCACCTTGGGTGCCACCGGAATTCGTATCGCCGTTGACCCCTTGGCTGCCGTCGCCGCCGGTAATGGTCGGGGCGGTCGGAAGGAATGGGACACCGTTGTCGGTTTGGCCTGCGACCTGTGCGTACACGGTGCGCAGGATTCGCCTGCCTTCCTCGGTGGCTTCGTTACGATTGTGATCGTCGACCTTCATCACGCCGTCGGCGGGCAGCGTCTTGCCGGTGACGTTGGTACGTTCGGTGAGCCCGGGCATCAACGCCTGGGTCTGTTCGATTCCGGTGCGCATCTCGTTCAGCTTCAGACTGATCGCGGTGGCAGCCTGGGATAGCGGAAGCGATTGCTGCGCATAGTTGTTCACGGCGGCGACAGCTGCGGAGGCAGCCGCGCCGGTCCAGCCGCTGTGGCCGTTGGCGCCGGTGACGGTGCGCGCGAACTGCTGGTTGAACCCGACGAACGTGCCCATCAACGCGCCGCCGATATTCGCCCACGCGGTGACCGCGTCATCGACGAGCTGCGGTTTCATCGCCGCGACCGCTGCCTGCATCTGCTCGAGGTTCATGTTGTCGTAGCTGTCGGGTGTGGTGATGTGAGGCGGTTGGGTATCGCCGTCGAAGATCGTGGAGTAGTTTCCCGCACGCTGGCGGTCGTAGATCTTGGTCCGCTCGGCGTTCCACTGCTCCTGCGCGGCGATCACCTTCGCCTTGTAATCCTCGTACGTCACAGCTGCTCTCCTGTCGCGGAGATCTTGGCGCCGGTCGCTTCGTCCTGAGCGACGAAGTTCGCAATCGCTTTTGCGACAACCTCTTTCGCTGTTTTGACAGCCTCGATGTGCTGCTGGATGACGATGTCGAGGGCTCGTTCGCCGCCGGATGCGGTAAGCGAGAACTTCTTCTCCAACGTGATGCCCGAGTTCAAGGTGCCGAACCCGGAAATGAAGTTCACGGTACCGATCTTGCCGAGGATTTCCTCGAGGTTGTCGAGGTGGTGGTCGCACACGCTGTCGAGGTCTTTGCCGACCGCAGGGTCGAGCGACAGCTCGCCGGCCTCTGCTTGGGCAAGTAGCTGGCTCCACTCAGAAGGGTTAACTCCCAATGGCATGTGAACCCCTCATGCCGCAGGCAGGAAGCTGGACATTGCCGTACTGACACGTTGCGCCTCAGCGCACGGTGGCGGAGCAGCTGTGGCGCTGTAGCGGTTCTGGACCTTGAAAGCGACCGTTCCGGCCGGGACCTCTACCACGACGAAGCACGTCTGATCATGAGTGGCACCGGTAGGGCGGAACTCGAGGGCGGCGCGACCGCCGATTGTGAGCGTGTTCCATTCGCTGTAGTCGGTGCGCTGCCTGACAGACGACAGGGTGTTCTCCGACGACATGACGGCGAGGCCGTACTGCTTCGCTTGATCCGTCCAGTTGCAGACCTTCCAGCCGGCGAAGTCGACGCCTGCTGCGCCGGGCTCCTTGCTGCTGGTTTTGAGCCCAACGTCGCCAATAGCCGAATCCGGCAACGAACACGGATCCCACACCTTCGCCTCAGGATCCACCGAAGTAGGACTAGCCGCCACACTCACCGCACTCGTCTGCGGCCCAGCCGTCCCCTGCTCCCCACCCCCACACCCCGCGACGGCCAACCCCACCGCCACGACCGCACCGACCATCCGAACCACGCTGCCTCGAACTGCCATACCTTCGTCCCTCCCACAGAACCGGTGCTCGTTCATGGTGTCCCCGCTCCCGAGATCGTAGTCACTGCAATGCCCATCGCGACAGGTCCGTCCTACTCCGCCGCGCAGGGTGAGGTCGCGGTCATCGAGAACCGCACTTCCTTTTTCGGCCCATCAGCGATGTCGAGGGACGACGAGACGGTGTAGCCGCGCGAATCGCGGTAGAACCGATCCGCCGGGTCGGCATCCGGCCGCTGGTTCGGTTTGAGAGTGAATCCCCGTGTGGTCATCGCCTCGAGGTTGGCCACCGCACGGTCGATGAACTCCTGGGACGGGTTCACCTCCTCCAGCGTGACGCGGATATGCCACGGCGGCCCGTCCGACATCATCTCGTCGTTGGTCCGACAGCCGAGGCCGGAATAGGGCAGCTGGGCTCGTTTGACCGTCACCTGTTCCGGCCAGACGAGTTCGAGATTGCGCTCGACAATCGGAGTCGCCTCGTCGACGGTCAGCCCGGTGGTGTCCTTGATTTCCTGGTTGGTCGGACCTCGGTCGACGAGGCCGCTACATCCGGTCAGTGTCGCGATGGCGAGCACTGCGAGCACGGTCATGATCCTCATTTGATGTCGATCTTTTCGCCGAGTCGAGGGTTGTCGGTGATGCGAGGGTTCGCGTACGGGTCGAGGTTCGGGTTGCCGAATGCGTCCGCGAGAGCCGCTGCTGCGGCGGCCTTCGAGGCATCGAATCCTTCGTTGCGACCGTCGCCGTTATCGCCCAAACCGATATCGACATACCGTGTTTCGATCCCGCGCTCGACGTAGGCTGTTGCGTCCGATCCATTGATGACTCCGACGATATTCTCGAACGCTGTCGAGGTCGGATCGTCCCAGTATTTGCCGTGCCCATCGGATCCGAAGACGACCTCGCTGGGGTGCTCCTCGAATTTGTCGCCGTAGAAGCCGGTGTCAAGGCGGGTCACGCCGGGTACCTCATCCGGATCACCACCGAGAACCTCCGACGCATGCGGGTTGCCGGGCAGATGAATCCCACCGGGAATGGTCAGTCCGCCCTCCGGATAGGACTGCACGACGCCGATCAGATCGCCGGGCGCTGTCATCGAATAACGCTGAACGTTCGGGTTCGGATTGTTCCAACCACCGTCGAACACACCGGTTCCCGCCGATGACGCATGCAGCACCCGGTCGGCCCGCAGGCCCAACTGCTCGGCCGACCCGACGATCGAACCGCCGTAGGAATGGCCGACATAGGAAACCGGTGTTCCCGGCGCCGATGCCGCGACTTCCCGATCGATTTCGCGACCGAACTCGACAAGTCGAGGCGCCATATCGGCCGCGAAACGCGGGCTCGGCGCACCATCGGAAAGACCGGTCAGACTCTGTGGGAAGTCACCTTCCATGTACAGGAATACCGGGCTCCCGGATTTGTCCGCCAGGTTCCAGGCGGCCACATGATTGGAACCGGAACCGTTCAGGTTCGTACTGGTGCCGGGCACATAGACGCCGACACCAGGCGCGCCGGACTTGATGTCGCCGATCATCTCGATCATCCGACCGTTGCCTTCGGTGCTGAACATGACGAACTTGCGGTCGACCATGCCCAGTTGCGGTGTCGCGTTCTGGCCGGTCGCGGTGGCCGTATGCGTATGAGCATCAGCGACTTCGGGATTCGGCACCGGCGACAACATCGCCTCCAACTGCTTGACCCGGGATTCGTCCCGATTCGGCTTGGCCTTCTCCGACGTCAGCGCATTGCGGATATTGATCTCGTTGGCATCGATCCGCATCACGAACGGCACCCCGTTCAGGTTGCCCAGCTTCTCCGGCGCCGCGATCACCAACTGACGTTGCGCTTCGGGACTCAACCCGGCCAGGAACGTCGCCCGATCGTCGCCCGACATCGATGCCAACTGGATCGCCACCGCATCCGGATCCTGGACCGAACCGTCGGCGAGCGTGATGTCGGGTTGTCCATCCCGCATCGCGCCGAGGTCGCCGACAGACTCGCGCAGGCGCGCACCGAACAGCGTGTCGAGACGGTCGAGTTCGTCCAACCCGCTCATCAGATTGAGCTGGAAAACCCCTGCGTCGCCTTCCTTTTCGGGATCGGGATGAGTAACCCGACCATCGTCCGCGACCGCGAACCCTTGCGCGACTGCGAGGTTCTTCTGGTCCAGCACATAGGTTTTGGAGTGCTTCAAGCCCGCGTAGGCGTCCGCCGCGTCGTCGGCGATCCGCAGCAGCACGGTGCGCACCTCGTACCCGTGATCGACTTCCTCGTCGATGCGCCGTGCGGCCGCGTCCTTGGTCTGCCCGTGCCAGCCACCAGCCGCGGAAACAGCCCGCGAGCAGTCGTCGACCGAGGCCGAGAGAACATCGGCATTGGCGCGAGCGGCTTCGGCGGCGCGCTGCAGACCCTCGAGATTCCAGGTGTCGAGTTGGGGGATCGTGGGGCGCATCAGCGGGCACCGAGCTTCCCGATTTCACCCGCGGTCTCGACGTCGCGCGCCTGGATGTCGGCCGAGAACTTGTCGACGAGGTCGGCCAGCGTGGTGTAGCGGGTCGCGATCGAGTCCATCGCCTGCGAAGCGGGGTCGGAAAGTCCGCGCACGGCGGCGAGCACGTCACTGCCGTCGCCGGTCGCCTCGGCCGAAGTCGCCCAGCTCAGCGCGTCGACCTCGCCTGCCTCTCGACGCCACGTCGTCGCCATGGTCTTCAACTGATCGGGCTCGACGCCCAGAGTTCCACTCACGATGCCCCTCCTTCGATGCCGAAGGACTACGCGTCCGTGCGGACCGGTCCCTTCGTGAAGGTTGGACGGGGCTCGCGTAGCGAAGGTTCCATCATGTGATGTGAGTCACACGGAAGCGGATTCGATATCGGCTCGGTTGCGCACGCATTCGCGGCAGGTGCCGAAGATCTCGAGGGTGTGGCTGACCTCGGTGAAGCCGTGGTCGCTGGCGATGGACTCGGCCCATGCCTCGACCGTCGGGCCCTCGACCTCGACGGTGCGTCCGCACTGGCGGCAGACCAGGTGGTGATGGTGACCGCTCGAGCACTGGCGGTAGACGGATTCACCGGTGTCGGTGCGCAACACGTCGACCATGCTCGCGTCCGCGAGGGACTGCAGGGTGCGGTAGACGGTGGTCAGGCCGATGTTCTCGCCGCGTTTGCGCAGTTCGTCGTGCAGTTCCTGCGCCGAGCGGAACTCGTCGATATCGCTGAGCAGCGCCGAGATGGCACTGCGCTGACGGGTGCTGCGAACACCGACCTGCTTCGCGGAGGCGTTGTCTGCCAACGGTTTACCCTTCCTCGGCATGGGCGACGGCATCGACCACGATATGCGCCAGATGATCGTCGACGAGTTCGTAGAGCACCTCGCGACCCGAGCGTTCGCCGTGCACGACGCCCGCCGATTTGAGAATGCGCAGGTGCTGGCTGACCAGCGGCTGGGTGACGCCGAGCGCGTCGACCAGCTCGTGCACGCAACGCGGCGACTCACGCAACTGCAGCACGATGGCGATGCGGACCGGCGCGGCCAGTGCCCGCAGCAGTTCGCCCGCGTCCTCGAGGACCGTGCGCGAGGGCACGGCGGCGGGGGCGGGGGAGTGGTACGGGTTGTGCGGATGCGCGGGCGCAGCCTCGGTGGTCATGAACCAACTCCTTAATGGAAACAGATTCCATTTTGATATGCATAATTGCGCATGTCAAATGACGCGCCGCGCGGACAGCTCGGCTGCTGCAAACCCACTGGACCCGTCCCGATACGCTGGACCCACTTACGTACGGTAGGCCGCGTCGAATGCGGGCACGACCTACCGCACAATTCCGACTCGCAGTGGATGGAGAAATCTCGCGTGGCACCCAAGTCGAAGGTGGACACCGTTGCCAACCTCGCCAAGCGCCGGGGTCTGGTCTACCCGTGCGGTGAGATCTACGGAGGCACCAAGTCGGCGTGGGACTACGGTCCACTCGGCGTCGAACTGAAGGACAACATCAAGCGGCAGTGGTGGCGGACCATGGTCACCAGCCGCGACGATGTCGTCGGCCTCGACTCGTCGGTGATCCTGCCGCGCCAGGTCTGGGAAGCGTCGGGCCACGTGGCCACCTTCTCCGATCCGCTGGTCGAGTCGCTGCACACGCACAAGCGTTACCGCGCAGACCATCTCATCGAGGCCTACGAGGCCAAGCACGGCCACCCGCCCGCCAACGGCCTGGCCGACATCAACGATCCCGACACCGGCCAGCCCGGCAAGTGGACCGAGCCGCGCAACTTCTCCGGCCTGCTCAAGACCTACCTGGGCCCGGTCGACGACGAAGAGGGCATGCACTACCTGCGCCCGGAAACCGCGCAGGGCATCTTCGTCAACTTCAAGAACGTGCAGGAGACCGCGCGTAAGAAGCCGCCGTTCGGCATCGCCCAGATCGGCAAGAGCTTCCGCAACGAGATCACCCCCGGCAACTTCATCTTCCGGACCCGCGAGTTCGAGCAGATGGAGATGGAGTTCTTCGTCAAGCCCGGCGAGGACGTGGAGTGGCACAAGTACTGGATCGACACGCGTCTGTCCTGGTACACCGATCTCGGCATCGACCCGGAGAACCTGCGCCTGTTCGAGCACCCGAAGGAAAAGCTGTCGCACTACTCGGCGGGCACCACCGACATCGAGTACCGCTTCCGCTTCCAGGGCAGCGAATGGGGCGAGCTCGAGGGCATCGCCAACCGCACCGACTACGACCTCAAGACGCACTCGGAGCACTCCAACGTCGACCTGAGCTACCGCGACCAGGCCTCGGGTGAGCGCTACACGCCCTACGTCATCGAGCCTGCCGCCGGTCTGACCCGCTCGCTGATGGCCTTCCTGGTCGACGCCTACACCGTCGACCAGGTGCCGACCGCCAAGGGCACCACCGAAGAGCGCATCAGCCTGCGCCTCGACCCGCGCCTGGCGCCGGTCAAGGCCGCGGTGCTGCCGCTCTCGCGCAACGCCGACCTGACCCCGAAGGCCAAGGACCTCGCCGCCCAGCTGCGCCGCAACTGGAACGTGGAATTCGACGACGCGGGTGCCATCGGCCGTCGCTACCGTCGTCAGGACGAGATCGGCACCCCGTTCTGCATCACGGTCGACTTCGACACCATCGACGACCACGCGGTGACGATCCGCGAGCGCGACTCGATGGCGCAGGAGCGCATCGCCCTGGACAAGGTCGAGTCCTACCTGGCAGCCCGCCTCATCGGCGCCTGACCAACCAGCGCGAAGGAACCCGCATCGACCACCCGATGCGGGTTCCTTCGCATACACGGTCTGGACGGTTGATCACCATGTAACCGTGCGAGCATCGGTCGAGTGGGCACCTGCGTGAGTGCATGTTGATCTTGATCGAGCTGCGTTGATCACACTGCGTAGCTGACGGTTTGCGTTGGGTGGGCGTTTGGCTCACGATTTTCGTTGTGCTGTGGGAAACCGATGATGTGGTGCGGGCGCTTGATCCGTCGGAACAACGATTCGTGCGGCACGCGACCTATACGGGACGGTCGGTCACGGTGCTCGGTGAACTCGACGCGGCTGCCCTCGGGGCGGCGTTCGCGGCACTGCAGCGGGCGTTTCCGATTCTGGTGTGCCGGATCGTCGAGGACGACGACGGCAACGGGATCCTGTTGCGGCCCGGGGACATCGACGCCGTGGGTGCCTGGGTGAGTTTCGGTGATCCCGACGAGGTGCCGATCCCCGCCGAATCGGTGGACCCCGGTGATCAGCTGGCCTATCTGGATGTGGTTCTCGCCGAAGAGGATCGGGCCCGGGTCACGTTGTTCGTGCACCACAGCGTGGCCGACGCGGGGCATTGCGTCGAGTTGTTCGCGCGGTTGTGGGGGTACTACACCGACTATGTCGAGACCGGCGCGATCGTGACCCGCGCGGACGTGACGGCGATGGAAACGACTGCGGCTCAGGAACAGACTCGACCGGGCACGGCCCCGGAGTATCCGGCGTCGCTGGAAGCGTTACTGGCCCAGCGGGGGATCGAGCGTGGGGAACGGTCGGGGCTGGAGCTGGTGACCAGGCCGCTCGTGGTCGCCGAGCAAGCTCGCGCCGAGCGAACCGATCCGGCGATGCCCACGCTCGCTCGGCCCGCGCGAGTACAGCTCGATCCTGTCGCGACCGCGCGCGTACTCGAGCTGGCACGCGCGCATGCGGTGAGCGTGAACGGGTTGGTCACCGCCGCGGTGTTGCGGGCCTACGCCGATCTCTCCGGCGCCGATCGCGTCACGTGCGTGTATCCCGTCGACCTGCGCAGACGCCTCGACCCGCCGGTGGCGGCGGAAGCGGGCACCAATGTGTCCGGCCTGGCCGCCTTCGCCGCGACGGCCGCCGACACCGAGGACCTCATCGTCCTCGCCCGCCGGATCGGCACCAGCCTGCACAACGACCTGGCCGACGGCGTGATCGAACAGTCCGTTCTGCACTTCCCGGACTTCTACGGCCCGAGTCGAATCCACTCCAACGCAGGCCACATCGCCCTCACCAACACCGGAACGGTCCCCACCTTCCGCGCCCCCGCCGGCCTGATCCTCGACGACTACGAAATCGTCTACCTCTCCGCACACCCCCGCCCGTCGACGGGGGCGTCCGCGGCCGTCACCTTCCTCGTCTACACCTACCTCGGCAAACTGAACATCGGCCGGCTGGGCGGCGGTGCACTCGCCGCCGAGCTCCTGGATGCCGTCGCCGCGGAACTGTCCTGGGCACCCGCAGATCGGGAAGCTGCAACCGCCTGAGTTTCGCCGGCCGCCGCCGAGCATCGGGTCCGCTGCCGGACTCGCCTGCAGTCACCCGCCCACTGAACACTGGGTCGTCACGGACCCCGACCGCCGGCACCCTGCCGCCGCAGCATCAGCGCGGTGCGTTTGTGCCGGTGCCGTGGGATCAGCGGTGCGTTTGTGCCGTCGCCGTGGCTTCAGCGGGGTGCGGTTGTGTCGTCGCTACGGGATCAGCGCGGGGCGAGCGGCTCCTGCAGCTCGGTAACCCAACCGTTGGGGTCGGGTGTCCACGCCAGGGTGACCTCGCGACAGGGCGCGCCGGTGCGGTAGCCGTTGTCCTCCACCCATTGGCCCAACGACTGCCAGGCTTCCCCGATCCCGGAAACATTCCCGTGGAAGACGGTCGAGGCCACCTGTTCGAGCGGGGGCAGGTCGACGATCGAAAAGTCCGGCGCTGCATCGGGTTCCACGTTCACGGGCACGCACGCGTGTACGCCGACCGTCCCGTCGTCGCGCGGGTCGTAATAGGCGATAGCGGGCCCGGCGATCGGGATACCGGCCTTCGCCAGCCGATCCGACAGCTCGCTGAACAGCGGCCCGATCACCGGGCTGATCGCCTCGGGCCCGAAACCCGCGGCCCAACTGGATGATTCGGCCACCCGCACCGCAGGCACCGACTTGACCACCACATCTCTAGCGGACATGACACCCTCCTTCTCGATGATTCGGAGTCTCGCTTCGACTTCGGTCAACCGCGAACGGTCGGCCGCGATCCGCTGTTCCAACTCTGCCCGGCGCAGGGTGAGCATGCCGCGCAGTTCCGCGGCGTCGGGCCCCGGCTCGAGCAGCCTGCCTACCTGTTCCAGGGTGAACCCGAGCTCTTTGAGAGCGACGAGCCGATTGAGCCGCGCCAACTGCGGCGCCGTATAGAACCGGTACCCGGTGGCGGCGTCGACCTTGGCAGGTCGCAACAAACCCACCGCGTCGTAGTGACGCAGCATGCGCACCGACACCTGACCGTGTCTGGCGAAATCTCCGATACTGAACATGACGCCTTCCGGTGTACGGCCTCACACAGTGAGAGGGTCAAGCGCAACCTGTCGTGCTGTCACATCGGTGGTGATCATGTCCCGGCCACCGGCCACCGGCCACCGGCCACCGGCCACCGGCCACCGGCCACCGGCCACCCGCCGCGACGGACGCCAGGACGTCCCGCGACCGGGATCAGAACCTGCCGCCCCGGCTGACTCGTCGCGATCCCGACGAGCCGCCGTAGGAGCCCGGCCGATATCCACCGCCACCTCCGCCGTAACCTCCGCGCCGCGAACCGCCACTCATCGCACCGCGGAGAAGCCCGTCCAGGAGGATTCCACCCAGCACCGCACCGGACTGCGAACCGCCCGACATCGGCTGACGTGTCTCCCATGCCCGCACGCTGGCCTGCGCCTGCTGCATGGCCCGACCGCCGAGCTCGGCTGCGGTCTGCGCGCTGACGAGTGCTCGTTCGGGGTCACTGCCCGCGAGCCCGCGTGCTTCGGCGAGGTGACGTTGCGCCTCCGAGAGCCGGGTGCGCGACTCGGCGTCGACACCGCCTCGCCGGGTCGTGATGAACGATGACGCCGCATCGATCCGGGCAGCCGCGTCGGTGAGGGTGCGATCGAGCCGACGGCGTAGATCCTCCACGGCCAGTTTGCGATCCGAGGCCGCCGCGATCGCCCGGTCCAGTTCGGCGTCGGCGGTGACCGCCGTGTGGAACGTGCCGAGGGGATCGGTCTCGGCGTTCGGGCTGTTCAGGGCCGCGGTGGCGGACGCGACCGCGGCGGTGAGGTCAGCGCCGCCGAACTCGGTGAGACTCGTGGCCGCGCTCAGGTCGGTGCGCAGTTCGTCGAGGGCGGCAGGCAGACCGTCGCGCGCCTGCTGGATGTTCGTCGCGGCCTGGTCGACGGCATCGAGCAAGGTCCTGGCCTGCCCGATCGCGCCCTCCGCCGCACGGATCGCCGCGACCGCCCCACCCTGCTGCCCGACGGGTTGGGTGAGCGCGGTGTGGGCGCTGTCGATATTGGTCTGGGCGAAGGTGATTCGTTCCAGCGCCATGCGCACGTTGTCGTGGATCGGCGCGATGACCGAAGGCGGGTAGGTCGAATTGAGCCGGGCCAGTTCGGTTTCGGAACCCGGCATGCGCGCGGTGAGTTCGATGATGTCGCGGGTGAGGGCGTCGAGCCGGGCGGGCGCGTCGATGAGCAGATCACGCATCGCGTCGAAATCGGCGACCTGCGCGTCGAGTTCGCGATCGGCCTTGCCCGCGGTGGCGAGGAGTTCGATGAGCATGGCGCGCTGCTGGTCCGGGGTCTCCGGGATGGCATCGTCGAGTTGCTGGCGAATCGTGAATGCCTTCGCGGTGGCGGCTCGGGCGGCGTCGAGCGCGGTACGGAACGGGGTCACCGCGGTGTCACCGAATTCGCTGGTGGCCAAGGTCAATTCCTCGGTGCTGGTGCGTATGGCATCGTCGATCTCGACCAGTCGTTCTCGCGAGAGCGCGTGCAGGGTCGGCAGCGACAGTCGCGCCAGTGCGGCCGAATCGGTCGGGTCCAGCTCGCGCGCGGTGGTCAGTTCGGCACGGTTCCGGTCGCCACGTCGTTTGCGCGAGAACAACACCAGACCACCGGCCACCACGATCACGGCCAGCGCGATAAGAACCAGCACACCCCACGGCACCCCACCACCGCGCATCGCCGACCCGAGGCCCTCAGCTGTGTCGACCGCAGCCTGCGCCCACTTCTGGTCGCGCAGATCGGGTTCCACCGAACCGGCGAGCAACGAGTCCAGTTCGGAATCGCTCACCCCCTCGGGCAGGGTGCCGTCGAGCCAGTACCCGCGGTCGTCGACGGCTATCGCCAGCAGCAGGTCACGCTCGCTGAAGCCGGACAGGGCGGAGGTGCGGTCGGCCCAGTCCTGCGGTGCCATCCCGGCGAAGTCGCGCACATAGATGACCCACAGTTTCACCTGGTGATCGCGATACAACGTGTCGGCCGCCTCAAGCACCTGACGCTCGTCGGCCGCACTCAGCACCGCGGCGGAGTCGACCACCTGCGGACCCATCCGCGACGGCGGCTCCGCGACCGCACTCGGCGCGCACAGCACGACGAGCGCGGTGATCATCGCGGCGATCAGCGCAAGTCCCCGCTGACCACCCCGACCCGGCCGACGCGGGTGTTGCTCGGCGTGCGTTCGGTGGCCGCCCGGCGCACCGCTGTGCCGCGCGATGCGCAGACGCTCGGTCAACGCGCGGAGTTCGGCCGATCGCTTCCTCGACAGCGGCATGTGTCGAATCTAACCGTCGCGACCGACAAGAACACGACAGCACGACGAGCGGCTTCTACGATCGGGGCATGGTCTCAGTCGATCGCCACTACACCGGCCACGTCACCCCGGGCGGCGACGCCCAGCAGCGCGACGTCCCCGGCGCCCGCATCGTGAAGATGTCCGTCGGCCCGATGGACAACAACACCTACCTGATCCAGAGCACCACCACCGGCGCCACCGTCCTGATCGACGCCGCCAACGACGCCGACCGCATCATCGAACTCACCGCCCTCGAGACCCCCGGCCAGGTCGAACAGATCGTCACCACCCACCGCCACCCCGACCACTGGCAGGCCCTGACCGAGGTAACCAAAACCCTCGACGCCCCCACCGCCGCCCACACCCTCGACGCCGACCACATCCCGGTCCGCCCCGACCGCCTCCTCGAAGACGGCGACACCATCGAAGTGGGCGACCTCACCCTCCACGTCATCCACCTACGCGGCCACACCCCCGGCTCGATCGCCCTCGCCCTCACCGACAACGAAGGCCACACCCACCTCTTCACCGGCGACTCCCTCTTCCCAGGTGGGGTGGGCAAAACGCACAGCCCCGCCGACTTCGACACCCTCCTCACCGACGTCACCACCAAACTCTTCGACGCCTACCCCGACGACACCACCGTCCACCCGGGCCACGGCGACGACACCACCCTCGGCGCCGACCGCGCGAACCTGCCCGAATGGCGTGCGCGCGGCTGGTAGCTCAGCGGGCGGCGAACCTCGTCCTGGCCCGTCGCACGTCGACCTCGGCGCCGACAAAGGGAGTCCGTCCAGCCCAGTCGTCCCGACCGCACGTTCACCGGAACGGAATCCGGTGGTGACCGCTGACCACGCGACACGTCGGACCGACCTGGCAGACTGACGAAGGTGAAATCGGGTTACTCGCGAACGGCTGCGCCCGCCCCGGATGTCAGGCATCCGCGCGGGCTGGTGTCGACGGTCTCGGTGTGGTTCGTCCGGTTGGTCGTCGGCGCGGTGCTGATGGGGGTGGTGCTGGTCGCCGGGACGGCGTTCCGGGTGTGGCAGGTGGCGCGGATCGACGACTACACCCCGGCGAACGCGATCGTGGTGCTCGGTGCCGCGCAGTATTCGGGGACGCCGTCGTCGGTGTTCGAGGCGCGGCTGTATCAGGCGTGGCGGCTCTACGAAGCCGGGGTGGCGCCGATGGTGATCACCGTCGGCGGCAAGCAGGAAGGCGATCTCTATACCGAAGCCGCTTCGGGCAAAGCGTATTTGGAGGGCAAAGGCGTTCCGAGCGAGAACATCCTCGCCGTGGAAACCGGCTCCGACACCCTGCGCAGCATCGAGGCCGTCGCCGCGGCGATGGGGGAGCGCGACATGTCATCGGCCGTACTCGTGAGCGATCCGTGGCATTCACTGCGAACCAGAACGATGGCCAGAGACGCCGGCCTCCAGGCGTGGACCGCACCCACCCGCACCGGACCGGCCGTCTACACGAGGGAGTCGCAATTCCACGGCATCGCCCGCGAAACCGGCGCGCTGCTCTGGTACCAGCTCACTCATTTCTCGGCGGATTTCCCTTATGAGGCGGGACAGTGAGATGACAGAGACCTACACCGCGCACGACCAGGAACGCATGGTCCACGAGCCCGGCAAGACCGCATGGCCGGGTGCCGCGGGCAAGGGCCATCGCAGTGAGTTCTCCCGCGATCGTGCCCGCGTGCTGCACTCCGCCGCACTCCGCCGCCTCGCCGACAAGACCCAGGTCATGGGCCCGCGCGAAGGCGACACCCCGCGCACCCGCCTGACTCATTCCCTCGAAGTGGCCCAGATCGGGCGCAGCATCGCCGACGGCGTCGGTGCCGACCCCGATCTCGTCGACCTGGCCGGACTTGCCCACGACATCGGCCACCCGCCCTACGGCCACAACGGCGAACGCGCCCTCGACGAATTCGCCGACGCCTACGGCGGTTTCGAAGGCAACGCGCAGAACCTGCGCATCCTGACCCGCCTCGAACCCAAGATCCTCGGCCCCGATGGAGAGAGCTTCGGGCTCAACCTGACTCGCGCGGCCCTGGACGCCACCCTCAAATACCCGTGGGGCAGAAGCGGTTCCGGCACCAAGTTCGGCGCCTATGACGACGACCTCGAGCGGCTGGCCTGGGTGCGCAAAGACGCGCCCGACCGCAAACAGAGCCTGGAATGCCAGATCATGGACTGGTCCGACGATGTCGCCTACTCGGTGCACGACGTGGAGGACGGCGTGATCGTCGGCCGCCTGGACCTGCGCTCCCTGGCCGACCCCGCCGAACAGGCCGCCCTGGCCGAACAGGGCCACGGCCAGCACCCCGACCAGTCGATCGACGCGCTCGCCGCCGCCGCGCAACGCCTGTCCGAACTCGACATCGTGCGCGACGCCGCCGACTACGACGGCAGCTTCACCGCCTCGGTGGCCCTGAAACGACTCACCAGCGAACTGGTCGGCCGCTTCGCCACCGCCGCCATCTCGGCCACCCACGAGCGCTACGGCGAAGGCCCGCTCAGCCGCTACGAGGCCGATCTGATCGTGCCGCCGATCGTGGCCGCCGAGGTCGCCGTGCTCAAAACCATGGCGTTGCGCTACGTGCGCTCCGACCCCGGCCACCTCGCCCGCCAGCAGACCCAGCGCGAGCGCGTGCAGGCCGTCGCCGACCGCCTGCTCACCACCGCGCCCGCCCACCTCGACGATCAGATGCTGCCCTGGTTCAACGCCGCCACCACCGAGGCCGCCCGTGTGCGCGTGGTGATCGACCAGATCGCCTCCTACACCGAGAGCCGCTTCGAACGCGTCGCCGCCTCGCTGGACTGCCGCTGAGCAGACCCGACTAGACTCGCCCCGTGGCCGGACGAATCCCAGATCGCGATATCGCGGCGATCCGTGAACGTGTCCGGATCGAAGATGTAGTCGGTGAGTACGTGGCGCTCAAGCGCGCGGGCGCTGACTCGATCAAAGGTCTGTGCCCGTTCCACGACGAGAAGTCACCCTCGTTCCATGTGCGACCCAACCATGGGCTTTTTCACTGCTTCGGCTGTGGTGAGGGCGGCGACGTCTACAAGTTCCTGCAGCAGATGGAACACATCGGGTTCGTCGAGGCCGTGGAGCAGATGGCCGACCGCATCGGCTACCAGATCAACTACGAGGGTGGCGGCACCTCGGTGCAGCGCGATCGCGGCACCCGCTCGCGCCTGGTCGCCGCCAATGCCGCCGCGCAGGAGTTCTACGCGGCGATGCTGCACGAACCCGAGGCCGAAACCGCACGCAAGTACCTGACCGACCGCAACTTCGACAAGGCGGTCTGGCAGCAGTTCGGCTGCGGTTACGCGCCCGCGGGCTGGGACGGACTCACGAAACACCTGCAGCGCTTGGGTTTCGAGTTCAAGGAGCTGGAAGCGGCTGGATTGTCCAAGCAGGGCAAGCGCGGCCCGATCGACCGGTTCCATCGTCGCCTGCTGTGGCCGATCCGCAATCTCGGCGGTGAGGTGATCGGGTTCGGCGCGCGCAAGCTCTTCGATGACGACACCATGCCCGGCAAGTACGTGAACACCCCGGAAACGTTGCTGTACAAGAAGTCTCAGGTGCTATTCGGCCTCGACCACGCCAAGCGTGACATCTCCAAGGGCCACCAGGCCGTGGTCGTCGAGGGCTACACCGACGTCATGGCCATGCACCTGGCCGGTGTGAAAACCGCAGTTGCCTCCTGCGGCACCGCTTTCGGCGAAGAACACCTACAGGTGCTGCGTCGCCTGCTGATGGACGACAACTTCTGGCGCGGCGAAATCATCTACACCTTCGACGGTGACGCGGCCGGGCAGGCTGCGGCGTTGAAGGCGTTCAGCGGCGATCAGCGACTGGCCGGCCAGACCTACATCGCCATCGCGCCCGACGGTCAGGATCCGTGCGAGCTGCGCCAGCACTCCGGTGACGGTGCTGTGCGTGATCTGGTGGCGCGGCGAACTCCACTGTACGAGTTCGTGATTCGCGGACTGCTCGCCGAACACAACCTCGACGATGTCGAGGGCCGTGTCGAAGCGTTGCGTCGCACGGTGCCCGTGGTGGCGCAGATCAAGGACAACGCCACCCGCAAGGGTTACGCCACCAAGCTGGCCGGCTGGGTCGGCTGGGACGACATCCAGCTGGTCGTGCGTCGAGTCGGCGAAGAGGCGAAGAAGAACCGCATGGGCACCAACGCCACTCCCGGGTTGAAGCAGGGCGCTGCGGCGATCCCCGCCCCCCGCGTCGAGGAGGGTTCCTCGGTCCGCCCCGCCCCGAACGACCCGGTGCTCTACGCCCAACGCCAATCCCTCAGCGCCGCACTGCAATACCCCGGCATCGCGGGCGTCGCCTTCGACGCCATCGACGCCGCCGCCTTCACCCATCCCGCCTACGTCGCCGTGCGCCTGATGATCGCCCAAGCCGGCGGCACGGCAGCAGGCCTCAGCGGCGCCGAATGGGTCGCCGCCGTCGCCGACCACACCGATGACCTGATGATCCGCGCCCTCGTCTCCGAACTTGCCAACGAGCAACTCCCGGTCCGCTCCCAGAACGACACCCCCCGCTTCATCACCGCCATCCTCGCTCGCACCCAGGAAGCCTGGGTCGGCCGCCAGATCGCCGAGCTCAAATCGAAGCTCCAGCGCCTGTCCGCCAGCGAGGAACCCGACACCTACATGACGCTGTTCGGCGACCTGGTGGCCCTGGAGCAGTACCGCAAGAGCCTCGCCGCCCAGGCGATGGGCAACGAAGGCTACGCCGCCGGGGCTTGACCCCCAGCCGCCAGGGGAGCGATGAGCGAAGCGTCGGGCACTCGATGGCGCACGGCAGGCGCAGTGTCGGCCTTCCTCGTCGCCGGTGGGGCAGGCCTCTTCTGGCTGCGATGCATGTACATCGTGCTCCGTTCACGTCTGTCAACCGATCCGCTGACAGATCCCCACGGCTACGAACTCCTGGCTAGCACCGTTCTCGCCCTACCCGCCGCGATCGTCCTCGCGATCGCCGTACCGTTCGTCGTCGAACCCGGCGCCCGCCGGGCCCGACTGGCCAAGATCGCGGCGACACTGCTGGTAGTCCTCACGGCACTACCTTTGACAGCCCTGCTCATGGGATGAACGACGCCAACGGCCCGAGATAGCTTCGGGCCGTTGATGTGTCGTTGTTGCCGGGACTTCGAATGCGCCGCTACTGGACCGAACCGGCCAACTTGTCGGCGTACGGTGCGATGAATTTTCCGACGACAGGAAGCTCCGCGCGAGCACCGCCACTGTTGTTCGCCCGGACCATGGCCATGATCCAGACTGCGACTGTGAAGACCGAAAGCGCGAGTCCGGCGAGGCTGAAGATGATCCCCAGCGCGCCGAGGAGCGAACCGACGAGGCTCAAAACGATATTGAGCACCGACACCGCCCCGAAGAAGACGACCGACTGCGCGGCATGGAATTTCACGTCAGGATCGTTCTTCCCGACAAAGAGAAAGATGATCCCGGTGAGCCAGCCCAGCGCATACGACAGGATCGCGCTGGTCTTCTTGTCCAAGCCTGCGGACTGCGGCTGGTGCGGGGGAAGCTGAGAAGATGTCATGCGGCAAGTAAATGCCTCGTATGCCCCCTACCGATCCCAACTTTCGGCCTGACCCGCAGGTCGCGGCCAGCCGAGGTAGGAGCGGAGCCCAGACCGGGCCGCGGTCACTACCAGCGACGATTGCTGGCAGAGATCTAATCGCCACGGCTACGATGGTCCGTATGTCCCGCCTCGATCGCATCACCTCTGATCCGCAGATCTGCCATGGTCAGCCGGTAGTGCGCGGCCTACGGATCCCTGTGCAGAACATCCTGGAAATGATGGCTTCGGGCATGAGCGCCGAGGAAATCCTCGACGACTACCCAGACCTGGAATCCGACGACCTGCTCGCCGCGCTGGAGTTCGGTGCTATCGCCGCAGGCGGACACACCGTCGTCTCTGTCAGCGCAGCGTGAAGTTCCTGGTCGACGCGCAACTCCCGGCACGGCTCGCACGATTCCTGAATGACGCTGGGCACGATGCGCGGCACACATCGCAGTTGTTCGCAGGAAACCGCACCGCCGACGACCAGGTTGCGAAGATCGCCGACTCCGAGGACCGGGTAGTGGTCTCCAAGGATGCCGACTTCCGGATCTCGCACCAATTGCAGGGCCGGCCCCGCCGCCTTCTGGTCGTAGCTATGGGCAACATCAGCAACAACGGTCTACTCGCCGTGTTCGAGACACACCTGGACTCCATCGTGGCAGCGTTCGACGACGCCGACCGCGTCGAGATCCGACCCACCCAGATCGTGGCCTGGCAGCGGACGACACCGGAACAGGACAGCGGTCGGCGGTGAACCCGCATCCTCACCGAAGCTGCCACCTACCTGCGCCCCGGGGGACACGCCATGATCACCGCCCACCCTTGGCGCCAGCACGCCGAACTGGTCAACCTCTCCCGGCCTACATCCTCACCTGCGGCACCCTCGCTGGAGTCGTCCCCGTCGAACGCTGCGTCGCACTCCTCTGCCGCCTCGCCGACGGCGACCTCATCGCCCGCAGTTCCTTCTTCCAACCCGACTTCATCAGCAAACGACGCAATGCGGGCCTCCCGTTCCACCTGATCGCCCACGGAGACGTGATCGTCCTGCAAAGGCCTGAGAACTGCGCGAGTTCGCGGAAACTGTAGTAGCTACATCGACAACCGGAGTGGTCATCGGCCGGGCAGGTGTCTGGACCTGGCGAATGCACTGCATGAGGTTCAGCACCACTACAATTGAATCCGCGTCTAGCTAGTGTCCTGAGTCGTTAATTCGTTGGCAGTATGCGGCGAGAGTTTCCAGGATCTCGTCGGCGGTCTTGGTCCACACGAACGGTTTCGGGGCGGAGTTCCAGGCGTTGATCCAGGCTTGGATGTCAGCTTTGAGTTCGATGACGCTGCGGTGGGCTGATCGGCGGAGTTTGCGGCTGGTCAGTTCGGCGAACCATCGCTCCACCAGGTTCATCCAGGACGCCGAGGTCGGGGTGAAATGCAGGTGGAACCTGGGGTGGCGCAGCAGCCATTTCTTGACCTCGGGTGTCTTGTGGGTGGCGTAGTTGTCCAGGACCAGGTGGAGGTCGAACTCGCCCGGCACGGCCGCGTCGATGGCTTTGAGGAACCGCAGAAACTCCTGGTGGCGGTGGCGTGGATACATTTCGGCGATGACCGACCCGCTGGCGAGGTCGAACGCGGCGAACAGGTTGGTGGTGCCGTTGCGCACGTAGTCGTGAGTCATCCGCGCTGGCGTGGTGGGCATGATCGGTAGCGTCGGTGCGGTCCGATCCAGGGCTTGGATCTGCGATTTCTCGTCTACGCATATCACCAAGGCGTTCTCGGGCGGGTTCATGTAGAGCCCGACCACGTCACGGACCTTGTCGATGAACTGCGGATCGGTCGAGAGTTTCCAGGTTTCCACGACGTGTGGTTTGAGCCCGAACGCGCGCCAGATCCGCGAGATCGCGGTCTGTGACATGCCTGTTTCGGTGGCCATCGAACGGGTTGACCAGTGCGAATCATTGTTCGCGGGTGTCGATTCCAGTGTTTTGGTGATGACCTGGTCGATCTGTTCGTCGGTGATCTTGCGTGGTGCGCCCGGTCGCGGCTCGTCGGCCAGGCCCTCGAGTCGGCCGGTCAAGAACCGAGTTCGCCACTTGCGCACCATGTCTCGTGAGATACCGAGTTGCTCCGAGACTGCGGTGTTCGAGCCGCCTTCGGCGCAGGCGAGCACGATCCGTGACCGAATCGCTAACGCTTGTGCGGTTTTTCGGCGTCGTGACCATCCCGTCAGGACCTGACGTTCGGTATCGGTCAGCACCACGGGCTCGGCCTTCGGCGTTGGCATTTACTCAGCCTAAACTGTCGATAAATTTACGACTCAGGACACTAGTATCGGCATCTACTCCCGGGATTGGATGGCGGGGTTGACGTAGCGGTCGGACTCTTGTCCCTGGTCCCCGCAATGCGGGGTAGGCGCACCTGAAGCGTTAGGCAAGTGGGAGTGATCGGCGGGGCGGCTTGTGCCGCTCCACTGTTCACGCCCCGGTCGTAGCTTCGCCCCACGCGCCGGAGGTCGGGCGATCGCGGGGACCGGTTGGCGTTGTGCGCCGAGGCCATCACCGCGATCGCGCGGCGCAACTGACTTGGGCCCCGCTGGCTGGTCCAGGCACCTTTGCTCGGTCTGGTTAAGTGGAGGCCGTGACTCCGACGAGTAGCATCCTCCGCGTTCGCACCTTCGAGGGTTTGTATCTTGCGGCCACGCTCGTCACCGCCTACCGGCCATCGGGTCTCGCGGTCGTGATGGTGCACGGTGGAAGCGGCTGCGCGACAGCCCGACCTGTGGACGGCTGTGCGCGGTGAAGGCGCTGCGCGAAGTGGGTGCCAGCGTGGTGCAGGTCGAAGACAAGGTCCCGCTCGTCTTTCCCGGTCGGGGCGGGGTGCTGCGCGATCCGAACAACTTCAATCGGACATGGCGCAATGCCAGGGGCACGTTATATCGGGATGTCACGCAGTACACGTTCCGGAAGGCGGTAGCGACGCTGATCGCCGAGACATCGGATTCGAAGACCGCCGCGAAACAGCTGGGGCACTCTCGTGAGGCGGTCACCGAACGGCACTACATCGCTTCGCCAGAACAGGCGCCGGACTCATCGGCGGCGCTGGAGCTGGGGTTCGGTACGTCGGGCTGACAACGACGTTCTAGGTGGCGAATTCTTGGTGTTTTCTTGGTGGCGGCCCGAAAATGCGGGATAAACGAATAAATCCCCTGACCATAGTGCCTGGTCAGAGGATTTTTTCTGCTCCCCCATCTGGACTCGAACCAGAAACCTGCCGATTAACAGTCGGCTGCTCTGCCAATTGAGCTATAGGGGATTGCCCTGGGTGGTTGGACTCAGGCGGTCTGCCTTGGCGGGCTGACCGAGATGAAACTTTAGCGCATCGTGTCGCGGGAACCCAAATCGGGGCGCTACCTGCGGACATGTGGCGGATAACGATGTGTCGTCGAACGGTGGCCGGATCGACACGGGTGGGGCGGCTGGGGCAGGATAGAGCCCGCACACAGACGTGGGAGGAGCTCCAGGAGATGCTGCGGTTGATCATCGGCGTAGCGGCCGGTTATGTGCTTGGCACGAAGGCCGGTCGGGCGCGCTACGAGCAGATCACTGCGGCCTCGCGAGCGGTCGCGGGCAGTCCGGTGACGAAGAAGCTGGTGTCGGTGAGCCGGCAGAAGCTGTCGGACAAGCTGAGCACCCAACCGAAGCTGGAGCCGATGGAGCCGATAGACGAGCGAACCACCGTCTTGATTCCGCACAACCAACTCCGTCGCTGAGCCGAATCCATCTACACCACAGATGCTTTCACTCTGAGTAACTCGCGCTAGCGATCGGTCAGGCACGATAGTCTGACGCTATGTATGGACACAGAAGTGCCGCTTTGTTCGCAAGCGTGGCCGTGGTTGCGGTGATGGCGACCGGGTGTTCGAACTCCAGCACCGCTGACGGCGAGTCCACGCCCAGCACCACCACGTCGGTCGCGGCCGCGAAACCGACCGGCACGCCTATCGGCACGGCGACGATGCAGGTGACAGGTGGCGCGGGTCCGGTGACGATCCGCTACTCGATCAACGGCGCGCCCGAGCAGACCGAGACCGATGTGACATTGCCCTGGTCGAAGGACTATCCGGTCTATGACCAGGTGCAGTCCTCGGTCAGTGCCAAGGGCGCGTCGGCTTGCACCATCACTATGAAGGGGATGTTGGTGGCGATGAAGAACGAAGCCGATCCGACGTGCACTTTCGCCTACTACGGGTAGCCGGTTCGCGGCCACTCGGTCGGCGAGTGTCGGTGGTGGGCCGGTACTCCACTAGGCTCGGCGAAACTACCGCTCACCTGAACCGATGTACGGGGGAACCCTATGACCGATCCGAACACCGTCGGCGCCGCACCGGTGCCGTTGTTCAGCGCCCCGATCCACAGTGAGGCGAAGGCGGATCCCGGCGAGCCCGTCCCCGGAAACCTGTTTCCGACCTTCTTGACCGCCGCCGGAGACGAAGACCCCACCAACTGAGGAGAATCCAACCTTCGGCGAGGACGAGTCGGGGGCGGATAACCTGGGGCGCAGCCACATGGGTGCGAAGGAGTGGTGATGGAGTTCGAGCCGGGGGCGGTCCTTGCGGGATACCGCATCGAACGCAGGCTCGGCGGTGGGGGAATGGGTGCGGTCTATCTGGCCCAGCATCCACGACTTCCGCGCCGGGACGCGCTGAAGGTGCTCGATGCGCGACTGGCCGTGGAACCGACGTTTCGGGCGCGGTTCGAGCGTGAAGCCGACCTGGCCGCCCGGCTGCGGCACCCGAATGTGGTGCAGATCTTCGATCGTGGGGTCGACGATGATCGACTGTGGATCGCGATGCAGTTCGTGGACGGGCTCGACGCCGCGCAGTTGCTGCGCCAGGGGCTGTCGGTGCTCACGCCGGAGCGCGCGGTGCGCATCGTCGCCGAGGCGGCGCGGGGACTGGACTACGCGCATCGACAGGGGCTGTTGCATCGGGACATCAAACCGGCGAACCTGCTGATCGCGCGTGCCGACGACGGCACCGACGAGGTGTTGGTCACCGACTTCGGGATCGCTCGAAGTATGGGGGAGACAACAAGTCTCACGTCGGCGGGCTCGGTGCTCGGCACCCTCGCCTATGCGGCACCCGAACAACTGGAGGGTCATCCGCTCGACGTGCGCACCGATGTGTACGCCCTCGGCGGCACCCTCTATGAACTGCTCACCGGGTTCGTCCCGTTCCAGCGGGAGAGCGCGGCCGCGTTGATCAGCGCGCATCTGATCGAACCGCCGCCGCGCCCGTCGGCCGGTAATCCGGCGCTGCCGATTGCCCTGGACGCGGTGATCGCGCGGGCGATGGCGAAGAAGCCCGACGATCGGTACGCCAGCTGCGGTGAACTCGCTGACGCGGCGGTCGCGGCGCTCACCGGCAGGCCGGTGGTGTCGGATACCGCTGTGCTGCTGCGTGATCCGACTCCACCCTCGCGAACACGAAAAGTCCTGGCCGGGGTCGCTGCCGCGGCAGTGGTGGCCGGGGTGACCGCGTTCGCCGTGCTCACTGCCAAGGATCGGGTGGGCTCGGACGCGCCGATGACCACGCCGAGCATCGAGATCGGTGCGGTCCCTGAGAGTCCGAAGGCGGCGACGGTCCTACGCCCTTGGCTCGACGATGTCCTCGCCGGTGACACGAGCGCGTTGATCCGTAAGTGCTGGACCCAGTCACCCGCTGAGATCCCCACGATGTACGGCGACGTCGAGCAGATCATCGATGCGGTGCGCCGCGCAGGCACCCTCGGTCGGTTCGGCCCGTTCTGGGAGAATGACGAACTCCGGGTGAGCTTGCGCCCCAGCGAGTTACGGTCCTTCTACGGCTGCCCGATCGTCAGCGAGCGATCGGCGACCGGGCTCACCGACGAGCAGGCCCGCTACACCGTCGAACGCTATCTGAGCCGGGTTGTCGGCGATCCGGTGAATCCGGCCGATGTGGAACCGGACTACCCGCTGCTGTGTAGCGGTGCTCAGCCCGGCACCGTGCTGTCCGGGGTGCGTCGCTTCGAGGACAAGGCGCTCACGGTCCGCGCCGGGTCGACGGTGACCGTCAGCGCACCGGTGACCGGTGTCGACGGTGCGAAGAAGACGGTCGACTTCGCTCTCGACCAGGCCGCGAACGGCTACTGCATCTCCCGGATCGTATGAGCCTCACGGCACTGCGAGTGCCCGCGCTTGTCGGCTGATGAGAGTGCCGAAAAGCGCCGCGAGCGGGGTCATCAACACCGCGTAGACGGCGGCGGGGACGGCGATGCGGGAGCTGTCGAGCACGCTGATGGCCAGGGTGATCGCGATGGCGCTGTTGTGGACACCGATCTCCATCGACGATGCGATCGCCTGCGGTGTCGCGATCCCGAACGCGCGTGGCACGAGGTAGCCGGTGGTGAGGCTGATCAGGCAGAACAGTGCGGTGATCGCGCCGACGTCGAAGAGGTAGCCGCTCAGTGCCGCTCGGTCGGCGATCATGGTGGCGATCACGATCGTGGCGAGGATCGCGATCGAGGCGATGCGAACCGGTAGGTCCATCTTCGCCGCGAAGTCCGGTGCGCGACGCCGAACCTGCATGCCGATCAGGACCGGGATCAACACGATCGCGATCACCTGCACCGTCTTGCCGAACTGCAGGCCCAGAGTGGCTGCCTCGTCGCGGGCGAACTGATGGATCGCGAAGTTGGTGACCAGCGGGACGGTCACCACGCACAGCACCGAATTGACCGCTGTCAGCGTTACATTGAGCGCTACGTCCCCGCGGAACAGGTGGCTGAACAGGTTTGCGGTGGCGCCGCCGGGCGAGGCGGCGAGCAGCATCATGCCCACCGCGAGCAGCGGCTGCAGATCGAACAGCTTCACCAAGCCGAACGCCACCACGGGCAGCAGGATCACCTGGCAGGTCAGGGCGACCGCGACCGCTTTCGGAGCTCGCAGCACCCGGGTGAAATCGGCTGCGGTGAGCGATAGTCCGAGGCCGAACATGATCACGGCCAGGGCCGGAGGCAGGGCTGTGGAGACAAGGGAGGAGTTCATAGACCACCGATCGTCGGGAAATCACCCTAACCAAAGGCACTGCCCGCGCGTGGGGCGAATGCGCACCGGAATCGGTGTGGGAAGGTGGCTGGGTGCGACAGTGGCGGGGCGAGAGCGGGTCGGAGCGACCCATCTCAGGGGCAACCCCTGGGAGTTTGTTGTCAGTCGGTCTCAGCGTCCAGAGCTCGGGCGCACGCTTCGCGTGCCTCGCAGCACTGCGAACGAAGGATTCTGGTCGCCCCGTCACTGTCGCATTCCGATGAGCCGGGCAATCGAGTCCGAACTGGCCGGGTGGCTGGCACTTTCGTTCGACCAACTCGGCGACGGGTGGGGGTTGTCGACGCTGGCCGAGGCGTTCGCCGAGGTGATCGAACCGGGTCGGGCGCAGGAGATCGCGGGTCGGGTGATCGACCTCATGCCGGTCGAACCGGTGGATCCGGTGAACACGTTGCGCCGGGTGCTGGTCGACCTGCCGAAGCTCGCGACGACCGTCGTTTCCCTCGAACCCGTGTCGATGCGGTTCGGTGCGGTCGAGATCCCGGACCTCGCCGCACTGGCCCAGTTGCTGAACGTGACGCCGACCGAGCTCGAGTGGTTCGCCGATCGGGGCGGCTGGTTGCGGCACGCGTCACAACCGTTGTCGCACTACCGATATCGGCGATTGCCGAAGGCGGCCGGGGTGCGGGTCGTCGAGGCGCCGAAGGTGCGGTTGCGGGAGATCCAGCGCCGGATCCTGCATCGGGTTCTCGCGGGCATCCCCGCTGATCGCGCGTGTCACGGCTTCGAGAAGGGGTGCAGCGCGGCAACTTTCGCAGCCCCGCACGCCGGATCCGAGGTGGTGGTCAGACAGGACCTGCGTGACTTCTTTCCGACGATCCTTGTAGCACGGGTGCGCGCGGTGTTCGCGGCCTGCGGTTATTCCTCGGTCGTCGCCCGCGTCCTCGCCGAACTGTGCACCACCGCGACACCGGTGGCCGAACTGCGTGGGCTCGGCTATTCCCAGCGCACCCTGCTCGCCGCCCGCCACCTCCCGCAGGGCGCCCCGACCTCGCCGCGCTTGGCCAACCTCGTCGCCCGCAGCCTCGATCGCCGCCTGACCGGCTACGCGCACCGCCACGGCCTGACCTACACCCGCTACGCCGACGACCTCGCTTTCTCTGGCAACGCTGACCTCGACACCGCCCGGCTGATCTGGACGGTGACCCGAATAGCGCGCGACGAGGGCTTCACCGTGCACACCGGCAAAACTCTGATCCGCCGCGCCCACCAGCGACAAGTACTGGCAGGCCTCGTCGTCAACGATTCCCCAGCCGCGCCCCGCGACCGCTACGACGCCGTCCGCGCCCTCCTGCACAACTGCGCACGGACCGGCGCCACGGCACAGAACATCAACGGCCACAACGACTTCCGGGCCCACGTCTGCGGCCTGATCTCCTGGATCGGCGAAACCGCCCCGCACCGCCGCGACAAACTCCTGACGATGGCCGATCGAGTCGACTGGACCACCTGACAGCCTGGAATCAGACGACGATGACCCGACGCCCACGGGAATGACCGGCCTGGCTGTCGATGTGCGCCGCGGCGGCCTCGGCCAGGGTGTACGACTTCTCGACCGGGATCCGGAGCTTTCCCTGTGAAATGAGCGCGGCGGCCTCGGCAAGTGCCGCCGGCACGCTCCCGGCCACGCCGGAGAACCGGACCCCGAACTTCGGCGCATCGAGGTCGGCGATGGAGACGACCCGCTGCGGGTCCCCGGTCAGTTCGACGAGCTCGCGGATCACCCCCGAGCCGGCCAGATCGAGGGCGGCGTCGACGGAGCCGAGTTGTCGCACCCGCTCGACCCAGCCTTCGCCGTACGTGGTGGTGCGGGCGCCCAGGCTCCGCAGATAGTCCTGGTTCGCGGCCCCGGCGGTGCCGATCACCGTGATGCCGCGTTCGCGCGCGATCTGCAGCACCGCCGATCCGACACCCCCGGACGCACCGCTGACCAGCAGCGTCTGTCCGGCCAGCACACCGACCTCATCGATGACGCGCAGCGCGGTCTCCACCACGGAGGGGTACCCCGCGGCCTCCTCGAAGGTCAGTCCCGACGGCATTCGCGCCCAGGCGGTCAGCACGGCGAACTCGGCATAGGTGCCTGCGCCTTCGCCGAACACAGAGTCGCCGACCTCGACATCTTCGACGCCGTCGCCGACCTGGTCCACCACCCCGGCGGCGTCCAGTCCGACGCCGGCGGGCAGCTCGAGCGGGTGCGCACCGAGGACCTGGCCTTCGCGCAGCCGCCAGTCGACGGGGTTGACGCCCGCCGCCCGCACGGCGATGCGTATCTGGCCGGGGCCCGCGGCGGGCTCCTCGGCATCTATGAGTTGCAGAACGTCCGGACCGCCGAACTCGGCGAAGCTCACTTTCTTCATGGTCGAAACAGTAGCACTAACGGTTAGTGTTTTGAAACCGTTATGACTTCATAACTGATCCAGGTTCGTCACTGGTAGCCTCCTGGCATGACCGTGCCGACCGGACGTCGTGAGCGTAAGAAAGCAGCGACCCGCCAGAAGATCGCCGACACCGCTCTGCGGCTCTTCCTGGAACGTGGGTACGACGAGGTGGGTATTCGCGACGTGGCCGCGGAGGCCGACGTGGCCGTCACCACGCTGTTCGCCCACTTCGCCTCCAAAGAGGCTCTGGTGTTCGACCGGGACGAAGACTTCGAGCAGGGGCTCGTGCGGGCGGTCACCGGCCGGGCGCCCCACGAACCGCTCATCCCCGCGCTGCGTCGCGAGATCCATGCCATGGTGCGACATTGCACGGCGGACGGCGCCTCTCCGCTATGGCACATGATCGATGAGTCGTCCGCGCTGCGTAGGTATGGAGAGTCGATGCGGCTGCGGCATGCGGAGGCGCTGGCAGCGGCCATCGCTGCCGATCCTGAACTCGCGCAGACCGAGACGGCGAGCGCGACGATCGCTCGGTTCGTGATCGACGCGTATTCGCTGGCTCGGGAGGCTGCTGATCCGGAAGCCGCGGTGGACGAGATCTTCCGGATGATCGAGGCGGCCTGGGAAGCTACCCGCCCTGGAGTTCCCGCGTAGTTCCTGTGTGTTCAACCTTTGCGGCGCCGGCAAGTCGTAAAACGCTGTCTCGCAGCACTTTCTGTGCCTCTTCTTGCGTCATTCGACCAGCCCTGACCTCATCGCCCGCGGCATGGCTGACCGCGACGATCACCGTGACGAGCCACTGCGCCGCCACGGTGGTGTCGAACTCGCCCGCGTGCTGGCCGCGGGTGACGAGCCGGAGCAGGCGGTCGTTGATGGGGAGGTGGCGGTCTTCGTCTCGCTGGCGGGCGAAGGAGCCGACGTGGTTGGCCAGTGGTGACACCCGGAAGAACCGCCAGCCCACATCCAGCATCCGCAGCAGTGCGTCGGTCGCGGGGCCGCTGTCGAGGTCGGCGGCGCGCATGGCCTCGACGGCCTGTCCTGTCGTGCGATCGATGACAGCGTTGATCAGGTCGTCACGAGAAGTGAAGTGCGCGTAGACAGTTTGCCGTGTCACGCCCGCTTCGGCGGCGATCGCGGCCATGCCCGCGTCGGGCTGGATCGCGAGCAGGCGGGTGGCGGCATCGAGGACGGCGGCTTTGCTGCGCGTGGCGTCGGCACGCCGCTTCGGTTCCCGCGATTCGGTCAAAATCTTACACCCTTGTCAAAGTTGCCTGGTTCCGCTTAACCTTTACATCACTGTAAGAATTCTACGGCTGGAGTGCCATGGACCCCGCACCGCCCCGCTCACCCGAGCGGTTCATCGCCGATTTCTTCACCGAATTCACCGCCGCCGCCCTGGATGTCGACAACGACCCAGCTGAGGTCGTCGACCGTTTCCACACCCCCGATGTCGTCCAGATCGCCGACGGCCTCCGGCTCGACCGGGACAGACTGATCGCTCACCTGCGTCCGGTGCGAAAGAACCTGCGCGACTACCGGTTCGAGATCCATGAGGTGATCGCCGATGGTGATCGGATCGCCGCGCGGATGACCATCCACGCCACGATGCGCAAGACGGGACCACTCACCACGGAGCTGTTCCTGTTCGGTGAGTTCACCGCCGACGGCAGGCTTCGCCGTGCCGACCAGCTCACTCGCACCCTCTGACCCAGGAGATCTGTCGTGCTCATCCGCTCGCTCGCCCTGCTCACTACCGGACTCCTGGCCGGCGCATTCGGTTACGGCGCAGCCAATCTCGTTCCGACCTTCCATCGCGTGCCGCTGCAGATGCGCCTGGAATTCCACACCGAACTGATGCAGAACAACAGCATCAGCATGCAGGCCACGATGGCGGCCGCAGCATTGAGTTGTCTGGCTGTGGCCGTGCTCGCGACCGGCAGGCATCGGGTCGTCGCGGCGGCCGCGACGGCACTGGTGATCGCCTCGTTCGCGATCACCAGATTGGGCAATGTGCCGATCAATCACCAGATCAACCGGTGGGTACTCGAGGGCGCCCCGGCGGACTACGCCGCGATCCTCACCCGCTGGGATATGTTCCATTTCCTGCGCACCGGAACAGCATTGGCCGCCTTCGTGCTCGTCATCGTGCTGGTTGTCCGCGCGTCGCGGGTCGCTGAGTAATGGTGCGGCCCGCGTGGCGGACCATTTCGGCGAGAACCTCGAGATCGATGTCGTCGACGGACTTGAACGACACACTGGCCGAGCCGATCTTGACCTTGCCGAGGCGCGGGCCGTACACCGCTGCGAGGTAGCGACGGTCCTCGGCGGCGTTCACATAAACGCTGAGATAGTTCTTCTGCTGCGCGATCCCTCAAAGGTCACTTGTGGTTACTGAGTCACCGATGGAGAATGAGGGGCGACCTGGAAGAACATACTTAAGAGGAACCGCACAGTGACCACTCGACTCACCGGCACCCCCGATGACGCGGATCTCGCCCGCTCCGACTCACTGGCCCGCGAGATCTTCTCCGACATCGCCAACAAGTGGGCTCTGCTGATCGTCGAATACATCGGCGACAACACCCTGCGGTTCAGCGAGTTGCGGGATCTCGTCGAAGGCATCAGCCACAAAATGCTCACCCAGAATCTGCGGATGCTCGAGCGCAACGGTCTGGTCGAACGCACCGTTTACCCGACCGTGCCGCCGAAAGTCGAGTACAAACTCACCGAGTCCGGCCAGGCCCTGCGCGCCACCATTGACGGGATGTGCATGTGGACGCAGCGCTACTTCGACCACATCGAAGAGTCCCGCCGCCGCTTCGACGCCTGAGGGCTCAGGGCACGACCAGGCCGGATTCGTAAGCGAGAACGACCAATTGGGCTCGGTCGCGGACGTGGAGTTTTGTCATGGCCCGGTTGATGTGGGTTTTGGCGGTGTGGGGGCTGATCACCATGTGGGCGGCGATGTCGTCGTTGGACAGGCCCTGCGCGACGAGGGCGACGGCTTCGCGTTCGCGGGTGGTCAGTTCGTTCAGGGTGGCGCCGGGGATGCGCGGCTGGGCGATGTAGCGCTGGATGAGGCGGCGGGTGATCGAGGGGGCGAGTAGGGCGTCACCGCGGGCGGCCACGCGGATGGCGTGGAGGAAGTCCTCCGGTTCGATGTCTTTGACGAGGAAACCCGCGGCGCCCGCGCGCAGGGCCTCGAGGACGTATTCGTCGAGGCCGTAATTGGTGAGAATGACGACGTGGACGCCGGATAGGGCCGGGTCGGCGGCGATGCGGCGGGTGGCTTCGATGCCGTCGACCACCGGCATCTGGATGTCGATGAGGGCGATGTCGGGCAGGTGGGTGCGAGCCAGCTCGACACCTTCGAGACCGTCACCGGCTTCGGCGACGACTTCGATGTCGTCCTCGATGTCGAGCAGTGCGCGGAAGCCGCTGCGGATGAGCGGCTGGTCGTCGACGAGCAGGACCCGGATCATGTTCTGTCCAGGGGTAATTCGACGTGTACCGCAAAGCCGCCACCGGATCGCGGTGCGGCGTGGAGGTGGCCGCCGAGGGCAGTGACGCGTTCGCGCATGCCGAGCAAGCCGACTCCGGGGACGGGAACCGTTGCGGGACTGGCGGTTCCGTCGTCTTCGACATCGACGACGAGGCCGTCTGCGCCGTAATCGACGCGGACCGTGGCGGTCGTTGCGGCGGCATGGCGGGTGACGTTGGTGAGGGATTCCTGCACGATCCGGTAGGAGGTCCGGTCGACCGCGATGGGGACATCGGTGCGCGTGCCCTCGATCGTGAGGGTCACGTCCAGGCCCGTGGATCGATGGCGCTCGACCAGTTCGGGGAGGTGGGCAAGGCCTGGACGCGGGGAGGTGTCGTCGTCGCGCAGTACCTCCAGGGTCGCGCGCAGTTCGCGAGCCGCCTCGCGCCCGGCTTCGCGGATGGCCAACAGTGCGGCCGGAACCTCCTCGCCGCGCTTGCGCGCCACGTGCACGGCGGCCTCGGATTGCACCTTGATCACCGAGATCTGATGGGTGAGTGAATCGTGCAGCTCGCGCGCGATGTGCAGGCGTTCCTCGTCCGCCCGGCGACGCGCGGTTTCCTCTTTGGTCCGTTCGGCCTCATCGGCCCGGCGTTCGGCCTGGCGCAGCGCTTCACCCGCGGCACCTGCGGCGATCAACCAGGCGATCTCCAACGCGTCGCGGGCGCGCGAGAGTGACGCGGCGACGTCGTGCAGCGAAAACATGGCTGCCAGCGGGAGCGCCGCGATGAGTGCCACCGAGGCCAGTACCGCGACAACGTGGTGACCGGCGCGGACGGTGGAATACACGGCGAACAGGAAGGCGACGGCGGGCATGTCGACATCGAGTGCCTGATACCCGAACGCGCACAGCCCGGTCACGATCAGCACGGCGATTGGCGCACGTCGCCGTTCGATCAGCGCGAGGCCGCTGACAACGAGCAGCCCGTAGGCGAGGAGGTCGAGGGGTGAGCCGGAATGTTCCTTGGTGAGCCCGGTGACCAGCAAGATCGCCGCCACCCCGACGGCGATCATCCAGTCGACGACCCGTGCCCTGCTCATCCGTGAACCCTAGCCCGGCTCCCTTGCGACCGCGTCCAGCGCCAGGATGATCCTCGGACTACCGCGATCGTGGTAGTCCCGGCATTACCGCGCGCAGTCGCAGTATCCACCTACCACTCTCGTGGCAACGCGAATTGTCCACGGCCGCACGATGACCGAGCCACTGAAGACATCGACGATAGAACGGTCACCATCGGAACGGTCGCCCGCGACCAAGCCGCACGGCAAGCAGGTGCGTGCGACCGCGAACCCGACAATGTCGGGGCGCCAGAGAACGCACCAGATCGGGGTCGGACCGGTTTCGGGACATCGGCAACGACGACCGGACCGGTGACGACCGATGCCCGGCCACCGTGACCGGCGATCAGAACTCCGGCAACGCGCCGGGCTGACACGAAGGAGCACCCCATGTCCAGCCGCCCGCTCACCACAGCCACTGTCACACTGGCTTTCATCCTCATCGCCGCCGCACCCGCCTCGGCGGACACCATCACTCTCGCCGACTCCTACGGCATGACAACCGACCGTTTCTTCGCGACATCGGCCGCGCTCCTCGGCCTGGCCGCCGCGATCGTGGGTGCGTGGGCCGTGGTCCGTGCTGGAAGCTCGGCCAGATCGTCGGCCGCGATCGGTGGGGGCGCCGTCGCGGCGATCGTCGGCGTGATCGGCGTCGCGACCGCGGACGGCGGTCCCGGCACCGGAAACGGCATCGTCGGCGCGGCGATCGCGATCGTCCTCGGTGCACTGGCGGTCGCACTGGGCGCCCGCGCCCGCCTCCAGCGCTGATCAGTGAACCGAGATCAAGATCACCAGGCTTTCATCTTGGTTTTTAACCTGGGGTTTCGGTGTCGGTGGGTTTGCCGACCGCCGGACGGGGTGCTCGGTGCTTGTTCTTCGAGCCTGGTGGACGTC
>NZ_JBHXRR010000020.1:0-126260 GCF_042716665.1 Nocardia sp. NPDC058658
GGGAACGCCGCACCGATATCCACTACGGATTCCTGAATCTTGGTGCGGCACTGATCTGTTGGCGACGACTCAGCAATCGAACCTGATAGGAGCTCCAAGGAAGCTCATCGGCTGGGACAGCCCGCTGCTCCAGCCCATCGCTTGGTTGTACACCAGACGCTCGAGGCAAGCCCCACCGTTTGTAATGATCTTCGCCACGACGTCCAGGTCGATGCTCCGCGTGGAGATGGCCTGCCAGAGGGTGCTCGCACTCGCCGCGAAGGACTCCGAGGTGTTCCCGGACCAGCTGCCTTGGAGCCACCGAACACCGCTGGACAGGTTTTCCGACGCCACGTAGTCGTTGATGCCGAGCAGCCGCAATCAATTCGTTTCAGATCAATACGAATAGTCACCCCGTTCGCGCGGTCTGGTGATGGATCCATCCATAGTCACCGATACGACTGAGGGGAAGGTGGATTCTGCGTCGTCGACCCGTCCCGCATCAAGGTAGGCGTAGGCGAGCGATTCGCGGGCGACCCGACTGCTGGGGTGATTTGGTCCCAGGATCCGCTCGTAGTCTGCGAGGGCGGTTTCGAGCAGGGTGAACATGTCGTCGACGCGTTCAGCGGTTCGGTACGCGGAGGCAAGGTTGAGGCGGACGATCGAGATGAAAGGACTACCACCCAGTCCCCAGCGCCGCTCAAGGTCTGAGAGGATATATTCGAGCAAGGTGATCGCGTCGTCGACGCGGTCAGCGGCACCGTAGGCCATGGCGAGGTTAAAGCGGGCTGTCAGGGTCGCGGTGTCGTCTGGCCCCAGGATCCGCTCGCGGGCCGTGAAGGCTTGGTGGAAATGAGCTTGAGCTTCGAATACCGCGCGATCGTTGTATAGGAAAAGCCCGCTGTCATTGCGGATCGACGCGATCGTCAGGGTGGTCGTGTCATCGCAAGTTCGGGTGTTGTTGATGAGATTGTCGATGTGAGGTATCAGGTTTCGCCAGGCCCGCCAGTTCGCCGGATCTTTGCGATCGGGCAGGCTTGTGAGCAAGGTGTCGGCGGCACGTGTGTGGGCACGCGCGATCTCGTCTGGTTGCCGTAGTGCATCGTTCAGGTCAGAGGTGCGGGTGACTACTTGGACCAGTCGGTGGATCGACACCGTCCTGCCGGCGAGGTCTGGGGTGGCCATGCTGTAGACGGACAACACTGACAAAGCTGTGCTACGTGTGAGCGGGTCGAGGTCCGCCGGTTGGCACAAGGCGAGCGGGATGTCGTCGGGGCCGTACCAGGCCAGCATGCGTAGCAGGTCGACTGCGGCGGGTTCGGTGTCGGCGATGCGGTTCAGGGTGACTCGCCAGATTCGGGCGATGGTGCGTTCAGCCGGTGTGTCGAGTCCGCCGTGCTCGAACATTCGCTGCGGGTGGTCAGCGAGCAGCTGCCGGTAGCCGCGCGGGGTGAGGAACCGGTCTTGCGCCAGGTAAGCGCCGGCCTGCTCGATAGCCAGCGGTAGATGCCCCAACTCCTCGCACAACTCGGCGGCGCCGTCGAGGTCGCGTGGCCCGTCGACGGTGGTCAATCGGGTGAGTAGCCGTAAGGACTCTGTGGGGTCGAGCACGTCCAAGGCGAGGACCGTGGTGCCTGGCTGCCAACCGCTGGATCGGCGGCTGGTGATAACGACCCGACCGCCGGTGCCGATCCGCGCCAGCAGTGCGGAGACGAGGGCGAGGTCGTCGGCGTTGTCGAGGATCAACAGCCACCCGGTGTGGCTGGCCAGCCACTGCACCGCTCGTTCGGCGAGGTTGGCTTCGTCGAGCACCTGCGCCACGGTCGGTTGTAGACGTGTCGCCAGTCCGACCAACCCTCCCCTGATCTCGGTATCGGATTCGGCGGTGATCCACACGATCGGTGCGAACCCATGGCGGTGCGTGGCCGCCCAGTGCGCGACCAGGGTCGATTTGCCGATGCCGCCGAGACCGTTGACTGCGGCGACCACCACCGGCCCTGGGGCGGCGAGCGTGGCCGTGAGTCTGTCGAGTTCGGTTGCACGGCCGACGAACTCACCCGGGCGCGCGGGCAGGTTGTCGATCCCGGGCGGGGCATCGATGTCGGCCGGCTGCGTGCGCGCTTCCGATGGCATGTGGATCACCGTGCCGCCGAACGAGATGTCGCCGATCATGGGACCGTTGATAGCCAGCGCACGATCGCCCCTCGCGATCGCACTGTCGGTGACCGGCTGACTCGCGGCGATGTCGTCTGCTTCGCCCTTGGGGTCGGAGCGGTGCCGCCATTTCATGGTGCTGTGGGCCCGTGGTGGTGCTGGGCGCCGAGGGTGATGTCGCCGCGCATGGGCCCGTTGATCGCGATCGAACCACCCTCGGCGTGCGCGCCGGATGTGGACGGGGCGGTGCCCGATGGCGGGGTTGAGGGACCCGGGGATTGTTGGTGGTATAACCACACCGAGGTAGCGACGCCAGCCACTGTCAGCGCGGCCACGATCGCCCACAGCCACCATGGCCCGCCGCCGGTCGCCAGATTCACCGCCACCGCCAGCCCGGTACTCACCGCTCCCGCCACCGTAATCGGTGCCGCCACCGACACCCATGATCCCGAACTCATCCTGCCTCCCCTATTCTCGGCCCGCCGGTCACCGGACGTGTTGCCTGGCAACGGCTTATTCCTAGAATGTCAGCAAAACGCTGCCGTGCCACCTGATCCTGGTTACAGCGACGGCCCAGACTCCGCGATCAGGTTGGAGGCGAGTTCGAGGTGACGCAGGTCGACGACGCACCGAACACCGCAGGTGCGGAATACCGTCATGTCACCAGTCGCTGGATCTACACAGAACGACGCTGGAGACGATGCGGACCAGCGGGCGGTCATCGATGTGCGGCACGCCAGGCGTCCCAGATCTCCGGGCGAAGCTTGCCGCGGTCGGGAACGGCCAAACTGTTCGCGCGGGCTCAAGCCCGGACTTCGGCCGTAGACGGCTCAGGAGCAGTGGGCGCCTGGACGCGCCGAACCGAGATCATGGCCATGTTCGTGGAAGGGCATCCGCTCCCCGCGGTGCAGGCCGCCCAAGAGGGTGCGCAGGGTGGCGACTACTCGGCCGCTCGATCTGCATCAACTGTCAGCTCCGGGAGACCGTAGCCGGGGGCCACCGTGGCACGGTTGCGTCCAACAGCGTGGTGTACGGCTTCGAGCTCCGCGCTGGGGTGGAACATGTCGTCCGTCATCTGTTGCCCCGAATCGGAGCAAACCCACAGTGCCGCAGATCAACTCAGTTAGCTTATCAGCTACGCGGTCATGATCCACGACTGTCGACCGCAGCCAACCTGGCTGCCTTCATAGAAGTCGACGGGATTTGTCCGTCGACCTCCGCTCACCGATGACCTCCTGACACGCGGGGTGCGTCATGCGCGATGATGGTCCTGTGACGCACCGACTGCTACCGCCTATGCGCCGCCAGTTCGGGCGGATCGCACGGGCTTCGTCCACCATTCATCGTCGACAGCGTCTCGTAAGGAGCCATGTGAGCACCCTCTGTGGTTTCATCTGGTCCGACGCAGTTCCAGCATATGAGCGCTCTGGTGCTACTGCAGTCCTGGTCAGTCCGTTCCCAAACATCTCCGTGATGTTCTCATGAGTGCAAACGAAGGTGGGTCTGTGTTTCGCCGCGGCCAGAGGGTGCGAGTTCATGTCGACGGCCTACCGGCATTCGCCATAGTCCGGCATCCGATCCCAAACGACGAGACCGGCGGCGTCGACCTGATTCTGGTCGACGACGACGATCGCCGCTACGAGGTCAATCTCGCCCCCGGCGACACCGAGACTGTCCGTGCTCTCGTCAGCGACGGACGGGCAGATTCCGCCCGCGTCCTGGCCGGGCTGTGGACCCGGTGGATGGACGCTGCGGCGACGAATGCGGAGTCAAGCGCGATGGCATCGACACCGCTCAAGCCTTATGCCCACCAGACCACCGCCGTCTACGGCGCGATGCTGCCGCAACCGCAGTTACGGTTCCTGCTGGCCGACGAGCCAGGCGTGCCTATGACACCGAAGTGGGTGCCACAGAACAAGCTTCGGCGACTGCGGGAAGTCGCGCAGCGGCAGGGCCAAGGCATCTTTCGGGACAATCTTCGCCGCGCCTACGGCGATCGCTGCGCTATCACCGGCTGCGATGTTCCGGCAGTGTTGCAAGCGGCGCATATCGATCCCTATTCCGGCACGGGTACCAACCACATCGGCAATGGTCTGCTCCTGCGCGCCGATGTCCACGACCTGTTCGACCGGGGCCTGCTCTGGGTGACTGCGGCGATGCGCGTCGCGGTCCATCGATCGCTTCACGACACCGAGTATGGATACCTCCATGGTCGCAAACTCCGCCTGCCAGAACGCATCTCAGAACGCCCTCTCAGTGACAAACTCGCTGAACATCAGCGATCCGCGACCCGCGATGAGCGGATGGCTCGCTGACGCTACTTCCCGCCCGCCTCTGACTTGCGCCCAGTTCGTAGACTCGGGCGGGTGAACTCAGCGGTCCAACGCGGACCTCGGATGCACCACAGCAGGACGCCCAGACACGGCGCAATAGGCAGAGCAAGCTCCCACATCAGCGCCTCACCGAGCCTGGAATCGGCACCTCATACCGCGTCAATATCCCACCGCTCGAAGGGATTTGGCGGCGAACCTTGACTCCTGCGGCACAGATTCGCCGTAGCGTGTTGTCCAAGGTTGCGTCGCCGTACTCACGAGTCTCGGCCACTTCGACAACCAACACACCCGGCTCTGCTGGCCGAATCAACCGCACCACCAGCTGCTCGTCGAGCATGTCGACGTTGCCGCTCCACCGTCGCTCGGCCGGGCCGACGATCGCTAGCATCAGCTCGTCGATCGTGTCGGCCAATACCGCAAGCCCCGATCGGGACAAGCACTCCTCACAGTAGAAGCGCGCCATCTTCACGGCAGCGCAGAACGGGCTGACCCGGAATTCACCGAGCACTCCAGTCGGTGAACCGCCAGGACCAGGACGATTCCCTGCGCAAGTCGGCCGACCTGTCCCGACCGCAGGATCGATCCAGACCACACGTGCGTTCAGATTCGCCGAAAAATGTTGCAGAATCGCGGTTTCCGGGATCTCGAGATCTGCGAGGTGATGCAGCGACGGGATCAACACGATTCCGCCACCGGCCGATTCGATCGCTCCGATCAATTGCCACAGCGCGGGAGCTGGCGTCGGGTAAGAGTGCATGCGGTCGTAGTCGTAGCCATGTTCGCGCGCGAGGTCACGCACCTGTTCGGCAATATTCGCGTCGATTCGTTGGTCCAGGAACTCCCCCAGTGACCACAGCAGGCGAATCGGTGACTCGAACTCGACGAACGTCCGACCGGTGGGGTCGTCACATCCGTAGCGCGCCGCGACCTCGGAGATCCAGGTTTCGACCGACCGAATTCTGTTGTGAACCAACGGGCGTCGATAGTAGGCGAACACAGGGGCGTTCATCGGCGGCCTCCGAGAATCGCACCGAGCACCGTCAACATCGGAAGCAAAGCCCCGCTGCTCGGCGGCGCTACCCACCGCCGGTAGCCGTACAGCTCATCACACGGCGAGGGCAAAACCACCCAGGTCGTATCGACAGCGATGTTGCAGAGCAGCAGCGTTTGGCTGAAGGGTTCGATGTCGGGGTGAGGGCCGGGTTTGGTCAGGAATGTCATTCGTGAAGACCGAGGATGGGTGATGACCAGGCTGGTGCCCAGCCGCGTGATTGCCGAGGTGCACAGTGCGGCCGGTGCGATGACTGCCCCGATTCGACCGTCGAGGCAGTGCACGATGATTCGTTCGGTTCCAGGCGCGATCACCGCCGGGAACCCCAGCTTCTGCCGGTAGCGCAGGCAGCGGTCCAATGTTGTTTCGGTCGCCGGGATCCGCAAAGGTCGCGGCCCTGGACGTGATGCGAGCTGCATGCTCATCACCCCTGGTGTCGTCTACTGGACGTTCCGTCGTGCCCTCCACCCCGATCGCCGGTTCGCGTCAGACGTGTGCGTTGACACCTGACTCCGCTTCTCTCCCACCGGCGTACGGAAGGATTGCACAACTGGACTATGCCACTAAATTACCTAGTGGCATAGTCCAGTTGAGCAGGCATCGGAAAAACTCCGGTAGATCGGCCAGGAGTTAGACGGTGATCGGGTAGTCCTGCCGGAACGCCCAACGCTCTTGCGGATACACGGCCTCGTCGAACTCCACCGGCCCGCCTTCGGAGTCGAATACAACGAGCCAATAGACCAGCACGGCAGACGGATTCGGTAGACCGAGCGCCAGTCGCTCTTCGTCACCAGCCAATCGCGCAGAAACCTGGTCACGAGCGAAAGCTCCACGCAAGCCGAGCACCTCGACGAGATGAGGGACGGTGCCACCGCGAAGCCGCTCGGCCACCAGCAGTTTCGGCGCAACCTCAGTCGTGACGGCCGGGAACCAGCTCGTCGAGAGCTCGGTCGGGCCGCTGGCTTCGTTGCTGATCACCCGCTGCCGTTTCACAACGCGCTCGCCCTCGCCAAGGCCCAACTGGGCGGCGACGTACGCCGGCGCCTCTACGATGCCGACGAACGGAAACTCGACACGCTCGACGTCGGAATACATCGTGCCCATCGCCGCAGCCCGCTCGTACCGCTCACGCGCCCGCGGCGCCGCAGGACTCACATCCCGGACGAACGTGCCAGCACCTCGGCGAGCCTCGACGAAACCCTGCTGCCGCAACGCCTGCAACGCTTTCGTCGCGGTGGGACGAGCCACCCGCCACATCGCAGCCAAATCACGCTCGGAGGGAACCTCGGCGCCCGGCGGGAGGTCGCCGCGTACGATCTGATCGCGCAGGTACCCAGCGATCTGCAGGTACTTCGGCAAGACCACTTCGATTTCCGGCAACCCGCATCCTTCGTTGAGTACCATATGCCACTAGCCAGTGTACGGGTTACAGATAGGTCGACCACGCAGCAATGACGGCAATCGCGATCGCCGCAGGCGGAGGTGGCGACGCGGTCACCGCAGCCGTGCTCGCCCGGAAGATGCCGGACCTCAATGTTGCGGCGATCATGAGCTACTCCTGGGACCGGCTGCTCATCGACCCGACACCTGGCCCACGAGGCTCCGCAGACTTCGACGGCCTGATTGATCGCGGCGGAGTCTACGAACTCACCCCCACCGCGGGTCTACGCACGGGTGGCCAGTCCACACTTCCCCGACTCTCCCAACACATCGACCTGCCGATTCTGCTCATGGATATCAGCGCGGGCACGGCAGGGCTCGCCCACCAAATCAGCAACGCTGCCGCCGCGTTCAATGCTTCGGACCTGATAGTCGTCGACATCGGTGGCGATATCGTGGCGGTCGGCCACGAGCGGGGCCTGCGGAGTCCGTTGGCAGACTCGGTAGCCCTGGCCGCAGCAGTGGAATCCGGTCTCCAATCCCAGGTCCTCGTCACAGGAATCGGACTTGACGGCGAGCTCTCCATCAGCGAGGCCAGCGACCGACTCATACACCTCGGCGCGCACGACGTCGCGGTCCTCACACCCACAGACGTACTCGGGCTCGATCCCATATGGTTCTGGCACCCGTCAGAAGCGAACGGACTGCTCGCCGCAGCCGCCACCGGCTGGCGCGGCAGCGTTGAAACCCAGCGGAATTGCGTCGTCCAGCTCGTTGATGCCGTCACGCACGTTTACCAGGTAAGCGCAGAAGCTCTCGCGGAAGATTCGCTGGCGGCACTCGTCGCGTCCTCAACCACACTGGTGGAGGTCGAAGAACTGCTACGCGCCCGCCGCGGCTACAGCGACATAGACATCGAACGCAACCGTCTGACGAACCGCTCAGCGACGCGGACGCCCGGCCCCGAAGTGCTTGCCGAAATCGACCGATACGCAATCGATGCGGCACATCGCGGCATCGACGCGCTCACCGTCCGCAGGGTCATCGAGCTCGCGGAAGCGACCGACATACGGGCCTCCACCTCGCTGCGCGAACTGCTTTCGCGTGAGCGACCCGGAAGCTTCCAGCCGCCGTTCTACACGGTCCGCCCGTGCCGATCAGGTCCGGTCAGCTGACGAAGGCCGTCGACGAACTGCTGGTCACCACACGGATCGATGTAAATATCTTCACCTCGGCGGGAGTACAGGTATCGGCCGTCGCCGCGGACGTCGAACCAGCTCACGAACCTCGGCGGTGAGGGTCGCGATGTCTGGCAACCGCGGCTGATCTCGACGTGCCCGCTGCTCGTGCGGGGCGCTGCCAGTAGCTCGCGCATTCGGATCGACTCCCGGCTCCGACCCGAGGTCCACGAGTCATTCGGGTCGCGCCCCTGCAAACGCACCATGCTTTCCACCAACCGGCCCGCGCTACCAGCACCGCTGCTGCCCGCGACCGAGGCGACCATCCGCGCCACGATGTTGACCGAGCCGACGTGAATCGACACATCACCACCACGCTCGTCGGATACACCGGGATGCTGCACGACCGCGACCCCGATATCGGACACGATCGCACCATAAGCACGGATCGGTGACCGACGCAGACCTATCACCTCGACCTTGGTTTCCGGTTCGAAGATCGTCCGCAGCACCGGGACAAGGTCCGCATCGCCACGCACAGGTATCCGCGAACGGAACGACGCCTCCAGCGCCTCCCACTCCGACTGATACCGGGTCGAGCTCAACAAACTCAGCGGCGCCGGATACCGATCAGCCCCGAATTCCTGTGCCACATAAATGAACTCGTCAGCCGTGAAACGCCACTTCATCGAGGCTGCTCGCCCCGTTGCGCTGGTGTCGCGCTCCAGTCGTCCTGCGCCGGTTGATCAGCCGCGAAGGCGGCAGGACCAGCCGACTCTGCCACGTCGTCGCGTCGCACAGTTTCCCATTCGCCGTCCGGGATCGGCCCCGCATCGATGCCGAACACCGCTGGTGTCGTCGGCGTCCTCGGTCCCATCAGCTCGTCGGTGTTGCGTTGGTTGATCATCCATTCCGGGACGCCCTTGTGCTCGCCGTCCTGATCGCCCTGCCGTCGACCGGCTCCACCGGCCATCCCTGGCATCCCACCCATTCCCGGGGTTGTCCGCCCACCTGTACCCCCAGCAGCGCCACCGCCGGCACCGACCGCACCAGGTACCGCGGGACTACCCGCCACAGGGCGCCCCGCAACCGGCACACCAACCCCGCCTTGGACACCCGGTGCGCCTGACCCTGCGCCGCCGGGAATTCCGGAGCCGCCCGGCGACCCAGGATTTACCGAACCCGGCACTCCCCCAGCGCTGTTCGGCGAACCTGTACTCGGCGTACCAGCCGTGGTGCCGGTATCGGTGCCCGCAGCCGTCGTGCTGCCGGCATCGGCGTTCGACGACGACTCCTGCGTATCGCCGGTGCCACCGCTGTTGGTGTCGCCGTTCGACGAACCGTCACCGGCATTCGACTCTGCGTTCTCACTACCCGGCTGGTCGCCCTGGTTCGATTGGTCCGGCGTACCCGCGGACGAAGGAGCACCGGTGTTTTGCGGTGACCCTGTCGATAGATTCGAATTCCCCGGTACGCCGGGCACATTCGCCCCGTCACCGGGTTCTGTGGCCGTGCCGAAGGTCGGTACGCCCTGCCCTGCCGGTTTGTAGTTCGGGACGTAGTGGTTCGTCATGGCCCAGACAGCTTCCTGGTGGGCGTCGCTGGCAGCCTGCGTGGAGCCGATGCGAACCGCTGGGTTCTCCAAACCGGGGACAAGCAACACCGACGGGCTGGTCCCCGATGGTGGCGCAGGCACCGACGCCTTCACCGCCTCGGCCGCGAGCGCAGCCGACTCGAGCCGCCACCCGACACCGTTCGCGACATCCTGCATCCCTGACATTTCGCCGACGTAGCGGTCCAGAGCCGCCAACATCGCATCAGCCGACGCACCCTCCCACCCACTCGCCGCCGACTTGCGCACCTTGCTACCAAGCGCCATCGTCGCGAACTGCATCCCGGACCCGATCAACTTCCACGCCTCCGCCGACGCGGCGATAACACCGGGCTGCATCTGCTGGGCGTGGTCGTAGATCTCTTGATGCGGACGGCTTTTGAAGTCTTCGAGGTTGCGAATGTAGTCCGGGTCGTGCTCGGCGTTGGTGGCGGATTGCGCGAGCTCACCGGCCCGCTTCCGGGTCGTGGCCGCACCCTGATTCGCAGCGAGGACCTCCGGGGTCTGACCGGTCATCGCCGCGATGATGCCCTCAGGGGTCATGCCCGGGCCGGTCACGTCAGTTCTCCTTGCCGATGGACGGCTCGAGGACCGTGGCGATCTCGACGATGTTGTCGCAGGACTGCATGCCCTTCGTCCGTCCGGACGTGTGTGTTCGAACGGTAATGCCGAAGTAGCCGGCATTAGTCTGGAGATCAATGGAGCAACCCGATGAGTCGTCCTTCTTGGACTTGACGGCTAGGCGCCCGTTGATGATCAACTCCTCGGTATCGCCAGGGTATTTCTTACGAACCTCGTCGAGGGTGACGTTTCCCGACTCCAGTGCGAGAACGGCATCTTCACCTTGTTTGAAATTGCATGTCAGGAAGATGTTTTCGGCGACCACATCACTGCCTCGCCTGCGAGAACCCGGGTCGAACCCTGCTTCCTGTATTGCCGAATCAGCAACCCAGGTGCACGGATCAACAACGACCTTCGGTCGCGAACTCGATTTGGTGTATTTGTTGTCCTGCAAGGGCGGCTGCAAATTGGGTGCCGTCAGTGTCGGTCGAGCAGCAGCGGATGGTGATGCCACCGGTGATTCAGTGAGCTTCGCGGGGTCGCGATTACCCTCGCCGCCAGATGAGCACGCTGCCAGCACTGCCGCTGTCATCACTGCCGACGACACTACGAGTGCGCGCCGATTTGGTTTCTTCACTGTTCAGGCACCTCCTTTGCAATCGCGTTCTGAGCGGCCGCGTTCGCAGCATCGACCTCGCCGAGGAGTCCTGCGGCTCGGTAGATTGCAGCGGCCATCTGGTGCGCGACACGTTCTGCGTGGACGAGGGCGTCGTATCCCTGGTCTGCTTTTGCTTCGAACCCTGCCTGTAGCTCTCCTGCGGATTCGAACCCTCCGAAACCCGCCAGCCGTCGTTGTTCCTTTATCTTGTCTTGGAACGCGACGAGCCGATCGGCATACCAGCTGAAGTGACCGGCACACTCGCGCGCGGCTTCCTCGGTCAGGACGAACGTCCCCGCTTCGGCTGCGGCAAAGAGCTGTCTGGCGTAAGCCGGGTCAGCGCTCACTAGGGGTCCAATCGTTGGAGATCGAATCGGAGGTCATGATGTGGGGCGAATCGATGTGCTGAGCTGGGCCGCAGGCAGGTGACAGTCGGTACTTACGCTGATGATCGCCCGTGCCTGCGGGTTCGTGTTACTTATCCCTAGACCGAAATCGCTATCGACGTCGGAGAGCCGAAGCGATTGCTTGCCGGGAGTACTATCGTCCACCTCGATGAGCGGAATTTCGAGGGCCTGAGCCTCGGCGATAACGCGCTCGCGAACAAGAATCCAAACATCGTCCGGAATCTTCCGTGTCCCAACCTGCGACCGACCGTTGATCCGCTTGCCATCAGTGATATACCGAGGGCAGCTGCCCACTCCACTACTGGGGCCCTCGGGGAATGCCACGGTAGGAGCACCCTCGATAATTGCCGCTGCGATTCGATCAATCACGAGCTTCGATCTTGCGTCCACACTCTCGAAGCTGCTTCGCCCCTGCATCTCCGCCACGAACTTTTCGGTCGCTTGCCGCTCGTCACTCTTGTCGGATTCAATGTCGACAAGAGCCCAAATCCACGGACCGAAGTAAACGGCGGTCGTGGCCGCTAAGACGACGAGAACCGCGACAAGGCCGACCCTCATACTTCGGGCATTGTCAATCTTCTTGAACTCGCCCATCAGCGCGCACTGCCCGGAGCGATCGCGTTCTCAGGCAATCCCGCGACGATGGCAGCCAAGTTATATCCGCTACGATGCAACTCACCGGTCTTCCCATCGACGCGACCGTACTCGGAATGGCCGCTGGCACCAGTGAACGTCGCATCTCCTTCAGGGCCTTCTTTGCCTCGCGGAACTGTCACTTCGTCGGTACTCAGATGCGTGACCCAAGGCATTTCATTCGGACTTCGCCCAAAGGCGTTGAAATGGCCTACCTTTTCGTCCCGTTCCGTCATCTCGAAGACGTGGCCCGGCTGTACTCCCAGGTCCGCTTCCGACTTGACCGCATCGTTCAAACCACCGAACGCTTCATTCCACGGCCCCTTGAAATTTCCCATTTCACCGCCGAGCCCCGGCGATCCGTAGAACACGACATCATCGACCACGCCAGCTTTCTCCTGCAATGCAAGACTGGTCGCCAGAGAACCGTAAGAATGTCCGAGCGCGGTGATATGAGGATCGGTATTCTGATTAGCGACATCGAGACCCTGGTAGAAGTTCGACAAAGGCACAGCGGCCTCCTGCGCGCGACCTTCGAGTGCCACAGTCACGTAGCTGGGGTCTGCTTGCGGCGGGTCATAACCCACCCACGCCACAGTGGCAATCTTGTCCTCGGAACTGCCCAGCTGATCGGCAGCCTCATTCCGCAACGCGGCGGCCTCGCCGACCATCGAGCCCAACGAATCACGCACGTTCGATGTCAATCCCGGCGTCGTCACCGAGATGTGGTCAGCGGTATCAGGATCTCCCACCGCGACGGCGGCCCGCACTTGGCGTCCCCCGGTCGTGTCGAGCATCAACAGCTTGCGGGGCTGGCCTTCGGCGTTCGGATCGAGCGACTTCGCGACGGCGTTCACATCATCGAGGTTCTTCTGCTGCGTCTTCAGCACCTCCGCTAAATGCTGGTCATTCGGGTCAGCGGCGAGCTGTGCGGCTGTGGTCGCCACCTCGGCCTTGAGCCTGGACGTCTCGCTCGCGAGATAGTTTCTGTTCGATTCGTCCCGCACGCCTGCTGGTAGCCCGTCGAGACTGCCGATAGCGGCGGACTGGGTCTTGATTGCCTCCGCCTGCTGTTCGGGTGTCAGCGAGTCCCAGTACTTCCGATTCTCTTCAGCCGTACCACCTTTCGGCGGTGAAGGTACGGAGACGGGAGCCTTCGGCAGGGTGCTGTTCTCGAACTTGGCATCGTCGGGCAGACCGGCGAACGCGGCCTTGATCGCATTGGTCGCCACGGTATCGACATCAGCGGCGTTGGCCAGTGCTCGCTTCAGCACCGCGGTGCACGCGTCTGCGTCCGTGTACAACGCCGCGATCGCGGTGCTGTACCGATCCGCGTCACCACCGACAGCGGAGTACAGAATTCGCTTGGTGACCTCGGTGATCTCGCAATGACCGTTGGGCAAGACGTCGAAGTACTTGGGTGCGGCTTCGGCATTGGTCTTCGCGTCCGCTACCAGCGTCTTCGCGACCTGATAGTTCGACGCGGCGAACATCGCCGTCGTACGGCCCTTGTCCAGCGCGGTCAACACGACCAACGACTGTGCGCGCACCGTCTCGAACCGAGTGCGCATCGCCTCGCCCGCCGAGCCCTTCCACGTTTCACGCGAGCCGTCGACCGCTCGCCACTGCTCGTCCATCTCTGTACGAAGCTCGGTCGCTTGCCGATTCCACTCGTTCGCCAGCGCCGTCAGCGACTCGGGCTTCCAAGCCAACACCTGCGCGACGGTCAAATGCTTGCTCATTTGATCCCGCCGCCCACCCGAGTGATGCCGTCGGCGTTGGCTTGATCGCGTTGCTGGAAGGCGATGATCGCGGCGACCGTCAACCCACCCAACTCAGCCAACGCGGTACCCGCGGACTGCATCGACTTATCGGCAGCACGTGCTGCGTCCTTGCACGCCCAGGCAATGTCACCGCCGGGGAATGCGTCGAGCATCCCGTCCGGCAGCGCACCACCCTTGCCGATCACCTGAGTGTCCTGGCCCGCGGTCCCCAACCCATCGGCCAGCACCCGCGCGGCGGCCGGGTCCAGGTCGAGATCATCGTAAGCGCCCACAGCAGTCCCCCACCTTCTCGGCAAAACCCCTGGAAAGCGCCCCCCAGGTGCCGTCACTCAACCGTGATCATTCCGCCGCCACCTTATACTCTGGGTCAACGCGACGTCGAGGGGAGATAAATCGTGGGCGACATCGATCCGATGGCCGACAACGTCAACCACCTGCAGAATTCGCTCGGCACGCCATCCGCCGTCCGCTCCGACAGCGACCTCGTCCGACTCGAGGTCGGCCCGGACGGGACGATCCGCAACGTCCAACTATCTGCCGCAGCCAGAGCGCTGACGCCCGACGCTCTCGTCACCGAGATCGTCCGAGTACACACCGCGGCCATCGAAGAATCCCAGAAGGCGATCTCGGCCGCCATCGCCGCACTCGAAGCCGACCCGCGCCTCGCCGCACTCACCGAACGCAAGGCCGACGCGATCAACCAACCCCTTCCCGAGGTCCGGTCGGCGCCGCCCGTGCCGACTCATACTTCCGCACCGGCCGCTCGCCCAACCCCGCCGCAGCCGACTCCGACGCCACCTCCTCGACCCGCCGTCCCACCGGCACCATCGCCCTACGCTCGCCCCGCCACCCCCAGGGCGTCCGCACCAGCTGCCCGATTCGACAGCGCTCCACCACCACCTCCACACGCGGCCGAACAGCCCCGGACCCGAAGTCGTCAGCCGACGCAGGAGGAAGAAGAAGAGATGGACCGGTACTACAACCGCAAGAGCTGGCTCGAGCATTGACGCAGTACCACCGAGCATCCCCGGTGGGCAATCCGCGCATCAGCCACCCGGTAGGTAGATCTACCCAGCCCGACCACGCACGCTCCCCCATCCCGCGACGCCCCGCTGCCCCTACTGTCACCGACATGACCGACTACGCAGCGGCACCGGGCTCACCTGTCCCACGCATCCGAGGCAGAGACCAGCCCGCAGACGGAATTGCGCGCATCCCCCACAGCTGAGTCCACCGGCTACCTCGTAGCACCCCGACGCCGCACGACGCGCTGACCGCGCCACTCACCGTGGGGTCGTGCACATCGACCTCCACCAAGGACATAGCCATGACCTACCACCCGAACGTGAATCCACCGAACTCTCCGCACAACTCGAACCCCCGGGAGCGCCAGGCGCAGAATCGGCGGAGCAGTAGGTGGCTCGCGCTCGATGTGGGCCTGTCGGCAATCCTGTGGACGCTGCCGTTGGTCTTCATCGCGGCGACCCTGGTATTTCCCGGTACCTGGATCATCGTCGCGGGGTCACAGGACTGCCAAGCGTATCCAGCAACGTGCATGGAGCCATACGACATTCTTCAAGAGCTGGCGCTCGGCACCGCCGCCGCGGTCGTCGTCGGGCTTGCCGGCACGGCACTGTGCACACGGTTGCGGTGGCCCCACCTCCCTGTCGCCGTGATCGGCGCCGCGATTCTGGCGTGGACATGGATCGCGGCGTTCGGATTCGCATTCTCGTGACACCACCTGAGGGGGCGTCGCGCGAAGTTGCCGTTGCCAGGACTGTAGTTGCGTTCCGGCGCTTCGGATTTCACCCCAGCTCAGCTATTGGTGGCTGTTCCCGGGAGGAGTGGTCGACCCGGCATTGGGCCCACCGAGCAAATCAGCGAAGACGGCCCTGATCAGGGGCTTGTTGTCGACCGCAGCGACCCGACCGAGCGGAGTTTGGCCGAGGTGGTTCGCGATGGTGGGGTCCCCGCCCCGATCGCGCAGTAACTGCACGACCTGAGGTGTGGTCCACGGGCTCCTCACCGCGTACTCCAATGCCGTGTTTCCTTGGTCGTCTACGGCGTTGACGGCAGCTCCCGCGTCGAGCAGAGCCCGCACCGTTTCGACGCTGTCGAATTGGGCAGAACCGTGCAACGGCGTGAATCCGGCATAGTCCCGGTCGTTAGGGTCCTGCCCCTGGGCGAGCAACTCCCTTACTCGGTCTACGCCGACGGCTCCTCGCGCATCGACGGCGGCATAGTGCAACGCGATTCTGCCCCCACGGTCGCGGGTGGCCGGCGTCTTCTTGTCTCGTTTCCACATGGGTTCAGATCCCTGCCTTGGCGATTCGTCACGGTGGGCGGTGGTTGCCGCATTCTCATCACAAGCCCGGTCACGGCGCACCGACCTGGCCGATCAGTCTCCACGACGGTGCGCACAAGCCAGCAATACCGATCTGGTCGAAATAGCGTTTGCGACAACGGGCGAGGAGCCTTCACCCTATGATCGCCCCGGCACTGAATGCACCCGGCCAGGAGGCGTGAAAACGGATGAGCGCGAGAGGACCTCGCAAGAAGTTGACCATCGAGTTCGACGAACCCCTCGATCCGAAGCTCTACGCGAATCTGGCATCACTGGTGTGGATGCAGCTACGCACGATCGCCGACGCGGCCGACTTCGAGTTCACGGTGCACCACGACGGTCCGCCGTCGATGAGTACCCAGTTGAACCAACACTGGGATCAGTTCGCCCAGCAAGCCCAGTGGGAAAACGAATAGTCGGGTTCTCGTGCGCATCTCAAGTGGCGGGGTACCCACCCGCACAACGGGATTCCGAACATCGCGGGCTGACTCGACGAGGTTCTCGACGCATCACGTGCGCTGTGCCGGGCTCGGCGAGAGTGTCAGACTTCCGGAAAAGCCATGCGGTACCGTGCCTGGAGGGGTTGGGAACTCGATTTCGAGGGGGCTGTGATGCTGAACGTGAATCCCGACGAGCTGCGAGGCCTGGCTTCGTCGATGGAGTCAGTCGCCGGCGCGCTGGACGCACTCGAAGTCCGGACCGCGGCGAACGCCGTCGGTGCCGCGCTGCCGGCGCGGACCTCGCCGATATCTGCGCCAGTTCCGGAGACGTCACCGAGACCGCGTTCCGCCGAATGGGCGCCCGGTGCCGCCGAATCTCACAAATCGCCAAAGGCAACGCCGACACCTTCGAGATCACCGACATCGAGTTCAGCAAGCGCATCACCGCACTGGGCGAGGCGTAAATGCCAACGCGCGCCGAGGTCAACCAGTGGAATCCCACGCTGCTCGCCGACGCTGGGCAGCGGATCCTGACCCAGAACCAGGAATTCATCTCCGGTATCGACCGGTTGCGCACCGACATCCGATCCGCGGGCTCGCATTGGGACGGCGACGCGTATTGGGCCGCCTACAACCGAATCGGCGAGGACCACGACGCGGGTACCAAACTCGCCCAGGAAGTCACCGCCCTCGCCGAGGCGATGATCGCTGGTGCCGGCACGATCACCAGCTACCGGGGTGTCGTGATGGCTCGAGTCGGTGATGCCGAATGAGCTGGTTTCACGGTCGGCGACGACTGGACCGTGACCACCAACGACACTGCCAAAGACAACGATCGCAGTGCCCACCAGAACCTCATCGACCAAGCCCGCAACGAGCTGACGACCGCCGTCACACAGGTCAACCGATCGATCACCGAAGCTCGAGATGCGGTACGCACCGCGGATCCGCCCTCGGTGACGATCCGACGGCGCTCGGCGCGAAGCCGAATATCAGCCGCGACGGTCTGTCGGTAATCATCGAGACCACCGACGAAGACGACGTCATCACCGTCGACCACGACCCGAACACCAAAGTAGCAACCGTGACGGTCAACGGCGAGAAACAGACCTTCACCGGCACCGACGCCGAGAACATCGTCATCAAGTCACGCGGTGGAGATGACCAGATCACCGTCGCCAACGGAACCACAGTCGGCGTGAAAGCCGAAGGCGGCGAAGGGAAAGACACCCTCTTCGGCGGCAAAGGCCGTGACTACCTCGACGGCGGTGCGGGCCAGGACACCGTCCATGGCGGTGAGGGCAACGATGTCATCTACGGCGGCGCCGACGACGACAGCCTGCTCGGCGGTGAAGGTGACGATTACGTCGAAGGCGGGTCGGGCAACGACAAGATCGCTGGCCACGTCGGCAATGACATCCTCTCCGGTGGACTCGGGGACGACTTCATCGAAGGCAACGAGGGCAGCGACAGAATCTATGCCGGCGACGGAACCGACGACGTCGCAGGCAGCGGAGTCAACACCCCAGCGAACGCCGACGACAAAGACACGATCTACGCGCAAGAAGGTGTCGACACCATCAATCGCCACGGCGACCAACCCACCGTCGTCAATATCGAGCTGACACAGATCCCGGACAAGATCGTCGTCACCGGGTCACCGGAATTCCAAGAACGCGTCCGCAGCGACCTCGAGTTCATGCGGTCATCACCGACCGGTCAGCAGATGCTCGCGAGTCTCGCCAACACCGACCACACCCGTGACTATCGTCGAAACCAGCCCTGACCGGAGTGCGGCGAAACCGGCGGATTGGAACCCTGCCCATTACGACGAGGCAACCGGCACGCCAGGTGCCGGAACGAGCACGACGGTGGAATACGACCCACAAACCACCGATCTGGGCGTCGATAACCAGAAGAACCCTTGGGGTGATACGACAACGCCATCCGTGGTTCTTTACCACGAGTTGGCACACGCCAGTGACCTCGCACACGGAACTTTCCGAGGTGGCAGTTACGACGGCGCGGACACGATCGACTCCAACACCGGCGGCATTCGTGACGGCGAACGCGTCGCTGTCGGGCTACCGATCGACCACGACAACAACCCGTCGACGCCTGAACAAGTCGTGCCCGAACACCCCAGCGCATTGACCGAGAACGCGATGCGCACCGAACTCGGATTGCCGCTGCGCGAACACTACGACCACCAATGAGCACAATGATCCGGCACTCATCAACCCGCACGACGTTGCTGGCAGCCCTAGTCGTCTGGCTATGTATGGCCTGCGGTAACCCACCAGTGGCGACGAGCCGACCGGTAACCACAACCATCCCGAATCCCGATCCAGCGACATGCGAGGAAAGCGTGGTCGTCACATCCGATGACAGTATCGAGATGGCCACCGAGTTCATGGTCAGCCCTGACCGGCTGACCATCGGTTTCCAGGTCACCAACCTCCGCGACAACGACGTCTACTTCGCGAATCGCGCGAACTCGACCATCGGCCCGGCCAACCTCGTGCCCCGAAGCGACGGCGTCGTCGAGATCAGCCGTCGCAAATACACCACGCCCCAATGCCCGGTGCTGATGTATGCCCCGCCTCCGCTACCTGCGACGCTGCGGGTGCAGCCGGGCCAGACGGTCAACGAGGAATTCGATGTGCCCGTCCCGTTCGTGGGCAATCATCCGCTGCTCGCCGACGACGACGAATTCTTGGCGCCGATGCCCCCGCGCCCCTAACGAGTAGTCTTCTGCATCGGCGTCGTACCGCCTACGGTCGATCAACCACGCCCGCATAGGGACTCAAACCTCTATGAGGCAATGGATTTCGACTTCGGCAAGCAAGTGAACATCTGCGGCCCGGCGAACATGGTGTGAACCCCAGTGCGGCGTGCGTGGCAGAGTGACCAGCTGGCGATGGTTGCAGGACTGGCTCAGATTCGTAGCGTCGACGTGCCGCACTACTCCGCCGCCAACGGCGCCAAGCACGGCAATCGGGCCGACCGCTACCGCAGTCTCGTTCTCTCTGCGCTGGGCAAGCCGTCGTGACCGTCAGCTGCTGCGGAACCGTTCTGCAAAGCCGAAGCCGTCGGCCGCGCCTTCGCACGAATACGCGATCCATCGGTCTGAGATACACGACGGACCGACTGACAACCGACGGGTGAATTTTCGGGCTTGGTGTTGGCGAGCCGGGCGGCATGTCGTCGTGCTGTGGCCCGGCAGATCTATTCGCCACCGACGTGTACGGAGTCAGAGGTTCTGTCTGACCATCCAGTCCCTGCGATTGCCACGCCATACACCGAGCAACAAAGCGCCATCTTCGGGAGCTCGTTTGGCCGGACAGACGTCGAAGTGGGTGATCCTACATTCGTCCGTCGGGTTGGCGCCGCCCAAGTTGACCGCTGTGCCGTCCCCAGCAACGCGCCAGCGTTGCCCGGTGGGATCTTCGAAGTCGCAAGCAACGGTCCGGAGAGGAACTGGTCTCTCCTCCGCTCCCGCGCCCGCCCCATAGACCATGCACGCCAATATGCTCACATCGGAGACTCCCACGATTACGTTGCGAGCCAACGGCTTTCCGCTATTCCTTCTTTATCGTGCTACCAGGCTAGATGCTGCCCGGCCGACATGATGCTCCGGGTTTCAAGCCGCCGATGCCGTACACGGTGACAGTTATGTCAACCAAAAAGATCACCTCGGCGATCACGTTCGGTCCCACTGCGGCTCACATGATCGAGTTGATCCGGATCAGCCCCGAGCAGGGCGGGTGCGAGCTCGTGACCCACATCGGCACCCAGTTGGTCCGGCTCTACAAACTCCCATCTGCCGGATCAGGATTGGCCTCCGGTCTACGACTCCGAAGGCCAGCTTCGGCCCAGCGCTTGGGTCGTCGAGTCACCGGCATCACCGACGTCCCTACTATTCGAGTAATCGATTCCGGGCGCGTGGAACCCGGCAGCCAGCCCGCTGCACGGACCGCCAGCCGGACCCACAACCGGAAAAACGACCGAAACACCGGATCCGAAGCCGCTCAGGCCAGCACGTCAGCCCCGAGAAGGATCGAGACAAGCAGGTCACCGTCTCGATTCGAAGAACACCAAGGTTCTGATAGGGTCACGATGGGGTTGGTGTCAAAACCATTGTCAGACAACCGAAACCGTGATAGCAGGAGGGGAGCGATGTCGGGGCAAATGTCGGCCAGTGTGTCGAGCATTGAGGGCTACGCGATGGACTTGGAGGAGATTGAATCCAACTTCACGTCGAATGGCACCAGGCTGTTTGCCGGACTGGTCGTACCGGCCGGAACGACTGGCCTGTTGGCCGAGATCGGCACCTCTATCACCGGCTTCGAACATGCTCTATCCGACGCACACGGCGCTGACCGTGGCGCGCTGAATACCTTGAGTACCGGCCTGAAAACCACGAGTAACAATTACCAATCCACAGATGGCGATACCGCTGCGGCAATAGCAGCACAGGGCAACATGACAGCAAATGTCATGACGGGCGTCGAGGTCGAACGATATCCCGGCCTGCAGTTGCCCACACTGCCGGACGCAACCGACAATCAGTTCACCGTCTGCGGTACTGTCACTGCCTGCATCAACGCGGTCGCTCCCTATGACGACGTGCTCAGCAAGGCCATCGGAGTGAAGCCCGCAGCCGATTACCTGACGCCGCTGACCGCAGACTGGGAAGCACTGCAGGCGGTCGGCAAACGGATCGGATCGCTCGGCATCGTCGACTACGTCACCTCGGAGAACCTCGCCGGCGGCAATAGGTGGCTCCAAAGCCGGTGGTCCGGTGATGCAGCCCAAGGTTTCGACACCAGCATAACTAGCCTGTCGCGATCGCTGGCGACCCGAAGTTTGGACCTGGAAGCTACCTCAAGGATCGTCGAGTATGGCGGCACTCTGCTTGAGCGCTTGGTTTACAACCAGGCAGCCGGGATCAGCGAAGCCCTCACCAAGCCGATAAACCTTCTCGGATTCGCGCTGCCACTCAGCGCCTGGGCGCAGATCGTCGACTGGCCGATGCACGAGTCAGTTCGCTCGCAGATTTCCGCTGCGGTCGACGAGTTGAAAACAGCAATGGAATCGCGGAAAACCGCCATCACAACGGCCGTCACCGCGATCACCCAGGCCCTTGCCTACATGGCCGGTCGGCAGGCGCCCGTATTCGATCCGACAGCCTTCGAAGTCCCGGAAAAAGTTTCATTCGAAACCGTTGCCCGCCGGTACGGGTTCAACGACGGTGTGTGGTGGGAGGACAGTCTTGCATCCGCCTCCTGACCCACAGATCCCGTCGAGCCATCCGAAATTCGGCTCCAACACCAGCGTCTGGAACAAAGCCGAATGTGCCGTGATCAGTGCCGAAGCGGCAGGAGTCCTGGCGTATTTCGACGTCAAGGGGTACTCGTTCGCCTCCGACATACTGGGCGCCTACCTAGGCAATAACCGGGAGGGATACGAGTACCGAATTAGTTCGAGGAACGTCGAACAGGTAGTTGCCTGCCAAGTGGTGAAGGACGCCACTGAAGCCAACCTCCTCTCGATCAAGGAGGAGGCGAAGAACAACAGTGCGGCAGTCGGCGTCCGGCAGGAACTGACGTCGAACTGGAAGGTCGTCAATGTCACCGACAATTCGGATGTCACCCTAGCCCTAGGTAACTTCTCCGTCGCTGTTGGCAGCGATACGACGATCCTCTCCAACGAGGGCGGCACAGTCAAAGCCGATATCTGGTATCGCGTTTACGTCTACGACCTCTACGACTGGGACAAAACGACCGAATGGTCCTGGGATCTCGAACGCACATTGAAGACCGGCCTGAACAACGACATGCGTCAGCTTGAGGAGGCTGGGTGGGCGCGGAGCTTCAAGGCCCGCGGCGAATCGGCGATGTCATTCTACTGGACGGGAATACTGTGAATCGAGTCCAGCGACAGATTGCTCTAGCTGCACTGATGCTCCTGCCCGCCGCGTGCGGAAATTCGGATACAGCGTCGACGGACGACATCGCCGAGTGTGGGCGAATCCACTTCCCCGCCAGGCATACTGTGGTGGCCGACAATCGCGAAGATATGTTCGGCGGTGATCGGATCGTGGAAATCATCGTCGATCTCGCGGCATCGGACCTGACCGATTTCAAGTCCAAATCGAGCTTGGGATCATTCGCTACGGGGGTGCCGGCCTACTCGCGAAAGCACTACTGGAAGGGCATGCCCGAGTCATCTGTGCTCCAGAACGATGCCGGGAACGAGTATTTCGAGGAATCCGACGGTAGCCGCGAGCGCGCCGTGGCAATTCACCAGCTCGATCCTGAGCACATACGAATCTTCGCCCGCGCGAACTGCTGATCTCCATCTGCGGCATACCTGTCTTGAGCTGGATATCAGTCTGAGCCGCCCCGACCGGAGCGCGACATGTTTAGCCTCGACCGGTCATGGAAATGCCATCTGAGCTGCACCAGAAATCGCGAAGGCGTGCTCTGAACTCCACGGGCGATGGCAATGGCAGGCTTCGTAGTGGACCTCATCGACCGCAGAGAACAGCGTGCGTCGCCCGACCGCTTCGAATACCACCCGAGGGCGTCGAATTCGCTGGACAGAAGATCCTGCGCGGCTGGCCGCGCCAGGGGCAGACGGTTACCGGGGTCGTTGGTCACCTGAGTCGGTGCCGTCGATGAAGAAGGACGCGTGTCTTCCGGGGGCCGGCGCTCGCGCTGTTGCTCAGCAAAATCGGCCCGCTCTAACCTGCTGCGGCGGAACTGATCGGCGAGCTCACCCATGGGCTCCTCCTCGATCTGTCGGCGATGCTCGCGTGACAGACCAGATGCCGCTGCGGTCGAGCGCGAGTTGGACTGCACATTACGACGCTCCCGTACATCGTTCAGGTGACGACGAGGTGGCGCAACGCAGCCCGTGGTTCAGCCAGTTCGGAAGCCGTTTGCACTGCTCGCAATATGCCGTGGAAGCGGTCTGCTGAGAACACGGCGAGCACTGGCAGTGACAACCCGGCTGGCCCGGTTAGCGGCGACCGGTCAGCCTGGACGCGGTCCTGGCCGTCGTATAGATTGCATTGGAGCGCAACGCCATTGCATCATGCGTTTCGCAGCGATCGCCGCGATCCAGGGGAAGCGATGAGGTTGCAGCCGGGGACGACAGTGGGTGGATACCTGCTGACCGGCATGCTCGGAGCTGGCGGATACGGTGCGGTCTACCTGGCTCAGCACCCGCGGCTGCAACGCAGCGTCGCGCTCAAGGTGCTCCACCCCGGGTACGCCGCAGACCCAGGGGTTCGCTCCGCCTTCGACCGCGAAACCGAGTTGATCGCGAGGCTGGATCACCCCAACATTGTCGCCGTCTATGACCGTAACGCCCGCGACGATGAGCACCTGTGGTTGTCGATGCGTCATGTGACGGGCGGTGACCTGGATGCGCAGATCACCGCAAACCCATCGGGCCTGGAACCCCATCGCGTGGCGCGGTTGATCGCCGGTGTCGCGCACGGTCTCGACCACGCCCATCGCAACGGGGTGCTGCATCGCGACGTCAAGCCGGCCAACATCCTCATCGAAGAGCACCCTGACGGTGAACGCGCGGTCCTCACCGATTTCGGTATCGCACGCGCGCTCGGCGCGACCGCGACTCCTACCGCGTCCGGTGTCGTCGCGACCCTGGCCTATGCCGCCCCGGAACGACTCGTCGGCCAGGCTGTTGATCACCGAGCTGACGTGTATTCATTGGGCTGCACGGCATTTCACCTGTTGACCGGGCAACATCCGTTTGACTCGACTGATCCCGCCGCCGCGATCGCCGCGCATCTTTCACAGGCCCCGCCGCGTCCTCGTGATCGACAGCCGAGCTTGCCCACGTACCTGGACATCGTGATCGCAACGGCGTTGTCCAAGGATCCCGAGCATCGCTACTCGACGTGCAGCGAACTGGCGGACAACCTAACCCGCGCAGTCACGTCCACGACTTCCGTCGCGTCGGGAGCGGTGCACCACGCTGGAACCGAATCTGAACTGCGCCAGTGCGCCAAGGCTGGCGATGTCAAAGCCATGACCGGCCTTGGTACGTGGCTCCACCAGCAGGGCGACACGGTCGAAGCCGAAGTGTGGACCCGCCGCGCCGCCGACGCTGGCGACATCACCGCGATGTACAACCTCGGGATTTCACTCCAGCGGCGTGGTGATACTGCCGAAACCGAAATCTGGTGGCGCCGGGCCGCTCAGGCAGGAGATTGCCAAGCGATGCATAACCTTGCAGTCCTGTTGAGGCAGCGCGGTGATCCCACCGAAGCCGAGTCCTGGTGGCGCCGAGCCGCCGACGTCGGCTATGCCAAGTCCATGTACAACTTGGGGGCACTGCTCGCGCGGCAAGGACACGCCAGCGAAGCCGAGCTGTGGACCCGAAGAGCCGCTCGCACCGGAGATATTGACGCGATGTACAACCTCGGCGTCATTCTTCATCAGCGTGGCGATACCTCTCAGGCCACAGACTGGTGGCGGAGGGCCGCCACGTCCGGTCACGCGGGAGCCATCCAGAATCTCGAAATTCTGGCTCAACCGCCGATTTAGACCACCGCGTCACCAGCGAGGCCACGAAAATCTGGTCCGAATCCGAGCCATTCACGCGAGGTTGTGACGCCGGGAAGTTCGAACCAATGCGCAGGGATCGCCTCCCCCACGAGCCCGAACATGTCGACGTGCTTGTCGGGTGTGCAGCGGTGCATCGGACCGTTGGCCGCGTCGAGAGCATGGCGCATCGTGGGGTCGATGTAGCGAGTGAACAAGCTGCTCATCGCCATCTTGTCGTCAGCTTTGATCGCTGCCTCGAAGCAGGCGTGCAGACCTGCGAAGCGGACGACGACGGCTTGGTGGCGCCACCACTGCCGACACCACGTGTACTGGTTCTCCCGGTTGTTGGCCGCGATACGCACCGAGATCAGCGGCAACAACCATTGCTCGACGAAGAGGCTATGGTGGCGAAACTTCCTCTCGGATATGGCCGCATCGATTTCCGGGATGCGGAACCAGCCCGCCGGGACGGGGTCGAACGGCAGCGACGGGTTGAGCTGATGCGCGACACGGGTGCATCGGTGCAGGGGTCCGTTGCTGGCGTCGAGGATCACCTGCAGGTGCGCGTCAACGTGCGACAGCATGAAGGAGCTCAGGCTGGAACCAGATTTGGAACGACGCATCGCCTCGAAAGCGGTGTGTAGGTGGGCGAATCGGACCGCCACGCTGCGGTGAGCCCACCATTTCCCACACCAGGTGTAGGTGTTCTCCCGGTTCGCTTCCGCGAGGCGGACGCTGATTGTGGGCAGCAACCAGTCCTGGGTGAAGGACACGAAGTTCGGGAACTGCGGGGGCATCGACCGGCCGCCCGCCGAGCTGGGCGCGTTGGGGGCCGTCATGGCCGGGTCCCGTCTTCGAAGGTGAAGTCGCCGAGGTGTTTCGTCAGCGCGGAAGGTCGGTCCTCGAACTGAGCAAGTGAGGCTCGGACCAGGGGTGCGAGGTCGGATTCGGTCCAGGGGATCTTGCGGACCACGACCGGGCCGTGGCCAGGAAGGCGTACGAGCGCACGGTCTTTCGGGAGCGCGGCGAGTTTCGCGGCATCGAGAATGGGTTCCGCGCGCCAGGACAGCGTTCGTTGGATCCCGCCGACAGCGTGGGTCCGGGATCGTTCAGCGACGTCGTGCTGGCCGGCCATCGCAGACCAGTGCTCCAGGTAATCGGTCGCGGCGATCGACCCTCCGTAGATCTCGATCGACTGGGCTCGCATAGTTTTCAAACCGTTGACTCCCCACAGGTCTTCGCCCTGTTCGATGACCTGCAGGATCGTCACCAAGATGATTCCCGCGCCTGCGGCGTAGGTGTAGTAGGTCGGCAGCTCGGCGATACGGGCGCAGTTCGCGGCCTCGTCCAGTACACACAGCAGCGGTACCGCCAATCGTCCGTCGACGCGAGCGCGCGCGGTCGCCAAGCCCGCTTCCAGTACTTGTCCGACCAGGGCGGCGGTGAGTGGGGTCGCGCCGTCGGGTCCTGCCTGCGAGAGCGCGAACAATGTGTCGTTCGAGGTGACGAAGTCGGTGGGTTTGAATTCGGGTAGTTCGTGGGTCTTCTCGTGCTCGACGATGTCGAGCACGGTTCCGTTGGTGTGATCGGCTGCGCCGGATTCGTGTGCCCTGATCGTTTTCCGACGGGGTGGGGTGACGAGGCTGGCGTAGCCGTCGTCGGAGAGCACGTTGAGGAATCGGCGAGCCATGTCGTAGAGCCCGTCGCGTTGGCGGGCGTAGAGGGCCTGAGCCTCCAGGATCCGAGCCGCCGGCCGGTGAAAGCCGTAGTGACGCAGGATCAACGCGGGTGTGGGGTCTTGGTCGCGGCCGAGCCATTCGGCGCAATGGTGCAGGTCGCCTCCGGCGGTGGCGGCGGCGAAAAGGTGCAGGGCGAACAGCTCTTTCGCGCCGCCGTCGAAGTAGGCGTCGGTGCGGGTGTTGGCGGCTTGGGCTGCTGATCCTGATTCCCCGGAGACGAAGAATCCAGCGAGCTTGCGTGCGGCAGCCAGGGTGGTGACCTGGGTGAAGAGGTTGACCCAGAATCCGCACTCGGGTCGTCCGGTGACGGCTTGGAGGTCTGACAGCCAAACCCTGCCGACACGTTCGCGTCCGTAGCAGGTGGCTCGGTAGAGGTCGGGCTTGTTGCTGGTCGCCAAGCACGGTCCCCACGCGGTCAAGACGGCGGGAATGGCCCATGCGACGGTTTTGCCGGTCCGCTGCCCTGCCGTGGCGGTGACGCTCATTTCGGCGGGTACATGAAGTGCGATGTCGCCGATTATGGTGCGGCCCATGAGCGGGCCGGGATTGAGCTGGACCGCGGGTGGTGCGTCCTTGAGGAGGCGTTGGTTCTCGGCGAGGTTGTCCGCGACGCGGGCCATACGGATCTTGCTGGGGCGCTGCATTGTTCGTGCCGAAGCATCGATCTCGCGATCGGCGGTGAAGCGCTGCACCGCCCATACGCTCCCGGCTCCGCCCATCGCGAGCAGCGAGACTGCGATCACCGTCGATGGCCACGGCCACGGCGAGTCCCCGGCGACGACTAACAGCAGCGCCTCGAAGGGATTCCATCGGATCGGGTAGCCGACCAACCAACTCCCCAGCGCCAACGCCAGCCACAAGAGCCCGACCATCGCGATCAGCGCGACAAGGATGGCCAGCATGCTGGCTTCTTCTCCCCACCCGCCGAGAGTTCGGCGACGTGTTTCCCTGGCAGAGAACATAGTTCGGTCCCTTCTAGATTGTGGGTTCGGTGACCGGCGCTGGCCGGATCGGTTCGATGACTCCGGTGAGTTCTGGTGCGGCCCAGGCTGTTCCGGCGGTGGCATCGCTGTCGGGAAGCGCGGCGTCTACCGCGAAGGAGATCGCCGTCGCGGTGTCAGACGGTGATGACGCCGGGTCGAGCGCATCGTGTTCGCTGCCGAGGGCGAGGACGGGTGGTGGTGCGTGGACGTGTTCGAGTTGGCCTCGCAGGTGCTCGATTTCGGCGTGGTCTGCGGCGCGGTGCTCGAGCAGCTGTGCGAGCATGCCTAGCCGGGGAACGCCGGGTTGGGCAGACCAGAAGTTGCCGTGGACGCCGGATTGGTAGGCGGCGTCGATATCGACCCTGCTCACCCCGACCGCTACCGCGTGATCGCGAGCCGACCGGCCGGCTTCCAACAGCTTTTCCAGCTGATCGATGAGATCTTGTCCGCGTTCGGGTGAGCCATCGAAAGCTTCGGCGAGGTGGACGTGTTCGGCATACAGGTCCTGCAAGCGCCGAAGCGCACCGATGTGCGACAGCGCGGTCGAGGTTTCGGCGGTGTAATCGGTGGTGACGGGCGCGAACCGCTGGTCCGGTGGGATCAACGCGAGGATTCGCTCGGTCCCGGTGTCGGCATCGCCGAGGGACTCCTCGACAGTGAGATGGTCGTCGGTGGCGTCGATGATCGCGGCCACTTCATCGGGCGTCAGCATTGTCGTCGCCTCGCCACCGAGTGCTCGTTGCGCGGCCGACAGGTGCCGAGATGGGTCGGTGTCGCGTACCAGGCTCAGATGGGTTGGCCGGAAGCGTGTTTGATCTTGATTGGAGCGGAGGTTGGGTGGTTCGGCGTGGCCGGTGAGTTCGGCCATCTGGTGCTGATCACGCACGGCGATCGGCTCTGTCGTGTTCTCGCCGACGGTGTTCCGCATGTGTGCGAAGGACCTGCGGGCTGCTTCGGGGTCGCGGAGCCAGGCATCGCGGACATCGCTGAGCGTTTGCCAGCGAACGCGCGACTCCGCGTCGACATCGGTCGTCCAGCGCCGGTGGATCTGGTGGGCACGGGCCAAGTACTCGACGACATCGGAATTGGTTCGCCCGGACGAGGCGATCTCCCGCAGCTGGTGCCACGCCGCGAATTCCGCGCGTAGCCGTGCCTCGGTGTCATCGGCGGCGTCGGTGTAGTACTGCGGCCGGGTGAATCCTGACCCGGCGTTGATCCAGGTCATCGCTGCCCGCCGACGGGGTGCGACAGTGTCGTATATGGGGTCGATGTGTTTGAACGTTGTGTGGGCATCGGCTGCTACCTCGGGTGCGAAGGCGTGGTCCACCCGCCGCGTGAGCGGGGTGGTGTGATGTCCCGGTGTGTGGTTCGGTCGCGGCGGCCAGTACCCGTGGCCATCGTGCCGACAAAGCGTGTGCTCGTGAAGGTTTAGAAGTCCGGGCTGATCCCGGCGTCGGAGGTGGACCAACCAGGCGGGTCCGTGTCGGTTTCCCACACCTGTTCAGAGGTGTCGCCGAGGGCGGCGTCGAGCGTCGCCGCTATCGCCGTGCTCTCCGATGCCAGGTCCGGCGACACGCCAGGATTTAGTTGGCTCCGACCGTTCTGCGATCGCAAAGCCGTTGCGGCGTCAGCGATCATCTGCTGTGGTGACGGCGGCACGGCTGGGCCGTCCAGCAGCAGATGTGCCGTGTGGGTGTCGGTTTGCAGGTAGGGATGCAGGCGTTGGGCAGGGGTGGCGTAGGCGTACCACTGCTCTGCGAGTTGCTGGTCAGTCATCGCGCAGATCGTGACCGCTTGTACGCGGCGCAGTCCGTCGATGCTGGAACCCCACAGGTGCTGGCCTTCGCTGTGGGTGATTTGCGCGGCCGCCGCGAAGGCCGCGACTTGGGTCCAGCGGGCTGTCATCTGCTCGACGAAGCAGCGTTCAGTATCAGGGTCCTCCCCGAACATCCAGTGCCCAGTCCTGATTCGGTCGTCGCGTGCGACGTGCAAGCCCGCCATACACTCGAGGTGCCACAGCTCGACTTCGAGCATGTCGACGTAGAACTCCTGGTACCCGGCCGCGTGGTCGGGGTGTTGGCGGGTGCCGTATCGGTGGGGTCCGCGGGCGCCGAGAACGCGCGCGTCCTCGGCCCAGCCGGGGTCGACACCGTCGACGATGGCGTCGCGTTGAGTCGCGTCGAGGTCTGTTTCGAGTTGGTGCAGCCGTTGCCGCCATAGCTGCTCAGGAGGGTCGGTACTGCCGCTGCCGTCGAAGAGGGCGGGACCCGCGTCATGGATTCGTTGGTGTTCGCCCGCGAGGTATTGGATTCGGCGAAGCCATTGCCCCCAGCGGGCTGCCTCAGACAGGTTGTCGGTCATCACCACACCTCCTGTCCCTGGCCGGTTTGCGCCGAAAGGTCAGGGGGCGGGTGGGGGTCGGGGTCAGGGTCCCACTCGGATTGGGCACTGGTGGTGGTCGCGTCCACCGCCGAACCGATGGACTGCTCGAAGCGCGCGCCGCGCCCGTCTGCGACGCTGACCTCGTTGAGCGCGGTCTCGGCGCTGTCAGCAAGCTCAATCGGGGTGGGCGGTCCGACAACCAGCCCGGTCACCGACAACGTCGCGAGCTCCTGTTCGGCTTTGATCTCGACTCCTTTCCACGCGAAGAGCTGAAATCGGCGTCGCAGCTCGGTATCTGCCGTTGATGCCCCTACCAGCCGGGCAAGCCCACGCCAGGACTCGGCGTCGCGCGCCCACAGCTGGCCACGGTCAACGTCGTCGAGTTCGGCGTGCGCCGCGGTGAGGGTGGCCCGGCGCCACACCGCGGACATGCTGTCATGCAGTTGGCGTAGCGCTGGTTCGTCGGCGCGGTATCGGCCGGTGTGTTCGCGATGGAGGTATTCCGCGCGGACGAGGGCCATGTGTTCGAGCTGCCACACATCGTCGACGATCTGGCTCACCAGCATCATCCGGACCGCGCTTTCGGTCTCCGGGACAATCGGCAACCGGGCCGTCGCCTCGTCATCGCCCCACCGCAGGCCTCGTCCACCCGCGGCCCGCACCTGCCCGACCATCTCGTCGGGGATCTCGACCGCGGCGGCATGGAGTTCGTAGTCGGCAAGTTCGGCTTCTTGTGCTCGGACCCCGGTCTGCCACCTGAAAAGCTCGGTCTCGCCCACTCCGATGTTTCGCGACCAACTGGGCGGATTCTGCATCAACCGCCAGTGGTAGTAGCTCGCGGACTGGACGCGTTCGAGCAGGCGCAGCTGCCATGACGGCAGCTGATCGGCGGCTGAGAGCGGGTTACTCATCGAGAATCTCCTAGTCGAAAGCGTTCGGATGCCGGGAGAGCAGTCATGGATCTCGCCCTGCCTCAGTCGATTTCGGCGCGAGCCCGGGACCTGGGTCGCGGTGCGGTTCCGGTTCCGAGTCGTCGCGAGAGTCGTTGCCAACGGCGTCGATCGCGGCGTCGATTCGCTCGCCGGTCGTCTTCAGAGCCGTTTGGCGTGTCATTTCGCTGACCGCGTGGGTGGCGAGTTTGACCATCTGATCGGGCGAGGCCGGCATCTGGGCGGCGATGTCGTCGGGCCCGATTCCCGCGGCCTGCAAAACGACAACCGGCACAGCGGCCGCGGAGAAGTCGGTTCGGGTGATCTCGTTCAGTCGCCGTGTCAACGCCGCGGTGTCCAGCGCGGTGAATTTCTCTGCGACCACCGCCTGCCACGCGGTCGCACCGCGTGTCCATACGGCGCTCCGCTCTACGGCGGTGAGCTCGAGGGCGTGGGCGATCGCTCCCGTGCGTTGCCAGCGCACACCGATGACGCGCCGGAAGTCGCCGAACGCGGTTCGCCCGAGATGGCCGCGCGCGGCGGACGTCGCGCCGATTCCTGCGGCGTCCTGGAGGTCGTGGACGAGTGCCTGATAGCCGGCCAGAAGTGTGCCACGGGCGATGAATTCGGTGCTCAGCATGGGCTGGCCAGGTTCGAAGCCGCTTCCTCGCTCCCCCGCGACGCGGTGATAGTCGACGATCGATCTCGGAATTCCGACGGCGATGGAGACATCTTCGAGGTGTTCGCGTGCCCGAATGCTCACTTCGATATGGGCCTGGGTGACTGCGGGGAGGCGGTCATTGCCATCGGCATGGGAACGGTTGATCAGCCGCCGGTTATCGGCGGACAAGTTCTGCACCGCTTTGAGCAGCTGGGTCTGCAGTGGTGTGGGCGTGAACATCTCACCAGCTCCGCCCGTACGGCCCGCTCACGGGTCGACCCCTAGATCCGACGAGACTCCCGGCCCGGATGGCGAATTCGGTGTCGGATCGACTCCGTCAGGGTTCAGAGGATCGAACTCGCTCGTGCCGGTTGCCGCGACGGCGTCATCTAGCACGTGCCCGGCAGGACCAAGCTGATCGAAATGCCCGGCGTGCATCGGAGGGTCGAACGGTGCTCGGTGGTGCGACTCGGTAGTGAGGGCCTCTACGATTCCGCCAAGTGAGTCTGGCGAAGTCGGCATGCCGTCAGATACGACCGGGCCAGGCACCTCGCCGACCATCGAGTGCGCGGTGGTACCGGTGTCGGCGGCGAACCGCTCCCGATAAGCGTCTGCGGTCGCGGCGTGCTCGGTCGAGAGGCCCGACGTGGCATCCGCTGCGGCGAACCGTGCCGCTGACGACATCGTGCGTGCGGCATCGCTGTCGTCGTCGAGGTGCAAGGATTCGCTGAATCCCGCAGCGCGACGGCGGATCTCGATCAGAAGCTTCTTGTACTCGACGTCGAGCTTGTGCAACTCCACGCTGCGGGCCTCACGCTGGCGGTAGCCGGTGACGCGATAGTCGTGTGCTTCTGCGTTGTCTCGGCGGTCCAGTCGTCCGGCCTGCTCGCGCCGGTCGAAGTCCTTGTCGGCTCGTTCGCGTTGAAGCTGCTTGTTGTCCAGCTCGACATCGGTCACCTTGCTCGCGTTACTCATGCGAGCGCGGATCTCCTCGATTCGCACGGCGTTGAGGTCGGAGCTCTGCTCGACCTCCGCGTGGGTTTTGGCGACGCGGAGTCGATGCTCGACCCAGGAACGGTGGTCCTTGTCCTGGGCCAACTGCATGCGTTGGTCGGATTCGGCTTGCGAGCGGGATTCACCGCCTCGTCCGTTCATCAACGCGTGCGTCATGTGCGCGGTTTGGAGTGCTTGGACGAAGCCCTGCCGCATCGCTTGGCCGCTTTCCTCGACCGGGTCGGCACCACTCATGACGGCATCCTCAGATCGGTGATCAGCCAAGCGCTTTCGGCGCTGACACGGACCGCGCGTGAGTACACCGCGAAGACAATCGGGGTCATGTTCGCCGGTGCCAGCCGCACCGACAGCACGCGCGCGGTTGTCGTGGCTGTGTCCGGTGGGTGGTCGTCGCCGGTGATCGCGACTTCCGAACGCATCGTGACTCCGCGCTTCACCCAGGAGTTCCAGTCGACGATGGTGACCGGTGACAGCACCCACACCGACGCAGCGGCTTTCGCTTGGAAGGGCGCGCTCATCAGCGGGCGGACCCGGTCGAAGGTTGTCGGCGGGTCGACGCCGGTCGCTGGGTCGTAGGCGAACAGCCCTGCCACCGCGGCGAGCAGAACCTCAGGACCCGAACACGGCGGAACCCGGTCGAAGGGCGTCGGGAATTGGTGGGCCCGACAAGCCGGTTCGGTCACGACCGGGACGCCGACGCCGCACCCGGCCAGGACTGTGGTCGCGACAGCCACCACCGTCAGCAGACGTCGAGCGGAGTTCACTCCGATGCCTGTCATAGCCGTGCTCCCTGCGACGGGTCCGAAACAGCGCTGACCTCGAACCGTCTGACCGACATGGTTTCCCCGTCCCACCCACTCAGAAAGCTCACTTTGACGGTGTCGCCGGTCTGCGGGGCGTGGAGTAACTGATCGCGGCCTTGCTCGTCACGGCCGTAGAACACGCCGACGTGGTGGGAGTCTCGGTCGTCGGCGGCGGTGAAATAGATCAGGTCTCCGGGGGCACGATCGGCGAAGGCGACCGGGATGGCGTGGGGATCGTCTTGTTGGGCTTGGGTGTAATGCGGTAGGCGGATCGCGCCACCGGATGCCTGGTAGATCGCGTACAGGGTGAGTCCGGAACAGTCGAACCCGCCGCCGGTGGGGCCGTTGACGTCGCCGCCACCCCAGACGTAGTCGGTGCCGATCCACCGTTCGGCGGCCGCGATCACCGCCTGCCCGAACCCGCTGGCATCCGCCGCGGTGAGCGGCTGCCCCGAGCCGGTGCTACCGCACCCGGCCGTTCCGGTACCAGACCCGGGTTCGGTTGTTTCGAACTCGTGGAAAAGTCGCAGGGCGAGGTCGAGTTGGGCGGCGTAGGCGTTGGGTTCGGATCGTTCGATCGCTTGCGCCAACTCCGCTGGCGCCATCGACTCGAAACCGTCGATGGTCTCGGCTCGGTCGTAGAACCAGTTGATCTGGTAGATCGGGTCCATCAAGGTCGCGACCCCGACCTCGCCGTGCATACTGACCCGGATCTGATGGGGCCCAACACTGTCGTAGTTGGTCCCGACACCGTCGTTGGCGTAGCCCAGGCTCGCGGGGACGGCGGAGTTGGCGAGGTTGCGGAAGCTGGACTCGGTGGCCTGGGCGGCGAGCTCGGCGACGATCACCGACTGCGGCATCCCCCGCTGCATGCCGATGACCACACCATCGCGGGCCAACCTCAGCTGTGATTGCGACAGCCCCGCCACGGTCGTTCCGATGTCGCCAGTGACGCCTGTGCTGTACCCGGCAGCGCATGTTCGAGCGGGGGTGTCGATGGCTACGACGACCAACAGCACGAGCAGCAAGACCCCGATGGGGGCGCCGAACGCGAACATCGCTATACGAGGTGCGGCCGAATCCATCATGGTCACCGTCCAGCCGGATCAGGGTCGAAGGTGAACCGGCGGTTGGTGTTGTGGATGTCGGAAACCCGCTCACTCCACGTGAATTCCATCCTGAACGGAATTCCGGGTTCGGCGGCTTCGCCGGTCTTGAGCAGGAAACATCCTGTTCCGGGCGGTGTTTCGCGTCCGGTACCGTCGAGGTCGTCGTCGGTGGGTGGGCGGGGCGCGGCCCAGGAGGTGACGAGTAGTTTCTCGGTGTCGGTCATGCCCGCGACCGCGGCGATCCGGTGGGCTTCCTCCGGGCCGACAGGTCCGATGATTTTCGCGCGGGCCCGTTCGAAGAAGCCCAACGCCTTGGCTTGTGCGGCGGCGGAATCGAACGCGGCGAGGTCTTTGATGGTGTGCGAGCACATGATCAGCCCGGTGCCCAGGCCACGGTTGAGGCGGGTGAGGGCGTCGACGCGGTCGACCATGAACTCCCCCACCCCGAGCACCCGCCAGATCTCGTCCATGACGACCTCGAAGGTTCGCTTGGGTGCGAGACCGGCATCGGCGAGGGCGTGCGCGGCGGCGACAGCGCCGAAGCCGTCGCTCCAGCACACCATCAGCACCGCGGCCAGGAGTTTGGTGTCGCCTTCGGGGATGCGGGAGATATCGACGCAGATCGCGGGAGTGGCCAGGTCGAGGCGAGTGGTGGTGTGGCCGTTGAAGATCGCCCCGAACGGTCCTTCCACCAAGGCGCGCAGAGACCGTCGCAGGGGTTTGGTCGAGGTGCGGTAGGCGGTGGTGTCGTCTTCCTCGGCGAACTCACGCAATCGGTCCGAGCCGTCGGAGATCACCGCCAGCAGATCCCGTAGCAGCGGCGGATCGGCGTAGGTGAATGGTGTTGTCGAACCGTAGAGTTCGCGCAGACCTGCGGCGAGGAGGACTTCTTCGTAGTCGGCGACCCGATCACCACGCACCAGCTCGATCAAACCGGCCACGATGTTGACCTGGCCCGCTTCGACCCGTGCGGCGACCTGGCGTCGCTGATCAGGGTCGGTCAACTGATCGATGACACCGCCGAGGGCGCCGACGTCGAGGGGGTTGATGGTGCCGTGCCCGTACCCGATCTCCACGATTTGTCCGCCGAGCTGTTCGACGAGCTCGCGGTAGTCGGGTTTGGTGTCGCCCATACACAGCACGGTTTCGCCGGCCGCGACCGCACCGGTCACCAGTCGTCGGATCAGGGAGGATTTGCCGAACCCGTTGAGCGCCAGGACGAAGGCGATGGGGGCGGTGATGAATCCGCGCAGGAACCAGCTCATCGGGTCGAAATGCACTGGGGCGCCGGTGATGTAGTGCGCCCCGACCGGCACCCCCACCGTCGGGGCGGTCGCCCCGACGCAGAACGGCCATAGCCCCGCGACCTGGACCGTGGTCGCACGCCACTCCGGCGTCCGCGCGACCACCGCGGCCCGACCCCCACCGATCCCGCCATATCCACGATCGGTGAGAACCGTTGTGTCCAAGCCGAATCCGTCGCTGTCGCGACTCTCGGTCCGTCCCGAGATAGTTGTGTGGCGGGCATCGTCGCGGGTGAGCAGGGCGCGCGCGTACCAACCCCTGATCCCCGACAAGCGCGTTCTCGCCTCGACAGCGACGCGCTGCTGCGTCGTGAGCACCCGAATTCCATTGATGACCACGGTCTTTGGTGCGCGAGCACCGGGGCGCTGCGGGTGCGAGGTGTTCATGCCGACACGCCCTTTGAAATCGAAGTGTGCTCCGGCAAAACCAGGCCGATGCCCAGGGACGCGGCGAACGCGGCGGCTTGGTAGCCGTAGCAGCGGCGCACCGACAACCTGCTCGCCGCCGCCATTCCTTTCACCGAGGCCTCGATGCCGGGCAGGTCGCCGTCGAGGTGGTCGGTGACGGTGACCAGCACACCGAATCTCGTCAGCCCGGCCCCGCGTGCTTGTTCCTCACGGGCGGCCGAGGTGTTGGCGACGCGGATTCGGGCCGATGCTGAGGCGATGCCGCGTTCGGTTTGTTCGGCGGCGATCGCGTCGCGGAAGTCGGAGTCCACCAGCGAGGTGGCGTCCGCGGCGCTGTGGAGTCGGTAGACGATCGCGACCCGTTTACGCGGGACATCGGGGCGTGGGCGTAGCAGCTCTTCCAGGACGGTTTCCATGACCGCGCCGCGGGGTGCGCCGTCCATTTCCCAGGTGATCGAGCGGGCGGCGTCGTGAACATAGTGGTCCCAGCGGTCAGCGTGGGCGATCGGGCCGACCGAATCCCAGGACTGAGACTCGGTGATCGCGCGACCGGCGGTCTCGACGTCGCGTTGCGAGGCGAGGTCGTAGCGGCTGCGGACCAGCGCCAGCACTTCCCAGGCCTGCATGGGGGTGGCGGGCAGGCCGGCGTGGGCGAGTTGGGACAGCACTGATTGCAGGCGTTGGCCGATTTCGCGGGCCTGTTCGGGTTGGTCGCGGCGGATGCGGCCCTTCCCGATCGCCCGGAACGTGATCGCGATCCGCGCGTCGATGCGAACACCGACTCCGCCGCTGTCAGCAGCGGCTTCGCCCATCACCTGCTTCGCGAACGCGGGTGCGGTGTCGCGGACCAGGCGCGCGACCTCGAGGGTGTGTTTGAGCCGGGTTTCGACCGTGTTCTCCAGGACTGCGGTGATCGCGACGACTTCCCCGCCTCTGGATTGGGCGGCGAGGAATTGGCCGTAGCCCTCGACCCAGGTGTCGATCTGGTGTTGGTCGACGAGTTCTTTGCCGCGCGCGAGGACCCGCAGCACCACCGTGTAGTGGTCGGTGCGACGGATGTGGAGCATCGCGAATCGTTTGCCGCCTGCCGTCTCGTACTCGGTGAGTCGTGAATCAGCCAGCAGCCCAGGCAGTTTCGCCAGCCCTGGCATGCGGGAGAATCTCCCGGATCGGTAGGTCAGTTCTCCGCGTGCGCGCGCCATCGCGAACTGGGTGCGCAGCAGCAGCAACTCCCACCCGGTGCGGCCGTCGCGGGTGATCGCCAACGGCACGAAGATCACCGCCGCCCCGGCCAGCAGCGTCGCGCTGATCTGGATGGACTGGATGAGCATGAAACTGGCCATCACGGCCACGATCAGCCCCAACCCCAGCAGCGAGACGCCCCACGTCAATCCGAAGAAGCCGGCCGAGCGTGGCCGTTCCCACCGCCCGTAGACCCGTGGCGCGTTCATCGTCGAACCTCCCCCGGACCCAACGCCTGCGGGTCGGGCCCGCCCTCGGCTGCTTGCCGTGCGGTCGAACCGGCCGTCCGCACCGCGGCGGCACCAGCGGCGACAGCTCCGGCGACAACAACTCCGACCGGACCCGCGACCGCCCCACCCGCACCAGCGGCCGCGGCGGCTGACCCACCGCCAGCACCTGCCCCAGCCGCTCCGCCAGCCGCGGCGCCGCCACCGGCCGCGCTGCCGCTCGCCGACGCTGCCCCAGCATTCGGTGCGCTACCGGTCCCCGTGGTTGATCCCGCACTCCCACCCGATCCCGTGGGAGTCGGTGTCATCGCCCGCGATCCACCTCCGCCACCCGGTGGGGGTGGATCGCCACCGCCCGGCGGTGGCCCACTGTTGGGTGGTGTCCCACCGCCGCCTCCGGTCTCGGTCATCGTGCGTGCTTGGCGTCGATTCCCGGCTGCGGACATCGCGATCCCGGCCCCTGCTCCAGCGAGTACGGCCCCGCCTCCGCCGCCACCACCGAGAGTGGCGACGGCAGGTGCGACGAGCCGGATCAAGGCAGGGAGCACGAGGACGGTCATCACCATCAAGATCAACCCGAGCAGGAAGGTTTGGGTGTCGGACTGATCCGCGCGCCCGGCGACGGTGAACGCGATCGCGTACACCAACGCGCCCACGGGTTTCCACAGCACGAACGCCAACGCCCAGGACAACAGCTTCTTGTAGGACTGCCCACCCGCCGGGGTGCCCGACGCGGCGGCCGCGATCGGCAGGACCGCCACGACCAGGATCAGCAAGGCTTGGCGCACGACCAACATCACCAGTTGCACCAAACTGCTGATCAACCCCAGCAACCCGATGATCAACAGCACGCCACCGCCGAGCCCGCTCCGCGTGGAGGCGTCGAACTGGGTGAGCCGGTCCACCACCGCGACCAGATCCCCTTCGGCGGCGTCGTTGAGGACCCAGTCGGAGAACGTGTCACCGGCGTTGGTGGCGACCGCGATCGCCGCGCCCAGCAACGTCGAGGCCATGATCGCGCGCGCCAACATCAGAAACGTCTCCTGCGCTTCCCCCGCGGCGGCACGGTGTTTGGCCAGGGCGAGGCGGGCGGCGGAGAACAAGATCCCCGCGGTCAGGAACAGCACTTGCAGGCCGCTGGTGTAGTCACGAATCGCCGCCAGCGCGCTACCGCTGCCGCCGGTGGTCGACATCAATTCCGGGGATGGGGTGGATGTCCACCAGAAAATGACCAGTTGCAGCAGGAACACGAACCCGGAAACAACCAGGTCGATCAAGCCCTCGATGGCGGTGTCCGCGACGGCGGAGGTGGCCGATTCGGCGGCGACCGAACAGACTGTGCCGCTGAGCAGCGGCAGGTTGCACAGCAGCAACGGGACGAGTTGGGTGTGGAGGTCGGTGTTCATGAGCGTGGTTTCCAGTTCCCGAACCCCGCCGATGTCGGGACGCGGGTGGTGGTGGGGCGCCACAGGGATTCGAGGTCGTCGGGTACGCGCAGCCGCCAGTCGCCGTCGACCCACACCATCGGCCACGTCGATACCGCGTACCCGCTACTGGCTCGGGTGGCGACCTCGACGACCGCCATGTCCGGGGCGAACCCGGGTTGTACCCGAACTCCGTCGGGGACAGCGACGTAGCGGGCCGCGTCCGGAGTGATGGTGCGTGAGCGCGCGAACCGGTCGATGAGAGGTTGACCGCCGCCGTAGAACCGGTCGGCGACCACGCGTTTCCACGTCGGGTCCGGTGCGGCCAGAGCGCGGCCGAGCGCGTCGAGACCAGCCAGGATCGCGCCTTGCGGGGTTCGCGCGTATCCCGACGCGACACCGTCGACGATGCGGGCAGGCCCGTCGCTACTCGACACCGGGACTCCGGCGCCGTCCCAGATCCGTTGCCACACAAGCCCTGTCGGCGCTGCGGTGAGGTAGTCGGCGTGGGTCGGGTCGACCGGCAACCCGGTTTGGGGCAACGGCACACCGGAATCGGTGGCGGGTACTTCCAGGCGGTTGCCGAACAGATCGACCGTGGGTGGCCGCGACGTCGACGCGGCGACCGTCGTCGCGGGTGCACCCACGCCCGGAGGTACCTGTGGGCGCGGGTCGGGGTTGTGGCCGGTGGCGGTCACGACGAACACCGCGATCACGATGGCGGTGACAGTGATGAGCAGGGCGGCGAGTAATCGATAGGCGCGCACGGGGTTTCCTTACCGACGGGCCAGGGTGAGCATGGCCGCTGGCGTGGACTCCACCGCGACGACGGGCTGGCCGGGCAGGCTCAATCGCAAACGCCAGTCGTTGTCGAGCCACACCACATTGGCGTGGTGACACGTCAACGACCCGTCGCGGTAGGAGCTGTAGATCTCGATCGCGGCATCAGCGCCGAGGAAGGTGGTGACGGTGTAGCCGAGGATGGTCGGCCCCTCGGGCCCGGCGGGTTCGGCGATCGAGACCTGGGCGCGGGCACCGGCCCACGCGTCACGGCCCGGTCCGGGCGCGAGCATCGTCTGCCCGACCTGGGGCCATTGGTTGTCCGGGGCGATGGCCATGCGCACGCTGGCGTGGATCGCGGCCAACGCCGCCCCTGCTGGGCTCTGGTCGAACCCGGACACCGCCGCGGTGTCGGTGTTGCGGGGGCCTTGCCGCGCGTAGGGCAGGTCGATGCCGCGCCAGCTGTGCCATCGCAACTCCGTGGGCGCGATCGGCGCCAGGGATTCCGTGGCGGGAGTCGATGTGGCGGGTTGGTGGCCAGCGGCGCAACTGGCGACGGCGAGCACCGTCAGCGCGAGGGTTGTGTGGAGCAGTGTGGTGGAGGAGGTCACTGGCATGGGTTCGGTCGCTTTCTCAGGCGGGGATGATGGCCACGGCCAGCGCGCTGGCGGAGCCGACGAAGACCGCGGCGGTGAGCGAGGCAATGAGGCCCTCGACGGCTTCTTCGCGGTAGAGCCGGATCGCGAGTTGGCCGCCGACCCAGATCGCTCGCGCCACACACAGCAGCAGCACGATCCATGCCAACCAGCCCAGTAGCTGGGTCAGCGGCGAAAGGACCTGTGCAGGTAGGGTTTTCGCGGTCATGGCGCTGCCCTGTATCGGGCCGTGTCGTGGGCGACGCGCAGGGCGGCCAGTATCGTGTCCGCGACTGCGCACGGGTGGGCGCGGGCAAGGTTATGGGCGGCGGTGTCGATGATCGCGACCTCGGCCCACACCCGGTCAGCGAAATCGAGCACCCGCGCCGGTACCGCGACCGGGTCGTCGCGACCGCTCAGCACCCAGGTCGGGGTTTGGCGCAGAATCTCTTCCACGACGGCGAGGTCGGCGTTTCCGCCTCGATAGGAGCTGAGCAACCGCATGGCCGCGTCCACACCACCAGTACTGGCACACCCACCAGATCCGCTGGTCACCAGCGCACTGGTCACCGTAGCCAGGGTGTACTGCCTCGAGCCGACGGCGCCGTTGTCGCGTCTGCGCGGCAGGTCGGTGGTTGGTGCTACCGTGACGATCCCCGCCACTGGCAGTTGATGGTGGCGGTGGCGAAACACCCACTCCTGCACCACTATCACGGCCAGCGATGACACGACGAGGATGATTTCGCCGCTCGCGTGAGCCAGGACGAGGTCGAGGTCGTCGAGGAGTTGCTCCATCGTGGGCGCGTCACCGGCATGGGTCGGTTGGTGGCCACGCTGGTCGTAGACCAGGTGGGCGATGGTGGCGTCGAGCCGCGAATCCAGTTCGAGGCCGACGGCGGCGTAGTCTGCCGAGCCGCCGAGGGGGCCGTGCAGGTAGACGATGGTCGCCGGCGCGTCGAGCGGTCCACCGAAGGTGGCCTCCACATGGTGCCCGTCGCCGGTGGGCAACGACAACCGCGTGTTCGCGGAGGTGGATGGTGTGTGGGTCATCGTCATCCCCCGCTCACGGCGGCGTTCATGATGACTCCGGCCGAGGTCGCGATGATGCCGCCCACGAGTGCGGCGAACACGATCTTGGGTGACTCGACCGCGCCGCCTTGCCAGCGTTCCCAGCCGAACTTGCCCCCGGCGTAGATCAGGGCCGCGATCCCGGCGAGCATGACCAGCCAGGAGAGGTATCCGACGAGGTTGGTGAGTTTGTCGCCGCCGGGTGGGCGAGTTGGGGTGATCTTGATTTCCTGGGCGAGCACGGTCACATCCCGGGCCGCCGACAGAAGTGTCGTCACGATTTGTTCCAATCTTGCTGTCTCCGAGAGGTTTTCCGGATTCGGGTGATGTGGTCGATCAGGTCCGTGCCGACGTGGTGCACATCGGCGGGAACCGTGGAGGTCAGTGGTGCGCGCCGGGGTGGTGGCCGGTCGCCTGGGTGGAATCGGGCGAGTTCGTCGAGTTCGCGTTCGAGCAGTTCCTCGTGCCAGCCGATCGCCCACACCGCTGGGGCCAGGTCCTCGATCAGCGTGCGGTAGCGGCGTATCGCTGCCGGGACCTTGCCCGGTCGAGCCGCGGTGAGGACGACCCCGACCACGACCACCCCGTCGGGGGCCAACTCGGCGCGCCATTCCCGTAACCGCTCAGCGCAGCTGATCAGCCCGGGCAGACACAGCCGGGCGGCGATGGTGACCAGTTGGGTGGTGTGCGGGGAGGCCGGCCAGCACCGTTCGCTGTCGGCCGCCGGCGCCCACCACCTCGCCAGCGTCGTTGCCCCGGCCCCGCCGTGCGCGCCGACGATCGCGACCAAGGGCGGATGGGCGCCGGTGACCGGCAACGGGTCGTTGCGTATCGCCGCGATGCGTCCGTGCCGGGGCGGTTCGACCGTCACGGGACCGAAACGCGGCGGCGGGTTCACTTCTGGTGAGACTGGTTGTGCGGCAACAGGGTTCATGTCAGTTTCCTCGTCGCTGGATGTTGGTGATGACCAGACCAGCGGGATCGGGGCCGGTGGCGGATCGGCTGGTGTTGACCAGTTGCAGGTAGTCGAACCGGGTGCCGTCGGGGTGTAGTTCGACCACGTGCACCTCGCCTGCGCCGTCGGTGATCGGGGTGATCGCGACGCAGTGGGTGGTACCGGTCGGCAGTGCTGTGATCGCGGCCGCCAGCACCTCACGGGTGAGGCCCGCGCGGGGATCGGTGACCTGTAGCGCCGCGTCGACGTCACGGCGCACGTAGTAGGCGTATTCGAAAGCCGCCACCACGCCCGCGAATGTCGTGGTGTCGCCTGGACCGGCGGTGATGGTCGGCGCGGACAAGCCCCGACAAGCCGGCGTCGGCGGTGCTGAAGATGACGGGGTAGTTGTCGTGACCGTCGCCGAGGCGGCCACAGCCACAGTGGACAACACTGTGACAGCCGGGACGTTCGCCTCAGGCCGACTTTCGAGGACAGCGGCGACGACCGCGCCGGTCATCACGGCAGTCACGATGCAAGCAACACCGAGACTCAGTGCTTTCCAACGCTTCTCAGCCGTCGGTTCGGCGCACCTGGGCAATTCGTTGACAGGTAAAGACACGCGGTCGCGTGAGGATAGGTCGATCGGATGGGACCAACCCGGACGCGACAAGCGGTCATCGCCGTCGGTGTCGCCGTCCGTGCTGACCGTGCTTGGGGAGTTGTCGATCAGCCAGGCCTCGCCGTGGAATCGTTGTCGTTCGTCGTCGCCGGTCATGGGGTTGTCACCTCCTCTGACGGTTGCCGTGGTTGTAGGGGCCCTTCGGGGGCGCTGGCCCACCGGAACGTGGGAGAACCGACGGGGTCTGTTGGGTACGACCCGTGGGCCGGTCAGCGCCCCCGAAGGGGTTCAAGGACGCGGGGTTGTCGTCACCGCGTATGGGGAGGGGTCGTCGCCGAAGTCCGGGGCGTTGCCGGGAGGTCGGTCACGGTGGGAGTCGTTGTGCGCGCGGGTATTTCCGTACCGGGCGGGGCGAGGTCGTGGGCCGCAGCGGTGAACCAGTCCGCGACAGCGGTCACCGGGCTGTGGCCGTCGGTGGTCGCGGCGACGGTGCTGTAGCTGGCGCGTCGACCGGTGGAGTCGGAATATTGGGCGGTCGCCGAGGTCGTGTACAGATCGGCCGAGTCGGTGATCGTGGACGTGATCGCCTCGAACGCCGAGTTGACCCAGGTGCTGATCGACTGCGGCGGAACCAGATCGACCACTGCGGTCGCGACCTTGGCGCCCAGTGTCGCTACCGCCGCCCACGGGTTGGCCAACCCGACGGTGGCGAGTTCGGCGATGGTCGAGGCGGTGAACACCGTGCGCGCCACCGAGACCACCGCGTTCAGGCCGATCGACCCGAGCTTGAACAACGCCGAGAGGGCGTCGGAACTGGTGGCGGTGGTCGCGGTCGGTGACGACGCCGTCGCGATACGTTGGCCCAACGTTTGGGTCGGGTCGTAGGTGAGTTGGTCGAGGCTGGTGCCGGTCAGGTCGTCGTTGACCACCCCGACCGCGGTCGTGAACACCGTCGCGGCCAACGCTCGAGCGACGGTCGTGATCGCCGCGACCGGGTCCTTACCCTCGGTTTGGCCGGCGATGTTGGCTACCGCTGTCGCCAGGGGGCTACCGGAGGTGACGTCGCAGGTGGCGTCTCCGGCCACGCACAGGTCCGCGACTCGTCCGGCCAGTGTTCCGTAGTTGGCCGGTTGTGCGGCGGCGTCGATGCCCGCCCCGGACAGCCCCACATTCGACAACGCGACCTTGCCGACGTGGGTACCACCCGTGCCCGGAACTGCGTTGGGGGTGCCCGAGTCGGTACCGGGCAGGACTGGCTGTGCCGCTCGCCGAGAAGGGTTGGACAGCAACGCGATCCCGGCGACTTTGTCAGCAGGTACCCCAGATCGGCCCGCGCCGACGTTCTCGGCGAACACTGCCGCTGCGGCCGCTCCTTGGGCGTAACCGACGACACCGATCCGGGTTTGTTCGCATCGAGCGGTGACCGCGGTGGCGGTCTGTTCGATGCGGTCACCAGCTGCGGTGACATCGGACCGGTAGGTGGCCGAATTTGTGTCTGATGCCCCGAACCCGATGTATTCGCGGGCAACCGAATCCCCGACGGCGGCGGTGATCGGGCCGAAGACCTGGCCGAGCATCCCGGTGTCGCCGGTGTCGACCGAGCTCGCCGCGCCCTCGTCACCGGTTTGTACCCCGATCAGATACAAGGCCGGACACGTCGTGGAGCCCGTAGCTGTGCTGGACGGGGACGGCGGCAATGTGGGGGTCAGCGAGACCGTCGTGGACGACGACGAACGCGGCGCCGAGGGCGACGATGTAGGCGTCGGTACCGTTGTCACAGGCGAGGTTGTATGCGGCGAAGGTGTCGGCGTCGCGGTGGCAGGGGCGGTGGTCGGGTCCGCGAGTGCGGGCGCCGTTCCGCAGCCGACCGTGAGAACCGCGACTACTGCCGCGAACACGACCGCCGCGACGTTGTCCGTCGAGGTGGATTTCGGGTTCAGCGGTGCCCTGTCGCGGGCGCGATGCCGCGCGGGCGGTGCGGTAGGGGTGTCGTGCATCGATCTCGCCTTCCTTCGGACAGTCGAATCAGGTAGTGGGCGGCCGGGACGTGGCAGTCAGCTGGAGTTGGAGGTTCGTCCCGGGGGTGGCAGCGCGAAACCCGCGCGCAGAACACGGAAGACGTCGGGGGTTGCTTGGTCGGCGGCACCGACGTGCGGGCAGTCGTATTCCGACCACGACACGTCCACACCCCGCGACAGGTACTCAGCGAACAGACCTCGACCTGAATCGATGGGCACCAGCGCGTCGAGGCGCCCGTGGTACAGGTGCACGGCGACGATCGGTGTCTTCGACCCGAGGCGTTCGCTGTCGAGAATGTGCGCCCAGACTGGGTCGTTCCACGGGTCAGGGCGTTCGCACCATCGCGCCAGCGGAAATCGGTAGTCCGACAGCAGCGCCGACACATCCAGGCTGCTCGCGGCCGCGACCGCCCGGACTCCGGCGTCGGTCAGGATGTGATCGACCGGCAGATGGCTGTACGCGCGCGCCAATCCGATCATTCCCGCGAACGCCAACCCTGCCCACGCCCCACCGTCCAAGGTCGTGATCAACGCCCCGGGGTCTGCGATGACCGCACCGGCCGCGACCGCCCGCAAGTCCAACTCGGAGGCGTATTGCGCGTGCCACTCGGCGGCGGACGCCACCGCGCGCCCGCCGTCGGCGTATCCCCACAACGCCACGGGGATCGGAGCCCGCCCTGGTGGGACCAGCGCGATGCTGAGCGCGCGGGCCAAGTCCAAGACCGCGTGCGCGTCCGCTTGGGCGGCAAGGAAATGGTGTGGGTGCGCGCCGGTGATGGCCAACCCGATCCCGTCGGGTACCGCTACCGTCCACCCGTTGGCCAGCGCCGCGGCGATGCTCCCGACGTCGGGTTCGCACGCGCGCACCAGTTTCTGCGACGGCGCGCACGCGCCACCCAATCCGTGGAAGGTCGGGCAGAACACCACCAACGCTCGGCTTCGACCGCCGTTGTCGCGGCGTCGTCGCGGTTCGAGCACGGTCGCTGAGGCGACGCACGGGAACCCGAAGCTGGTGGTCGTGGTGTAGACCAGTTGCCAGGTGTTGGCAACCCCGGCCAGGTGATCGATGGTGATCTCGCGCGACCGCAGAACCGTGCCGGGGTCGGTGCCCACACCCAGCGGGGTGTTGGCGTAGAAGTCGTCGACGCTGGTCTCGGTCATGACCGTGCCCCCGCGAGATCGTGGGCGAGCGCGATCATCCACGCCGTTCCCGAGCTCAGTTGGCCGGTCTGTGCGTAGGAGTTGTGCCGCCCGACGGTGTCAGCGAACCGCAACCACACCGCCGGATTCACCACATCAGCGTTGTCGGTAGCCAATTCGGCCACCGCGCCGACGAGTTGAGCCAGCACCGGCCCCAGTTGGGCGGGGTCGGCAGCGATCGCGGCGGTGATCTGGTCCCAGTGCGCACCCGCCGCACTCGCATCGGTGTCGGCGCCGCGGGGGTCGGCGGCCTCGACCAACCGCTCCCCCAAACGCATTTCCGGTAGATAGGTCACAGCCCCGCCCGACACGTGAAAGTCGTTGAGTATGACGGCATTCCATGCTGAACCGAGAGCGTGTGCGAGCGTGTGATTGACGGTGGTGAGCGCGGCGAGGGGATCGGTGAGATCGGCTTGGGCCAGCACTTGAGCGCCCCACCGCAGCAAGGAAGTGTTCGCCGGCGCCGAGCACGCCAGATCGCCGTCGCTGCACACATCGGCGACCCGACCAGTCAACGCACCGTATCCCTGTGCGCTGGTAGCGATCCCGGCCCCGCTCGCGGGCGCGGCAAGGATCTGGACCATCGACACCGCCGCGCCCGCGGTGCCTGGGGCCGGGTCGGGGGTGGTTTGGTCTGGCCGCCCAGGAAAGACCGGTTCCATGGTGGCGCGATCAGGATTCGCGTAGAGGGCCACCGCCGCGACACGGTCGGCGGGCACTGAGCCGGCCCCGGCGCCGACATCGCGGGCGAACGACGACATCGCCTGGGCGCCTTGGGAATACCCGACACCGGCCAGCATTGTTTCCGGACATGAATCGATGATTTGTTGGGCGGCTACGTCCAACGCGGTCCGCGCTTGTGCGACGGATTGGGTGTAGGGGTCATCACCGCCGCCGGGCACGATGCCGCCGAACCCGGCTTGGTAGGCGATGTAGGAACGCTGTACCAACTCCGGCACTGCGGCGACGACCGGTCCGATCAGCGACCCGACTACCCCGGTGTCGGACAACGGGTCCGCGGTCGGCGAGGACTGTCCGGTGCCCTGAACCCCGAGGATGAACAGGGCTGGACATCCGCTGAGCGGGACCGCGACGGCCGGGTGCGCGGTTGTGACGCTGATCGTGGCCGCGCCCATCACCGTGGCGACAAGTCCCGCCACCGACGGCCTGTATCGAATCACTGGCCGACTCCGACGCCCGCGCCGAACCCTGCGCCAACGGTCGCGCCGACAACACCGCCGACCAACGCGGCCGGGACCCCGAGGATCGCCGCGCCCGCGGCCGCGCCGGCAGCGGCGCCGAGGGCAGTTCCCGCGACCCCGCTCGTGGCCTCGCCGACGATCGGCACCGGGATCACCAATCCGGCTGCGGCACCGGCGATCCCACCGACTGTGCCCCCGATCAGTCCACCGACTGTGCCGCCTACCGCTGCGGCAGGCGCACCGAGCGCGGTCCCGGCGGCGAGCCCGCCGAGTCCGGCACCAGCCAGAATCGCGCCACTGACCCGATCGGAGCGGCCCGCCGGGATGCCCACCGAGTCCAACGCGGTCGCGATCTGGGCTTCGGCGCCGGCCGCGGTGGTGTTGACCGCGTCGCGGACCTCGATCGGCACCCAGTCCGGGCTGACGGTTTCCCATTGGCCGATCCGCAGCATTCCCTCGGTCGGCGCGACCGGTGCGACCGGTTCGACGGGTTCGGGCAGGTGAAGCTCCTCGATCCGCACTGGCTCGACTGATTCCACCGCGTTGGGCGCAGGCCGTTCCGGGGCGGTGCGGACCTGTTGGGGTTGCTCGTAGTACTGCGGCGCCGGGACTGGTTCGGGCGCAGGGGCAGCCGGGGTTTCGACACCTGGTTGATCGGGGGTTGTCACGCCCCCTTGATCAGCGACCAACGCTGGTTCCCCGGCTGCCTGCGCCGAACCCGGAGCACCAAGAGCAATCGCCGCCGGCACCGCACCGGCCAGCAAGATCGCCTGCCCCGTCCTCAACAGGGACTTGCATAGACCGCGGTTCGCATTCTGCGTGCCGGGGAGAATATGAGACTTCACCTGAAACCTTCTTTCCGAGGTCAGCGAGTGGAATGCCGCACCAGCGGCGACGCCCGAGAACGGGCCATACGAGCCGGAGGTCCGCCGGCCGGGCGCGCCCGGACCAGCGGCTCCTGGCACGCGAGCTCAGAGCAGAACAAGTGCCAGGTAGAGCACCTGGCCGGCAATCGACACCACGTTGGACATCAACGCCAGACCGGCGTTGATGTAGCTGACAATGACGAACGGATCCAATGTTTTGCCTTTCTGGGTGGATGGCTTGCATCCCCATCAAAAGCCCAGAAACCGACATAAAGCGAGAAAGTGGTTAAACCAATTCTTGGTCAAACCATTTCATGGTCAATACGAAATAGGCGGCGACCTGCGGCAATGCTCCGACTTGACCTCGGAGTGGTCAAATGAAGGCATCGAAAAATGATCACCTTATGGCCGATCCGAGCCATGTCGATGAACCCCCGTCACCCCCCTTTGCCTCCGTTTGTGATCATTCCCAGCACCCCCACCTTGCCGAGCTAATCCTGTTCTGATAGAACAGCATTCATCGGGGAGAAATCACACCAGACCGCCAATTCGGTGGCCTGCGTCACACATTCTCGGGGGAGACATGAATACTGAAAAAGGCCAGAACGGGTTCCCAACAAACGACGCCATCGTCGCCGTTCCATCATTCTCAGCAACCTGCAAGCGAATACGCGAGAACCGCAACCTCTCACGCGCCGAAGCCAAGCGATGGCACGGGATCAGCCCCACCCAACTGTTCCGGTACGAAGCCGGCACCGGCGTTCCGCCCGCAGCGGCCCTGGACACCTTGATCGCTGGATATCGCCTCGGCGCCCCGATGGAGCGTCACCTGCGCGAGTTGCGGGATCCCGCGCTGCCGCTGGCTTCGATCGCGGCGCTGCGCGAGCACATCCTCACCCGGCCAGGCGCTGCGGAGTACCTCGCCGGTCTCGACACGCGAGGAATCCTCGCCGCCTACATCGACCCGATGTTCAACGTCCTAGCCGCCAACTCCTTGCTCCATGCAGCCTTGATCGACCTCGACGACTTCCCCTCGATCCCCCGCTGGATATTCAGCCAACCAGGTCGAACAACCCTGATCGACCACGCGCACGAGGCCGACCAGATCGTGGCGCGGCTGCGCGCGGAGACCGGCCGCTTCCGCGTTTCCGAACAGGCCGCGGACGTCGTGCGATACCTCGGCGCCGACCCCGAGTTCGCCCGTCGTTGGTTGACGTCGAGCTCGGTCGCCTACGGCCGAGACGCCAACGACCTCGTTCACGTCCGCACACCCAACGGCAACCACGGCTCGTACCGGCTCGCCTTCTCCGAAATCGACCCTGTCCGCCACATCCACCTGGTTACCGCGGTCCCGGAATGAGGCCCACACTGCCAACCGCTCTCCCGACAGCCCGGATAGCGACGTAGTCGCACTGAGCCAGCAGGGCCGACCGCCGGGGCCTCAGCCCCGTCACACACCCGCATTCGGACCCCGCTGGCCAGTTCGGCACCATTCAGCAAATCTCTGGAAACCAATCCCCGTTGCGCCGGAATGGCTTGAATGCGATTCCCTGTAGCGAATTGCAGGATCTTGCATCAATTGAGAACATGCCACTACGCGTTGCAACTTTCGCCATTCTTGCAATAAACATGCGTGTTCACGACTGGCAAGTTGACACGTCATCTGCAAACACATTTGAGTGTGCAATCGCACACGCGGTCGGCAACACAAACCTCGGCGTGCAAGTCGAACGGTCTCGCCGGAAACTCTTCCCAGGAGCCGACCTGGTGGCGCCTCGCCGCGAACTGCGCTTTCATGGTGGTGGGAGAACCGTCTGGGTGTAGGAGAGCAGCCCCATGCTCGAAACATCAGGCCCTTCTGCGTGCCGACACCGTTCTGGCCGATTCCTGACCATCGCGAATCATTCCGCACCTCAACAGGTGCCATGCGTGGACGCCATCGCCCGGCTCAATGCCAACTCCTGCTCACCTTCCGCAGACGCGATTTCTGCTCAACGTTGGTGCGCCTCGGTAGTTCGCAGCCAGCGGTTATCGACAACGCCAGTGTCAGGACAGCCGCGATGAGCGACGCGGAAGTCTGGCTGACCACCAACGAGGTCGCCAAGAGACTCAAGATCCCCCCAAAGACCCTCTCCGCATGGGCGTCCACGCACACCGGTCCGCGCTTCGCCAAGATCGGCCGTTACCGCCGATACCGGCTCATCGACCTCGAGGAATGGGAAAACGACCGACTCGAGCCCGACGAGCGCTGAGCCCCACCTCTCACCGCAGACCGCGCATGTGGTTGCGCTGCGCTTCCGCTCAGCGCAACCACATCGAACGAGCCCACCGGAGCAACCGGTTGAGCCGCCCCCCCAATGCCCTCACCGCGGTGCACGGCCATGTCGCCGTAGTCGGCCACTGCCGACTCTGTCAGCGCGCTCGAAAGTCTTCCGCCAGTTTGGAGGCCGCATGTCGAATCCCCCGCTCGCGATCGGGACCTACGGAGTGATCAGCGCCAAAAAGCGGCCCAACGGCAGCTGGCGCGCGAGCACCCGCTTCCGTGACGAGGACGGTGAGACCCGAACGGTGCAGGCGGCGGGTCCCACCAAGCCTCGCGCCATAGCCCTTTTGAAAGACAGGTTGAAGGAGCGGCGCCGTTCGTTTACCAGAGACGTCGAGATTACGGCGGACACCCGCCTGTCCCAGCTCGCCGATCTGTGGCTTGCCGAACTGGAGTTCGAGAACCGCACAACCCCACAGACGATCGAGCACTACCGCAGCCATATCCACGTCGCGAAGACGCGTGGCCGAAGCGGCACCGTGAAGATCAATACCTCACTGGGCGGGCTCCGTATCCGCGAAGCCACCACCGCACGCCTCGATGCCTATCTCAGGGAGGTATCTCGCAGGTGGCCCGGGAAGGCCAGGGCTCATCGCGTCGTGCTCACAGGCATGATGGGCCTTGCCGTACGCCACGACGTGCTGAGGCACAATCCGGTGCTCAACGTTGCCCGCCTGCCACGCAATGCCCAACGCCCTCGGGCCGCAGACCTCGCCACACTGCACGAACTTCGACAACAGCTCGAGACGTGGGTTTCCGGTGACGCGATACCCGGGACCCCCGCATTCACGAAGGGCATCCCCCGATCCCGCATCGTCCTTGACGTCACCGACGTCCTGCTGGGGACCGGCGTACGGATCGGCGAAGCACTCGCGATTCGGTGGCGTGATCTCGATCTCGATGCGGAAACGCCGCGCGTGACGATCTGCGGGACGATCGTGCGGATCAGGCATCCCGACGGAAAGCTGCGTCCGATCCGGCAAGGATGGACCAAAACGGACGCCGGCTACCGGTCTGTCGTCCTGCCGAAGTTCGTCGTCGAGACGCTGCGCCGACGAGCTGCCGTCGCGCTTGCGAACCCATTGGACTTGGTGTTCACCGCGCGCACAGGCGGCATCTACGACCCGCACAATTACCGCCGGAGTTGGCGATCCGCGCGCGGCAGCCGATTCACCTGGGTAACCCCGAAGACGTTCCGCAAGTCGATCGCCACGCTCATCGCGAACGAGTACGGCGCCAGCCACGCCGCGCGCCAACTAGGCCACAGCGACAACGGCACCACTGCTGCCCGTCACTACATCGACAGCCCCAGCGAGGTCGCCGACTACACCGGACTGCTGGGTCCGGGATTGGCGTGAATTGTCGAACTTTGCCTCAACTAGTGTCCAAAGCGTGTCAGAAGTCAAACTCCGACCCTTTTCGAGCCCTGGAACGGCACGCACGGAGCCCCCTGTTCAGGCTCCCTCAGAGGCTCCGAACCGGTGCGGGACAATAGTTGAGTGAGCACCGCCGATTACCTCGACCACTCCCCTGACCTGCGCGTATTGCCAGCGTCGGAGTGGCAGGCGGCGGCGCGCGAGCACCGGGATCGGCTCGATCGGTTGGTCGGTCCGTATCTCGAGAGGCGCAAAGCGGGCACCACCCACCCGGTCATCGACTTCCTGTTCACCTATTACGGAAACAAGCCCGCGCAGTTGCGGCGGTGGCATCCGGGGTTCGGGATCGGGCTGCGCGATGCGGGCGAGTACCAGGGTGCGCGCGGGTACTACGAGCACGGGCGGGGCGTGTTCACCGCGGATCCGGCCTATCTGGCGAAGCGGCGCGACACGATCGAATTCGTCTCCCGGCTGCTCACCGCCACCGCCCAACGCCCGGCACAGCTGTCATGCTTCGGACTGCACGAGTGGGCGATGGTCTACCGCACCGATGAGGTGCGCCACCAGCAGGTTCCGCTCCGGCTCGGCAGTGCGGGCACCGACCAGGTGGTGGAGTCGATGTCGTTGCGCTGCACACACTTCGACGCATTCCGTTTCTTCACCCCGGAAGCGGTGGGCCGCAATGCCGAACCACTCACTCGCGCAGACCAAGTGGCGACAGAACAACCCGGGTGCCTTCATGCGAATATGGATCTCTACAAATGGGGTTTCAAGCTAGCCCCACTGATCCCCTCGGACCTACTGCTGGACTGCTTCGAACTCGCCTGCACCGCACGCGAACTCGATATGCGAGCCAGCCCGTACGACCTGTCCGACTTCGGCTATGCACCGGTCCGCATCGAAACCCCCACCGGCCGAGCCGATTACGTCCGCGCCCAAGCCGCTATCGCAGACCAGGCCGACTCACTGCGGCATCACATGAAAACGGCCTGCGCCGAGTTGTCCTCAGCGCAGGCCGGATTCGACGCTACGAACTAGACGTCCTTGTCGAGAGTCGGACTCACCGGCTCCTCGACCGCCGGTTCCGTGACGAGCGCGAAATCGCCGTCGTGCAATTCGGTGCCCTGGTCGACAGCTCCCTCGACCAGCTCGACACCACGATCCATCCGCAGGATCAGCGGGTCGTCGCTGAGGTCCTTGTACAGCGACACACACATCGCCACCATCACCACCAGGAACGGCAGCGACACCACCGTTGTCAACGCCTGCAGGCCGGTCAGAGCCCCGCCGAGGTTGTCGGAATCGGCGATCGCCAGCATGATCGCGGCGACGGCGCCGGTGGCCGCGCCCCAGAAGATGACGACCCACTTCGACGGTTCGATGCTGCCGCGTTCGGACAGCGTGCCCATCACGATGGAGGCCGCGTCGGCACCGGAGACGAAGAAGATCGCGACGAGGATCATCACGACGACCGTGGTCACCGAGGTGATCGGGTACTGGTCGAGCAGGTGGAACAGGGCGAAGTTGGAGTCGACCGAGCCGTCGGGTTCGGTGAGGTCACCGTTCCTGGCCTGCTCCGCGATGCCCGCGCCACCGAAGATCGCGAACCAGATCAGGCTCACCACACTGGGCACCAGCAGCACGCCGGTGACGAACTGGCGGATGGTGCGGCCGCGGCTGATCCGGGCGATGAACATGCCGACGAACGGCGTCCACGAAATCCACCAGGCCCAGTAGAAGATCGTCCAGCTCGACAGCCACGCCTGCATCGCCTCGTCACCGGCGCCGGTGCGTGAGGCCATGGTCGGCAGGCTCTCGATGTAGTCACCGAGCGAGGTCGGCAGCATATTGAGGATGAACAGCGTCGGCCCGGCGATGAACACGAACGCCGCGATAGTGAGGGCCAGCACCATATTGATGTTGGACAGCCACTGGATGCCGCGCGCGACACCGGAGACCGCCGACAGCACGAAGGCCACGCACAGGCCCGCGATGATCGCAACCAGGCCGATCTTGCCGATGCTGTCGATCCAGCCGTTGAACTCCATGCCCGCGCCGATCTGCAGCGCGCCGAGGCCGAGGGAGGCCGCCGATCCGAACAGGGTCGCGAAGATCGCCATCATGTCGATCACCCGGCCGCCGATGCCGTCGGCGTGGTGGCCGAGCAGCGGCCGGAACACCGAGGAGATCAACTGCGAGCGGCCTTTTCGGAACGTGCCGTAGGCGATGGCAAGCCCGGCGACGGCGTAGATCGCCCACGGGTGCAACGTCCAGTGGAACAGCGTGGTGGCCATCGCGACCTCCGCGGCGGCCGGCGATCCGGCTTCGGCGGTGTGTGGTGGCGGATTCACTAAGTGCGACAACGGTTCTGCCACACCCCAGAACATCAGGCCGATGCCCATGCCCGCGCTGAACATCATCGCGATCCAGGACACGGTGCGGAATTCGGGCTTCTCGTCGTCGGCGCCGAGCGGGATCCGGCCGTAGCGGCTGATCGCCAGCCAGATCACGAAGACGACGAACGCTGTCGCGGTGAGCACGAACAACCAGCCGGTGTTGGTGATGACCCATTTCTGGGCCGTGCTCGCCGCGGAGGCGAGGCTCTCGTCGTCGAGCACACCCCAGGCGACAAAGGCGAGTGCGCCGATGGCGGTGGCGCAGAACACGAGTAGATCCAATCGGGGTTTACCCCGCGACCCTTCGGCTACCGCGCCGCCGGAGGTCTCCGCGTCACCGGAACTCCCTATGACATCGTTCGACATGAAATCCGAGTCCTTTCCGGTCGCGGACACAGCGGTCTTCGCAGACACGCCTTCAGTCAGAGCAACCGTACAGCGTGTCGGCGATGACCCCCGGTATTCGCGACGCCCATCAAACCCCTGTTCCCCGAAACCCACCTCGGCAACCATTTGCGTGGCTTACTATTCGTGATACGACACAACCGTCTGGGCCAGTTGCTGTTGTCTGCATCAGCGATTCGGGGAGGCAACGATGCCGTCAGCGAGGAAATCTTTCGTGCGGTGCGCGGTGATGACCAGGTATCTCGGCATGCTCCTGGACCTTCGGGGTGCGCGTCCCTTCTCCTGATCAATTGATCACCAGGCTCGGCCGTGCGGAAATGCGGACAAACCGTGCATCCGCCCGTCAGGTGCGGTCGGCGAAATGGGCGTTGAGGGCCGATTGGGAGAGTTGCGTGTCGCCGTAGGTGAAGGTGCCGTGTTCGGCGAGCTCGGTGGCCGTGTCGAGGAGGTGGCGGTAGAGCAGGCGCGCGATGCTGCCGCCGACAGTGACCCGGCGGACGCCGAGGTCGGCGAGTTCGGCCATCGACAGGGCGCCGCCGGTCAGTCCCATCACGACGTTGAGTGGTCCGTCGAGCGCGTCGACCAGGGTGGCGATGGTGGTGGCGTCGGCGGCCCCGGGGACGAAGGCGCAGTCGGCGCCCGCGGCGAGATAGGAGTTGGCGCGGCGAATCGCCTCGTCGAGACCCGCGTCCACGAGCAGCGCGTCGGTGCGTCCGACGAGCACGAACGGTTCACCACTCGCGGCCACCGCCGCGCGCGCCGCCCGAACCCGGTCCACCGCGTGCACCTCATCGAACAGCGGGGTCGTGCGATCACCGGTGAAGTCCTCGATATTGCCGCCCGCCGCACCGGCGTCGATCGCGAGGGAGATCGTGGTCGCCACATCCTGGGAATCGGGCCCGTACCCCTCCTCGAGATCGGCGCTGACCGGCACCCGCACCGCACTGGCGATCTCGCTGATCCGACGCATCATCGTCGGCCGATCGACCCGCCCCAGCTCGCCGTGCTCGGCGAAGAAATCATGATCGGGACGGCCGAAGGAGAACGCGACACCCGCACTGGTGGTGGCGATCGCCGGAAATCCCACCGACTCGAGAATCCGCGCGCTACCCGCATCCCAGGCGTTGGGCAGCAAGAAGCAACCGGAGCGGTGCAGATCGACGAAAGCCTGTGCGCGTGCCCGCTGTTCGCTGTCCACGAGTGCTCCTGCTGTGAGTCGGGGGACCGTACCGGGTCCATTCTGCCCCCGCACACCTGATCCGATCAGCGCAGACCCGCGCGGCCGGAACGATTCCGGTGTACACCGATCCGCACAGTCGTGCAGCTAGCGACGCGCCGGCCCGAACGGATGCGGAGGTACCCCGACCGCCCCACACGCGCAGCGAACGTCAGACGCAGCGGCCGGAACCGGTGCGGAGGTACGCCTAGCGGTCGCGTAGTCGGCGGACCGCGTCGTCCATGTGTTCCACGAGGAGGGTGCGGGCGTGTTCGGGGGAGCCGGTGCCGATCGCTTCGTGGAGTTCGACGTGTTCGCGGGCTTGTTCGCGCAGGTCGGGGTAGGTGGTCTGCAACGCCCCGAGGCACATGCGGGTTTCGATGAGGAGGGTGCGGGCGGCGCGGACGAGGCGGGGGCTGTCGGTGGCGGTAACGAGGGCTTCGTGGAAGGCTTGATCGGCGTCGGAGACACCGGGGGCGTCACCGGCTTCGGCGGCGAGCTGCATGGCGGTGACGCTGGGTTGCAGTGCTGCGTAGGCGATTTCGCGGCGGTCGTCGAGGATGAGGTCGAGGGCGCCGCCTTCGAGGGCGGCGCGGGCGCGGTAGATGTCGACGACGTCGTCGGTGGTGAGTTCGATGACGAAGATGCCGCGGTTGCGGATGCTGAAGAGCAGGCCCTCCTGGACGAGGCGTTGCATGGCCTCGCGGACGGGGCCCCGGGAGACGCCGAAACTGGTCGCCAGGTCGGCTTCACCGAGTTGAGCGCCGGGGGCCAGGGCGCCGCGCATGATCGCCTCGCGTAATCGGTCGGCGATCATCTCGGCGGTGGATTGCTGGTTGACCGGCTCGAAATCAATGATCGACATGAGTACCCCCTTCCGCGAACAGTGCACCGAGTTCGGGCACGACCGGGGTGTGCCCGGCCAAGCGCAGACCTTCCCAGATGGTGACCTGGTTCGCCGTGAGCACCGGCTTGCCGAGCGCGGCTTCGAGTTTCGGGAGCACCTCGAGAGTATGCATGGCGGTGTCGGGGATGAGCAGCGCCTGGGCGTCGGCGTGGTCGTTGGTGACGGCCAGGGTCAGGACCTGGTCGGGGGTGAGGGTGCCGACCTCGGCGGCGGTGTCGATGCCCGCGCTCGACATCGACACCACGTCGATGCCCGCGTCGGCGAGGAAATCGACGAACAGCCGCGCGACATCTTGGGGGTAGCTCGCGACGACGGCTACGCGCTGTACGCCGAGCGCGCGGGCTGCTTCGACGAAGGCGAAGCTCGTGCTCGACGCGGGGACGCCTGCCGCTTCGGCCAGGCTGTCGACCTGGCCGCGAGCGCCTTCCGGGCCGTAGACGAAACTGCCCGAGGTGCACGCCCAGACAACGACGTCGGGCTTTTCGGGCGCCAGCAGCGACGCACCGTGGTTCAGCTTCTCCGGGCTGCCCAGGTCGAGCAGTTCGGCGACCGCGTGCAGGTCGGTGCCGTAGATGTGAGCCACCGGCAAGGCTGCGTCGAGCAGGGCCGCGGCGCGGGGGTAGTCGTCCTCGGCGGCATGGTCGGGGTAGATGAATCCGATTGTCGGCGTATGCATCTCGCTCCGTTCATGAGACATCGACGGGCCGCTTTTCTGGGCAGTCCGAACTCGGTCAGAAGACATTGACCAACCACTTTCCTGGACAGAATGTCGCGTCCTCATTCGGTCAGAAGACATTGACCAACCACTTTCCTGGACAGAATGTCGCGTCCCCAATTCGGTCAGAAGACATTGACCAACCACTTTCCTGGACAGAATGTCGCGTCCTCATTCGGTCAGAAGACATTGACCAACCACTTTCCTGGACCCATCATGGGCAGCTTCATTCGCCCCAGGCATGCCCACATGGTCAATTGGTTGGCGGTCAGAACCGGTTTACCGAGCGCCTGTTCGAGTGGCTCGATCACGTCGTAGGTCGGCAGGTTCGTGCAACTGACGAAGATCGCTTCCGAGCGCGGGTCGTCGGCGCCGAGGATCCGTTCGGCGATGGTGCGGTAGTTGACCTTCCAGATGCCACCGCCGAGCCCGAGGTGATCGGATTTGATCGTGGCGCAGCCGGCCTCGTCGAGGAAGTCGTGCAGTTTGCCGGTGAGGATCTCGTCGTAGGGGGTGATCACCGACACGCGGGTGATGTTGAGGTGTTTGATCGCCTCCACCAGGGCGCCGGAGGTGGTGACCGCGTCGGGCGCACCGGCCAGGCAGATCGTTTCCCGCAGGGATCGTTCGTAGGCGAGTCCGTTGATGAAACTGCCCGAAGTACACAGGTAGGCAACGACTTCCGGCTCCACGTGCAGCACGTCGTGCGTGGCGGCGGTCAGGTGCAAGGGGTTGGAGACGAGTTCGGCCATGGCCAGGGAGACCGGCACGGGTTCGTAGGGGGTGCGGGCCAGGTGCAGGCTCACCTCGAGGGGCGCCCACCGCCACAGTTCCCGTTCGAGGGCGAGGTCGAACGGCGCGATCACGCCGATGCCTCGTTGGGCTACCGGCCCATCGATGTCCGGGAAGCTGAACTCCACTGCGGCCCCTCTCGCGCTCAGCCGGGCAGACCTCCGAACACGATCGGATTGTTGACAATCATACGATCTGAACTTACGGTGTCAATGTGGGCGGTGAAATTGTGGAGCACGGGCCGATTGTCACCGTCCTACATCGTGACAGTGTGCCCGAATCCGACCTCATGGCCCCCGTGGCCCAGCGCGCCGAAGTGCGCTATACCGAGGCCGACGGGCTCGCTACTGCGCTCCGCGGCGCCGATGTGCTGTTCGTCTACGACTTCCAATCCCGCGCGGTACCGGGCGCGTGGCCCAGCGCGGACCGCTTGCGGTGGCTGCACATGGGCGGCGTCGGCGTCGACGCGGTGATGTTCCCGGAACTGCGCGCCTCCGATGTGGTCGTCACCAACACCCGCAATGTTTTCGATTCCGCGATCGCCGAATATGTTCTCGGACATATCATCTCGTTCGCCAAGGACCTGCCGGGTTCGATCCGGTTGCAGCAGCGGCACGAGTGGAAACATCGTGAATCCGAACGGGTGGCGGGCGCGACGGCGCTGATCGTGGGCACCGGCTCCATCGGCCGGACGATCGCCCGCTTGTTGCGCGCCGCGGGGATGACCGTGCGCGGAGTCGGACGCCGGGCGCGCACCAGCGACCCGGATTTCGACACCGTCAGCGATGACCTACACGCCGAACTGCCCGGCGCCGACTACGTGATCGCGATCGCGCCGCTCACCGCGCAGACCCGGCACATGTTCGACGCGACCGCTTTCGCCGCGATGAAACCCCACGCCAGGTTTGTCAATGTCGGGCGCGGGGAACTAGTGGTTACCGACGATCTCGTCGCCGCGCTGGCAGGAGGTTCGATCGCCGGGGCCGCACTGGACGTGGTCGACCCGGAACCGCTGCCAGCCGGTCACCCGCTCTGGGATCTGCCGAATGTGGTGCTCACGCCCCACAATTCGGGCGATTTCCACGGCTGGCGCACCGAGATCGTCCGCGCATTCACCGACAACTTCGACAGGTGGGCAGCCGGTCTCCCCCTGGACAACGTTGTCGACAAGACGCTCGGGTACGTGCCCGGCTGAAGGAGCCCGCCATGACGCAGCCCGACCTCCCCACCGTCCCCACCGCGATGACGGCGGTGCAGCTGGTTTCGGCCTACGCGGCCGGCCTGCTCTCCCCCGTCGAGGCCACCCAGGCCTGCCTGGACGCGATCGCCACCCGTGACGGCGCGATCAACGCCTTCTGTCTGGTCGACCCGGATCGTGCACTGGTGCAGGCCAAGGATTCCGAGGCGCGCTGGCAGTCGGGTAATCCGCGCGGACTACTCGACGGTGTGCCGATTTCCATCAAGGACATCTTCCTGACGGAAGGGTGGCCGACGTTGCGTGGTTCCACCTGTGTCGACGCGGGCGGACCGTGGTTGGTGGACAGTCCGGTGGCGGCGCGGCTGCGCGAGGACGGGATGGTGTTCGTCGGCAAGACGACCACGCCGGAGATCGCATGGAAGGGCGTGACCGACAGCCCGCTGACCGGCATCACCCGTAATCCTGTCGACCCCGCCACGACGGCGGGCGGTTCCTCGGGGGGTAGTGCGGCGGCGGTGGCGGGGGCGATGACGCCGGTGTCGGTGGGCACCGACGGTGGTGGCAGCATCCGGATTCCGGCGTCGTTCTGCGGGATCGTCGGGTTCAAACCGACGCACGGGCGCATTCCGCTCTACCCGGCCAGCCCGTTCGGACCCCTCGCCCACGCCGGGCCGATGACGCGGACCGTCGAGGACGCGGCGCTGCTGATGGACATTCTGTCGCTGCCCGATCCGCGGGATCCGACCGCGCTGGCGCCCACTTTCACGACCTTCCGCAGTCAGATGCAGCGGGACGTGCGCGGGTTGTCGGTCGGCTATTCGGCCACGCTCGGGTACGCGCGGGTCGACCCCGAGGTCGCCGCGATCGTCGAGAGCGCGGTCGCGCGGTTGGCCGAGGCCGAGCTGACCATCGACGCGGTGGATCCCGGATTCGCTGATCCGCGTGCGGCTTTCGAGACGCTGTGGGCCGCCGGCGCGGCGACCATGCTCTCGAAGTTCCCCGCCGGGTCCCGCGACAAGGTCGATCCCGGGTTGGCGCAGGTGTGGGCGCGCGGGGAAACCGTCAGTGCCATCGACTATCTCGACGCCCGCCACGTCGCCGCCGAGGTCGGCATCACGATGGGCAACTTCCACACGGCCTACGACGTCCTGATCACCCCGACCATGCCGATCACCGCCTTCGAGGCCGGACACGATGTGCCGCCCGGCAGCGGACTCAACGGTTGGCCCGACTGGACCCCGTTCACCTACCCGTTCAACATGACTCAGCAGCCCGCCATCAGCATTCCGGTCGGCACGACGCGCGCCGGGATGCCGGTGGGGATGCAGATCGTCGGACCGCGGCACTCCGACGATCTTGTTCTCGCGGTCGCCCGGCACGCGGAGTCCGTGCTCAGCGCCTGAATTCACCGGCATTTTCACGCACTTCGCCGCCGTTCAGTCAGAAAACTGACCGGCGGCGGTCGAAGTGCGTGAAAATGCCGGGCTCAGGCGCGGGCGAACGACAGGGTCTCGCCTTCCACGCCGCGCAACCACAGGCCGTTGCACGCAGCCGCCAAGTCCGCGAGGCCGTCCTCGATGGTGGCGAAGACACTGCCGGGGACCCAGCCGAGGTCGCCGTTGATCAGCAGGTTGTTACGGCCGTAGAACAGGGCCAGGTCGGTGGCGCCCTGGGCGTGATGGGCGGCCGAGCCGGGTTCGTAGCCGTAGGCGGGGTTGCCGATCTCCCACGGTTCGAAGTCGAAGAGACAGACGTCGCCGGGAATCGGTGTGACGGTGGGGTTTTCGCGATGGGGTGCCGCGATGATGCGCGGCACCAGGGTGTAGACCTCGTTGCGGGCGTACTTGGCGTGAAAGGCGTCGCCCTCTTGCGGGAGCGCATCCCAGACGGCGGCACACGTCAGCGGTGCTTCGTCATCGAGGAGGCGGGCGCGGCAGGTGACGCCTGCTTTGGTGAGAGTGATGCTCATGTAACGGGCCATGTTCCTGCTTCCTGCGCGGTGCGAACTGGTGGCGGTGCGAACAGCGTGGGTGGGATCGGCGGCTGCATGAGCGGGGGATCGCCCACACAGCCCGCCGTGCCCGGGTCCGGCGCCGTGCGCGCCCCGCCGGAACCTCGGGCGGGGCTAGCACGGAGCACTACAGCTCGGTGAGGACTTCCGACCAGATCGCCAGGGCGTCGTCGACCTGGGTGTCGGTGACGATCAGCGGCGGGATCATGCGCACCACGTTCATGTGCGCGCCGCAGGTGAGCAGCAACAGTCCCTTGTCGACGGCGGACTTCTGGGCCGCCGTTGCGGTCGCGGTGTCGGGTTCGCCTGTCGCCGTGGTGAATTCGGCGCCGACGAGCAGACCGAGGCCGCGAACGTCCCCGATCGCCTTCGTAGCGAGCTCTTCGACACCGGCGAGCAACTGCGCCCCACGGACCGCGGCATTGTCGACGAGCCCCTCGGCCTCGATCACCTCGAGGGTCGCGATAGCCGCGGCACACGCGACCGCATTACCGCCGTACGTGCCACCTTGGGACCCTGGCCAGGCCTTCGCCATCAGCTCCCGCGATGCCGCGATGCCGGACAGCGGGAACCCACTGGCCAGGCCCTTGGCGATGGTGATCACGTCGGGGCGCACGTCGAAGTGCTGGTGGCCGAAGAACTTTCCGGTTCGGCCGAACCCGGTTTGGATCTCGTCGAAGACCAGCAGGATGCCGTGTCGGTCGGCGCGCTCGCGCAGGCCCTGGAAGAACCGGGTGTTGCCGGGGATGTAGCCGCCTTCGCCGAGGACCGGTTCGACTATGAACGCGGCGGTTTCCGCGGGCGAGGTGAGGGTGGCAAGCAGATAGTCGAGCTCGCGCAGTGCGAAGTCGGTGGCTTCCTCCTCGCTCCAGCCGTAGCGGAAGGCGGTCGGGAACGGGGCCACGTGCACACCCGACATCAGCGGGCTGAACCCGGCCGAAAACCGGGTTCCCGAGGTGGTCATGGTCGCCGCGGCGACGGTACGGCCGTGGAAACCGCCGTGGAAGACGACCACGTTCGGGCGACCGGTGGCTTGCCGGACCAGGCGAAGCGCCGCCTCGACCGCCTCGCTGCCGGAATTGGCGAAGAACAGCGCATCCAGTCCTTCGGGCAGGACCGTGCCGAGGCGCTCGGTGAGTTCCAACAGCGGCCGGTGCAGCACCGTCGTGTACTGCCCGTGGATCAGCTTGCCGACCTGGGCTTGCGCGGCCGCGACCACGGTGGGATGGCAGTGTCCGGTGCTGGTGACGCCGATCCCGGCGGTGAAATCCAGGTAGCGGCGACCGTCGGTGTCGTAGAGGTAGCAGCCTGCGCCGTGGTCGACGTGAACGGGCGTGGCCTGCTTCAGGACGGGAGACAGCTCGGTCATCAACGACTCCCCAGATTGTCTATTGTCGGATTGTTGACAATATGCATAACATGACGGGAGGGTTCACAGCAATGGTTGATCCACCGCGTCGGGAGGCAGGGCACCGCATGAACGAGTCCGGGAGCAGCGCACAGTTGCTCGACAACCTGAGCGCCGACGAGTCCGCCGCGATCGACAGCGTCCCGAAGGGGCTGTTCATCGGCGGCCGATGGCGTGACTCCCCCGCCACGCTGCCCGTCCTCGATCCCGCGACCGGCGCGGAACTGTGCGCGGTGGCGGATGCGACGGCGGCAGACGGACTCGATGCCCTCACTGCCGCCGCCGAGGCCCAGGCGGACTGGGCGAACACCCCGGCCCGCACCCGCAGCGACATCCTGATGCGCGCGCACCACGCACTCCTCGCCGACACCGAACGCCTCGCCCTGATCATGACCCTCGAAATGGGCAAGCCGCTGACGGAAGCGCGCGGCGAAATCGCTTATGCCGCAGAGTTCTTCCGCTGGTTCGCCGAGGAAGCCGTCCGGCTCGACGGCGGGTACATGCCCGCGCCGACCGGCGGTTCCCGGTTCCTCGTGACGAAGCAGCCGGTGGGACCGAGCCTGCTCATCACGCCGTGGAACTTCCCGATGGCGATGGGCGCCCGCAAGATCGCGCCCGCGCTGGCCGCCGGATGTACGTGCGTCGTGAAACCCGCTGAACAGACACCACTTTCGATGCTGGCCCTCGCCGCGATTCTGGCCGATGCCGGGGTGCCCGCGGGCGCCGTCAATGTGGTCACCACCGCCGACCCCGGCGCGCTGATGGCACCGCTCATCGCCGATCCGCGTTCGCGCAAGCTCTCCTTCACCGGTTCCACCGCCATCGGGAAACTGCTCTTGGAACAGTGCGCCCGCACCGTCATGCGCACCTCCATGGAGCTCGGCGGCAACGCGCCGCTGCTCGTATTCGACGATGCCGACCTCGACGAAGCAGTCGAGGGCGCACTGGCGGCCAAGATGCGCAATATCGGCCAGGCGTGCACGGCCGCGAACCGAATCCTGGTGCAGCGCGGCATCGCTGGGGAGTTCGCTGAACGACTGGCCGCGCGGATGGCGGCGCTGCCGATGGGGCGTGGCACCGAGGCGGGTGTTGTCGTCGGGCCGCTCATCGACGCCGACGCGGTCGCCAAGGTCGAGCATCTCGTGGCCGACGCACGCGCACGCGGCGCCGAGGTGCTGCTCGGTGGGACAGCGATCGACGGACCCGGCACGTTCTACCCGGCCACCGTGCTCACCGGCGTCCCCGACGACGCCGAGCTGTGCCACACCGAGATCTTCGGCCCGGTCGCCGCGATCGGCACCTTCGACACCGAGCAGGAGGCGATCACCCGCGCCAACGACACCCCGTACGGACTGGTCGCCTATGTGTTCACCGAAAACCTGCGGCGTGGACTGCGCGTCTGCGAAGCCCTGGACACGGGGATGGTGGGCCTGAATCAGGGCGTCGTGTCCAATCCAGCCGCGCCGTTCGGCGGGGTGAAGGAATCGGGACTCGGGCGCGAGGGCGGGTTCACCGGGATCGACGAATTCCTCGAGACCAAATACATCGGCGTCAAGGTATAGGGAGACAGCGTGCGCACATACCGGATCGCGACCATTCCGGGCGACGGAATCGGCGTCGACGTGACCGTCGAGGCGGTGAAGGTGCTCGACCGGGTCCTGCCGGGAATCAGCTGGACCGAGTTCGACTGGTCGTGTGAGAACTATCTGCGGACCGGCGCGATGATGCCCGCCGACGAACCAGCGCGGCTCGCGGAGTTCGACGCGATCCTGTTGGGCGCTGTCGGATTCCCCGGTGTGCCCGACCATATTTCGCTGTGGGGCTTGCTGATTCCGCTGCGCCGGGCCTTCAGTCAATACGTGAATCTCCGACCGGTGCGACTGCTGCCCGGCACGGAATCGGCGCTGCGCGACCGCACGGCCGAGGACCTCGACATTCTCATCGTGCGCGAGAACTCCGAGGGTGAGTACTCCGAGATCGGCGGCATGCACAATCCCGGTAGGCCGGACGAATTCGTGCTGCAGGAATCGGTGTTCACCCGAACGGGCTGCGAACGGATCATCCGCTACGCCTTCGACCGCGCCACCGAACGGTCGGGCAAGCTCTGCTCGGCCACGAAGTCCAACGGGCTGATTCACTCGATGCCGTACTGGGACAGCATCTTCGAGCGGATCGCCTCCGAGTATCCAGGGGTGGAGATCCGTCAGATGCACGTCGACGCGCTGGCCGCCGAAATCGTGCTGCACCCCGACCGCCTCGACGTGATCGTCGGCTCGAACCTGTTCGGCGACATCCTCTCCGACCTCGCCGCCGCCGTCACGGGCGGCCTCGGCCTCGCCCCCTCTGGCAATATCAACCCCGCAGCCGACGCACCGTCGATGTTCGAGGCCGTGCACGGCAGCGCCCCCGACATCGCCGGTCTGGGCATCGCGAACCCGGTCGCGCAGATTCTGGCGGGTGCCATGCTGCTGGCCCACCTCGGCGAACATGCCGCGGCCGCCGCCGTCGACCGGGCGGTCTGCGATGTCCTCGCCGCTGGCACGGTCCGCACACCGGATCTGGGCGGCACAGCCACCACTGCCGAACTCGGCAGCGCCATCGCGGACCGCGCCGCCGAACTCGCGCATTCGCTCGCCGAAGCCTGAGCCGAACACCAGCGGCGAACCAGCGCGAATCCGGCTCGCCGAATCGCGGTCCGCACTTCGCGCCGCAGCAGGCCTCGAATCCGACGGTCTCCGCCGTCTGACGGTTGACAGCGGGGAACTCCTGCCGGCGCGTGACGCCCGAGTTCGCACCGCCGGACCCGCTCTTCCGTGAGCACAACGTCATCGCGAGGCAACTGCTGGGAAAATCGCAGGCAATCGGTGGTGCGCACCATGAGTCGCAGTGTCGGTGACGATTCCTGCAGAAGGCGAGACGTGGTGACGAGCGCACGGGTGGGCGTAGTGCCGGCGGTGCAGTGTGGGCTGAGTGTGGTGCGTGCGCGAATAGCGGCGGAGCTCGAGCCGATCGCGGTGCGTGAGCGACCTGTCGCCGAGGCCGTGGGGGCCACCCTCGCGGTCGCCCTTGCCGCGGGCACTCCCCTGCCGCGCGTGGACAGTGCCGCCATGGACGGATATGCGGTCGCGGGCCCCGGGCCGTGGTGGCGTCTGCACCAGCAGGTCAGTTACGCCGGACGCGGCTGCTCGGTAGTGCTCGCGCCCGGTGAGGCGGTGCGAATCGCGACCGGCGCCGCGACTCCGTTGGGCACCACTGCGACCCTGCGCGACGAACACATCGTGACCACGACCGTCTCGGGCAAACCGGTGGTGATGCGCGCGCCCGGTGCACCGGTCCGCGATGACACCCGCCGCCAAGGCGAACACTGGAGCAGCGGAACAGAATTGGCCCGAGCGGGCGTGCGCGTCTCAGCAGCCTTGGCTTCGGCGGCACTGAGCGCGGAGTCCGAAACAGTCACTGTGCGTGGACCTTTGCGCGCTGATGTGGTGATGACCGGCGACGAGATCCGCGCCGTCGGCCCACTCAACCCCGGCGAAACCCGCGACTCCCTCGGCCCCGTCATGCCGGAGTTCTTGCGCTCGTGCGACATCGAGAGCACCGGCCTGTGGCATCTCGCCGACAGTAAAGACCTCGTGCGCTCCTGGCTCACCCTGAAATCCCATGCCGACCTGGTCGTCATGGTCGGTGCCACCGGCCGCGGCGCCGCCGACCACCTCCGCACCCTGCTCGCCGACCTCGGCGCCCGCATCATCATCGAACGCATAGCGATCCGCCCTGGCGGCTCCACCGTCGTCGCCCAACTCCCCGACGGCCGCGTCCTCCTTGGCCTGCCCGGCAACCCGTTCGCCGCCGTCGCAGCCCTGTTGGCCGTCGGCCCCGCCATCGTCGACGCCCTCACCCAGCGCACCCCCGGCCCCACGATGTGGGGTCGCCTCTCCGACGCGGGCGTCATGGAAGGCGAAGCCACCCGCATCGTCGGCGTCCAACAACACCCCGGCGGCGTCTGGCGCAGCACCGGCCCCGCCCACACCCCCCATCTGGCCGGCCTGATCGGCTGCCAAGCTTTGGCAATCCTCCCCCCTGGCACCGGCCGAGGCACCCTCGTAGAACTCCTCCCCCTCCCCCACTGACTCACCCCCTTCTGTTCCGGCTCCATCCACCTCGATGTGCTGACGTCGAAACGGTTGGCGGACAAGAGAAAACGGCCCCGATGCGCATCGAGGCCATTCACTTGGGTGGGGTCAGCCGTGTTGGGGTGGCTGCCAGGGGCGGCCGTAGGGGTCGTTCGGGCGCTGCTCCGCGTCCAGGTTTGTCGGTGGGGTGGGGAGCTCCGGGTTGTTGCCCTTGGCCACTGAGGTTTTCGGGCGTGGGACGGGGGTGTCGAAACCTTCGACCGGGGTGCGGGCGGTGGCTTCGGCGGCGCGGACGGCTTCGGCGATCTTGGGGTCCGACGCCGTTTCGAACCAGTCTTCGACGTCGGAATCGTCGGCGATCTGCACCGGCGCTTCGTCGTTGGACGGCTCGTAGCGGAACACGCCGTCCTCGCCCTTGGACGCGAAGTTCTGGGCGAAGCCTTCGAGGGCCTTGCCGAAGTCGGACGGCACCAACCACACCTTGTTCGCGTCGCCCTTGGCGACCATCGGCAGCGTCTGCATGTATTGGTAGGCAAGCAGTTCCGGGGTCGGCTTGCCGTTCTTGATGGCGGCGAAGACCTTCTCGATCGCCTTCGCCTGACCCTGTGCCTGCAGGTAGGAGGCGGCGCGTTCACCCTGGGCGCGCAGGATGCGGCTCTGGCGTTCACCCTCGGCCGACAGGATCGAGGACTGCTTGCCGCCCTCGGCGGTCAGGATCGCCGCCTGCTTGGCGCCCTCGGCGGTCTTGATCTGGGCTTCGCGGTTGCCTTCGGCGGTGAGGATCGTCGCGCGCTTCTCGCGATCGGCCTTCATCTGCTTCTCCATCGATTCCTGGATCGACGGCGGCGGATCGATGGACTTGAGCTCCACCCGGGCCACGCGAAGGCCCCAGCGGCCGGTGGCCTCGTCGAGGACCCCGCGCAGCTGGTTGTTGATCTGATCGCGCGAGGTCAGCGTCTCTTCCAGGGTCATGCCACCGACGACATTGCGCAGGGTGGTGACGGTGAGCTGCTCGACCGCGGCGATGTAGTTGCTGATCTCGTAGACGGCGGCCTGCGGGCTGGTGACCTGGAAATACACCACCGAGTCGATCTGCAGGGTGAGGTTGTCCTGGGTGATCACCGGCTGCGGCGGGAACGACACGACCCGTTCACGCAGGTCCACCTTCGCGCGGACGCGGTCGGCAAACGGGACGAGGAACGTCAGCTGACCGGACACGGTGCGCGAATACCGCCCGAGCCGTTCGATCACCGCCGCCTCGGCCTGTGGGACGAGCGCGATCGATTTGAAGACCACCACCACGACCAACAGGACGAGGACGGCGGCCACGATCAAGGCAACCATGTTCTAGGGACCCTTCCAGACGACGGCAGTAGCACCGTCGATCTTCATCACATAGACAGTCACACCGGCTTCGTACACTTCACTCGGGTCGAGCGGCCGCGCCGTCCAGACTTCACCCCCGAGCTTCACCTGACCCGAATACTCCGCGACCTGCTCGAGCACCAGCGCCGACTTGCCCGGCAGCGCATCGGCATTCGTCGGCGTCGGCGGCGGCGAACCGAACTTGCGGCGCAACACCGGGCGCACCCCGAGGAACAGCACACCGGCCATCGCGGCGAACACCAACGCATCGCCCCAGATCGGCAGATCGGTCGCGGCGCTCACGCCCGCCGTGCCGAGTGCCGCCACGCCCAGCGTGAGCAGCATGAGATCCCCGGTGAGCATTTCCGCCGCCGCGAGAACGATGCCCGCGATCAGCCAGACTATTGCGGCCACACCGCCAGCCTAGCCTCGATGACCGGTTTGCGGGCGGGCTCGCGTGATCAGTTCGTCCGGTGCGCCGGTGCGGCGCAGCGGGTTCCGGGCGCGGTAGTTTCGGGGGCGTGAGTGCACGAGACAGCTACGGCGACATCTATTCCGGACACGATCGGACCAAGAAGAAGCCGGTGCCGACAGTGAGCGCCGAACGCGACCTGGTGGTCGAGGACGCGGCGAGCGGATTCTGCGGTGCCGTGGTCGGTTTCGATCGCAGCTACGATGGCGAGTTCGTGAAGCTCGAGGACGCGCGCGGTGCGGTGCGGCTGTTCGCGATGCGCGAGGCCGCGTTCCTGATCGACGGGAAACCGGTCACGCTGACCAAGCCCGCGCCGACCACCGCCAAGCAGCCCGCACGGTCGGCGTCGGGCTCCACCCGCGTCGAGGGCCTGCGCGCACGTGTGGCGCGGACGAGCCGGATCTGGGTGGAAGGCGTGCACGACGCGGCCTTGGTCGAGCGGGTGTGGGGGCACGATCTGCGGGTGGAGGGCGTGGTCGTCGAACATCTGGAGGGCCTGGACAATCTCGGCGCCCGGCTCACCGAATTCGAACCGGGCCCCGGCGCGCGGGTGGGGGTGCTGGTCGACCACCTGGTGACCGGCTCGAAGGAGTCGCACCTGACCACCGGACTCGGCCCGCACGTGCTGGTCACGGGGCACCCCTACATCGACGTCTGGCAGGCCGTTCGCCCCGCCGCGGTCGGGATCGACGCCTGGCCGACGGTGCCCCGCGGCGAGGATTGGAAGACCGGAATCTGCGCGCGACTGGGCTGGGGAACACCGCAGCAGGGCTGGCGCCGCGTCTACGATGCGGTCGACTCGTTCCGGGATCTGGAACCACCGCTCATCGGCGCCGTCGAACGGCTCATCGACTTCGTCACCGAACCGGACTGAACGCACACCCAGGTCAGGCGGGCCGCTCAGTGCGCGCACGCGATACCCGGCAAACCTTTATGCTCGATGATTATGTGCTCTCCCAGTGCCACGCTGACGCTGTGGGCCGGCTCCTGGCTGGCCGGTACCAGCGCGCCCGACGACGTGCTGGAGGCACTGCACGCCTGGGCACCGCGCCACACCATCGCGGCGGGCGACCCGGTGACCGGAGGCCGCACGGATCTGCCGTGGACCTCGCGCGGCGACGCGGGCAACGGCGCCATGCCACTGCTCAAGGTGATCCGCGAGGCGATGGCCCCGGCCGGTGCGCAGTTGCGCCTGGTCCTGCCCGCGCCGGGTGACGTGCGCGGGCTACCCGTCGGCACGGCTTTCGCGGCCGACGCGATCGACGCCGAGGAAGGGCTGCTGCTCGGCGTTCCCGGCGAACCCGGCACCGGCCTGATCCCCCAGTGGGACGACGACGACACCTTGCAGTGGACGGTCTACGGCGTCGACCTGCCCCGGATCGCCGGTCACGACATGTCGCTCGGTGAGGCCGAGTACACCATGCGCGAATCGGTGCGCGACGCCGCCGACGCGCTGATGCAACTGCACACCACCTCGATCGGCAACGGCGACGACGACCCGCGCGAGCAGATCGAGGCGCAGCTGGCGGCCTATTCGCGCCACGCTTACCCGGACTCGATCCCGTTGCGGGCCAAACGAATTCTCGATACCGCCGATCATGTCGCCGCGATTCTCACTGTCGCGCAACACGAACCGGCGTCCTCGCCCACCTCGGCCACCGCGATCGGCGCGCACGAGTCCCTGCTGCGCCCGCTGTGGAACACGATCCGCGAAGCCCGGCTCGTCGCGGTCCACGCCGCCGCCCGCCGCGACGGCTAGACCGGACTCGTTGTGCCGCTTCAGAATCCGCCGAGCGCGGCCCTGAACTCCGGGACGCCGAGCGTTTTCAGGACGGCGCTGCGGACCTGTGGGCAAGCGCGCGTCGTCGCGGTGTCGACGAGGTCGCGGTTGTAGGCGACGGCGGCACCCGCGACGGTGTCGTCGATCGTCCACAGGTTCATCACGCCGGTGAACGCCACCTGCGCGACCTGCGGACCCAGCGATTTCCACGTCCCCTTCTGCCCGTCGAGAATGCCGCACAGTCTGCCCGCCGCTTCGGCTGAGATCGTGGTCGGGGGCGGCGGAACCGGCTCGGTTTGGTAGCCCTCCTTGCCACAGCCGGTCAGGCCGAGCGCGGCGGCGGTCAGTACCAGGGCAAGCCCTGTCGCGCGGTGCGGCGATATCGAGATCATCGGAAAACCTCCGATCAGTCGAGCACAACTGCGAAAAGGCTACCCCGCGAACCGGGTAGTACCGGTGAATGGTTATCCGGTTGTGTTCAGCGCCGGACCGGGCGCGCGGGTAGTTCGCAGCAGCCGGGAGCGCACAGGGCGCCGTCGACGGTGCAGCCGTAGCCGGGGACTTCACCGAGTTCGCGCACCGGCCCGCCGCTCACCCGCTCGGCGATCAGTTCGACGATCATCCGGGAGAACCGTGGGTCGGCGCCGGGAGTGCCCGCGCGGGCGAAGGCCATGCCGAGTTCGGCGGCACGGGTCGAGGCTTCGTTGTCGAGATCCCAGATCACTTCCAGATGGTCGGAGACGAAACCGACCGGGCACACCACCACGGCGTCGATGCCCTTGCCGTGCAACACATCCAGGTGGTCGACTATGTCGGGTTCGAGCCACGGCACCTGCGGCGGCCCCGACCGCGACTGCCACACCACGTCGTAGTCGGCGAATCCGGTTGCGGCAGCGCACAATCGGGCCGCTTCGGCGACCTGCCGACTGTAGAGGCGACCGCCGTCGGCGGGTGGTCCCGCGGCGATATCGGCGGAGATCGGAATGGAATGCGCGGTGAAGACCAGCCGCACCCCGGCGCGGCGATCGGCCGGAATCTGTTGCACCGCAGCGGTGATCGCGTCGGCGAAGGATTCGATCAGCAGCGGGTGATCGAAGTACTGGCGCAGTTTCACCAGTTCGGGGGCATCCTCACCGACCGCGGCGCGGGCACGGGTGATGTCCTCGTCGTATTGGCGACAACCGGAGTAACCACCCCACGCCGAGGTGGGGAAGACCAGGGCCGAGCGCACGCCGTCGGCGGTCATCCGCGCGACGGTGTCTTCGACCATGGGGTGCCAGTTGCGGTTGCCGAAATAGACCGGCAGATCCAGTCCGGCAGCGGCGAGGTCGGCTTCGAGCGCGGCGATGATCTGCTGATTCAGCGCGTTGATCGGCGAGACCCCGCCGAAATGCAGGTAGTGCTGCGCGACCTCGGCGAGCCGTTCGGCCGGTACCCCGCGGCCCCGAGTGACGTTTTCCAGAAACGGAATCACGTCCTCGGGGCCTTCGGGGCCACCGAAGGACAGCAGCAGCAGGGCGTCCGGCATCAGTTCGAGGTGAAGTTCTCCGGGAACCACATGTTGTGGCTGGCGCCGCCGTCGACGTAGATGATCGAGCCGGTGGTGGCGGGCAGCCAGTCCGAGAGCAACGCCACGATCGACTTGCCGACCGCGCGCGCGTCGGCGCCGTCCCAGCCGATCGGCGACGCGCCGTCCCAGTACTCGTCGAGCTGACGCAGCTGGCGGGCATCGTCGGTGGCGGTACCGGCGATGGCCTTGGCGGCGAGGGTCTTCACCGGACCGGCGGCGATCAGGTTCGAGCGGATCTTCTTGGCGGCACCCACTTCCCGGGCCACGTACCGGTTCACCGACTCGAGCGCGGCCTTGGACACGCCCATCCAGTTGTAGTACGGCATCGCCACGCGCGGATCGAAGTCCATGCCCACGATCGAGCCGCCCTCGTTCATCACCGGCAGCACCGCGCGCGCCAGCGAGGCGTAGCTCCAGGCGGAGATCTCGAAGGACTTGGCCACATCGGGGCCGGGGCCCTCGAGGAACGGCACCGCGTCCGGACCCATCAGGGTCTTGGGCGCGAAGGCGATCGAGTGCAGTACGCCGTCGACGCCTTCGGGCGCCAGCTCACGCAGGGCATCGGCCAGGGCGCCCAGGTTCTCCTCGTTGGTGACGTCCAGCGGGATGGCCGGGGGCACTTCCTGCGGCAGGCGCTTGGCGATGCGGTCGATCAGGCGCAGCCGCTCGGGAATGCCGGTGATGATCACCTTCGCGCCCTGCTCCTGCGCGACCGCCGCCGCGCTGAACGCGATCGAGGAATCGGTGATGATGCCGGTGATCAGGATGGTCTTGCCTTCGAGCAGTCCGCCCATGGGTTTTCGGTTCTCCTGCGAGTCGGGGGTGCGGCGGGGCTGATCGCCCGCCGCGGGAGTGTCAGCGGGTCAGTGACCCATGCAAGAACAGCCGTCGACGTGGGACGGTCGTGCCATTGCGGATCAGTGACCCATGCCCATGCCGCCGTCGACCGGGATGACGGCGCCGGTGACGTAGCGGGAGTCCTCGGAAGCGAGGAAGCTGACCACGGCGGCGATGTCTTCCGGCTGGCCGAGACGCTGCAGCGGAATGAACTTCTTCGCCATGTCCTTGAGGTCATCGGGCAGGTCTTTGGTCATATCGGTCTCGATGAAACCGGGCGCGACCACGTTGGCGGTGATCGAGCGCGAACCAAGCTCGCGGCTGATCGAGCGGGCCATACCGATGACGCCCGCCTTCGAGGAGGCGTAATTGATCTGACCGGCCTGACCGCTCAGGCCGACCACGGAACCGAGGAAGATCAGGCGACCCCAGCGGCCCTTGAGCATGGCGCGGTTGGCCCGCTTGGCACAGCGGAAGGCACCGGTCAGGTTGGCGTCGATGACGTTGGTGAACTGCTCTTCGGTCATGCGCATCAGCAGCGTGTCATCGGTGATGCCCGCATTGGCGACCAGCACCTCGACCGAACCCTGGTGCTCTTCGACCTCGGAGAACGCACGATCGACCGAATCACTGTCGGTGACATCGCATTTCACACCGAACAGACCCTCGGGCACCCCCGATCCACGATGGGTGACGGCGACCTTGTGGCCGTCGGCCTGCAGACGCTGCGCGACGGCGAGACCGATACCGCGATTACCGCCGGTGACCAGGACCGACCGGGATGTGACGTTCGACATAGGGTCCAACCTATCTGTTCCGATTCGTGCGCCCCGCGTCAGGGTCGCGCCGTTGCGAGACCTCACAACGCGGGGGCGGTGCGAGCTAGGGCAGGCGTTGACGATAGAGCAAACTGACCACGACACCGGCCGCGATGGCCAGCATGCCGGCCAGCAACCACGGCCTGCTCGCGTCGCCACGGGTGGTCTCGTAGCCGATCTGTTCCTCGAGGGTGTCGTAGACCGCGGTGAGTTCGGCCAGCGAGGAGGCGGTGTAGAAGTCGCCGCCGGACAGTTCGGCGATCTCGCGCAGCGAGTCGTTGTCGACCGGCACCTTCACTCGCTGGGAACCGTTGCCGTCGGAATCCGGGATCTCGACGGTGCCCCATTCGGTGCCGAAGGAGATCGTCGAGACCGGGATGCCCTTGTTCTTGGCCAGGCGCGCGGCGGTGAAGCCGTGGCGTGGGTTGTCGACGTCCTTGTCGTCGGGCACGGTCTGCTTGCCGTCCGACATCAGCACCACGCGCGCGGGCGGCGGGGTTTCGGCGCCACCGAGCACGGCGGCCAGGGTGTCGATCGACTGCAGCGCCGTGAGGATGCCCTCGCCGGTAGCGGTGCGCTCGGCAAGCTTGATGTTGTCGATCGAGTGCTTCACCGCCTCGCGGTTGGTGGTCGGCGACACCATCACCGAGGCCGTGCCTGCGAACGTCACGAAACCGAGGTTGATGCCCGGTGTCAGACCGTCGACGAATTCCTTACCGGCCTTCTGCGCGACCTGCAACCGGTCGGGCTCCACGTCGGTGGCTTCCATCGACAGCGAAACGTCCATCACCAGAACAACAGTCGCGCGGTTACGCGGCACCTTCTGCACGGCGGTCGGGCCCGCGGCGGCGATGGTCAGCAGCACGAGGCCGACGAGGATCAGCGCGATCGGCGCGTGGCGCATCGGGCTCGGTCGCGAGGGGGCAACGCGTTCGAGGATGGCCATGTTGCCGAACTGCAGCATCCGCTTGTGCCGGGCGCGCTGCACCAGCACGTAGCCGAGCACGAGCAGGGCGACGACCGCGAGGAAACCCAGCCAGGCGACGGCCGTGAAATGCGAAATACTCACTGGCGCGGCACCCGTCCGCTCGGGGCGCCGAGGCTGTGGCGCCGGGTGGACACGAAGCGGACCACGTCGGCGATCCAGTCCCGGTCGGTCTGCAGGGTGAGGACCGGCGCGCCGCAGCTGCGCAGCGCCTGGGCCACCTGTTCGCGTTGGGCTCCGGCCGCGGCCGCGAAGTCGGCGCGCAGCGTGGGGGTGACGCTGAACTCGCGGGTGCGGCCCGATTCGGGATCGTGGAGCACCACGTCGCCGCCGTCGGGCAGCGCGATGTCGAGTGGGTCGAGCACCTCGACCGCGAGGAGGTCGTGGCGGGCGGAGATCGCGCGCAACGAACGCTGCCAGTCGACGTCACCGAGGAAGTCACTGATCACCACGGCCAGGCCGCGTTTGCGTTGCGGACGACGCAGCGATTCGATCCCGGCCTTGAGATCACCGCGCACCCCGTCGCGGGCGTGTGGGGTGGTCGCGATGCCACGTAGCAGGGTCTGGGCGTGCATGCGACCGCTGCGGGCGGGGATGCGCACCAGATCCTGACCGGTCGCCACGACGGCGCCGATGCGGTTGCCGCCACCGGAGGTGAGGTGGGTGATGGCCGCAGCCGCCGCGATCGCGAGATCGCGCTTGTGCACCCGGCCCGTGCCGAAGTCCAGGCTCGACGACAGGTCGACGACGAGCCAGGTCTCGAGCTCGCGGTCGGCGATCATCTGCCGCACGTGCGGATGGGTGGTGCGGGCGGTGACCGACCAATCCATCTGTCGCACATCGTCACCCGGCTGGTACAGCCGCGCCTCCCCCGGCTCCGAACCCGGACCGGGGATCAGGCCCTGGTGGTCGCCGTGCAGCACGCCGTCGAGGCGGCGCCGCACGGTCAACTCGAGGGTCTTGAGCGCGGCCGACAGTTTCGGGTCGGTCAGTTCACCGGCACGAAACGACGGCGGAGCGTGTGACGACATGGGCACGCGGACAACGGGTTCCGGCGCACTCACTGGGGTGCGACGGAGCCGGCGGGCTGGGACTGCTGCCCGTTCACCGGCTGCGGCACAGGCTGTTGCTGGGGCGGCTGGGGCACCGGCGGCTGCTGCGGGGCAGCCTGACCGTTGGCCTGCGGGGCGACCTGCGGCAGACCGACGGTCTGCAGCACGCGCTTGATGACGTCCTCGGGCGAAACCTCGTCCGCCAGTGCGTCGTACGACAGCACCAGACGGTGGCGCAGCACGTCCGGGATCACCTCGACGACATCCTGCGGCACCACGTAGTCGCGCCCACGGATCAGCGCGACCGAGCGGGCGGCGGCGATGATGCCAAGGCTCGCGCGGGGCGAGGCACCGTAGGAGATCCAGCTCGCCACATCGTCCATGCCGAACTCGGCGGGCGTACGGGTCGCACTGATCACGCGGACCACGTAGTCGACGAGCGCGTGGTGCACGAAGACGTTGGCGGCCACCTTCTGCAGGCGGATGATGTCCTCGGGGTCGAGAATCTGGTTCGGCTCGGGCGCGCTCACACCCATCCGGTAGATGATCTCGCGCTCTTCCTCGACCGAGGGGTAGTCCACGACGACCTTGAACAGGAAGCGGTCGCGCTGCGCCTCGGGCAGCGGGTACACGCCTTCGCTCTCGATCGGGTTCTGGGTCGCCATGACCAGGAACGGATCGGGCATCGGGTAGGTCTTGCCGCCGATCGACAGCTTGCGCTCGGCCATCACCTCGAGCAGTGCCGACTGCACCTTGGCGGGTGCGCGGTTGATCTCGTCGGCGAGCACGAAGTTCGCGACAACCGGGCCGAGCTCGGTGTCGAATTCCTCGCGGCCCTGCCGGTAGATGCGGGTACCGATGAGGTCGGTGGGCACGAGGTCCGGGGTGAACTGCACCCGGGAGAACGAACCGCCGATGACCTTGGCGAAGGTTTCCACCGCAAGAGTCTTCGCGACGCCCGGCACACCTTCGAGAAGCACGTGTCCACGTGCCAGCACGGCGACGAGCAGACGCTCGACGAGCCGATCCTGACCGACGATAACCCGCTTGACCTCGTAGATCGCCTTCTCGAGAGTCTGGACGTCACGCTCCAGGGTGCTCGGCGCAGCCGTACCGGCGTCTTTCGCCAGCTTCGGCCCGCTCACACCTTCCGTCGAAGTCACCAACATCCCCGCTTTCGCTTTGGTCCTGTGCGTGCGGCACCAACTATTCCATTGAATCGTCCAGTGCGCCGCAACCGGCCAGCACTAGACGGGGATTCGTCATGTGCGTGACGGCGCTCACGCCTTCGCCCCTCGATGCGATCAATGGCGGCCGAACATGCCGCTACCAGCGGCGATGGCCCGTTCGCCCGGCTCGGGCCGGGCCAACGGGCCGGGGAGAATTCGCGAGCAGAATTCTGCCGTCGGGCCTTACACCCGCCGGCCCGTTCGCTGTGGGAGCGGCCGATCGGCGGCCGGAAATGCGCTATTCGATGTGGTCCGGTGCCGGGCCGAGCGCGTTCAGCGCCGTGACGATCGACTGCTCCTCGAAGGCGAAGTGCGATTCGAGTTGGCCGGCGAGATCGGTCAGCTCCGCCAGCAATGCGCGGGGGTCGCTCTCGCCGGGGCGATATTCCTGAACAGCGAGCTCGATTCGCTCCTGCAGCGCTGCCACCGTCTTGTGCTCCTCACCGAGCTTCTCCAGTACCGGGCGCAAACCGGGAAAGCGCTGCGCCAGCATCGGAAAGGCACCCATGCTCTCGCCACGATGATGCTGTTTCAGAGCGCCGCAGAAGTCGAGGCAGTGGGTTCGCAGCTGGTGCGCGAGATCGGGTTTCGGGGCGGCGACAACGCCGAGCTCCGCGCCGTCCTCGACCGTTCTCGTGACCTGATCGAGCAGATCGCGCAGTTCGCGGCGTAGCCAGTCGTGGCTCTCGACGATGAAGTCGCCGAGGCCACGGACGCGATCCACGCCGTCTGCGGGGTTCACCCGGTGCAGGATCACGACCGGGATGACCCGGGTCGTCTGGGCCTGATAGACCCCGTAGCCGGGCTCTTGTGCCACGACTTTTTCGAACAGTTGGTCCCGCTCTGCCCCACCGGGGATTGCCGCGATCGCGTCGAAGGTCTCGGGACCGAGTTCGACGGTCACCATAGGGTTCTTCCGAATGTTGTGAAACCAGGCCGGATGTATCGGCGCTCCGTTCGCGGAAGCGACCACCACCACGTTGCCATCCACCTCCACCCGACCGAGCGGGGTGGTTCGGCGAAGCCCGGTTCGGGCGCCGGTGGTGGTGAGCAGCACGAGCGTCGAGTCGGCGAACATGCCGCCGACCCGTCCGGCGTTGGCGCGGAACTCCGCGATCACGCCCTGCTGGAAGTCCTGGAAGTCGAAGTTCGAGGTGAGGGTGTTGTCCTGTTCGGTCATGTCGACCCTTTCCGATGACGAGGAATCGATCGGAGGCGCAAGACCACAAGAATCGGACACGCAAGGAACGCCGCAGGTCACATGGAGGCAGGATCCATCCGGACGGCAGAATTCACCCGGAGGATCGCAACAGCGAAATTCGCAGAAGAGTGTCGAACTCTTGCGGTGGCTGGAGTAGCCGCTACCTCCGTGAGTAGGCCCATCCGGGGCTCGCCGTCAGAATATCATCGGCCGCCCGATCAGGACAACCGCCCACCATCGAATTCCGCTGCGGTGCAGTTCAACCCGCGGACTGTCCGCAGCAGCGCTCAGTCGGTGACGATGCGGACCGCGTAGGGCATGATGCCGTCTTCGCGGACCGGGGAGATCTTGACGATGTCGCCGCTCTGTGGCGCCTCGATCATCGTGCCGTTGCCCAGATACAGCGCCACGTGCGCGCTGCCGCCGGGGCCCCAGAAGAGCATGTCGCCGCGTTCGCGGTCGTCGACGTCGACTCGGGTGCCCGCGTTGTACTGGTAGCCGCTGTAGTGCGGGAGCGAGACACCGATGCCTGCGAAGGCGTAGAGCATCAGTCCCGAGCAGTCGAAGCCGACCTTGTTGAAGTCGCCGTGGGCGTCGCCGGTGCCGCCGTCGCGGATGCCGAGGGTGGGGCCGTCCTCGTCGCCGCCGCCCCAGGCGTAGGTGACGCCGAGTTGGGACATCGCGCGGTCGACCACCGTTTCGATCGCGGCCGAACCGGTGATCTGGGGCTGGGAGGGGCGGGGTTTGGTTCGGCGCGGGGAGGCGGGGGTTGATTCGAGGTCGGTGTGGGGGCGCTGGCCCTCGTTGAGTTCGGCGGCGCGTTCGCGGGCGGCCTTGTCTTCGGCGGCGCGGGTGGCGGCGGCGTTGGCGGCGGCCAGCAGGGCCATGATCTCGGCTTCGCGTTGGGCGTCCCAGGTCAGGAAGATCTCGCGCTGGCCCTGCAGACCGGCGACGGTCGAGCGGGCGACGTCGAGGGCGGCCTGGGCGGCGCTGCGGTCGCGTTGCAGGGTGTCGCGGGCCACGGCCTGGGTGTCGAACTCGGATTTCGCGATGTTCACCGCGGTTTGGGCGGCGTCGCGTTTCTGTTCGGCACCCGCCGCGGCGTTGTCGGCGTCGACCTTGGCCTGGCGGGCGGCGGAGTTCTGGTTGGCCTGGTCGATCTGGGCGCGGCGCAGCCCGTCGAGGACCTGGCGCTGGTTCTTCGACACCATGCCGAGCACCTGCGCGCGATCCATCGCGGCATCGGGGGTCGAGGAGGCGAGGTAGGTGACGACCGAACTGTTGGCCGGGCGCACATAGGCCTGGGTGGCGACCTGATCGAAATCCTGGCGTGCCACACCGACTTTCGCGCCCGCGTCGGCCAGTTGGGTCTGACTGTCGGTGACCGCGGCCGCGGCGGCGTCGGCGGCGTCGCGGGCGTACTGCAGGTCGACGAGCGCCTGGTTGACCGCTTCGCGTTTGGCGGCGAGTTGGTCGTCGAGGGCACGCAGTTGCTGATCGGCCGCGGCGACGCGATTGATCAGGAGGCCGATCTCGCCGACCCGCGCGTCGACCTGGGCGCCCGCCCCGGCGATCTCACCGTCGGAAGGGTTCGATGGCGGAGGTGGTACCGCCGCGACCGGTCCCGCGGCGCCGAGTACCACCAGCACCGACAGCAAACCGATCGCTATTCGTAATAGACCTGGTTCGTCCTGCCTGCCCGCACCGCGCACGGCACCTCCGAGTATCTCGACTCGACATACGCCACCGGCACATCAGCCGAAACACCGACCACAAGAGTCGACCAATGCCCCCTGTACCACTGCATTCACGATCACGATCAAAAGCAACCGTACGACACATAGTTCCCAAAGGAAACATCTGCCACAGTGGGGCGCGGCGGCAATTCATCGATTGCTCAGAATTAGCCTGATGCGAGACAGGTTTCTACCGCATGGAACAGACCGTTGGTCTGGAAATGTGACTGGAGTGAAACCAGTTAGTTGGTAGAACCCGCATCGATGCGCGGCGAGGTGACCACAGGTGCGTCGGGACCGCGGCGGACCTTCACCAGATACAGCCCGGCGATCGCCAGCGCCATGAGCCCCAGCATCACCACGGTGATGGCGCCCCAGGAGATGCCCTCCGGCTGCTCCAACCGGTCGACAAAGGCCTGCACGGCCTCTTCGGGATGGTTGCCCTTGTACTTGGCCGCATCCTCGGCCCACTCCAGGCGAACCCGGCTGATGCTGTCGCTGTAGGTGCCGAGCCAGTCGTCGCTGAAAACCGCGACGGTGCCGTGGGTGTTCTCGCCGACCTCGGTGGCCAGGTCACGTAGGCTCGAATCGTGGCCGGGATTACCGGGAACGATCACGACGCTGAGCGGGATCCCCTCGGATCGCGCCTGCGCGACGATCGCCGCCAGCTTCTCCTGATCCTGACCCTTGGGGGCCGCGACGTGATTGTCGGCGAGGTCGGACGCGACGCTGCTCAGCACGGTGTTCGGCGGCAGTTCGGCCGCCATCGGCGCAAAAGTGGTCATCTTCCATCCGGTCTGTCGAGCCACGATCGCCGGTGTCGCGACGGGCGTCCAACACTGCCAAGGTGAGCGTCACTGCGTCTTCCCCGACTTCGCTCGTCAGGCACAGTACGCGACGGAACGCGCTACTACGTCCGCGCGGCACCACCGACGGCCCCCGCGTATTTCATAGGACAAGCGTACTGTTAGGCTCGTACGGCGAGGAAACCGGCATATAACGGCGCCGGATACCCCTCCGAAGACGCGAGTCGCCGGCACAGCCCCGCCGGCGGCACACCCTCACACATGAGTGGAGCTGACGTGACGAAGATTGATACCTTCGGCGCCAAAGGCACGCTCGAGGTCGGAAGCAACTCCTACGAGATCTTCCGTCTCTCGGCTGTTCCCGGCACCGAGAAGCTGCCCTACGCCCTGAAGGTGCTGGCAGAGAACCTGCTGCGCACCGAGGACGGCGCGAACATCACCGCCGACCACATCCGCGAGATCGCGAACTGGGACCCCTCGGCACAGCCGAGCGTCGAGATCCAGTTCACCCCCGCGCGCGTGATCATGCAGGACTTCACCGGCGTGCCCTGCATCGTCGACCTGGCCACCATGCGTGAGGCCGTCACCGTCCTCGGTGGCGACCCGAGCAAGGTCAACCCGCTGTCCCCCGCCGACATGGTCATCGACCACTCGGTGATCCTGGACGTGTTCGGCCGCGCCGACGCGCTGGAGCGCAACGTCGACCTCGAATACGAGCGCAACGGCGAGCGGTACCAGTTCCTGCGCTGGGGCCAGGGTGCTTTCGACGACTTCAAGGTCGTCCCCCCGGGCATGGGCATCGTCCACCAGGTCAACATCGAGTACCTGGCCCCCACGGTCATGGTCCGCAACGGCCAGGCCTACCCCGACACCTGTGTCGGCACCGACTCGCACACCACCATGGTCAACGGCCTGGGCGTGCTGGGCTGGGGCGTCGGCGGCATCGAGGCCGAGGCCGCGATGCTCGGCCAGCCGGTCTCCATGCTGATCCCGCGCGTCGTCGGCTTCAAGCTGACCGGTGAGATCAAGCCGGGCGTCACCGCCACCGACGTGGTGCTCACCGTCACCGAGCAGCTGCGCAAGCACGGCGTGGTCGGCAAGTTCGTCGAGTTCTACGGCAAGGGCGTCTCCGAGGTTCCCCTCGCCAACCGCGCGACCCTGGGCAACATGAGCCCCGAGTTCGGTTCCACCGCAGCGATCTTCCCGATCGACGGCGAAACCATCAACTACCTGCGCCTCACCGGCCGCAGCGACGAGCAGCTCGCGCTCGTCGAGGCGTACGCCAAGGAACAGGGCATGTGGCACGACCCCGAGCGCGAGCCGGTCTACTCGGAGTACCTCGAGCTCGACCTGGGCGACGTGGTGCCCTCGATCGCGGGCCCGAAGCGTCCCCAGGACCGCATCCTGCTCAGCGAGTCCAAGAGCGCGTTCCGCTCCGACATCGTCAACTACGTCGGCGAAGGTGAGCTCACCGCGCTGGACGAGGGCGTCGAGGAGTCCTTCCCGGCCTCGGATTCGACCGCGGTGTCGGCCAGCGCGGCCGACGACACCTACGTCCCGGCCCACTCGGCCGCCAACGGTGCCAACGGTCGTCCGTCCAAGCCGGTCGAGGTCGTGGGCGAAGACGGCAACAAGTTCGTCCTCGATCACGGCGCCGTCGTGGTCGCGGGTATCACCTCCTGCACCAACACCTCCAACCCGTCGGTCATGCTGGGCGCCGCCCTGCTCGCCCGCAACGCGGTGGAGAAGGGTCTGTCGACCAAGCCGTGGGTGAAGACCAACATGGCCCCGGGCTCGCAGGTCGTCACCGACTACTACGAGAAGGCCGGTCTGTGGCCCTACCTGGAGAAGCTCGGCTTCTTCGTCGGTGGCTACGGCTGCACCACCTGCATCGGTAACACCGGTCCGCTGCCCGAGGCGATCTCGGCCGCGATCAACGACAACGACCTCTCGGTCACCGCCGTTCTCTCCGGTAACCGCAACTTCGAGGGTCGCATCTCCCCCGACGTGAAGATGAACTACCTGGCCTCCCCGCCGCTGGTCATCGCCTACGCGCTCGCGGGCACGATGGACTTCGACTTCGAGACCGACGCGCTCGGCCAGGACACAGACGGCAACGATGTCTTCCTGAAGGACATCTGGCCCTCGGCCCAGGAGATCGACGACACCATCAAGTCCTCGATCAGCCAGGACATGTTCCGCAACTCCTACGCCACCATCTTCGACGGTGACAAGCGCTGGCAGGGTCTGGCGACCCCGGAGGGTGACACCTTCGCGTGGGACGAGAAGTCGACCTACGTGCGCAAGGCACCGTACTTCGACGGCATGTCGATGGACCCGAGCCCCGTCACCGACATCAAGGGCGCCCGCGTCCTCGCGCTGCTGGGCGACTCGGTCACCACCGACCACATCTCCCCCGCCGGTCCGATCAAGCCGGGCACCCCGGCCGCGCAGTACCTCGACGCCAACGGTGTGGCCCGCAAGGACTACAACTCGCTGGGCTCGCGTCGCGGTAACCACGAGGTCATGATCCGTGGCACCTTCGCCAACATCCGGCTGCGCAACCAGCTGCTCGACGACGTCTCGGGTGGCTACACCCGCGACTTCACCGTCGAGGGCGGCCCGCAGGCGTTCATCTACGACGCCTCGCAGAACTACCAGGCCGCCGGCATCCCGCTGGTCGTGCTCGGTGGCAAGGAATACGGTTCGGGCTCCTCGCGTGACTGGGCCGCCAAGGGCACCAGCCTGCTCGGCGTGAAGGCCGTCATCACCGAGTCGTTCGAGCGCATCCACCGCTCCAACCTCATCGGCATGGGCGTTGTGCCGCTGCAGTTCCCGGCCGGCGAGTCCGCCGCGTCGCTGGGCCTGACCGGCACCGAGACCTTCGACATCGCGGGCATCACCGCGCTGAACGAGGGTGTCACGCCCAAGACCGTCAAGGTCACCGCCACCGCCGAAGACGGCAAGGTCACCGAGTTCGACGCGGTCGTCCGCATCGACACCCCCGGTGAGGCCGACTACTACCGCAACGGCGGCATCCTGCAGTACGTGCTGCGCAACATGATCCGCGGCTAATTGCTGGACCGGTGACGTGACACCGTAAAGTGTTGCACCACAAGGGCATTCGCGTGCCCATTGAATAATGCGACAGCCCCCGTCTCGGTTCGCCGGGGCGGGGGCTCGTATATATCTGCTCCGTGTATCCGCTAGTTGGAGGAATCATGCCCAAGGTCAGCGACGACCACCTCGCCGCCCGCCGCAGCCAGATCCTCGACGGTGCACGACGCTGTTTCGCCGAATACGGCTACGACGGCGCCACCGTGCGCCGCCTGGAAGAAGCGATCGGCCTCTCACGCGGCGCCATCTTCCACCACTTCCGCGACAAGGACGCCCTCTTCTTCGCCCTGGCCAAAGACGACGCCGAACGCATGGCCGACGTCGCCGCCAACCAGGGCCTCGTCCAGGTGATGCGCGACATGCTCGCGCGACCGGAGGAATTCAACTGGCTCGGCACCCGCCTCGAAATCGCCCGCCGAGTCCGCACCGACCCCGAATTCCGCGCGGGCTGGACCCAACGCTCCGCCGAACTCACCGCGGCCACCCTCGCCCGCCTCGAACGCCGCAAGGCCGCAGGCGCCCTGCGCGACGACGTCCCCACCGACGTGCTCCTCGGCTACCTCGACCTGGTTCTCGACGGGTTGATCGCCCGCATCGCCTCGGGCCACACCAACGAAAACCTTTCCGCCGTACTGGATTTGGTCGAAGCATCCGTGCGGCGCAAGGAATCCTGAGTTAGGCTCGACGTGGCCACGGAGTAGTTCAGTAGGTAGGACACCGACCCATCAAAGACGGAGGTCGCGGGTTCGATTCCCGCCTCCGTGGCCGCCCATCCTTCGATCGCGCCCGGCTTCCCGTGCGGCCCTGCGGTGTTCGCCTGTCTCTGCGTCAGTGCTCGATTGCGCCTACATTGGATTCCGGGGCGGTCCCGATCCGCGGAGCAGTCATAGGGTGGTGGCGGTCGTGCCGGAAAATGCGTCCGCGGCGGACGGGCCAGGTGCGCTGCGCAGGTGGTCAGCACTGCTGCCACGCGATCTCGTCGATGTCGCGGCAGCCGGGACGGTTCTCGCCGCGACGGCACTCGGTGCGCTGACATTGCTCGCGACCAGCACCGGTACCGGTTCCCGAGCCGAGGTGGGCGCGACCGCCGCGCTGCTGGCAGCGTGTCTGCCGATCTACCTGTGGCACATCACCTGCGCCGTCCGTGACACGATCCCGCCGCGCGCACATCGCAGCTCAGCGGTACTGGCCCTGCTGGTGATCGGCGCGTCACCGGTACTGGGCGCCGCATGGTTGAGCAGTGTGCATCTCGTCGCCGTGGTCGTGCTGCTGACGCTGCGACCGCTTCCGGCGCTGCCGATCGCCTCGATGCTGGTCGCCGGTGTCACGCCGCTGGCCGTCCGGCTCGGCGCATCGACACCCGAGGCGATCTGGTCGGCGGTGACCACGGGGATGCGAGTGGTCGCGGTCTACACCCTGGTGTGGATGGTCGTCGCGTTGCGCCGTTCGCGCAGTGCCGGGGCGGCACTCGCCGAGCAGGCCGTCGCGCGAGAACGGTTACGCGCCGACAGCGCGGTCACCCGAACCATCGAGACGTCCCTCGAGTCGATTGCCGAATCTGCCGACAGGGCAACCGAATTCGTCGCTCGTGGCGATACCGGGTCGGCCTGCCAGGAACTCGGCGCACTGGTCGCCACCTCACGCAGCGGCCTCGCACAGGCACGACACCTGATCCGCAGCTTCGGAAATACCGACCTCCGCCGCGAACTCCTCTCCGCCACCGCGCTTCTGGCAGCGGCGGGCATCTCCGCCCGCATCGATGTACCGACCTCCGGCCCGCCCGCGCAGCATGAAGAACCACTGCGCGCCGACCTGCGCCGCCTGCTCGCCCGGCTGCTTCGCGACGGCGCTGCCGGGCCGGTGCTGATCGCCGTGCGTCAGGTCGATACCGGTTGGCTACTCAGCTGCTCCCCCGACCTCGCGGTCACGGTCGACCCAGCCGTCACCACCGACTCCGCTGACCTCTCCGGATTCGCGGACCACAGCCGCCACATCAGGACCGGATTCGCCAGTAGCTCCAGTCGCGCCGCGATCGCTGCCGACGGTGATCACGGCACGCCGAAGACCTGCCCCACCTCGGCGGTTCGACATGACTGAGGTCGCGCGCCCACTCACCGGACCCTGGCTGGCGACACCGCGCACCGCGCGCGCACTCCTGATCGGCGCGACCTGCGCGACCGGAGTTCTCGCGCCGGCGCGGGCGACGTTCGCGGGAGCCGAGCAGGTCGGACCCACGGTGGCGTGGTGGGCGCTCGCGACCGGGCTCGTCGCTGTCCACCTGTACCACGCATTCGGCACGATCGGCCCGTCCCCCGGGTTCACCGGCGAGAGCACGGATCACACGGTCGGCGACCACCGTCCGCGCAAATGGCGAGTGAGTTTCGCGCTGCTGACCGCGCTCGTCTATCTCCCGATGATCTGGGCGCCGACAACGTGGGGCATCAGCCAGGTGTTCGTCGTCGCCTCCGCCGCACTGCTGTTCCGTGGCGGGCTACGCCGATTCCTCGTCACAGCACCGATCGCGGCAACCGCGGCCGGCACCGGACAGCTGATCCCGGCGGTCGAAGTGGTGGCCGTCTTCACAACGCTGGCGGGCTGCCTCGTCGGCGCGACCCAGCTGGTCCGCGCGGTGCACCGACTCGACCGCACCCGCACCGCACTCGCCGACCAAGCGGCCGACCGTGAACGGCTACGGGTGTCGCGAGATCTGCATGATCTACTCGGCCACAGCCTTTCGGCGGTATCACTCAAAGGTGACCTGGCCGCCGCACTGCTGCCCGGCGATCCGGACGCGGCACAGTCGGAAATCCACGGCATCGGCGGGCTCGCGCGCGACACGCTCCGATCCATGCGGCGCGTCACCCTCGGCGAGCACACCATCTCGCTGCACGCGGAAGTTCTCGGCGCCACCGAGCTGCTGTCGGCCGCCGGGATCGCCATCGACCACGATCTGGCCCTGCCGCTGCCGCCCGAGGTCGACAAGGTGTTCGCGTGGGCTACCCGCGAAGGCGCTACCAACGTACTGCGCCACAGCACGGCCCGCGCCTGTTCCATCGTCGCGGGCCGACGCGAGGGAGCGTTCTTCCTCGAAATCGTCAACGACGGCGTACACCACGCGAATGGCACCGGAAAGGGACTGTCCGGACTCACCGAACGCACCTCCGCCCTGTCGGGTACCGTATCCGCGCGGCGCGGCGGTGACGGACGGTTCCGTCTGATTCTCGTAATCCCCGAGGGGACACCATGATTCGCATTCTGATCGCCGAGGACATGCACATGATCCGAGGTGCGCTGGTCGCCCTGCTGTCCCGCGAAGACGATATGGACGTGGTCGCCGAAATCGACCGCGGCGACCACGTCATGGGCGAGATCACCCGCACCCGACCCGATATCGCCCTGCTCGACATCGATATGCCCGGCCTCGACGGCCTCAGCGTCGCCGCCCTGATCACCGAACGCGTGCCCGAAACCCAGGTGCTGATCCTGACCGGACTGAGTCAGCCCGGTTACCTGCTGCGCGCATTGCAGGCACACGTGCGCGGATTCGTGGTCAAGGACGCACCAGCTCAGACGCTCGCGGACAGCATCCGCAAGGTCGTCGCCGGTGAACGGGTGATCGACCCCGACCTGGTCGCCGCGGCACTGGAGACCGGCTCGAGTCCGCTGACCAGCCGCGAGGCCGAGGTCATCCGGGCCGCCGAGACAGGAATCAGCACCGACGAGATCGCGACGACGCTGTTCCTGTCACCGGCGACGGTGCGCAATTATCTGTCGAACGCGATCACCAAGATCGGTGGGCGCAACCGGATCGACGCGATCCGGATCGCGCGCAACGCAGGCTGGCTGTGACCGCGCCCACTCAGCCGGCGGCGGCGGTGATCGTGGCGACCACCTCACCGGGGTGCGAGACCGGCGACGCGTGTGACGACTTCACCTCGCTCACCTGAGCTTTCGCGCGCTCGGCCTGGAATCGCTGGGCAGCGGGTGGCAGGATCTGATCCTCGGTCGAGACCAGATACCACGACGGAACCGATGCCCATGACGGGTCGCCGCTCGGTTCCGCCTGCGCAGCCGCGGACGTAGGTCGTTGGCGCGCAGCGAGATTCGATGCGACGTCGGCGCTCACATCGTGGGCGAACACTGCGCCGTACTGTTCGGGTTTCAGTGTGACCTCCGCCCCGGTGCCGACGGGCTCGATCAGCAGGGCCGGTCCGATCATGCTGCCCGGATACTTCGCGGGATCCGAGAGTGCCTGCACTGTTTCACCTTTCGCGGGTGCGAAGCCAGCGATGAACACTGCCGCCCGGACATCGGGCCGGTGGATATTGCTGATCACCGCACCGCCATAGGAGTGCCCGACCAGGACCACCGGGCCGGAGATATTCGCGATGGCCGAGGTGACGGCGGCCGCGTCCGAACTCGGACCACGGAGCGGGTTGTCCGGCTGGACCACCTGATACCCCTGGTCGCGCAGCAACCCGGCAACCGCGTCCCAGCTCGAGCTGTCGGAGAACGACCCGTGCACCAGCACGATCGTCGGCTTCACCGCGTCAGCGGTAGGTGTCGAGGTGGACTCCGCGTCGCTCCCACACGCGGTCGTGGCGAATACCGCGGTGGCGGTGAGCACTGTGAACCGGACAAGCTTGCGCATGGCGTTCCGTTCTCGTAGTCGTCGATCTCTCGACTGAGAATCACAGTCCGCCCCGGCTTACGGACAGATGCCGATGTACGCGGAAGTCGATGGCAAATGTCACTGGCGCCGGACTCTTTTCGCTCTTGCGCCCGTCGGGATCGTCGCGGGACACCGTTGCCCCGGTCGGGATCGGGCGGTCAGTCCGCCCATCGGCTGAGCAGAGTTCGCGAGATGCGGTCCAGGGCGGCGCGGTCGGCGGGCTCCAGAACCGCCAGCATCGCCGTCTCGTTCTCGGTATGTGCGACGACGACTCTGTCGACGAGTACGCGGCCTTCCTCGGTGAGCGCGACCCGCACCGCACGCCGGTCCTCGCGGTCGGCGATCCGACGGACCAGGCCCGCCGCTTCGAGGCGGTCGATGCGGCCGGTCATTCCCGCGCGCGACAGCATCAGGGTGTCGGCGAGGACCGAGGGGTTGAGTTCGAACGGTGTGCCCGAACGGCGTAGTGCCGCAAGCACATCGAACTCGCCGCGCTGCAGTCCGTGTGCGGCGAAGACGGATTCGATGCGGGCGGTGCCGATGGTCATCAGCCTGCCGAGTCGGCCGAAGACCGCCATCGCCTCGAGTTCGAGGTCGGGTCGCTCGCGCTGCCACTGCGCGGTGATCGCATCGACGACATCCGGTTCGCGTTCATCCATGGACATGATTCTATTCGCCGAGATATAGTTCGGTGACGAACTATCAGCCGACGAACGGAATGGTCATGACGAACACCCGCGACATCGCCCTCTGTCTGCCCGAGGATGCCGAGATCCTCGGCACCGAGAACGTGCGCATGCGCCTGCTCACCGACGCCAACGCCAGCGACGGCGCGGTCAGCACCCTGGAAGTGACCATGACCCAGGGTGCCGACGGCGCCGCACCGCACTTCCACACCCGGTCCGACGAGCTGTTCTACGTGGCCGACGGTGAACTGCAGGTCATGGCGGGCGATCGCATCCTCACCGTCGGCGCGGGCGGCTCACTGGTGGTGCCGCGCCAGATGCCGCACGCCTTCGGCGCCACCCCCGACAGCGGCGCGCGCCTTCTCATCGCCCTGATGCCCGGCGTGCAGCGCTTCGAGTACTTCCAGCTGCTCGATCGGCTCCTCCGCGGCGAGGTCACCGGGGACGAATTGGTTTCCGCCCAAGAGGAATTCGACAATCGCTTCGTCGACGCGCCCGCCTGGTGGGCCGAGCGCAACGCCCATCGAGCCTGATCGTGATCATGCGGTCCCGCGTGGCACTGTGGCCGAGATTGCACCCGAATCGGGAACAACGCCCCCGAAGCCGACAGTTATACACCGTATGACGTTCTCCGTACCTGTCCTCGTCCGGGGCTACGAGCTCGACACCCAGGGCCACCTCAACCACGCCGTCTACCACCAGTACGGCGAGCACGCCCGCTGGGAACTGCTGCGCGCGGCCGGTATCGCGCAGGACAAGTTCATCGCCAGCGGTGTCGGCGCCGTGGTGCTCGAGTCGACCATCAAATACAAGCGTGAACTGCGCGGCGGCGACGAGGTCACCGTCACGTGCGCGTTCGAGTGGGTCGAAGGCCAGAAGGTTTTCCGCTTCCACCACGAGATCATCAAGCTGGACGGTACCGTCGCCGCGGAGATCACCGTCGTGGCGGGCGCCATGGATCTGACCACCCGTCGGCTCGTCGCGAACCCCGCCGATCACTTCCGCGAGCTCGCCGACAACCCCGCACTGCTCGGCCTGTAAACACCCGCACGGCGCGGCAGGTAACTCCCGGCTCGAAGCCGGGACACCTGCCGCGCCGTTGTCGTATATGTTTGCTGACCAATTGCCGACGCGCAGACCGATTCAGCACCCGAGTTGTCCGAAATTCTGCCTCCTCGAGGCGATCACGCGCCGCTCGGCGGTTTGCCCGGCGCTCCGCAAATCTCGCGAACCCGCTCGGTGGAGCACTCCTGCACGTTATGATCCGAAGCACCTTTTGGGGTTCTGGCAAATCGCGAGCAGACGAGAAGATCGGAGTGAGTGCCCATGACCGACGCCATCCACCTCCCCGCAACCGCGTCGTCCCGAGATCGGGGCCCCGCCTTGCGCGGACTGCTGGTGGCCGAGTCCGATCGCGATATCTCGGTGCGCGTCGACGGTGGTACCTGGACCTTCGACCGTAGCGATGTCGTGCGACTCACCGAAGACCGCGCGTGCGTGGGCGAACGGCAGGTACGGGTCGACATCCGCCCCGGCGCCACCGCCGATTTCACGCGCCGCATGCGCGTCGAGCTCGTCGACCGGCCGATCACGCTGGCGCCGGAACCATCGGAAGCACTCGGCGACGAACAACTGGCCGACGCCACCCGCAGCTGGGCGGCGAAACTGCGCATCGCCGAACGAGGTGGTGTCACCGGGGCGACGTTCACCTTCCGCGACGGCATCAACTGCGACAGCCTCGACTGAAGCGGAACCCAGGTCATGGAAGGCGCGACCGACGCCGTGCTCATCGTCTCCGAAACCGACGACCTGCACGCCGATGCGCTGGCGTCGACCTTGCGAGAACACCACGGGCTGGACCCGATTCGCTTGGATCTGCGTGACTTCCCCAGGGAGACAGGTAGTTTCCGCCTCGACAAGGCGGGCACCAACCGGGCGCTGTCGCACGTCCAAGGCCTCGACGACGTGCGCGCGGTGTGGTGGCGCAGACCGCACCCGTGCCAGGTACCACACGGTGTACGCGTCGCCGACGACGAGTTCCGCCAGGCCGAGTGCGACGGGTTCCTCCAGGGCATGCTCTGGTCGATCCCGGCGTACTGGGTCAACGACCCGGCCGCCGAACGCACCGCGACCCGCAAGATCGTGCAGCTCGAAACCGCGCAGCGAGCGGGCTTCACGATCCCGGAAACGCTGATCACCAACGACCCCGACGAGGCACGCAGTTTCGTCGAATCACGGTGCGGCCCAGTGGTGTACAAGCGCACCGGCACCGGACGTGGGGAGTTCTCCGAGACCAGGATCATCACCAGACCCGAGCTGAGTAGGCTCGACTCGATCCGTTCGACGCCCACGACCTTCCAGGATTATGTGGAGGCCAGCTGCGATCTGCGGGTGGTGTGGGTCGACGGGGTCGAGTGGAGTGTGCGGATCGACTCGCAGGCGGGCGTCGGCCGGATCGACTCCCGCCTCGACACCTCGGTCGCGTTCTCGCGCGAACGCCTGCCCGCCTCGGTGAGCAAGTCCCTCGCCACCCTGATGGGTGCCCTCGGATTGAGCTTCGGCGTGATCGACCTGCGCCTGGGCAGCGACGGCGAGTACTACTTCCTCGAGGTGAACCCGCAGGGCCAGTTCGCGTACCTGGAGATCAAGACCGGGCTGCCGCTGTTCACCAGCCTGGCGAACCTGCTGGTCCGCGGCGACGGAGCAGTGGCGGGCTGGTAGCGGCGCGCGGGGTCAGTCGGCCGGATTCTTGCGCCGGTTGGCGCCGCCGCGCCCACGCAGTTCCACGTGTGACTCGACGAGCACATTGTGGATGAAGCCGTACGAGCGGCCGGTGGAGCGGGCCAGGGAGCGAATGGACGCGCCCGCCTCGTACTGCTTCTTCAGCTGGGACTGCAACCGGTCGCGGGACTTGCCCGTCACCCGGGTGCCCTTGCCCAGGGCTGACTTGCCGATCGTCGATTTACCCTTGGCCGACCTAGCGGCCTGTCTGGCACTGTCGCTCATGGCTTCCTCCGAGTCCCCGAGCACTTCTTCCAGGCTAGACACTCCGCACTCGGTGATCAACGAAAACAGTGATCGAACTCACGCGATCCCGGCGCGACACCGCGTTTCACGTGCGACACACCGTCGTTCTTACGCGAGATCGATGAGCTCCGCGTACTCGGCGGACCAGTGGTCCTCGGTGCCGTCGGGCAGCAGGATGACCCGCTCCGGGTTGAGCGCCTCGGCCGCGCCCGGGTCGTGCGTCACCAGTACCACCGCGCCCGCGTAGGTGCGCAGCGCCTCTAGCACCTGCTCACGCGAGACGGGGTCGAGGTTGTTGGTCGGCTCGTCGAGCAGCAGCACGTTCGCCGCCGAGGACACCAGCCCGGCCAGTGCCAGACGCGTCTTCTCACCGCCGGACAGCGTGCCTGCGGGCTGATCCAGCTGCGGACCGGTGAACATGAACGCGCCGAGCAGACTGCGCAGCTCCTGCTCCCCCGCGTCGGGCGAGGCGTGGCGGATGTTCTCCCACACCGAGGCCGAGTCGTCGAGGGTGTCGTGCTCCTGGGCGAAGTAGCCGACCTTGAGCCCACGACCCGTTTCGACACCACCCGCGGTCGGTGTCTCGACACCGGCGAGCAGTTTCAGCATGGTCGTCTTACCGGCACCGTTGAGGCCGAGCACGACCACGCGGCTGCCCTTGTCCACGGCGAAGTTCACGCCGGTGAAGATCTCGAGGGAGCCGTAGAGCTTGGTCAGGTCCTTCACCATGAGCGGGGTCTTGCTGCAGGGTGCGGGCTCGGGGAAGCGGATCTTGGCGACCTTGTCGCTGACACGCACCTCGTCGAGCTCGTTGATCAACCGTTCGGCGCGACGCACCATCTGGTGTGCCGCAGCGGCTTTGGTGGCCTTGGCGCCGAGCTTGGCGGCCTGCTGACGCAGCGCGCCCGCCTTCTTCTCGGCATTGGCGCGCTCGCGCACGCGACGCTGCTCGTCGGTGGCACGGGCGTCGAGGTACTTCTTCCAGCCCATGTTGTAGACGTCGGGCTCGCCGCGCACGGCGTCGAGGAACCACACCTTGTTCACCACGTCACCGAGCAGTTCCACATCGTGGCTGATCACGATCAGGCCGCCGTCGTGGCTCTGCAGGAAGCCACGCAGCCAGGTGATGGAGTCGGCGTCGAGGTGGTTGGTCGGCTCGTCGAGCAGCAGGATGCGATCGGAGCGCCCGCCGGAACCGTCGGAGGCCGAGAACAGGATTCGGGCCAGTTCGATCCGTCGGCGCTGACCACCGGAGAGGGTGCGCAGCTGCTGATCGAGCACGCGGTCGGGTAGGCCGAGGCTGTTGCAGATACGCGCTGCTTCGCTCTCGGCGACGTAACCGCCGAGCGAGGAGAACTGGTCCTCGAGGCGCCCGTACCGGCGAATTGCCTTGTCGCGGGCGTCATCGTCGGCCACCTCGGCCATCTCGACCTGGGCCTTCTCCATGTCGCGCAGCAGCACATCGAGCCCGCGCGCCGAGAGCACCCGGTCCTTGGCGATCACATCGAGATCGCCTTCCTTCGGGTCCTGCGGCAGGTAACCGATGTCGGTGGAGCGCGTGATCTTTCCGGCGTACGGCTCACCCTCGCCCGCGAGAATGCGCAGGGTGGTGGTCTTGCCCGCACCGTTGCGACCGACCAGTCCGATCCGGTCGCCGGACTGCACCCGCAGCGCCGGCCCAGGGGCCGAGAGCAGGGTGCGGACTCCGGCCCGGACCTCCAGGTCGGTCGCCGTGATCACAGAGTTCTCCTCAGAGTAAGACAAACGGAAAGGGCATATCGGCAAGAACCACTTATTTTACCGTCGACACCGCCGGAAGCCGAACCCGGCGTTGCCCGATGTGAGCGTGGTTACTCTCGTCCCATGACTACCGACCTACTCGGCCGCACCGCTCTCGTCACCGGAGCCAGCCGTGGCATCGGCCTCGCGACTGCGGCAGAACTGATCCGCCGGGGCGCGAACGTGCTGATCACCGCCCGTAAACCCGAACCACTCGAAGCCGCGGCCACCGAGCTGCGGGCGCTGGGCCACCCGGGTCAGGTGAGCTTCATCGCAGGCAACGCCGGTGACGCCGACGCGCGCACGGAAGCCGTCGCCAGGGCCGTCACCGAGTTCGGATCGCTCGACATCCTGATCAACAACACCGGCATCAACCCGGTCTACGGGGCGCTGATGGATGCCGATCTGGGTGGCGTCAGCAAGATCTTCGACGTGAACGTGGTGGGTTCGCTGGGCTATATCCAGCAGGCCTACCGCGCGTGGATGGCCGAGCACGGCGGTGCGATCGTGAACGTGGCCAGCGTGGCCGGCATTCGTTCGTCCGGGGTGATCTCCGCCTACGGCGCGTCCAAGGCGGCGCTGATCCGGCTCACCGAGGAGCTGGCCTGGCAGTTGGGCCCGAAGATCCGGGTGAACGCGGTGGCGCCGGGCGTGATCAAGACCAAGTTCGCCGATGCGCTGTACGCCGACGACGAGGAGCGCGCCGCGAGCGTGTATCCGATGAAGCGGCTCGGCGTGCCCGAGGACGTGGCCCGGCTGATCGCGTTTCTGGTCTCCGACGAGGCTGCGTGGATCACCGGGGATTGTGTGCGGGTCGACGGCGGGTTGCTGGCCACCGGCGGCATCTGAAGCTGCCGCAACGACCGAGGGCGACACCGGAAGTCCGGTGTCGCCCTCGTCACGTCGGCTGCGCAAGCGTGTCAGTCCGAGGTTTCCCGGCTTCCCGCCGATGCCGTCAGGCTGGCGCTTTCCTCGGCCATCGCCGCCTCCCGCGCCGAGGCGGCACGTGCCGCCTCGGCGCGCGCGAGCGGATCCATGACGACGATCTCCTCGGACCGAGCGGCGAGCGGATCACGCACCACCACTTCGCGTTTCGAACGTGCCGAACCGCTGTCGTCCAGGCCCCACCGGTCGTGCAGGCGGTGCAGGAATTCCGGTGCGTACCAGTTGGCTTCGCCGAGCAGCTTCATCGCGGCGGGCAGCAGGAACCCGCGCACGAGGGTGGCGTCGACGATCACCGCCAGCGGCAGGCCGATGCCGAAGGCCTTCATGAAGGTGATGTCGGAGGCGAGGAAGCCGAGGAACACCAGTGAGATCAGGATCGCGGCGGCGGTGACGATGCGCCCCACCCGTTCCAAGCCGAGCGCGACCGCTGTCTCGTTCTTGCCGGTGCGGTCGTATTCCTCGCGGATCCGCGAGAGCAGGAACACCTGATAGTCCATCGCGAGACCGAAGGCGGCGGCGAACAGCATCACCGGGACGGTGGCCGACAGGTCCCCGGTGACGGTGAAGCCGAGCACCCCGGACAGGTGCCCGTCCTGGAAGATCCACACCAGCGCACCGAAGGTCGCGGTCAGGCTCAGCGCGCTGAGGATCACCGCCAGCACCGGCAGCACCACACTGCCGGTGAGCGCGAACAGCACGATCAGCATCATGATCACCACGAAACCGAGCGCCCACGGCAGTTCGTTCTCGATGGCGGCCACCGAATCGACGTTGGCCGCGGCCACGCCACCGACCAGCAACTCGCTCGGTGTCGGCACCGCGCGCACCTGGTGGACCAGGTTCGCCAGGGCGTCGCTGTCGCCGGTGGCGGGCACGATCGACAGGTAGACGGCCTTCTCGACCCGGAATCGCGCGTTGGCCGCGGTGGGTTCGACGAGCAACCCGCCCTGGGCGTAGCTGCCGGTGGCGGTGTCGACGCGGCGGACGTTGTCCAGGTCGGACATGTCGCGGGCGATGGTGTCGAGTCCCGCTGCGCTGTAAGCACTCTCGGGCAGCACCGCGACGAGGGTGTGCTGGTCGCTCTCGCCGAAGTCGCGCGCCACGATCTCGGCGACCTGACGCGAGTTCATCGATGCGGGCAGGGTTCGTTCGTCGGGGAAACCGAGTTTCACGCCCAGGAACGGCGCGCCGAGCAGGAGCAGCAGCGCCGTGACAGCGAGTCCGATCGAGATGGGCTTACGCATCACGGCGGTGGCGAGCTTGTGCCAGGCGCCCTCGCCAGGTGCGGGACGTGGTGCGCGCAGGAACCACCAGCCGAGCTGGCCCTTGTCGATGCGCGTGCCGATCAGCAACAGCGCGGCGGGCAGCACGGTGAGCGACACCAGCGCGGCCAGCGCCGCGACGACGATGCCGGCGTAGCCCATCGACCGGATCGCCAGCAGCGGGAAGAACAACAGCCCGGCCAACGCCACCGCGACCGTGAGCGCGGAGAACGCGACGGTGCGGCCAGCGGTGCGCATGGTGGTGGCGACCGCGCCTGCCGGGGTGCGGCCCTCGGCGAGTTCGTCGCGGTAGCGGCTCACGATCAGCAGGCTGTAGTCGATGGCCAGCCCGAGACCGAGCAGGGTCGCCACGTTGGTCGCGGTGACCGACAACGGAGTGAACAGGGTGAGCAACCACAGCGCGCCCATGGTGGTGAGCACGGTGCCGATCGCGACGAGCAGCGGCAGGCTCGCGGCGACCAGGCCACCGAAGACGAACATCAGCGCGATCAGGGTGAGTGGGAAGGCGATGGCCTCGCCCTTGACGATATCGGTCTTGCTCTGCTGCACCGTCTCGTGCATCAGCATGGCGAATCCGCCCACCCTGACCTGCAACGATCCTTGCTCGCCCGTCAACTCCTCGGAGATGGCGGTGACGCGCTCGTCGATCTCGCGTTCGCTGCCGAGCACGCTCGCGACGATCATGCCCTGCTTGCCGTCGACGCTGCGCAGCGCGGGCAGGTGAGTGGTCCAGTACGACATCACGTCGGTGACACCGGCGCGTTCCTGCAGGTTGGCGACCAATGCCGTTGCCGCCGCGGTGGATTCGGGGTCCTCGACCGACGACTCGGTTTCCACCAGCAGCAGCAGGTTCGGTGGTGCCTGCCCGAACTCGTCACGCAACACCTCGAGCGCGCGGCTGGATTCACTGCCGGGGTCGGTGTATCCGCCGCCCTCCACCCGCTCGAACAGCGTGGCGCCCAGTGCACCGAGCACCACTGCGAGCACCGCGAAAACGCCGAGCACCCAGCGACTGCGCCGCCTGGTGAATTCGAACACCGAAACCCCTAACTGATCACGCTCTGACGCGAGGCGCACTTCGACGCGCGGGGCTGGAATTGTTCCGGCCGACCGCCTCGTCTCACCCGATCCTGTTGGCGGGTCGGCGCGTTCGCGTGGCGATCGTAGCAACATCGTGGCGGTGCCGCCGGGCCTCGGCCGGACCGCTGTCGAGGCCGGTCAGCTAACGGTATGCACCACCCGCATCACGGTGACTTCGGTGGCGCCCGCACCGAAGGTCGCGACCACCTGAGCGTGGTCGATGGCGGTGAACACCCACGGCATCGTGGCCGGTGATTGGGCCGAGATCGTGGCCGCGGACAGGGCGAGGTAGTCGATGGCGGTCCAGGTGCCGATGTCGGTGGCGACGCCGGGGTCACTGTCGACCTTGTAGACCCAGACATTGTGCTCGGCGTCGAATCCGGCGTTGAGCAGGTCGAGCCACAGTTCGCTTTCGGTGACCACCAGCGCGTCACGCGGGACGTTGGCGGCGATCCAGGCGACCGCTTCGCGTTCGGGGCGGTCCTCGTCGAGGGTGAACTGTCGCGCCAAGGTGGTCGGCCAGGTGCCGGCCAGGGTGGTCGCGGCGATCGGCAGTGCGACGAGCAGTACGACCGTGGCGAGCGCGGTGACGCGCCAGTGCTTCTCGACGTACCAGGCGGCGATGCGCGCGTGCCCGAGATCGGCGACAGCGGCCAGTGCCAGCGCCAGGAACGGCAGCACCGTCACCACGTACATGGCGGGGACATATCCCCCGCGCGCGAGCATCAGCAGCTGGGCGACCACGAGCACCACCACCGGTCGCCACCGAGGCACGAAAACCAGTGCGGCGGTGGCGAACACACCGCCGATGGGCAGCAACAGGTCGAGCTCGAGCCAGGTGTCGATGAGCCTGCGGACATCGCTGTCCGGATCCAGGATCGAGCCGCTACCCGCCCGAGCCGACAGCTGCCACTCGATCGCCTCCCACAGACTGACGTGCCCCACACCGGGCAGCAATTCGCTCTTGACCGCCGCGAACAGCGGATACAGCGACACCGACATCACGAACACCACCGCGACCGAGACCACGACGTACTCCCGGTTGCCCGCCCCGCGATAGTGCCGCCACAGCGCGTAGGCCAGGGCGGGTGCGGCGATGGCGAGGGTTTCCTTCGTGGTGACGGTGATCGCGAAGCACACCGCCGCCCCGACCGCCGCGCCCCATCGTCGCCGGGGCGAGAGCGCGAGCACGAAGCTCGCCAGCAGCCAGGCGAGAGCGATGTTGTCCAGCAACACCATTCGGCCGTAGTGCACGGCCAGCGGGCTGAACACGAACAGCACCACCGCGACGGCGGCCCAGCCGGTGCGCAACCCCATGCGCCGGGCGAGCACGAACAGCAGTGCGGCCGTGGCCATTCGGATGACGACCATGAACTCACGGCCCGCCATCACCGTGTTGTCCGACCAGCGTTGCAGGCCGCGGGTGAGTTCGAACCAGATCGACATCTGCACCCAGCCCAGCGGCGGATGGTCGTACCAGTAGGTGTAGTGCGCGAGGGCACCCAGATTCGGAATCGCCCATGCCTGAGCGACATACACGCCCTCGTCACCGAAACGGATCGGATAGCCGGTGATGCCGATCGCGGTCACCATACCCGAGCACAGGGCGAGCGCGGCGATCAGGAGCTGGGTCTTGCGGCGCGGGGTGAGCCGAGGTTTCGCGGGAACCAGTTCGACGACCGGGGCGAGTGCGTCAATGGCGGGCGCGCTCATGCGGTCCTGCTCAGCGCCGGGGCGACGTCGAAGTGGTCGCCGACGTGCGCGGTCTTGTCCCAGCCGAGTTTGCCCATCGCGTACCAGACCACGGCCTGCAGCGCGGCGAACGACAGCACCAGCTGATACGGATAGAAGGTCACCACGAACAGCGGGTACACATGCCACGGCACCCGGCGCGCGTAGATCCGGCCGTATTCGCGAATCTGCAACAGCTGCAAGGCGATTCCGAGCACGATCGGAATTGTCGGCAGGCACACCGCCACCGCGAGCGGCGCGGGCGATTTGATCCAGAACAGGGTGATCAGGGTCAGCGGCAGGATGGCCAGCGAGATCGTCTGGAACAGGCTCATCGACAGGATCCACACCGCCACCATGCGACTGCGCACCGTCGGCAGCGACCGCCAGTTGCCCGCGACCAGGCTCTGCAGGAACCCGATGTTCCAGCGGCGCCGCTGTTTCACCAGCGTCAGCAAGCTGGGCGGGGTTTCCTCGCGGGTGGTCAGGCGCGGGTCGTAGAAGGTGAGCGTGCGGGCACGGTGCACCGCGGTGGCGCGGATGCCGAGTTCGCAGTCCTCGGTGAGCGACATCGGCCAGCCGTCGGATTTGGCCAGCAGTTCCGCGCGCAAGAAGACGGTGTTGCCGCCCAGCGGCATGAAGCCGCGGTCGGATTGGTAGCGCATCTGCGAGGAGAACCAGCGGGTGTATTCCAGGAGGTTGTGCCAGGCGTACCAGCGGTGCAGGCGCTGGCCGACGCGGCGCCGGAACGTGCCGGTGATCTGCGGGTCCATCAGCTGGATGCCGCCCTGGATGATCTCGACTTCGGGGTGGTCCTGGAAGGCCTGGTCGACCGCGCACAGCAGACCGGGCGCGGCCAGCGATTCGGCATCGAGGATCGTGAACACGGTGAACTCGTCGCGCAACTGCCAGAACGCGTAGTTGAGCTGCTGCGGTTTGTTCGGCGGACGGTCGCGCAGCGGGTAGATCAGCAGCTGGACGGGGCCGGGCGTTTCGTGGGTGCGGGCGGGTGCGAAGCGAAGGGCTTCGTCGAGGTCGCGGCGGATGCGGTCGTAGCCGTGCCCACGGGCGAAGCCCTCGTTGACGACATGCGCGGTAGTCGCTGCGACAGCGCAGGTTTCGGGATCGTCGTCGTTGATCACCGTCACGACGCGATGCGCGGGATGATCACGCTGGGTCCAGGCGGTGTTGAGCAGGGTGTGGGCGAGCACATCGGTTTCGTGCCTGGCCGGGATGAGCACCGCGATGGCCTCGCGAGCGGGCCCGTCGGGCTCGGCGAGCAGCAGCTGACCTTCCAGCCCCGATTCGCGGTGCATGTAAACCAGCGAGACCAGGAACGAACAGCTCATCACCATGGCGAACACCGAGAAGCTGACACCGGCGACGATCAGGAACACCCGGAGGTCGTCGACGAGGAGATAGCAGACGGCGACACTGCCGAGCGCACCGATCAGCAAGCCCAACATGGCTTTTCGCGATACCTTGCGACTGTTCTCGCCGTGCACCAGGTGGGTGGCGCGAGTGCGCGGGGGTGGGGCTTCGACATGCACGTTTGATCACCCGGATTTCGACGACCGACAGATTGACCGGTGACCACCCCGACGTCAGCCCCCGCGCCCCGAACCGGTCGGCACGATGGCGTGCGGTAGGCGGCATGCCCGGCCACGACGCCGGACAGCGAAATCCTAGCAAGGGTGTTGCGCCCCGGCATGTTTGAGAAATTGACGATTGGGTAAACAGGTTCTCCGCTACCGGCTAGCCGATGCCGATGACCGAGGTAGCGAGGGTGCGTTGCAGGCGCGGGGGTAGGTCAGCGAACAATGCGCGCATCGCCGCCAGAGTTCCGCGAAGGTCGTCGCGTCCCGACAGGTACGAATGTTGCAGCGGGGCAGGCAAACCGAGGAACGCATCGAAGAAGATCGGTACCTCGCGCGGCGGAAGGGCCAGCAGCGCACGCAATCCGGCGCGGCGCAGGGCAGCGACCGCGCGAGCCTGCGGGGTCCAGATGTTCCCGCCCGCGACGACGATGTCGGCTGCGGCGAGGGCGGCGGCGACGCTGTAACCGGTCGCCGGATGTGTGAGTCCCCCGGCCGCACCGAACCGCCCGTTCCCCGGTGTGCCACCCTGCACCGGAAATCGCACTCGCTCAACCGGTTCGGTTCCGGACAGCTCGATCCCGCGCGCCTCGAGCCGATGTTCCAGCCTGTGCCGCAACACTTCCGGCGTGAGTGCGGGTCGGCCTGCCAGGCAGGTTTCCTCGTACAACACGGCATCGCCACCGAGCGGCACCACGTAGAGGAACGACGGCATCTCATCGGGCCCGGCACCGTTGTCGCGACGCCAATCCATGAACAACGTCTCGCCGTGGTCGCGATCGAGAACCACACCATAGGCAGTCTGCTCAGCACGCCCGGGCCTGCGCCCCAATCCGCGCGCATCCACCACCCGTCCGGTACAGGTCACCCCCTCTGCGGTTCGCACCGTCCCACCCCGCGCATCGACCTCGACCACCCGATCCGCGAGCACCGTCACCCCATCCAGCGTCAGCGAAGCTTGCAGCCCCGCAGTATCGAACACCCGATAAACCCGCTCGATCCGATGCTCCCCCACCCCCCAAGCCAACGGCCCCGCCACCGTCGCCGCCACCACCTCGGCACCAAGCCACCCCGGCAACTCATCAGCCCAAGCCGCATAAGTAGGCGTCCACACCCGCTCCGGCGCCGGATCAACCGCAACCACCGCCAACCCCTGTGCAACCGCACGATGAGCCACCGCCCGCCCCGCAGGACCGAGCCCACACACGATCAGGTCCGCACGCACCCCACGATTGGACCAGACCCGATATCGCCCACTGCCGCCGCACCACCGAGCCGCGCCCGGCGACCTGCTACGAAGTCGTGCGGGCCGAGAGCGTGGCGACACCGAGGACGGCCAATGCGCGGGAACTCAGATTGCCCAGCGCGCGGGCGACCTTCGGCCTGCGCAACCATCGCCCCGCACGAGCTGCGACGACGGCGACCACAAGCAGCCAGGCGAACGATCCGAGCCCGGAACCGGCCGCGGCGGCTATGCCGAGCCGCGCACCGGACAGGGAATGGCGCAGCACGAGAAAGGTGTCGGGCCCCGGCGTAATCGCCAGCAGCAGACAGAGCCCGGCGAACGCCAACAGAGCGGGTACTGACATAACGGCCATGCGCTTGTCTATCAACCAATTCGGAGCCGCGCGAGTCCCTTTTTCAAGCTCTCCCCGGTTACGGACCAGCGGCGATTCGATGCCGCTTGCTCGCCAGGGCGCAACATATCGACCATGATGGGGAAATGAGGTCGATCTGGAAGGGCTCGATCGCTTTCGGGCTGGTCAATGTGCCGGTCAAGGTTTATACCGCGACCGAGGATCACGACATTCGGTTCCATCAGGTCCACGCCAAGGACGGGGGCCGGATCAAATATGACCGGGTGTGTCAGGTGTGTGGGAATTCTGTGCAGTTCGCCGATATCGACAAGGCCTATACCTCGCCCGACGGTGAGCAGGTGGTGTTGACCGATCAGGATTTCTCGAAATTGCCCGCGGCCGAGAAGCACGAGATTCCGGTGCTGGAGTTCGTGCCGTCCGAGGAGATCGACCCGATCCTGTTCGACAAGAGCTACTACCTCGAACCCGATTCGACGACCCCGAAGGCCTATCAGTTGCTGGCCGCGACCCTCGAACGGACCGACAAGACCGCGCTCGTGCACTTCACCCTGCGGCAGAAGACACGCCTGGCCGCGTTGCGCGTGCGCGACGGTGTGCTGGTGCTGCAGACGCTGCTGTGGCCCGACGAGGTGCGTGCGGTCGAATTCCCGTCGCTCGAGGACGCGCCCGCCCCGCGCCCGCAGGAACTGAAGATGGCCGAGACTCTGGTCGAGTCGATGTCCGGTGATTTCGATCCGTCCGAATACACCGACGAATACCAGATCGAACTGCAGAAACTCCTCGACGAGGCGATCGCCAGCGGCACCGGCAAGGTCGAACCGGCGGCGGAGACCGAGCCCGCCGAACAGGCCGACGCCGAGGTCGTGGATCTGGTCGCCGCGCTGCAGCGCAGTCTCGAGGCCAGCGGGCGCAGGGAAGCCGCCCCGGAGAAGCCGGCGAAGAAGACCGCGGCCAAGAAGGCCGCACCGCGCAAAGCCGCGGCCAAGACCACAGCGTCCAAGGCCCGCAAGGGCGCGTAGGGCACACTGGCGGCCATGGACACCGCCATCGCTGTCGTGCCGATGGGATTGGGACACCTGCGCCAAGTCCTCGACCTCGGCCATCAGGTCTTCGACACCACCATCAAGCCGTACACATCGTGGTCGCTCACGGCCGTCGCCCAGCACCTCGACAGCCCCGACAACGCCTGCTGGGTGGCCCTGGATTCCGACCGGGTGGTCGGGTTCGTGCTCGGGTCGATGGAGTTCGAGCATCGCGACGACTGGGCGTATCTGGAATGGATCGCGGTCGCCCCCGATATGCAGGGCCACGGGATCGCGCGGCGGCTGGTGAACGTGTGCTCGGAGGCGCTGTTCGCGCGCGGGGCCCGCCATATCGTCACCGATGTCGAGGACCGCAACAGTGCCTCGGCCGCGCTGATGACCAGCAGCGGCTTCGTGCCCGCCGCGACCGTCACGTTGCTGGTTCGCGCCAATCCCGCGACCCCGGACGACGACGCCACGCTGCCGCCGATCACCAAACGCGACCTCGTCCGCCGGGGGCGGTTGTCGGTCGAGCACCCGCTGCGCTGATTCGTGCCGGGTCCGGGTCGGCCCGGAGGTACGGAGTGCCGCGCACCCATATCCCCAGGTCCGGCCTATTCTCGACAGGTGGCTCCTACTCCGCAGGACGAGCACGACAACGCCGAGCTGACCGTGGTCGCCGACATGTGGTCGCCCGCGTGCACCGCGATCCGCACCTTCCTGGCCCGCAACGAAATCACTTGTCGCTGGGTGCAACCCAGCCATCCGACCGGACAAAAGCTCCTCGACGAACACGGTTTCACCGCCGAGGACACGCCGGTGCTGATCGCCTCGGACGGACGCGCCCTCAAACCCACCGGCGAGGAACAGCTCGCCGAGTGGGTGGGTCTACATACGAAACCCACCGCCGACGACTACGACCTGCTCATCGTCGGCGGCGGACCCGCCGGCATGGCGGCCGCGCTCTACGGCGCCTCGGAGGGGCTGCACACGATCCTGCTCGAACGGTGGGCGATCGGCGGCCAGGCCGGACTGAGCTCCGACATCCAGAACTATCTCGGTTTCCCCGACGGCATCTCCGGTTCCGACCTCACCGACCGCGCCCGCAGACAGGCTGCCAAATTCGGCGCCGAACTGGTGATCAGCCTGCAGGCCGACCAGCTGCGCCCCACCGACCACGGCTTCGCGGTCCACTGCACCGACGACGTCACCGTCACCGCTCGCTCGGTGATCATCGCGACCGGCGCCTCCTTCCGCACCCTCGACATCCCGAGTGTCGACAAGTTCAACGGCCGCGGCGTGTTCTACTTCTCCGCACTCACCGAGGCACCGCTGTGCTCGGGCTCCGATGTCTACATCGTCGGCGGTGCGAACTCCGCGGGTCAGGCGGCGGTCTATTTCTCCTCCTGCGCCCGCAAGGTGATCATGCTGGTCCGCGCCGATTCCCTGGCCGTAGAGATGTCGAGCTACCTGATCGAGCAGATCGCGTCGATCCCGACCATCGAGGTGCGCACCAGCGTCGAAGTCGTCGACGCCTCCGGTGACACCCACCTCGAACACCTCACCCTGCGCGACCGCAAGACCGGCGCCGTGGAAGAAGTACCCGCCACCTGGCTGTTCGCGTTCATCGGCGCGAACCCCGCAACCGGCTGGCTCGATGATTCGTTCGCCCGCGACGACCACGGCTACCTCCTCACCGGCCCCGACATCGCCACCGTCGACGCCGCCGCCTGGCACCTGGAACGCCCACCCCTCCACCTGGAAACCACGGTCCCTGGGGTGTTCGCGGCCGGTGACGTGCGCGCGTTCAACGGCCACCGCGTCGCCGCCGCCGTCGGCGAGGGATCGATGGCCGTCATGCTGGTCCACAAGTTCCTGCACGACTGACGTCGCAAAGTTAGACGCTCGTCCAGGTATTGGCGAGGGTTTCGCTCGCGGCAAGCTAAACCATTGTCGAGGGTTGCTGGGACGGCTTGGATTGCCGAGTGAAATTCTCTAGAACACTGGCGATCCCGGTGCTGATTGCCACCGCGGCCCTCACCCTCACCGCGTGCGGTTCCGATGACGCGTCGGGCACGGTGGTGCGGATCGGCACCACCGACAAGGACAAGGCGTTCGAGGTCTTCGAACAGAAGGCCAAGGAGCAGGGCATCACCCTGAAGGTCACCAATTTCTCCGACTACAAGCAGCCGAACACGGCGCTGTCGCAGAAGCAGATCGACCTCAACCTGTTCCAGCACCTGCAGTTCCTCGGCCAGTACAACGTGGCGAGCTCGGACACGCTCACCCCGATCGGCTCGACTTACATTGTGCCGCTGGGTCTTTACTCGAAGAAGCACAAGACGCTGGCCGATATCCCGGCCGGCGGCGAGATCGCGATTCCCAACGATCCGACCAACCAGGCGCGCGCGCTGTTCGTGCTGCAGGCGGCCGGGTTGCTGAAGCTCAGCGGCACGCCGACCCAGCCGACCCCGGCCGATATCGACAAGGCCGCTTCCAAGGTGCGGGTGACCCCGGTCGACGCCGCCCAGACCGCACTGTCGCTGCCGTCGGTCGACGGCTCGGTGATCAACAACACCTTCCTGGAGCGCTCGGGTGTCGATCCGAAATCGGCGCTGTACAAGGATGATCCGAAGAATCCGGCCGCCGAGCCCTACATCAATGTGATCGTCAGCCGCGCCGAGGACAAGAACAATCCGACCTATCTGAAGCTGACCGAGATCTGGAAAGACCAGGCCGTGGCCACCGCGCACGCCGAGGTCACCAAGGGCACCGCGGTCGCGGTGAACCGCACCGGCCCCGAGCTCGAGCAGATCCTGGACCGGGTGCAGCAGGGCATCCGTACGACCAAGTGAACGCGGCGGTCGAATTCCGTTCCGTCACGAAGGTTTTCGGCAGCGGCAAAGACCAGCACACCGCACTGGAGAACATCGACCTGCGGATCGAACCCGGTGAGATCTTCGGGGTGATCGGCTACGCGGGCGCGGGCAAGTCCACGCTGGTGCGGCTGATCAACGCCCTCGACAAGCCCACCTCCGGCACTGTCACGATCTCCGCCACCCCCATCACCGGGGTGCCGGAGGCGCAGGTGCGCAGGCTGCGCCGCGATATCGGCATGGTGTTCCAGCAGTTCAATCTGTTCCGATCCCGCACTGCCGCAGGCAATATCGAGTATCCGCTGAAGGTGGCGGGCTGGAAGCGGGCCGAGCGCAAGGCCCGGGTCGCCGAACTGCTGGAATTCGTCGGGCTCGCCGACAAGGCGCGCGCGTACCCCGATCAGCTGTCGGGTGGGCAGAAGCAGCGGGTCGGGATCGCCAGGGCGCTGGCGACGTCGCCTTCACTGTTGCTCGCCGATGAGGCCACCTCCGCGCTCGACCCGGAAACCACGGGTGAGGTGCTGCGACTGCTGAAGAAGATCAACGCCGAACTCGGGGTGACCATCGTGGTGATCACCCACGAGATGGATGTGATCCGGGCGGTCGCCGACCGGGTCGCGGTGCTGGCCGAGGGGCGGATCGTCGAATTGGCTTCCACCTTCGATGTTTTCGCGGCACCGCAGGCCGCGCCGACACGGTCGTTCGTGGCGACCGTGCTGCACAATCGGCCCGATGCGACGGAACTGGATCGCTTGCGCGAACTGCACGGCGGGCGGTTGGTCACCGTCGACATCGATGACGACAGCGGGCTCGGCGCGGCATTGGCCGCCGCGACCGCCGCCGACGTGCGCTTCGAGATCGTCTACGGCGGGGTGAGCACGTTGCAGGACAAGACCTTCGGCAGCGTCACACTGGCGCTGCACGGCCCCGATGCCGCGCTGGATCGTGTTGTCGCCGACCTGGAACGGAAGGCCCGCTGATGGAAACGAACTGGGAGAAGCTGCGGCCCACACTGTTCGAGGCGATCGGGACCACCGTCTACCTGGTCGGCGTGACATTCGTGGTGGCCGGGGTGATCGGGCTCGTCCTGGGAACCGCGCTCTACACGACCCGCAAGGGCGGGTTGCTGGCGAACGCGCCGACCTACTTCGTGCTCAATGTGTTGGTCAATATCGTGCGCCCGATTCCGTTCATCATTCTGCTGGCCGCGCTCGGTCCGGTCACCCTGGAGGTGGTCGGCACGACAATCGGTTCCGAGGCGGCGCTGTTCGTGATGATCGTCGCGGCGTCGTTCGGTATCGCGCGGATCGTCGAGCAGAACCTGGTGACGGTCGATCCCGGCGTGATCGAGGCGGCTCGCGCGGTCGGCGCGGGACCGCTGCGGATCATTGTCACGCTGATCATCCCGGAAGCGTTGGGGCCGTTGATCCTCGGCTACACGTTCGTGGTGATCTCGATCGTCGACATCTCCGCGATGGCGGGGACGGTCGGCGGTGGTGGGCTCGGTGATTTCGCCATCGTCTACGGGTATCAGCAGTTCCAGTGGCAGGTCACGCTGGTCGCGGTGCTGATCATCATCGTCGGCGTGCAGGGTGTGCAGTTCTTCGGCAACTGGCTGGCCAGAAAAGTGCTGCGCCGCTGAAAACAGTAGGGGCACAGAGTTGTTCACTCTGTGCCCCTACTTGCGTCAGACGTTGGCCGTGCAGGCCGACAGGATCACGCTCGCCGCGCGGGGCGACGCCGAACCCAGGTCGGGGAAGGGCGGGGCGCTGAAGCCGAGCACATCCACCGCGGCCCGCTCGGCTGCGGCCAGGGAGTGATCCCATGCCCAGCCGAACCGGTAGTCCGCACCCTGGGCCACCGCACCGCAGGCATTGCGGAATTCGACGACCACCTGGCAGTCCCTGACCCCACACTCGTCGAGTGCGGCCCGGCTGGCCGCCGCCCAGCTGCCGTAATTCACCGCCGAGGCCACCACCGCGTTGCCCGGCGACAACGCCAGCGCCCCGTAGAGATCGCCCGCCGCGGCCTGGAATCCACCATCACGTGACACGGCGGTGTACCCCGGCACCTCCGCGATCGCGACCCCGCTCGCCCCCGCGGAAGCAGGCCCCGCGGTCACCACGGTGAACGCCGCCACCGCCGACACAGCAGCCACACCAAGGGCATATTTGCCCAGCACAGACATCAGAGATTCTCCCCATCGAAATACCGACTCCGCGCCTCGAAGCCGAACCAATCATGAACTCCCCGCCCACTCCCCCGGAAATAGTTTTCCGGCATAGCGGCGACGGCCCATCAGCGAATCCCACCGTGGCACCGAGACAGCCCCGGGCACAGCGGTTTTCGCACATTGTGACGTCCGATTCCTCCCGGATCGTTCATCCGCCACAGACTAACAACGCCCACCGACAAGTAGCGTCGAACCACCTACTGACGAATCAGCTCATCCCGCGCCCGCATCAACGCGAACCCGAGCAGGTTCAACCCCTTCCACCGACCCGGCTCAGTCGTGTCCGGATCGTCGGCGGCCAACCCGATCCCCCAGATCCGGTCCACCGGGCTCGCCTCGACGAGCACGCGAGAACCGGTCCCGGTCAGGAACTTCCGCAGCGCGTCATCCTGCCCGAACTTGGCCACACTCCCCGCGACAACGATGTCGAATCGCGCACCCACCCAAACATTTTCGTCGAAGTCCCTGATCTGCCTTCCGAGCTTCTTCGCCTGGCTCGGGTGACCGACCTCGAGCACCTTCGCCGCCGTGGCCGCGTCATCGAACAGCAACGCCTTGCGCCACATCATGTAGTGCTCAGCACTGGCGAATTCCACCCCGTCGACCACGAAACTCGCAGGCCACCACTGACTCAGGCGACTCGAGCCGAGTGTCCCGTCCCGACGTGGACTGTGCCCCCAGAACGCCAGGTACTTCGGCGTAGCACCCTGCGAGATCGCCTGGCACAGTTGCTCTACGGATTCGAAAGCCATCACCCCTCCTCGTTTTGGTCAATGCAACCATATAAAGGAAGATGGTGCTACCCCCTGCACGCGAACACCTCGGCACGGTTGTGTCGAGGTGTTCGATGTAGCGGATTCCAGGGTCAGGCCGATCGGGCGCCGTCCAGGTCAGGGTAGGGGTGGCGGCGGATTCTGGTGTCGGCGGCGGTGGTCGATTGGGGGGCGGGGCCGGTATGGAAGCTGCGGGCGATCATCGAGGAGCGCAATTGCCACAGGCCGGAGGACTGGGCGGGGTCGAGGCCGGTGAGTTGGGCTACTCGGCGCAGCCGGTAGTCGACGGTGTTGGTGTGGATGTGCAGCAGGCGCGCGGTGCGCTGGCGGTTCATGTTGTTGGCGATGTGCACGCGCAGGGTTTCGTAGAGCTCGGGGTGGTTGTCGAGGGGGGCCAGGAGCTCGCCGAGGCGGGCACGGCCGGGGCCGGGGCGGGTGAGCTGGTATTCCAGGGCGAGATCGCCGAAGCGATACAGGCCGGGGGCGCTGTCGAGACGCTCCACCATGTCGAGGAGTTCGTGGGCGCGCTGGGCCGCGTCGGGGATCTCGTCGGTGGTGGCGGGTACCAGGGCGGCCGTGATGTCGACGTGCGCGGCCCGCGACAGACCCTCGACCAGTGCGTCGAGCTGCTCGTCGACCATCAGATCGGACGGGATCAGCAGGGTGCCACCGTCGACCGACAGCAGCGACAACACCTGCTCACCGCAGCGGTGCGCCAGCGCGGTCTGCACCCTGCGCAGCTTGCGCCGGGCCACCACCGCGCCGTTCACGCGCGGGTCACGCTCGTCGGGATGCGTCCCGATCGAGATGGCCAACACCGAGTACGCGTCGGCGACGGTGATCCCGACCTCGCGGGCCATCGTGACGGTCGACTGACCGGCCAGCAGCGCCGAGGTGAGTGTGTGCACGGCGGTGTGATGCTCGCCGACGGCCTCACGGTGCTCGCGGATGTAGGACCGGGTCACGGTGGTGCACAACAGATCCGAGATCTCGACGGTCCGGCGGAAGCCGTGGATCAAGCTCGCGCGATCGGTGTCGGCTACCTCGTCGTAGACCGCGTCGAACGCGAGCCGGAAGCCCTCGTGGAAGGCGTGCAGGATCGTGTCGATCGGCACGCCCTCGCGCGCCCAGCCGGCCGCCGCCACCGCGAGCCGGTTCAGTTTCACCTCCTCGTCGCGGCCGTCGAGCATGCCGCCGACGATTTCCAGGCACATCCGGGTGACCGAGGTGACGTCGCCGGCGATCACATCGCCGGGTAGCGTCCGGCAGGTCGCGACGTTGTCGACGAAATGACCGACCAATCGGCTGGTCATCGTCCGGACGTCACGCAGGGGCTGCCACAGTGCCGTCTCGTCCAGTGGGATCGTCATCGTCGACTCCTCCTTCTACACCCCGGCGTCGCCGGTGGTGGTTGTGCCTCCGTCGTGTTGGCCTATGTGATGACCCGCACTTCGGTTTCTCTGTGATCATGACTGTAGGGTGAGCACCAGCTCACCTTCTACTCTTCTTTCCGTCGAGGTTGATAAATGCCCACGCAGGCCGATAAGCAGCGCAAACACCCCAAGCAGGACCGGGCGAAGGAGACGAGAACGCGCATTCTCTCGGTAGCCGCTCATCTTTTCGGCACCCGCGGCATCGGCAACACCTCGACCAACCGGATCGCCACCGAAGCGGGCATGAGCATCGGCACACTGTACCGGTATTTCAACGACCGCGACGAGATCGTCAAAGAACTCAACGACAGCCTGTTTCTGCAGGTAGAAGAGCGTTACAGCCAGCTGCTGACCAACAGCTCCGAGCAATCCCCGCGCGAGGCAGTGGTCAGCCTGATCCGCTCGGCCGTGGACATTCTCGTCTCGAACGGACCGCTCGTGCGGGCCCTTGTCACCGATCTGCAGTTCCACGGCAGCGGCATCCCCGAATTCGAACCCCGGCTGCGGATGCTGATCAAGCTCTACATCCTCCAGATCGTCGGCCCGATCAAGCACGCCGACATCGACGTGATGGCCTTCGTCGTACTCAACGCGGGCTTCGCCACCGCGTTGCGTTCGGTCGAACTCGACGACGCCGAACTCGACGCCATCATCGTCGGTACCGCCGACATGATCAGCGCCTGGTTCGACCAGGTCGCCGCGGCCGAAAACGCTTAGCGCACAACGACAAAGGCCCGGACCCTCGATGAGGATCCGGGCCTGTTCGCTCTGCGATGGTCAGCGTGCGTTCGCCGTGCAGATGACCTTGACGACCTCGGCACCGCTGAGGTCCGAGGACCCCACGTTGGCCAGCAGGGCGGTCGGGGTGATCTCGGTGAGCCGCTGGAACGCCGCACGCGTCGCGTCCGCCGAAGTGGCGCCCGCTCCGGCGGCGACGCCCTCATCGCTTTCCACGATCGCGGCGCAACCATCGGTCCAGGAGATCATGACCGAGCAATCCGCGGCGTCACAGATCTCCATCGCCTCGTTGTAGGCGTCGTCGAAGCGAGCCTCGTTGACGCTGACCGCGTAGGCCCATTCCTCGGGGCTGAACGCGATCACGCCGTGCATGCTCGCCGCATTCGCCGCACCGGCACCAAGCACCGACCCGGCCGCAAGACCCAGCGCCGCGACGGCGAAGCCGGCCTTACCCATGAAACTCATTCGAAAGTTCTCCTCTTGAAAGCTGTTCCGGAAGTCCGGAACCTTCAAGATCATCACCGAAGGCCCGGTGATAGCCAACCGCACGGTGAAACATCACAGCACCACGGTCGGCACATGATCACCCCGAACACCGAGTGCCCGGCCCCTCCGGCACCGGGCACTCGGGAACCCAGATCAGCCGGCGTTCGACGTGCAGATCACGTCGACGACCTTGTTACCGCTCAGCTCCGACGAACCGACGTTGGCCAGCAATGCCATCGGAGCGAGCTCGGACACCTTGGCGATGGCGTTTCGCACGGCCTCGGCGCGGTTGGGTCCCGATGCCACGCCCGTATAACCCTGCGTGTTCGTAACGACCGCCGCGCAGCCGTTGGACCAGGTGAAAAGCACCTCGCAGTCGTCGTATACACAGCGAACCACCGCCCGGTCACCTGCTGCCTCGACACTCGGCCAGTCGAAGCTCGACTCGAAAGTCATGTGCGAGGGACTGTAGGCGATCGCGCCGTACAGACTCTGCGCGTTCGCCGCACCGGCGCCCAGCACCGACCCGGCCGCAAGAGCCGAGGCCGCGACGGCGAAGCCGGCCTTACCCATGAAACGCATCAGCCCGCGTTACTGGTGCAGAGGGTGTCGATCACGCGACCGCCTGCCAGCTGCGAGGAGCCGAGGTTGACGAGCAGGTGCTGCGGGGTGCCCTCGGTGAGCGCGAGGTGGGCCTCACGCTCGGCCTCGGCGCGGGTCGAGCCCTTGCCCCAGGCGATGAACTCCTCGTTGTCGACCAGGGCCAGGCAGCCGTTGGCCCACGTGACCTCGATGAAGCAACCGTCGGCGGCACACTGATCCATCGCGGCGGCCTCGGCCTCGGCACGCGTGGGGTAGTCGACCGAACGACCGAAGTTCGTCCAGTCACCGTCTACGGCCATCGCGCCCCACTGGTCGCCCGCCGCATTCGCCGTACCGGGGCCCAGCACCGACCCGGCCGCAAGAACCGACGCCGCGACGGCGAAGCCGACCTTACCCATGAAACTCATTCGAAAGTTCTCCTCTTGAAAGCTGTTCCGGAAGTCCGGAACCTTCAAGATCATCACCGAATGCCCGGTGATAGCCAACCTCACGGCGCAAGGTCACAATCGAAGCTTGCGGTGCAATACCGTCAGCACATGAAAGAGCCCGGATCCACGCGGGATCCGGGCTCGTGAAAGACCGTGCTACACCGTGAAACCGAGGGCCCGCAGCTGTTCGCGGCCGTCGTCGGTGATCTTGTCCGGGCCCCACGGCGGAATCCAGACCCAGTTGATCTTGAGGTCCTCGACCAGACCGCTGCGGACCAGCGCGTTGCGGGACTGGTCTTCGATGACGTCGGTCAGCGGGCAGGCCGCCGAGGTGAGCGTCATGTCGAGGGTGCAGATGTTCTCGTCGTCGACCGAAAGGCCGTAGACCAGGCCGAGATCGACGACATTGATGCCGAGTTCGGGGTCGACGACGTCGCGCATCGCTTCCTCGAGGTCGTCGATGTGCTGGGCCTGCTCGGGGGTCAACTCGACCTCGGCGGGCTTGGCGACCTCGGCCTCGACGGCTTCCGGGGTCTGTGCGGTATCTGTGCTCTCACTCATGTGGCAGACTCCCCATTTCCGATCGGTGCCTTGGTTTCCTCGGCCGAACTGATCTGCACGACAGCGTCTTTGAACGCCATCCAGCCCAGCAGCGCGCACTTGACGCGCGCCGGGTACTTGCTCACGCCGGCGAGGGCGATGCCGTCGCCGATCATGTCCTCGTCGCCTTCGACGGTGCCGCGGCTGGAGATCATCTCGCTGAACGAGTCGACCACCTTCAGCGCCTGCTGCACCGGCAGGCCGATCACCTGATCGGTGAGGATCGAGGTGGCGGCCTGGCTGATCGAGCAGCCCTGACCGTCGTAGGACACGTCGGCGATCTCGCCCGCGTCGTCGATGTGCACGCGCATGGTCACTTCGTCACCGCAGGTGGGGTTCACGTGGTGCACCTGGGCACCGAATGGTTCCCGCAGCCCGCGGTGGTGCGGGTGCTTGTAGTGGTCCAGGATCACTTCCTGGTACATCTGCTCCATACGCATGATCTAGGCAACTCCGAAGAAGCTCTTGGCCTTGCGCACGGCGGCAACCAGTGCGTCGACCTCGTCGAGGGTGTTGTAAACGGCGAACGAGGCACGTGCGGTGGCGGCGACACCGAACTTGCGGTGCAGCGGCCAGGCGCAGTGGTGGCCCACGCGGATGGCGACGCCCTGGTCGTCGAGGATCTGGCCCACGTCGTGGGCGTGGATCCCGTCGACCACGAACGACACCGCGCCACCGCGATCGATGTTCTCGGTGGGTCCGATGATCCGCACCCCGTCGATCCCGGACAGTCCGTCCAGTGCAGCACCGGTGAGCGAATGCTCGTGTGCGGCAACGGCATCCATGCCGAGGTTCTCGAGGTAGCGCACCGCGGCGGCCAGCCCGACCACCTGCGACGTCATCGGAGTACCTGCCTCGAAGCGCTGCGGGGGCGGCGCGTAGGTGGTCTTCTCCATGGTGACGGTCTCGATCATCGATCCACCGGTGATGAACGGCGGCGTCTCTTCCAGGAGCACGCGACGGCCGTACAGTCCGCCAACGCCCATCGGGCCGAGCATCTTGTGGCCGGAGAACGCGGCGAAGTCGACACCGAGCTCGTGGAAGTCCACCGCCATGTGCGGCACCGACTGGCACGCGTCGAGCACGACGAACGCGCCGACTTGCTTTGCCCTGCGGACCAATTCGTCCACCGGAGCGACGGCGCCGGTCACGTTCGACTGGTGGCTGAACGCGACAATCTTTGTCGCAGCAGACAGTTCGAGCGAATCCAGATCGATCCGACCGTCGTCGGTGATCCCGTACCACTTCAAAGTGGCACCGGTGCGCCGCGCCAGTTCCTGCCACGGAACGAGATTCGCGTGGTGTTCGAGCTCGGTGATGACGATCTCGTCACCGGGGCCCACCTTGTACGGGAACCGGTCGTCACCGAAAGCGTTGGCCACCAGGTTCAGTGACTCGGTCGCGTTCTTGGTGAACACGATCTCGCCGGCGTCGGCGCCGACGAAGCGGGCGATATCGGCGCGCGCCTCCTCGTAGGAGTCGGTCGCCTCCTCCGCCAACTGATGGGCACCACGGTGCACCGCGGAGTTACGGGTGAGCAGGAAGTCGCGCTCGGCGTCCAGCACCTGCAGCGGACGCTGCGAGGTCGCACCGGAATCCAGGTACACCAACGGTTTCCCGTCCCGCACCGTACGGTGCAGGATCGGGAAGTCGGCCCGGATGCGGGCTACGTCGAGAGCTGGGACCGTCGCGGTCATGTCAGGCTCCAGTGGTCGCGGACGTGAAGCGCTCGTAGCCGTTCGCGTCGAGTTCGTCGGCCAGCTCGGAGCCGCCTTCGGCGACGATCTTGCCGTTGACGAACACGTGCACGAAGTCGGGCTTGATGTAGCGCAGGATGCGGGTGTAGTGCGTGATCAGCAGCACGCCGCCGTCGGTGCGCTCCTTGTAGCGGTTCACCCCGTCGGAGACGATGCGCAGCGCGTCGACGTCCAGGCCCGAGTCGGTCTCGTCCAGGATCGCGATCTTGGGTGCGAGCAGACCCAGTTGCAGCACCTCGTGACGCTTCTTCTCGCCACCGGAGAAGCCCTCGTTCACCGAGCGGTCGGCGAAGGCCGAGTCGATGTCGAGCTCCTTCATCGACTCCTTGACTTCCTTGACCCAGGTGCGCAGCTTGGGGGCCTCGCCGCGCACGGCGGTGGCGGCGGTGCGCAGGAAGTTCGACATCGACACGCCGGGGACCTCGACCGGGTACTGCATGGCCAGGAACAGGCCCGCGCGGGCGCGCTCGTCGACCGACATCGCGAGGACGTCTTCGCCGTCGAGGGTGATGGTGCCCTGGGTGACGGTGTACTTGGGGTGGCCCGCGATCACGTAGGACAGCGTGGACTTGCCCGAGCCGTTGGGGCCCATGATGGCGTGCGTCTCGCCGGACTTCACGGTGAGGTTCACGCCGTTGAGGATCTGCTTGGACTCACCCTCGGGGGTGGTGATCTCCGCGTGCAGGTCCTTGATTTCCAAGGTGGTCATCGAATCAAAATCCTTCGGTAAGTAAGTGGGTGTCAGATGCCGACAGTGGCGAGTTCGGCCTCGATGGCCGCCTCGAGCCGCTCTCGGACCTCGGGGACCGTGACCTTCTGGATGATCTCGAAGAAGAAGCCACGCACGACCAGGCGGCGGGCCACGTCTTCGGGAATGCCGCGAGCGCGCAGGTAGAACAGCTGCTCGTCGTCGAAACGGCCGGTGGCACTGGCGTGTCCGGCACCGGCGATCTCGCCGGTCTCGATCTCCAGGTTCGGCACCGAGTCGGCGCGCGCGCCGTCGGTGAGCACCAGGTTGCGGTTGGCCTCGTAGGTGTCGGTGCCCTCGGCGGCCGCGCGGATCAGCACATCGCCGATCCAGACCGTGCGAGCGTCACCCTTCGGAGACTTCGGATCGCCCTGCAGCGCACCCTTGTACAGCACGTTCGACTTGCAGTTCGGCTCGGCGTGATCGACCAGCAGACGCTGCTCGAAATGCTGACCGGCGTCGGCGAAGTACAGGCCGAACAGCTCGGCTTCACCACCGGGACCGGCGTAGCGCACGGTGCCCGACAGGCGAACCAGGTCACCGCCGAGGGTGGCCGACACATGGCGCAGGTTCGCGTCACGGCCCAGCTTCAGGTGATGCGCGGTGACGTGCACGGCGTCTTCGTTCCATTCCTGGACCGCGACGACGGTGAGCTTGGCGCTGTCACCGAGCACGAATTCGACGTTCTCGGCGTAGGTTCCGCTGCCGCGCTGGTCGATGACCACGGTCGCGACGGCGAAGTTGTCCAGGCGGATCTGCAGGTGACCGTAGGCGGTCTTGCCCTCACCGGGACCGGTGATGGTCACCGTAACCGGGTCCGTCACTTCGGTTTCCGGGCCGACCGTGATCACGGTCGCCTCGGAGAAACCCGAATAGGCCTGAGCGGCAACACGATCGGCGGGGGTACCGGCCTGGCCGAGGCGAGAGTCGGTGCGGCCCACCGTTTCCACGGTGACACCGGCGACTTCACTCACCTCGACGACGGCCTGACCATCGGCAACGGCGGTGCCGTCGTGCAGGCCGCGCAGACGGCGCAGCGGGGTGAACCGCCACGCCTCGTCGCGACCCGACGGGATCTCGAACTGATCCACATCGAACGAGGTGAAGACCTCGCCCTTGTTGACCGCGGCGCCCGCGCCAGGGTTCTGGATCGGCGTCTCGAGCGTCGACATCAGCCCACGGCCCCTTCCATCTGCAGCTCGATGAGCCGGTTCAGTTCCAATGCGTATTCCATCGGCAATTCCTTGGCGATCGGCTCGACGAACCCGCGCACCACCATCGCCATCGCCTCGTCCTCGGTCATGCCGCGGCTCATGAGGTAGAACAGCTGCTCCTCGGAGACCTTCGAGACCGTGGCCTCGTGACCCATGGTCACGTCGTCCTCGCGGATGTCGACGTAGGGGTAGGTATCCGAGCGGCTGATGGTGTCGACCAGCAGCGCGTCACACTTCACGGTCGACTTCGACCCGTGCGCGCCCTTGTTGATCTGGACCAGACCGCGGTACGACGCGCGACCGCCACCACGCGCCACCGACTTCGACACGATGGTCGAGGAGGTGTGCGGGGCCAGGTGCAGCATCTTGGCGCCGGTGTCCTGGTGCTGGCCGGGGCCCGCGAACGCGACCGAGAGGACCTCGCCGTGCGCGTGCTCGCCGGTCATCCAGACCGCCGGGTACTTCATGGTGACCTTGGAGCCGATGTTGCCGTCGACCCACTCCATGGTGGCGCCTGCTTCGGCCTTGGCCCGCTTGGTGACCAGGTTGTACACGTTGTTCGACCAGTTCTGGATGGTCGTGTAGCGGCAGCGGCCGCCCTTCTTCACGATGATCTCCACGACCGCGGAGTGCAGCGAATCCGACTTGTAGATCGGGGCGGTACAACCCTCGACGTAGTGGACGTAGGCGTCCTCGTCGACGATGATCAGCGTCCGCTCGAACTGGCCCATGTTCTCGGTGTTGATCCGGAAGTAGGCCTGCAGCGGGATGTCCACGTGCACGCCCGGCGGCACGTAGATGAACGAGCCACCCGACCACACGGCGGTGTTCAGCGCGGAGAACTTGTTGTCACCGGCGGGGATGACCGAACCGAAGTACTTCTGGAAGATCTCCGGGTGCTCCTTCAGCGCCGTATCGGTGTCGAGGAAGATCACGCCCTGCTGCTCCAGATCCTCACGGATGGAGTGGTAGACGACCTCGGACTCGTACTGCGCGGCGACACCGGAGACCAGACGCTGCTTCTCGGCCTCGGGGATGCCCAGCTTGTCGTAGGTGTTCTTGATGTCCTCGGGCAGATCTTCCCAGCTCTCGGCCTGCTTCTCCGACGAACGCACGAAGTACTTGATGTTGTCGAAGTCGATGCCGTCGAGGTTGGAGCCCCAGTTCGGCATGGGCTTGCGATCGAAGATGCGCAGCGCCTTGAGGCGCACGTCGAGCATCCACTCGGGTTCGCTCTTCTTCGCCGAGATATCGCGGACGACGGCCTCCGACAGGCCACGTTGCGCGCTGGCACCGGCCACATCGGAGTCGGACCAGCCGTAACCGTAGGTGCCCAGCGAGGCGATGGTTTCGTCCTGGGTGAGCGGTTGCACCTGGTCGGTAGGGGTCGTCATTCGGCACTCCTTCCGGAGTCGTTCGTACGTCCCGCCGCGGGCTGTGCGGCGGATGGGATCTTCGGCACCGCAACCAGCGGCACGTGGGTGGTGCAGGCGCAATCGCCGTTGGCGATCGTCGCAAGTCGCTGCACGTGGGTGCCGAGCAGGTCGCGGAAAGCGTCCAATTCGGCGGCGCACAACTGGGGAAACTCTTCGGCCACGTGCGCAACCGGGCAGTGATGCTGACAGATCTGCACACCAGCGCCGACCTGACGGGTGGTGGCGGCGAAACCGGCCTCGGCGAACGCTTCCGCGATCTCGGAGACCTTGGCCTCGATCACCGGTGCGGTGTGGTCGGCGACGGGTTCGATGCCCTCGACGATCACGCGAACCCGCTTGCGGGCGAATTCGGCGATCGCGGCGTCGCCACCGATCTCACCGAGCTGACGAATCGCCGCTCCGGCCAGATCGTCGTAGGCGTGGCCGAGATTGCCCCGGCCCGCCGCGGTGAGCTGGTACTGCTTGGCCGGCCTGCCGCGACCCTTCTGCTGCCACGGCGCCGAACGGCTCGCCCGAGCCTGGCCTGCGTCGATGAGCGCGTCGAGGTGCCTGCGCACCCCGGCGGGCGCGAGGCCGAGTTCGGTGCCGATCGCGGTGGCCGTGATCGGACCCTGTTCCAGGAGCAACTGGACGATGGCCGCCCGGGTCTGCCCCTCCTGCGCGGCCACCGCGGGCACAGCGGACGAGCGAGCGCCGGTCGTCTTACGACCGTCACTTTCCACGTCTGTCCGCAAACCCACGGTTTTCACAACACCAGTGTGGCGGAATTGCTTCCCCAAATCTAATAAGGGTCACCTGACAAAGGGTGCCCTGACCTGCGATGGAGATCGCCTGAGCACTCTCGACCGCGGCAAAACCCCAGGTGCGGCCCCTGCGGGCCGATCGACCGGACGCTGCCGGGTGACCCATCGCACAGGCCGATCACTCGGATCACCGGCACCTCGCAGCGCTGAGCACGGGCGCGTAAATGGTGTGTCACCACGCTCGCATGGCGTTGCTCGGCGACGATATTCGTACCGCAACGTCGCGATCAACTGTCCAGGTGCGGTGTGGTGAACACGGTCGGCGGGCCGCGAGGTCTGGCACGATGGCAGGGTGTCGAACCCGCTCACACCCACGTGTGTCCGTCATCCCGATCGGCCTACCGGACTCGCGTGTACGCGATGCGGTCGGCCTGCCTGTCCCGAGTGCCTGCGACCGGCTTCGGTCGGGCAGCACTGCGTCGACTGTGTGCGGCAGGGACAGCAGGAGGTGCGACCGGTGCGGACGGTCAGCGGTGCGCGCCAGGGCGGCGCGGTCCCCTATGTGAGCTACGGGTTGATCGCGATCAACGTGCTGGTCTATGTGATCACCGCGGCGCAGGCCGGCAGTCCGATGGACAACTATCGCGGGTCGTCGGTGTTCCGGGAATTCGTGCTGGTGCCGCTGTTGGTGGCCGACGGCGACTGGTGGCGGGTGCTCGGGTCCGGGTTCCTGCATTACGGCGCCATCCATCTGCTGGTCAATATGTTCGCGCTGTATGTGGTGGGGCGCGACCTCGAGCAGGTGCTCGGTCGGGTCCGGTTCGCGTGCGTGTATCTCGTTTCGCTGCTGGGTGGTTCGGCGGCGGTGATGGTGTTGTCGGACTCCATCACGGCGACGGCCGGTGCGTCCGGTGCGGTGTACGGCCTGTTCGGCGCGGTGACGGTGACCCTGATCCGGTTGCGGCAGAGTCCGACTCCGATGCTGGTGGTCATCGGTGTGAACGTGCTGATCAGTTTTTCGATCCCGGGGATCTCGCTGTGGGGTCACCTCGGCGGTCTGGCCGCGGGCACCCTGAGCGCGCTCGGCATCCTGTTCGTGCCAGGTTGGCTGAAGGCCCGCGATCAGCAGTCCGCGCAGCGCATCGGCTGGGCGGCGCTCGGTGCGGTCGCGGTGATCTGCGTGGGCGTGATCCTCGCTGCGGCGGTGTCGTTGCGCTCGCAGCCGGTGCTGGTGGGAGCGCCGGTGGTCACCGCGCAGACCGCTGTCGAAGTGCCGAGGTAGTTCGCTCCTGACCGGCCACGGAGCACAGTCGCCCCGCGGCCACCGGACGCGTGCCCGAGCCCGGGACGCTGAGCTCTCGCCGCCGCCACGGCCCATGCGTGAACGACTGACGAACCCCGCCGCGCCCACGCACACTAGGCTCTGACTTCGTGGCGGTACTGGAGGGCGCGGCGCGCAAGACACTGGCGTTCGGGCGGCGAGCTCTCGGGCTCGATGTGTCGACGCCCGATCACACCGTCGCGGTGCTGCATCGCGACGAGACCGAGGTGCCAGGACTCGACAAGCGCGAACGCGCCCAACTGGACCGGATCCGGTTGATGGGCGCGACCGGCGCGGTGCTGATGGCGATCGCGGCGCTGGGCATCGGTGCCCAACCGGTCCACCAGAACCCGGTCTCTGGCGTGCGGGTGCTCGGCATCTTCGCGCGAGCACACACCGGATCGCTGGCCATGTGCATGTTCGGCACGGCGCTGGTGATCGGCGCGTGGTTGCTGTTGGGGCGCTTCGCGATCGGCGGGCTGGCAGGTTCGCCGCTGCACCGGCTGAGCCGCTCGCAATTGGATCGCACGTTGCTGCTGTGGATCATTCCGCTGTCGGTGGCGCCGCCGATGTTCAGCAACGACGTCTACTCCTATCTGGCACAGAGCGAGATCGCGGCCCGTGGCATCGATCCCTATTCCGAGGGACCGGTAGCCGGACTCGGGATCGACAATGTGCTCACCAACAATGTGCCGACGATCTGGCGGGATACGCCCGCGCCGTACGGGCCGCTGTTCCTGTGGATGGGCCGCGGGATCGCGGAACTGACCGGGGACAACATCATCGCCGGAGTGTGGGTGCACCGGTTGCTGGCGCTGGCCGGGGTGGCGCTGATCGTGTGGGCGCTGCCGCGGTTGTCGGTGCGGTGCGGGGTGGCGCCGGTGAGTGCGCTGTGGCTCGGTGCGGCCAATCCGCTGGTGCTGTTCCACCTGGTCGGTGGCGTGCACAACGATGCGCTGATGCTCGGCCTGATGCTGGCAGGTGTGGAGTTGATGCTGCGTGCGATCTACGGCGAAGGCGGCAGACCCGACCGGCTCACGGCGATGAATCTGCCACCGTTCGACACTCGCGCCTACGGCTTCCTGATCGGCGGCGCGGTGGTGATCACGCTGTCGTCGTCGATCAAACTCACTTCCATCATCGCGCTCGGTTTCGTCGGCATGGCACTGGCCAGACGCTGGGGCGGAACCTTCACCGCCGTGGTGAAAGCCGCGGCACTCCTCGGCGTAATCGCCGGGGTCACAACACTTTTCATCGGATTCGCCAGCGGGCTCGGCTTCGGCTGGATCCACACCCTCAGTGTCGCCAATGCCGTGCGAAGTTGGATGTCGCTGCCCACCATCATCGGTATCGCCACCGGATTCGGCGGGGTGCTGCTCGGCCTCGGCGACCATACGACCGCGCTGCTGTCGATCACCCGCCCGATCGCGGGGGCCGTGGCGGCGTTCATCACGGTGCGGATGCTCGTCGCGACCGGCATGGGTCGCCTGCATCCGGTCGGCGCGCTCGGCGTCTCGCTTGCCGCGATCGTGCTGCTGTTTCCGGTGGTCCAGCCGTGGTATCTGCTCTGGGCCATCGTTCCACTGGCAGCCTGGGCCACCCAGCCGGTGTTCCGGGTGCCCGCCGTCGCGTTCTCGGCGGTGGTCTCGATACTGGTGATGCCGCGTGGTGCGGAATTCCAGGTCTTCCAGATCATCGGCGCCGCTTTGGCCGCCGCGGTCTGCTTCGCGCTGTTCTTCGCGCTCACCCGGCACACCCTGCCCTGGCGGGCGCAGCCGGGGGTGTCGGCTCCGTCACAGGAGGGCACGGCTTACCGTGTGAACTCGTGAGGGAGCGCAGCGAGCGAACCAATGGCGCAGCACAAGTTGGCGCGACGGAGCCGAGCGTCAGCGAGGCGCAGTTGTGACAAGTCGCCCAGGACCGGCCGTTAGCGTCGACGGTGTGGTCAAGCGCTATGGCGAGTCCACCGCGGTGGACGGTCTCCGATTCGACGTCGAGCCGGCGCAGGTGTTCGCCCTGCTCGGCCCCAATGGCGCCGGTAAGACGACCACCGTCGAGATGTGCGAGGGCTTCGTGCGCCCGGACGCGGGCTCGGTTCGCGTTCTCGGACTCGACCCGATCGCCGACTCCGAGCAGTTGCGTCCGCGCATCGGCGTGATGCTGCAGGGCGGTGGCGCCTACCCCGGTGCCCGCGCGGGCGAGATGCTCGACCTGGTCGCGGCCTATTCCGCCGATCCGATCGATCCCGACTGGCTGCTGTCGACGCTGGGCCTGCAGGACAGTCGCCGCACTCCTTATCGGCGCCTGTCCGGTGGTCAGCAGCAGCGGCTCGCGCTCGCGTGCGCGCTGGTGGGCAGGCCCGAGATCGTATTCCTCGACGAACCCACCGCCGGTCTGGACGCCCAGGCCCGCCTGATCGTCTGGGAGCTCATCGACGCCCTGCGCCGCGACGGCGTGAGTGTCGTGCTCACCACGCACATGATGGACGAGGCCGAACAGCTCGCCGACCACCTCGTGATCATCGATCACGGCCGGATCGTCGCCCAGGGCACGCCCGCCGAGGTCACCGCGCACGGCGCGGCGGGACAGTTGCGGTTCTGCGCCCCACCGAAACTCGATATCGCGCTGTTGAAATCGGCTCTGCCGGAAGGTTTTTCGCCACACGAGACCACACCGGGGATGTACCTGATCGAGGGCGAGATCACCCCACAGGTGCTGGCCACGGTCACCGCGTGGTGCGCCAGGATGGACGTGCTCGCCACCGACATCCGCATCGACCAGCGTCGCCTCGAAGATGTTTTCCTCGAACTGACCGGACGGGACCTGCGCGGATGAGCGAGACGGCAAGCCGATTCCTGCCCGGCATCTTCACCCCGGACCCACGTCCCGCGTCCCGGGTCACCATGCTCACCGCGCAGACCGCGCTCGAGCTGAAACTGTTGTTGCGCAACGGCGAACAGTTGCTGCTCACCATGTTCATCCCGATCACCCTGCTCATCGGGCTCACCCTGCTGCCGTTCGGCGACCTCGGCGAGCACCGCGTCGACCGGATCGTGCCGATGGTGATGATGACCGCAGTGATGTCGACCGCGTTCACCGGCCAGGCCATCGCCGTCGGCTTCGACCGCCGCTACGGCGCCCTCAAACGGCTCGGTGCGACACCGCTGCCCCGCTGGGGTGTGATCGCGGGCAAGTGCGCGGCCGTGCTGATCGTGGTGGTGTTGCAGGCGATCCTGCTCGGGGCGATCGGTGTGGCGCTGGGCTGGCGGCCCGGTATCGGCGGGCTCGCGCTCGGCGCCCTGGTGATCGCGCTCGGCACCGCCACCTTCGCGGCGATGGGTCTGCTGCTCGGCGGGACGCTCAAGGCCGAAGTGGTGCTGGCGCTGGCCAACATCCTGTGGTTCATCATGCTCGGCATCGCCAGCCTGGTCCTCGTCGATTCCCTGCCCACCGCGCTCACCGTCATCGCCCGGCTGATTCCGTCCGGTGCGTTGGCGTATGCGCTGGACGCGGCCCTGACCGGATCGATCGACTGGTTCGGGGTGGCCGTGCTCGCGGTGTGGGGCCTCGTGTGCGGCTGGCTCGCGACCCGACTGTTCCGGTTCCACTGACACACGGTCGATCGACCGGCGGGTCGGCCGCGTTCGCGGCATGGGCTTCGCGGATGGACGGCTCGGACCCCGACTGTCCGATTCCACTGTCGACTGGCCGTGCGCGCAGCGGGGCTTGCGTACAAGTCTCGGCGCACCTGTTCAGGATCCACTGACGTGACCAACGACGCACTGTAGTAGCCCTGGTATCAGCGCCGAAATGTCGGCCGGTACCATTCCTGACGTGCTGTATCGCGCCTTCGTTGGCCTCGTCGACCGGCTGCCGCTCCCCTCGCTGCGGGTGCAGCGGCTCATCGCCATCGCGGTGATCCTGAGCCAGGCGGGCATCTCCGTGACCGGCGCCATCGTGCGCGTCACCGCCTCCGGCCTGGGCTGCCCCACCTGGCCGCAGTGCTTCCCCGGCAGCTTCACGCCCATCGGAGTGTCGGAAGTGCCGGTCATCCACCAGACCGTGGAGTTCGGCAACCGCCTGCTCACCTTCGCGGTGACGCTGTGCGCGGCGCTGATCGTCATCGCGGTCGTGCGCGCGCGCCGGCGCAAGGAAGTTCTCGTCTACGCGTGGCTGATGCCCGGCGGCACGGTGGTGCAGGCGATCATCGGCGGCATCACCGTACGCACCGGTCTGCTGTGGTGGACGGTGGCCGTGCATCTGCTCGCCTCGATGGCGATGGTGTGGCTGGCCGTGGTGCTGTACGCCAAGATCTGCGAACCCGACGACGGTATCGAAACCGTGCAGGTGCCCGCTCCCCTGCGCTGGCTCACCGCGCTGAGCGGGGTGGCGCTGGCGGGCGTGCTGATCGCGGGCACGCTGGTCACCGCCGCGGGCCCGCACGCCGGAGACAAGAGCATCGAACGGCAGGTCGAACGCCTGCAGGTCGAGATCGTCACCCTGGTTCACCTGCATTCGCAGTTCCTGATCGGCTACCTCGCGCTGCTCATCGGGCTCGCGTTCGGGCTCTACGCCGTCGGGATCACCCCGGCCATCCGCAAGCGGCTGTTCGTGCTGCTCGCGCTCGTACTCGCCCAGGGCCTCGTCGGTGTCGTGCAGTACTTCACCGATGTCCCCGCCGCGCTCGTGGCCATCCACGTCGGCGGGGCTGCGGCCTGCACCGCGGCGACCGCCGCACTGTGGGCGTCGCTGCGGACTCGCGAGAACATCGCCGCGCCTGCCGTGCCGCAGCCTTCCGTGCACTGAGCGGGCCTGCACCGCCTCGACCCGCCGTCCCCGAACAACGAAAAAGCCCGCATCGCAGCGGGCGGGTTCTAGCGGTCGTCGCAACACTCTCGATTGAGAGGTTGCGACGACCGTGTCGTTTTCAGAGGACGTGGAACGCTGTGGCAGCCAGCT
>NZ_JBHXRR010000021.1:0-120982 GCF_042716665.1 Nocardia sp. NPDC058658
GAGAGATTCCTCGAAGGATCACACGGTGACCGCTCTGTCGTCGATGCGTCGAGCTCGATCACCGTGCGCTACACCACTATGCGGGACTCAACTGCAGCTTGAGTGAGAACCCATTTGATTACGAGATCGCCCAACTCCAATAATAGCGCTTGTATAGCCTGCGCGATGCCGAACGCTTCCCATGCGAACGATGCGATCGTATTGGAAATTAGCGACAACGGTTCGACCTGTCCGTCGATAGCCGCAGTCAGTTTCGAGAAATAGCTGTCAGCGCTAGTTGCCGCATTGCCACGCCACGATGAATCGATGTTCTTCATCGCCTCGTCTATTGCGTCGCTGTAGGCTGTATTGAAGCTGGCGAGATTTTCTACAGCCTTGGCTGCCTTGAGTAGTCCTTCCCAGTCGCCGCCGAGAGATTTCTGCGCCTCTTCGATCGGGTTCCACCCGGTCAAAGAGATTATTAGATTCAAGTAACTGGTTACGCTGTACGCATTTCCGAGCGCGAAATCGACCAGCTTCCCCCCTTGCTCCCACCAGACCTCTACTTCGGGGGTGACGAGGGTCGCTGTTGGATCTGTGGTCCCGGTCATTTTCCAACCTTGGTCGAGTAGGTCTTGTCCATCGCTTCGGCCCAGGCCAAGTCCTTGGTTCTGTACATTGCTGCGGCCTTCTCCAGTTCCGTGGCGGCTGCGCTCGTGATGGAGCCCATTCGTGTGTAGTTCGTGGACAGCTCGCTGCAAGCCGAAATCAATTCATCCATAACGGGTTTCAGGGCGAGGCCGGCGTTTCCTTCCAGGTCGAGGTTATTCTTGGCGTAATCGACGGCCTTTGCACTGCCGACGGCGAGTGTTTCGAGCTGGTCCGATGTCTTGTCCAAGTCATCGGGTACAACCTTGAATTCGTAGGTCGTAATCGAACCTTTTCTTCTGATCGAAGGAGCTACAGGGGACCTGCTTCTGCCAGTTGGGCGCCTGAACTATCTGGGGGCAGCGGCTGGCCGCTCTCGGGGATTGATGACCGATGTTCGTTGTCGATCTCGTCTTCCGCTGTCCAGGACGGAGCGCCGGCGTAACTGCCCGGGTTGTGTTCGGCTTCTTGACCTTTGGCGTTGAGTGAGCCGGTGGGGTTGGGCGTTGCGCTCGATGACGTGCCGCCGTCTTCGAGGCCTGTAGGGCCTTGGCCCGAGTTCGTCGATGGCTCACCGATGGTGGGGGAGTCTGTTGAAGTGTTGTCGGTTACTACCGGGATGCCGCTTTCGTTCAGCGTGAGGCCGTACTCGTGGGCTGTGCCCGCGGAGTCTGTTGTCGTGAGCTTGAGCTGACCGTCTTCACCCGTTGCCAAGCTGAGAGTGGTTCCGGCGATGTTGAATTCGGTGGAATTGCTCCCGTTGAACAAGCTGCTCAGCTGCTCGATGCCACTGGTGATCGATGTTCCCAGCGTGCTGAGGCCGGTGCCGATCGACTCGGCGATCGATTCGCCCGATGCTGTTGATCCCGAGGTGAGGCTCGACAGTTCGCTGACCACCGAGCTCAGTGTTGACAGTCCGCTCGACACTGTGGACAACAAGCTGCTGAGGTCCGTGGATGAGTCATCATCATCATCGTCGGTGGTTGTCGGAGTTTTCGTGGTGGGAGTTGCCGCCGGATTCGTGGCCGTGTCGTCGGTGGGGGTATCGGTTGTGGGGGTTCCCGTCGATGGGGTTCCCGTCGACGGGGTGCCGGTGGAGGGGGTTTCCGGCGTCTTCGCCCCTGGCTGACCAGTGGATTCAGGAGCTGGGGGTGCAGACAGGCGCTCGACATTGTTCAGTGCATCAGTGACGACTTTCAAATATGCCTTGACGGCCGCATCGGTCTCGGTGCAGAGATTTGTGTACGCTCTGAAATATCCCTCCGCGCTCTCGCGAAATTGCTTGCGCCATTGATCGCATAGTTGCGTGGCTTGGTAGTCGAAAATTTCCCAGCCTACGTCGTTGCCGTCGCTATAGTGTGGCTTCTTGCCGGGAGCGAAGTGCTGCAGTCCGCCGCGGTCTGGGCCGAATACTCCGTTGTCGGCCAATACTTGTATCCGGGCGCGAACGGTATCGCCAACACCGCGCCGTGCTGCGTAGTTGATGATCATCGAAACGTCATCATTGCCTGCCGCTGCATCGTCGTCATCGCGGAGGTTGATGCCGTTTCCGCCACTGTCGCCGTTTGTCATTTCGACGCCGTTTATCTTGGTGACGCCGGATAGTTCCGCAAAGGCGTTGGCCTTCCGCTGAATGCAACTCTTGATCCCATCAACAGCGGCGTTGATAACCCCGGGTAGTTGGCTGATCTCGCTCGCTGCCTCGTCGGACCATGTGTTGAGTTTGCTCAACCTGTCCTTTGCTGCTGCCCCGCTGGTGCCTTGCCAGGAACCCTCGAGAACGCGGACTACCTGCTCTTGATCGGTCTGCGCGGTCTCAATTTTCGGCATTGCGGCAGATATTCGCTGAGCGGCACCAACCAAGTTGTTTAGCTGCATATACTCTTGCTGGTAATAGGGTTTGTTGATCGCGCGTTCTGCTTCGATTGAGATTCCGGTCGCGTTTGTTTCTCCGCCTTGGCCGGAGAAGGCGTATCGTGCTGCTACGAGATAGAACCAGCGCAACCTGGCGGTACTGAACCCGGCGTAGCCGCCACTCAGGATTTTGTACGCATCGTATTCGGGGTTGTAGGCGCCGGAATCGCTGGACAGTGACTCATTTACCCGGACGTCACCAGCGCTATGTTTTCCGTATCCTGCCCATACCGCAGATCGGTCTTCGCCGGTGCCATTAACGGTAACCCACGATCCGGGGTTACCGTTACCGAGTCCAATCTTGGAGTTGTCCCCCATCGCCTATTTCCCCCCCGTGATGAGGTTGCCGGTGTTATCGACCGATACTTTGCCGATCGCGTCGGAAAACTGGGTATCGGTGTACTGCAAGCTGTTGGCGCTGTTCGTGAGCGCATCGCCGAACGCTGTGCAAGCCTGCGACCAGTTCTTGACAGCGGCTATCGTTTTCTCGAAGCCAGTAACAATTGCCTGTGCTTCTGCCGCGTATTCTTCTCCCAAATCGCCCGCTGCGAACATGTTTCCCCATGACCCGGCGACGGCAGTCAGTTCCTGCGCAGTGGCCTGAAGCTTCCCCCCCTGCGCTCGTACGGTATCCGAATCCATGCTCAGAAAGTCACTCATCGACCATTCCCCTTAAAAAGGTATCGGCAACGCCTTTGTGTTTATTCACACCAGCCATGAGTCGCGCCCGTATCCCTGCGAACGAGCTTCGTCCAGATCCGTCCAGTCGGTCGGCTGCACGTAGCCTTCCCGTGGACGTTCGGCCGCGGCCGCTTCCTGTCGCAACCGGTATTCGCGCATGAGTCGATCCTGTTCCTCGCGTGCCTCGCGAGCGGCCCGTTCCCCGGGCGTCTCGGGGCCGAACCCCATCGCGGCGACACGCTCCCCGATCTGCTGTATCGCTCGATCAGCTTCGCGCTGGACCTGTTCGACGCGGTCTTGGGTCTGTCGGGCAGCATCGATATGTTCGTTGGTGATGCTGTCGATTCTGGCGAGCCAGTTCACCGCATCCCCCTCTCAGTTCGGTGTCCTCTTCTACCTTGGACGCGCCGGGGGTGCGTTCGGTTCCACTCAATTTTCACCGACCGACTGCGGTGTGCACTACCCCGCGAGACCTCCCAGCTCCGACGTGACATTACTGGACTGTCCGGCTAGGGATGAGGGCTGTCGCGGACGCATGGCTGGCGAATATGGCTGTGTCCCTGGACCTTCAGGTCTGCACTGGGGAGGGATCAACGACAGCCGCGCACGATGGGGCGCTAGTGATATTGTGGGCGCCAGTCTAGGCCCGGCAGGGCGTTGGGGTGGGTATGCGAGCGCTATCGAGTGTTGTCGTGCTGGTCGGAGCCTTGGCGCTGGCCGGGTGCGGGTCATCTGGCGGTCCGGTGGTCGGGAGCCCGACGAGTACGGCAGCGTCGGACGGGATCGCTGAGAATGTGCCGACGGGGATTGATCCGTGCAACATTCCGCAAGATGTGTTGACGTCGATCACTCCTGGGTTGCGCAAGGGGACGACCGATGACAACACCTCGCGTGGCAAGATCAAGTGGCAGGGTTGTCGATACATCGTGTCGGATGGCTACACCACGACCATGAGCCTCACCAACCTCACTCTGGACATGTTGCGGGAAAAGAACTTTCCGGGTCGCGAAGACGTCGTGGACGGGCGCACCGTTTTGACGACGCACCAATCTTCCGACCGAACCGGCGTCGAGAGCTGCACGCTAAACGTCCAGATGCAAGCGGGCAGTCTTGAGTTCTTGGTATCTAATCCCAGCTCGCGGCCAGTAACCGGCCATCTCAACGCGTGTGAGATCGGAATGTCAGTGGCGCAGAAAGTCATTCCGTTGATCGCGTCCGGATCATAGGCGTTGCATGTTTCGTCGAACAGGAGGGGGAAGAGGTTATGGCAGGTGAGCGGCCAATGCAGGGGCTGATTGACGCGGCCAAGGAGGGGCAGTTGTCGGTTTCATTCAGTGACGACTTGTATGTAAATGTCGAGGAGTTTGTATACATCGAGCGTGATTGTCAGGCTATGAAGGATCAGATCCAGGAGTATCAAGGCATCGCAGAATCTATCGCCAACCGTGAGGTATGGGGCTTGGGCGATCTCAGTGACTGGCTCAAGTCTGGCCCTATCCTGGTTGGGCGGTTCCGCGCGAAGGCGAAGGGCGACGGGGGTGGAAACGACGTGCACTCCACCTTGCAGAAGCACTGGGACATCATCGACGGTATTCAGCAATTACATCGCGAGATTGCCAGCAGGTATCAGCAGTCCGACTCGGAATTCGCCGCGAAGTACACAGAATTGATGAACACAGTGCCGCATGGATTCCAGGGGCGGAAATGAGTGGGTTGGAATTCGAGATTTCGGCGATCGCTCAGAGATGCGCGACCGATAATATGTCGAACGTTTCGCACATAGTCCTGAAAAATACCTTTGATCCACTGGTGACCGACCCGGCGACCGAGGCTAAAGCCGATTATGCGAAGATTGCCGCCGGGTGGCAACGGGACGTCGAGACCTTCGCTGCCCGGATAAATCGCTCCAGTGCGTCTGCGTGGAGCGGAACCGCGGCTACGGCTGCGAGGCAAGCGATTTCGGACTATGCTACCGACGCCCAGAATCTCACCCCGGCATTGAACGCGTTGAGCACGCGGGTTGGCGAGGCGGTTGACGCGGTGCAAAAGACAAAAACCGAGATGCCTAAGTATACCGAAGACCCACAGAGTTGGTTCGACTGGCTCGACGGCGATCCTGATAAAGACGCTGAAGCGGCGGCCCAAAAGGTGGCACAGAATCAGTATGTCACACCGATTACCAATACCGCTGCGGCGATTCCGGTGCTGCCGCAGCCAAAGGATCCGGTGTCGTCCAAGGACCTGCCTCAAGGTGACGGCGGCAATGGCGGCAGCAATGGTGGTGGGGGTGGTACCGGCAACCCGGCCACCACACCGCAGTCGACTACCGATAACCCCACGACCGAAGATCCCACAACTGAGGATCCGCAATTGTCCACTGATGAGGACGATACGACCGAGGATGAGGATTCGTCGACGCCGGAATCCACCACACCACAGTCGACGACCCCTGAATCGACAACACCGCAGTCCGCTGGCCCATCATCCGGTCAGCCAGGTTCTGGCTCTCCGACCGGCGGAAGTCCAGCCGGGTCCGGGGGGAGCCCTGGTGGTAGTGGTGTGGGCGCTGGCGTTGGGGTCGGTGCAGGTGGGTCTCCAGGTAAGGCAGTGCCCGGTACACCGGCTGGGGTTCGAGCTGGCACCGGTGTGGCTGCATCGGCGGGTTCCACTGCGGCAGGGCGCAACGGTATGCCCGGTATGGGCGGGATGGGCGCCGGTGGTGGTCGTGGTGGTAACGGCAGCGAGGACGACGAGCACACCACGCCGGACTACTTGGTGTACGACAGAGAGTCGGAACTGCTCGGTACCCAGCCGCCCGCGCTGCCGCCGGGTGGAGTAATCGGGGCATGAGGGAGATAAAGCCATGACCTGGAATTGGGAACCGGACACATTCGCCACCCATTGGTTCAACGAAGCCAACGACCAGATGCCCGCGCCTTTGCGCTATCGCAGTCGATTCCCCACCCTCGAGGAACTCGATGCGCACCAGGCAGCGGTGCGAGCGAGCTGTGGTACGGATGAAAGGCAGCGTATCGACCTACTGATGCACACTGTGTCCCGCTGCGACATGCGAGTGGAAATCATCGGCAGCACAGTCCGCCATCATCAGGGCGACGGCACAACGCACAAGCAGTACCGCATCGTTGGTGCTCATACGAACCACTACGCGGCTGTCCTCTTCCAAACCGCGATGAACGGCGAGTTCGGCAGTATCCGTGCCGATTTGCTCAGCCCGGAGAACCTCCCGGCAGCGATCGTCGCGGCGATCCCGCCCTGTACCCCGGGCACGGCGTCGCCGGAGACTTTCCACCTCGATGATGTCAAGCCGCCTACGGCCCAACCGGCAAGCTACTTCGCGGACGACCATCGCGGCACCGAGCACAGTCGTTTTCGGCGCGTCATGGATCGCCCCACAGACGGTGGCGGTCATGCCGTGCTTCGGCTCGGCGATTACCACGCACGTCCGGAGCGGCATCGCTTCATCCAGTGGCGCGACATTACCGGTGATGGACGCTATGTCGAACAGCGCAACAGCACACATCTTGACATCCGACCTGCAACGCCCGGAAAACTCACAGCGATCTTCACCTCCTGGATTGATTCCGCGGTTGCAAGGCTTCGCCAAGACGAGCGGCAGTACCGGTAGGAGTAGTCCGGACGGACAACGACGTTGATCGGAACACAGATTCGACGTTCTGCAGTGACATGAGATTCCGCTCACATGATGCAACCATCGGAGGGTCTCGTGCGTCCAACCAAGTGACATGCTATCTATCGGATCGAGGGTTCATGGACGACTGGTCGGCGCCCACCCGGGCTGAGAACAACGCGTTGCGTGCGCAGATCGATTCGATGCTCGATACCTTCAACGCCGAGAAATCAGCGTTGCTCGACGCGCAATCCCAGGCGACGGCGCTGGTGAGTGTGTGGTCCGCAGATGGGTTGGTGCGGGTGTCGGGCACGATCGCGGGTGTGTCGGAAGTCCATATCACCGCCGATGCCTTCAAACGGACGACCCCGGAATCGTTGGGGGCCTCGGTCACCGAAGCGATCGCGGAACTGTCGCGGCAAACCTCGCAGATCCAACAGCAAGCGGTAGGCCCGTTGTCGGCGTCGATGCCGGACCTGTCCGACTTGATCCCTGGTGCTCCGAGTATGAAAGACATGATCGCCCAGTTGACTCCGCCGCCTCCGCCGTTGCCGGAACCGGTCGTGGATGCTGCACCCAGTCTCGTCGATGACTCCGACGACGAAGAAGGCGACTACTTCCGTAACCGAAGCTATCTGCGATGAGTTCGGTCAACGTCGATCCCGAAGCGCTGCGTAACACCCAACCAGGGTTCGTCGCGGTCGCGTCCACGATCACCACCGCCGCGCAGGCCTTGGCTGCGGTCATCGCGGCGGAGGGGGAGTGTTGGGGTGGTGACGAGGTCGGTGCCGCGTTCGCCAAGAATTACACCCCCGGTGTAGATCCCGGCCAGAAAGCGGTGACTGGGTTGGCGTCGGTGATGACCCAGTTGGGGCAGAACATGGTCACCGTCGCTGACACGTTCCAGAACCAGGACACCTCCCAGGCCGGCGCTCTCGGTCAGGCAGCGGGTTCGTTGTAGATGGGTATCGAGATCCCCGACGAGCTGCAATGGGTCGCGAAATACATTCTCGGAGCCGGTGATTGGCCCGATGGTGACGAAACCGCGATGCGGCGGGTTGCTGATGGGTGGACCGCGATGGCCAACACCCTCAACACTGTCGATGACGACGCCGTCAAAGTGTTGAACGTGGTGTTGTCGGCGATCTCCGAAGGTGAAACTCACATCTCGATCGCGACGATCCGCGACAAACTATTGGCCGGGGATCAGGCTACTTTCGCCGCGGTCCGTAAGTGGTGTGAATCTCAAGCCGAGTTGCTCGAAGACGGTGCCAACGATATCGAGCACACCAAGATGGTGATCATCGGCACGATGATCGTGACCGCGGTCGAGATCCTCGCGACCGCGTGGACCGGTGTCGGGTTGATCGCGTCGGCGGCCGCGCGGATCGCGGGCCAGATCGCGGTTAGGCTCGCGATCAGACAGCTCATCGCTCGGATGCTCACTCGTGCCGCGGCGAAAGCTGCGGGTCGGATGGCGTTGTGGGGTGCGGTGTTCGAGGCAGCCGAAGAAGGCGGTGTCGATCTGGCTGCCCGGCTGATCCAGGTCTCCAACGGTGACCGCAGTACCGGCAAGTTCGGGTTGGCCGATCTGGGATTGGCGACTTTGGGTGGTGCTGTCGGTGGCGCGGTCGGTGGTGTTCTCGGTGGGGGGACCGGTGCGCTCGGTGATGCTGCGTCGTCGGTGGTCGGTAAGGCCGCGACCAAGGTCGTCGGTGGCACTGTCACCGAATTGGGTGCTGATGTGTCGGCCCAGGTCGCTGCTGCTGGTGTGGGTGCGGCGTTCATGGACCGGGAATTCCAGCTCGATATCGGGGTCGATACCTTTACCAGTGCTGGGGCGGGTGGGGTGCAGAGCGCGATCGATTCCAGTGGTAGTGGTGGGAATGCCGCGGCCCCAACAGTTCCCGAGCTCGGTACTGAAACCCCGGGTGCGACAGCTCCTGCGGGGACCGGCGCACCGGCAGAGGGTGGGGATCAGTCACCAGCTGGCAACGGCAGCCCTGCTGGTGGTCCTCCGACCACCCCGGCAGGAACCGATATCGGCAGCCCGACCGACACTGGCGCCCCGACTACTCCTGCCGCAACGGACCCCGGCTCGCCGACTGCTCCCGCTTCTACTGGTGAACCGAGCGCGGACGGTGCTGCGACCTCACCCCAGAACAGTGCACCCGACACCCCTGCGCAAGGTGTGCCCACCACTGCTGATCCAAATAGCAATGGCGCGAACGGAACTCCGCCAACCAGCGACTCAGCTCCGCCGAATACGGACGGCGGTGCCGGAGCCACGCCTGACGGCGGCGACACTCCCGCACCATCGTCGGCTCCGAACGGTGCTGAGTCCCAGCCCGTCGACTCTTCGCCATCGACCCCGAACACCAGCGGGCCCACCGCAACTCCACCGGCCGTTGAATCCGCACCGTCGACCCCGAATACCGACGGCCCCACCGCAACTCCGGTCCAGGGCGATACCCCGATTTCGTCCACCAACGGCACCGATACATCGCCACCACCTAGCAGCCCTTCTACCAATCCGGCCACCGATAGCCCCAGCAACCCGCCCACCAGCGCCTCAGTATCCTCGCCCAGTTCCCTGAGCAACGCGGGCTCGCCACTGGATCTCCCCTCGCAAGAACCCCCACCCCAGTCGAGCACTCAGTCCGATAACACGCCGGCGAACACCCCAACCGGACAACAGAATCCGACGCCCGCGACACCGATTGCCACCGAACAACCGGGCATCACCTCGCCGAACCCCCAGGCGGCAACACCGCCCCCGACGACGCCCACCGCACCGGAATCGACGCCTCAGCAACCAGCCACGTCGATTCCCGCTGCCACCAACCCGACGCCCTCCACCGCGTCACCACCGCCGACACCCACGAACAACCCCGACGCCAGCCGCCCTACCCCCACGGACACCTCGGCTGCCGCCGCTTCCACGACAACATCCCCGCCCGCTCAGTCCGGAAGTCCGTCGCTCGCCACAGCTCCCACTTCCATGGCATCACCCCCGACCACGCCTACGTCAGCGCCGACACCGCCGATCGCTCATGTTCCAACCTCGACCGCAACATCGCCCAGAGCGAACACACCCCCATCGAACTCGCCGGCCTCAGCAGGCTCGGCACCGACAGCCGCTCAGCTCCCGATTATCCAGCCTCCATCGTCTCCGCCGACCAACCGATCTCATGCCTCGACGACGACCACCCCACCGCAGTCGAGGCCGAACACCACTGCACCCTTATCCCCGACGTCACCGCCAGGCAGTCCTGCCGGGCCAACGGACTATGCCGAGACAGGTGGCGCACGCCGACCCCGCAACATCTACGACGAGACCGCGCAAGTGGCGTGGGCCGAGGGCGCGTACGACCACTTCCGAGGCACCGACAACGACCTGAATCGTATGGTCGCCGAACTCGCGGAGGTAGAACGCCCGGATGGCACCAGCGGGTTCACTCGTGCTGAGATCGAACAGGTAAAGAACCACCTTTTTCGGGAAGAGCACCCGCTCACGGTCCGTGACGATGATGGCAAGCCGATTGGTTTCGAAAATCGCCGCTACGACGCCGACGCCGATATCGCGGAGGCTTGGATTCGGATGTCGCTGGGGAGACCGACTCCTGCCGATATTGTGCTGCTCGAGCACGAGCTGGCAGAGGCGCGGTACTATGCCGAACATCCGGGTTCCTCGTATCAGGACGCCCATCGGTTCGCTAACGAGAGCTTCAACTGGCAAGCTTTGCGACCACCGCGAACGGGCGAGAACATCGATGAATGGAGGTCCGCTCTTGGCGATCTATCTGGTCTTTCAGAAGAAGTCGGAGACGGAAACGGAAGTGACCTACCGGTTCGGGGGGGCGGAGGATCAACTCGACCGGGAACTGACGATCAACAAGGCGGACTACTCAGTGACAGTAGCGGACGGCCAGGAGGACATGCTCGCGGTGAAAACAGCGGGCCGCGCGATGAGCAGACACCGCCAGGACGGAATCTGGATACAGGCGGGCGACATCCAAGCGTAGGCGGCTCGTCGCCCCAAACCGGCGGTCGAAATGACGATGACGACCGATCGGCTGAAGCGACACGGCAGTCACCGAGCACCGCGCAACACAACCCGTCTGAAACTGCTGCACAACCAACGCCGCAATTGCCTGCTGCCGCAGCGGCTTCAGCGTCGATCCCGACCGGTACTCAAAGCCAACCGCTGAGCCCAAGCACTGAATCCACGCCGCTGCCACCGAACCAGCACGGCAGCGTGACGGCACAACCTGCACCTTCAGTTTCCTCACCGACCCCGCAGCAGGTGGACAACGCAAATCAAGCGCGTGCGGCCCGCGATAATTTGCGATCGCAGCGGCCAGACGGTGGCGTCGTTCCAGTTACCGCGCCCGGAGGGGGTCGTCGTTTCACCGTTGCCAGGTTCACCGCAGCATTCAATGCACCGGTATCGATGCTTCGCGTCGGGGTTGGTATATCCGGCGCAGGCCACCTCGATCCAGCCCTCGTCCACGCGCTGATCGAACGAGCCCAACTCGCGGTAGATCTTCACTTCAATCACGGCAGCAGGCTCCCGTCCGGCGATTGGATGATGGTTGACCTCGTCCCGGTCAGCGCCCCAGGCGCAGCCGATATGACCATCGACCTCGACCCGGCAAATCCGCACAGCACACCGACCGACGCCGACCTCGACAACCTCCTCGCGATGTTGCGAGACCAGCTCGGTTTGGATCCGGCAACAGAGAGTGAACTGTCGCCCAGTGACGTCCAACGGATCAGCGACGAAATCGACCAGGCCACACCCGCCTCGGTGCCTACTTCCCCACGAACAACTCCCGGTTCGGTCACCACCGATTCGTCTCTGGACCTCCCCACCCAGCCTGCCAGTCCCGCGATTCGTCCCGATGCAACAGGGGGCCTGCCCAATGCTGCGGTGTCGCCGCCGAGCTCCCCCCGGACGGAATCGCCGAATCAGCCTCGACCCCAGCATGTTCCGGCGGGACCGGACGTCCGCGGTCAAATCCCTCCTCGTTCACCGGATCATCGCGCGCCTGAATCGGCCCCGCCGCCGACGAACCCGCCCGGTTCGAATTCGCCGACAGGGGCCGCCAATCGCCCCTTTGGTAACCATCCTGATTTCACCCCCGAGACTCCCCAGTGGCACCAATCGTGGGCATCGCCGAACCCTGAACAGCGCTCGACCGGATCCATTCGGCGAATGGTTCGAAAGCTCTTCGGGGTGCGGCCGAGTCGAAACATCCCATCGACACCACCACGTACCCCGCCGAATCAGCGGCCCCAGGCGGCTGCGCCGAGACGTCCTTCTCCCACGAGCATTCCTCAACGATCGACGGCACCGCAATATTTCACGGATCTTCCATACAGCGTCGGCCCGCCGTTTACGACACAGGAAATGAATTCCACGTACCGGGGCGAGCATGAGGTCGGGAATTCCGTCTGGCCACCCGGAAGATGGGTTGCGTATCTGGACGAAATCGTGCGTCAGCAAACCAGGCTCTATATCGTAGACGGACTGATCTACGATGCGACCGGGACATTATTCGATACAAGTGCCGGCGTCACCGCCCACGGCGGTGCGGGTCGGGCAATATTCGTCATGGACGAGCACGGCAATCTCTACGCATCCAACTATCATGAGCCCGGACTCTTCCATCATTCCAGCTTCCTGGCCGGCGGAAATGTTGCCGCCGCAGGAGAGTTGGTCGTAATCGATGGTGAACTCCAGATGGTGACTGACTCGAGCGGGCATTACCGACCCTCTCGCGGACATACGATGCAAGCAATAGATCTGCTCAGAAACATGGGCATCCCGATTGATCCAGGACAAGTCCGTTTCGAGGCGCCACCACAATGAAGGGAGCGACGTGAGCCACTGGCAGGGTGTCGTAAATTCGATACTGTACTCAGTGCAGTTCGAGAACGAGTTAGACGACAGTGTTGTAGACAGAATTGCGCACGGTCTGGTAACGAAGCCTATCTCCTCATTGACTCAGGATGAGGAGTATCAGATACTATCGAATGGTCTAGCGGCCGATTCCCCCATCCCGGCTACTGTCCCAATGCGGCAGGGTCCGGCGGAGTTGCGGGAGTTTGTAAGTCGTGTCGTGGCACGCATGGACCGTATGCGCCCATGGCCCGTTTTGCCCTATCATCGGCTGCCCGAAGACAGCATATCGGCATTCAAGAATGCCATACCCGTCGCACGCATTTCGTTGAGCGTCAACGATATCGAGACGAGAATCTCTCGCGGATTCTATTGGGGGACCGAATTTGGCACCTATCTTCCGCTGAGGATGGCTTCCGGGAGAGTTCTTGGCATGTTCACGCCGTTCTGGGACGAAAGTGACGACATTGTTCTCGTCGACGCAACACACGAATCCGACCCGAGTGGGGCGATCGACGAGTTGCTGTCGGTGACGCGAATAGACCCAGGCGTTGTGACCCGATTGACAAGCGAGGACCTCGAGACCTTTACGGAGGAGTACGCAACGACGCCGATTCAACCGGATTTTCGCGGTGAGAACATGCCCGGGAATGCCGTATGGGATGGGAAGGCTGTTAGATACTTGACCGAAGTCGAACGGGAGCAGTTCCGGCTCGTAGTGCGCGACGGACGGCTGTATGACAGCAAAGGGAACCTGTTCGATACCGCATCGGCCCGCACCCTGTGGACGCCGAACGGAGGCCGAGCAATCTTCGCGATGGACAAAGATGGAAATCTCTACTCGGCACCATTCCACATACTCGGCGAATTCCACCATTCCAGCTTCTTGGCAGGTGAGCCAGTCGCCGGCGCGGGGGAAATCGCAGCAAGCCAGGGAAAGGTCCTCATGATCAGTGATCAAAGCACCCACTACCGACCTGCCCAAAGATTCACCCGACAAGTGCTGGACAGCCTGCGCCGTCAGGGCTTAGAGATCAGCGATCAACTAGTTGAGTATCACTCTGCAGTGTGACTCCGACAAGATCACCCAGACTCGATCAGGCGGCAACGCGGCTGGATCACCCGATGGAAGTCCGTGGGGGTCGCCACCTTCGATCCAAACGCGCCCGCTGGCCAGGTTGGCTCGAAGGCTGTCCGACTGACCGCGTGGCCCGCGCTGATTCGGGTAGTCGCGGCTTCTATGGCGGCTGATCGAGTGCCGCCCGGTTCAGATCGAGGGTGAGTCTTTGGTGTTTCCTGTGCGGGTTTTGAGACATTCCCTGATTCGTCCCAGGCATTGAGGGGCGACGATGCTGAGCACGAGGAGGGTGAACGGGAAGCCGAAGAGGGCGGTGGGGATCAGGTACAGCAGGTCGGCTGCGGCCGACAGGGGGCTGTGGAAGGCGTAGGAGTTCTTGCCGATGGCGATCAATCGTGGTCGGGCCGTTACTGTTTCGCCGGTCTGCACGCCGTACAGCAGAATTGTGCTGTTGTCGGAGATGGCCCGGCCCTCGCCTGGATCGCTTCGTCCGGCGCTGAAACCCGAAGATCCCTTGGTGACGACGACCTGTTCGGGTGTTCCATAGCCGAGCCAGTAGGCGGCGACGTTGATCGGTTGGCTGGCGAAGAACAGTGTCGCCGAACCGAGGCAGAGTCCGAAGGCGGCAACCAGTATGTAGACCAGGAATACTGTCCGCTTCGGCGCATCCTGTTGCTGCACTGGCTGATTCGGTGAACTCAGCCGCGGATGAGTTTGGCGACTGTGCCGATGGACAGCTTCGGCGCTTCGACTTCGACCTCGGCGTGCGGGTCGACCACCTTGGTGTGCGGGATATCGGCTTCCGGGTCGGCGAAGGCCGCGTACTTCTTGTCGGCGAGGAGCGTGGCGAGGAGGTAGCCGGTGGCCAGGGCTCGGGTGGTTTTGTCGGTTTTGTGGTTGTAGCGGCCCGCGCCGAGGGCGGCGAAGAGGCGGCGGCCTTCGATGATGTCGGTGGGGGAGGCGCCGTCGATGGTGCGCAGGGTCGAGGGGCCCGACCAGGCGGCGGCGAGGGGGCGGGCGTTGGAGCTGACCGAGTCGAGGTCGTCGCCGGTGAGGATGAGGCCGGGCGTGTCGAGTTCGGGGGCGATGTTCTCCGCGGCGGGGGAGGTGGGGGCGGGGAAGAGGGCGACGACGGCGGCTACGCGGCGTTGAGCTGCGGCGATCACGGCGGCGCCGGCGCCCATGCCGTGGCCGGCCAGGGCGAGGCGGTCGGGGCGGACGCTGATGGTGCCGTCGCCGAGGCGGACTTTGCTGACGATGTCGAGCGTGGTGAGCAAGTCGGTGCCGAGGTCGAGGTGTGACGGGATCGGGCCGCGTTCGGTGTCGGGCGCGGCGACCACGAAACCCCACGACGCGATGTGTTCGAGGAGGCCTTTGTAGTTCTCGGCGCTGGTCAGCCAGCCGTGCGCGAACGCGACAGCGGGCAGGTTCAGCCCGGACTCGGGCGTGTACACCACACCCGGTTGTCCCGCGATCCCTAGATTCCCGCGCAACACCCGGTGGGGGCCGCGAACGGACAGCGCGCTCAGGAGCGATTTCACAGTGGCCGACACGGCCAGAAGACTAGCCGATCAGTAGGGTGGGGGACCATGTGCGGAATCGTGGGGTACGTCGGATACCGGGATGCGCTGGGCGTTGTCGTCGATGCGCTGCGACGCATGGAGTATCGCGGATACGACTCGGCGGGGGTCGCGATCCTCGATGGAAACGGTGCTCTCGCGGTTGAGCGTAAGGCTGGTCGGCTGGCGAATCTGGAAGCCGAACTGGGCGAGGCCGGGGCCGAGAAGTTCGCCGGGTCCACCGGGATGGGGCATACCCGCTGGGCCACCCACGGCGCGCCGACCGACCGCAACGCCCACCCGCATCGCGATATCTCCGGCAAGCTCGCCGTGGTTCACAACGGCATCATCGAGAACTTCGCGCCGTTGCGTCGCGAGCTCGAGGATGCGGGCGTGGAGCTGCGCAGTGACACCGATACCGAGGTCACGGTGCATCTGGTGTCGCGCGCCTACGCCGAGGGCCCGACCGCCGGTGACTTCACCGCGAGCGTGCACGCTGTGTTGCAGCGGCTCGAGGGTGCGTTCACCTTGGTTTTCACCCATGCCGATCATCCCGACACGATCGTGGCGGCACGCCGGTCGACGCCGCTGGTCGTGGGGGTCGGCGAGGGCGAGATGTTCATCGCCTCCGACGTCACCGCGTTCATCGAGCACACCCGCGAGGCGGTCGAGCTCGGTCAGGACCAGGCCGTGGTGATCACCAAGGACGGGTACACGGTCACCGACTTCGCGGGGAACACCGAGGGTGTGGTCAGCCGGCCGTTCACCATCGACTGGGACCTCGCCGCCGCCGAGAAGGGCGGCCACGACTACTTCATGCTCAAGGAGATCGAGGAGCAGCCGACCGCCGTCGCCGACACCCTGATGGGGCATTTCGTCGTCGACGAGAAGGGCGGTCGGATCGTCCTCGACGAGCAGCGTCTCGCCGATCAGGAACTGCGCGAATTCGACAAGGTGTTCGTTGTCGCGTGTGGCAGTTCGTATCACGCTGGGTTGCTCGCCAAGTACGCGATCGAGCACTGGACCAGGGTTCCGGTGGAGGTCGAGCTCGCCAGCGAATTCCGTTACCGCGACCCGGTTCTCGACCGATCGACGCTGGTGGTGGCGATTTCGCAGTCGGGTGAAACCGCCGACACCCTCGAAGCCGTGCGTCACGCCAAGGAACAGAAGGCGCGCGTGCTCGCCATCTGCAACACCAACGGGGCGCAAATTCCGCGCGAATCCGACGCGGTGATCTACACGAGGACCGGGCCCGAGATCGGTGTCGCGTCCACCAAGGCGTTCCTGGCGCAGGTGGCCGCCAATTACCTGGTCGGTCTGGCGCTGGCCCAGGCGCGCGGGACCAAGTACCCCGACGAGGTCGCTCGTGAATTCGCCGAACTCGAGTCGATGCCGAAGCTGATCTCGCGGGTGCTCGAGACGGCGCCGCAGGTTCGCGCCATCGCGCGCGAACTGGCGCATGTGCCGACGGTGCTGTTCCTCGGTCGCCACGTGGGCTACCCGGTGGCACTGGAAGGCGCGCTCAAGCTCAAGGAACTGGCCTACATGCACGCCGAGGGCTTCGCGGCGGGCGAGCTCAAGCACGGGCCGATCGCGCTGATCGAAGAAGGCCTGCCGGTGATCATCGTGATGCCGTCGCCGAAGGGGCGCGCGGTGCTGCATTCCAAGCTGCTCAGCAACATTCGCGAGATCCAGGCGCGTGGGGCCCGCACGATCGTCATCGCCGAAGAGGGCGACGACACGGTGCGCCCGTTCGCCGACGACCTGATCGAGATCCCGGCCGCCCCGACGCTCTACCAGCCGTTGCTGTCCACGGTGCCGCTGCAGATCTTCGCCGCCGAGGTGGCGCAGACCCTGGGCTACGACGTGGACAAGCCCCGCAACCTGGCCAAGTCGGTCACCGTCGAATAGGGCGCTGGTTCATGACTGAGTCGCCTTCGCTCGCCACCGGATAGACTCCCTGCCGAAACAGTGTTGCTCGATCGGGAGGGTTTTCGGGTGGGGGTGGAAAACGCTGCGTCTTTCGCGGGGTACGACATCGAAAGTGTGCTCGGCCAAGGCGGAATGGGCACGGTGTACCTGGCGCGGCACCCTCGGTTGCCGCGACTGGTGGCGCTGAAACTGCTCAACCGTGAGGTGTCGGCAGATCCGGAGATCCGGCGGCGATTCGAGCAGGAGGGCGACGTGGTCGCCCGCCTGGACCATCCGGGAATCGTCGGCATCTACGACCGAGGGACCAGTGATGGTCATCTGTGGATCGCGATGCAGTACATCCAGGGCAGCGATGTGTCGAAATTGGATCCGCGATCGATCACCGCCGATCATGCGTTGCGGATCATCAGCGACACTGCGGCCGCGCTCGACCATGCACATGCGCACGGTGTACTGCACCGCGATGTGAAACCGGCCAACATCCTGTTGGCGCAACCGGAAGCGGGTCGACCTGAACGTGCGGTGCTGACCGATTTCGGCATCGCTCGGCTACTAGATTCGGCCACCCAACTGACTGCGACGGGGACCTTCACCGCGACGTTGGCCTACGCATCGCCCGAACAGTTGTCGGCGGAAGTGGTGGACCACCGAGCTGATCAATACTCACTCGCGTGCACATTGTTCACGCTGCTCGCGGGCCAGACGCCCTATGCCAGTAGTAATCCGGGGCAAGTCGTCGCGAGTCATCTGAGTCAACCGGTTCCGCGATTGAAAGGGTTCCGATCGGACTTGCCGCCAGCGCTCGATGATGTCTTCGCGCGGGCTATGGCCAAGAATCGTGACGAAAGATTCGGCAGCTGCGGGGAATTCGCTGCTGTGGTAGGCGAAGTGTTACGCGGGGGAGCTCTGGCTGTGGCGCCGTCCAGGGTGGCGCCGACTGTGTTCAATCAGGAGCCGGGAGTGGGTGTCGGCCGACCGGGTATCCCTGGACCGCATCGGGGGAGTTCAACTCCGACACCACTGCAGCCCGTCGCCCCTCCACGGCGCAAATCCCGGAAACCGCGGGTATTTGCGGGCATGGGTTTGACGATGGTGGCCGTGGTAGCACTTGTGTATACGCAGCGTGATGCGCTTGAAATAGCGATCAACGGCTGGAATGAACAATTTCAAGAAATCGCCGATGCCTTCCCTGGGATGCTCCCCGCATCGAACGGAGGTGACGGCTGGATCGGTACCAAATGTACCTCGGGCACCTATCTGGGCGGGCGCATGCTCGGCATTCGGTGCGACAACAAGAGTACCGGGATTTCATATGTTTTCCGCAAGTACGCGACTGAAGCCGAAGCGACGTCCCAGGTTTTCAGCTCCATAAGTGACAGGTCAGGCGACAAGACTGTTTCTCATCCAGGTCTTCCGACACCCTTGTCGATCAGTATGCGGCGCTGGGATGGACTCGCCTCATCAAGTGACTTATACACGCGCTTCCCTGGTGATTCGCAGCGGTCGAAGTTCGTGTTCGTGCTGACCTGGGCCAACCACAGCGCGGAGGAGACTCTCCAGCAATGGTGGCCGCACGCTCCGCTCGGACAAGGGTGAATACAGACATGGTGCAGCTCGGAATCGGCGAACTATTCGCGGGGTACCGCGTCGACGGCGTCCTGGGCCAAGGCGGCATGGGAACGGTCTACCTGGTCCGGCATCCGCGGCTGCCGATGCAGGTCGCACTCAAGTTGCTCGTGCCGACCGCGTCGACCGATGAGGAATCGCGGCTGCGGTTCGAGCAAGAGGCGCAGGTCATCGCCCGGCTGGAGCATCCGAATATCGTCGATGTCTACGACACCGGTACGAGCGATGGCCGCCTGTGGATCGCTATGCAGTACGTCCGAGGCGGCGACGCAGGTCAGCTCGCCACACAATCCGCGGACCCGACCCGCGTGCTGACTGCAATCGGACAGGTAGCCGACGCACTGGACTATGCCCATTCGCGTGGTGTTCTCCACCGCGACGTCAAGCCGGCAAACATTCTGCTGGCGATGTCTGACGCCGGGCGTGGGGAGCGGGCCGTGCTCACCGACTTCGGGATAGCGCGATTGATGGCGTTCGAGGCAGGACTCACCGCGGCAGGGTCATTTACGGCGACCATCGCGTTTGCCTCTCCGGAGCAGTTGTCCGGCATCGATGTTGATCACCGGTCGGACCAGTATTCGCTGGCCTGTACGTTGTTCACTCTGTTGACAGGTGAAGCGCCGTTCAACTATGTGAATGCTGGTCAGGTGATCGCGGCGCACCTCGCCAAAGAGCCGCCACGAATTACAATGCTGCGACCTGACCTGCCGCCGATGCTCGACGGAGTGCTCGCACGCGGTATGGCCAAGGCGCCGGATCAGCGCTACGCCAGCTGCGGTGAGTTCGTCGCCGCAGCGCAGGCAGCCCTGATCGCTGAGCTGGATCCGCGGCGGGTGGCTGCCACGGTGCACGCGCACAGCCCTATGGTGCCCGCGTCGCAGAGTGCTCCGTTGTGGACGCCGCCGAACGTGCCCGCGCCCGGTTGGTCGGCGCATCCCAACCAGGTCAGGCCCCGAGGGCGATCGGTTAAGCGAGCGTTGAGCGCACTGGCAGTAGCGATCGGCCTCGTCACCGCGGTCGTTTTCGCAGGAAACAAGTATGGTCTCGAACTGATCGACAGCCTAAACACTGAGGAATGGGGTACCCGGAATCAGACTGCTGCCGACGCATTTCCGCAGCTGGTATCCAAACGTGAACTTGGCACGGGTTGGCGCGACGTCCGCTGCAGGGCTGAGACTCCCGGCACACCGATTCAAGTTATCTCCCGGAAAGACATCTTTTTCGACAGCGGCATCGAGTGCGAAGATCACAACAACGACAATCACTTCATCGTGATGGACTTCGATACCCCGGAGCGTGCAAAGGCCTTCTTGTCTGCTGCCGCAGCGCAGCCGACGGCCAGCACCAGTTGGTCCGAGCCACACCCGGATTCGGCGACACCGCTGACCGTCATCTATTCGACGATCTCGGAGGGCGGTGAACTGCATACCGGATTTCCGGGAGATCCGGAGCGAGCAAGGTTTGTCATCACCTTCTATCAGTTCATTCCGGGCAAGACCGGGTCGACGGTGCGCGACGAGGTTTGGAGGGATGCGCCCCTCGCTGGTTCATGAGCGGTGCATTCTGGTCCTCCGTCCGTGACGGCACACCGCCTACGAACCGGTCCGGTCTTATTTGACCGTGATGGTGCCGCGCATGTCCGGGTGGATGGTGCACATGTAGCGGTAGGTGCCCGGTTGGGTGAAGGTGTAGGACCATTCGCCCTTGTCGGTGATGGGGCTGTTGATGACCATCGACTTGTCGCCGATGCCCTGCACGTTGTGCGGGGCCTTGTCGGAGAACTTCCAGGTGACGGTTTCGCCGACCTTGATGGTGGCGTCGGCCGGCGAGAACTTCATGTTGTCGACCTCGACCGTGAGGTTGGTCGGGGCGTGCTGTTGGGTGGTCGTGGTGACGCCGGGGCGGGGTTTGAGGGTTGTGGTGGTGGCTGCCTTTCCTGAGTCACCGGAACAACCGGCGGCGAACAGGGCGGCGGCCACGACTGTTGCGGTGATGAACCGGGCGGATGCGGCGCGGTGACGAACCATCGACATAGGTCTGGAGCGTAGTCTGCGAGCGGTCCCGGGCCGGTCGGCGGCCCGTTCTGGCGGCTGGGAGGCGAGTATGTCGGATCGGCGTGGCTACTACACCGTCGACGAGGTTCGGGCTGCGGAAGCCGAGCTGTTCACGCGGGTGCCTGCGGGTATGCCGATGCGACGGGCTGCTTACGGGTTGGCGGGGGTAGTTGTCGACGAATTGCGGTCGCAGACTGGGGGAGTAGTCGGGCGAACGGTGGGTTTGCTTGTGGGGTCGGGGGATAACGGTGGGGATGCGTTGTGGGCGGGGGTCTTTTTGCGGCGGCGCGGGGTTCGGGTAGCTGCTGTGTTGTTGAATCCTGAACGGGCGCATGGGGAGGGCCTTGCCGCGTTGCGCGCTGCCGGGGGGCGGGTGGTCGATCGGCTCGATGGTGTTGATTTGGTGATCGATGGGATCGTGGGGATTTCCGGGCGTGGGCCGTTGCGGTCCGGAGCTGCGGAAATCGTTGCTGCTGTGAATGTTCCGATCGTTTCCGCTGATCTTCCCAGTGGGGTCGATCCCGATACGGGGGCTGTGGACGGGCCTGCGGTGACGGCGGATGTGACGGTGGCGTTCGGTGCTTACAAGCCGGTGCACGCGTTGGCGGTGCCGCACTGTGGGCGAATTGTGTTGGTGCCTATCGGGTTACGGCTGGGTGAGGCAGTACTGGTGCAGCAGCTCGAGCCCGCTGCGGTGGGGGCTGGGTGGCCGGTGCCAGGGCCCGCTGATGACAAATACAGCCAGGGCGTGACCGGGGTGTGTGCTGGGAGCGCGAAGTATCCGGGGGCGGGAGTGTTGTGTACGGGTGGGGCGGTGGTGGCGACGTCGGGGATGGTTCGGTACGTGGGGACCGATACCGAGGTGTTGGAGAAGTTTCCCGAAGTTGTTGCCAGTTCGGTGATTTCGGAGACGGGGCGGGTGCAGGCGTGGGTATTCGGGCCGGGCGGTGGGACTGATTCGGGGGCTCGGGATCGGTTGGCTGAGGTGTTGGGGACTGATCTGCCGGTGCTCGTCGATGCTGATGGGTTGACGATTCTTGCTAACGAACCAGGGTTGGTTCGGGGGCGTTCGGCTCCTACGGTGCTGACGCCGCATGCGGGGGAGTTCGCGAGGCTGACGGGGGCCGCGGTAGGGGACGATCGGGTGCGGGCGGTGCGGGGGCTGGCGCAGGAGTGGGGTGTGACTGTGCTGCTCAAGGGGCGGGCGACGGTGATCGCTTCGCCGGGGGAGGTGACGCTGGTCAACGACGCCGGTGGGGATTGGGCCGCTACGCCGGGGTCCGGGGACGTGCTGTCGGGGATCATCGGGGCGTTGCTCGCCGCGGGGCGTGAGGCTGCGTGGGCTGCGGCGGCAGGGGCCCGGGTGCACGCACTGGCGGCCGAACTCGCTGCTCATGAGGGGCGGGAGGCGGGGGCGCCGATTTCGGCAACGCCATTGCTGAGACACGTCCGGGATGCCGTGCGGATGGTGCGGTCGCTCGCGGCTTCGTCCGACTCGGCGAAGGTGCCTCGATCGGGATATGCTGTGAGCTGATCGCCGAGGGGGCGCGGTCGCAATTGCGATGGGGGAGAGTGACTTTCATGATCGGCGTGGGTGCTGCGCTCTTACACTCGGAGATCGACGCGTTCTACGCCGGTTTCGGCAACGCGACCGCATTGCGAGAGTCGTTGCGGGTGGCCGTGTTGCTGGTGCCGTTGGTCGACGGTGGTCGGATTTCCACGCATGCGTTCGGTGGGGTGGACTGGATCTGCGCGTTCACCGAGATCGAGGAGTACATCCGATGGATATCCGCGCGTGGTGCGGCGGATTCCGGGTCTGAGTACCCCTACCACTCGATGTACGGGTGGCGGCTGGTCGACTGCGCGGCCGGATGCGCGAATCCGACCGGGACAGCGGTGGATATCATCGGCTCCGAGCCGATGGCGTTCCCGCCGACGGCGCTCGAAGACGGTGCGGACGATCGGGTCAGCAGTGGCGGGTGAGCTGAAAGTCGCACCGGAAGTGCTGATTCAAGCGGCGCAGGGCATCACCGGGATCATCGGTGAACTGTCGGAGATCGGTGTGAAGGAGACCGCGTCCTCGGGCCGGGGTTTCGCGCTGCTGACCATGTCCGGCCTGGAAGCCGGGAAGGCGGTGGTGCAGAAGGGGTTCGAGGAGTTCACCGAACGGTGGTCGTGGGGTGTGCGGTACCTGGTGCAGTCCGGAAACTCCATCGCCGAAGCAGTGGGGCTGGCGGCGGGCCGCTATTACATGATGGAACAGCAGAGCTCGGACACGTTCAAGCAGATGTACACCCACCTGCTCGGCAATCCGCACTTGTCCAGCAGCGAGATCAAGGATCGGACGTGGGGGCAGACTGTCGCGGACAATCCGATCAATATGGTGCTCAAACGCGACTACACCGCCGAGTCCTTCGAAGACGCGGCCGCACACGCCGACAAGAACTGGCAGGTGGTGCAGGCAGTCGGCCCGCAGGCCATGGCCAATGTGCAGGCACTCGATCCGTGGTCCTACGTCAAGCCCGATAACGGCAGCCTCCCCGACGCGGGGTGGAACACGCAGGGTGCCGAGCAGGCGGCCGAGATCCTGGATCCACAAGGCTGATCGGTGGGAGTTTTCGACAGCCTCGGTGACGTCTTCGGCCGAAGCTGGGAGAGTGCCGTCCAGAAGGCCGGCGAGCTGGCCGACGACGCGCTCGACGTCGCGTCCGCCGGTGCGCAGAAGCTCGGGATGGACAGCCTGGCGGAGTCGCTCGACGATCTCGGCGACCAGCTCGTCTCGGCCGCTGGTGGTGAGGTCGAGGAACGCGCGCTCGGGCAGACCGAGGATCCGAAGGAACTGATCCGTGGCGAGCCCGCCGTCATCACCGAGGCCGCGACCACGCTGCGTGAGATGGCGACCCAGATCGCCAAGACCGGCGACGCGCTGAAAACGATCGATGCCGCCGACTGGACCGGAGCGGGTGCCGACGGTTTCAACGCTGTCTACGACCAACAACCCAAACTGTGGTGGGATGCCGCGGAATCGTTCTCCGCGACCGCGGGCGTCCTCGACAGTTGGTCCACGGCGGTCACCACAGCGCAAGCCCGTGCCGCCGACGCGATCGCCGAGTGGGAACGCGCCCGCACCGAAGAACGCACCAAGAAGGACTGGTGGAACTCGCTGTCGGGCAACCAGCAAAAACAGGTCGGCCCCCTACCCGACACCTGGACCTCGCTGCGCGACAACGCCCGCCAGATCCTGAATTTCGCCCGCACCCAACGTGATAACGCCGCCAACGAGGCGAGCGCCAAGATCGCCGAATCCACCGAAAAGGCCCCGACGACACCGCCGTTCACGTCCCGGATGGCGGCGAACCTGTCAGATCTGGCCGCCATCGGCGAGCATGCCAAGCTGAGCTTCGAGTCCGGTGCGCTCACCGGTCTGACCGGGCTCGTCCAGTTCATCCGGCAGGTGAACCCGGCCGATACCTACAACTTGACCCAGCCTGCCGATTATCTGTCGAAGATGTCGGATCTGGGGACCGGTCTGGTGGTCGCGGCCGCCGACCCCGGCGCGGCTGTCGATGCGATCCTTGCCGAGGCGAGCGCGAACCCGTTCGAATTCGCCGGTGCGATCACCAGCGATCTGCTCCTGTCGGCTGCTACCGGCGGCGGTGGCGCGGTGAAACCGGTGTTGTCGGCGATCGACAAGCTCGGTGACGTGGGGCGCCGCCTTCCGGGCAGTAACCGCAATGTTCCTGATTCCGACACCCCCGAGCGACCGGGCACCGCCGATCCGGCCGCTACACCTGAGCGGTCGGGCACTCCCGAAGCCGCAACCCCTGACGGGGCCGGTACCCCGGAACCCGGTAATCGCAACGGCGAGAACTCGCCCCCTGGCCAACCCGCGGCAGCGCCGCAGGCCGGTGTACCGGAGGCGCCGAACCCGAATGCGCACTCGGGTATCGACGCCCGTGCCCGCCCCGACGCCGCACCGGAATCGCCTGCGCAACGGCAGGATTCGTCACAACGCCAGGAATCTCCGGAAGAAGACGCCTCCGGCGTTCCCGTACACAACACCCCGGAACCCCGCGCCGACGCTCCTCCCACCCGGACCGACGCCGAAACTGCCACGCCGCGTATCGATTCCGACAACCCGAGCCCTGTTCGAACCGATACCGATCAGGCCGGCGCGCCGATTCACAACAACGGTCCGGATTCCGACCCCGACGACAACGGCAAGAACGTCGAGGCGCCCCGCCGACCCGGTACCGATCCCAATCCCACCCGCCCTGTCCAGGAATCGAATTCGCCCACGGATACCCCGACCAGCCGCGCCCCGTCGGAGACCACTCTCGACACACCTCGCACCGAGTCGCCGGGCCGAGGAGGCGAGCCGGATCCTGCCACCATCCGGTCCGATCCTGAATCGGTCAGGCCCGCCGCCGACTCGCTGTCGACCCAGCAACCTCCCGTTCGCGCCGACACGGACGGTGACGAGGGGTCTGCCTCGAACCCACACCAGTCCAGTCCCTCCTCCGATTCGACCCGGCAACCACCCGTCCACGCGGACAGCGGCACAGGGTCTACGTCGAACCAGCACGATCCCGCGACCCCGACACGCTCGGATACCGATCAGCCCCAACGGGATTCGACCACCCCAACGGGCATCCATACCGCGTCTCCGAGCCCTGGCCCGAGCCCGAACAGTCGCGGCCCCGAATCACCCGCGACTACCCGAGCCCCGGACCCGCGCACCGCTGACGCACCCGACAACCGCCCCGCGCGCGACACCGACACCGATCCGAATCGGCCGAAACCGGACGAGCACACCACCACCCCGGACTCCGACCGAGCCACTCCCGACCCATCGCCCCGAGTCGTCCCGGACGCGAACTCCCCACAGTGGCCGGGAGATTCGCGATCCGGCCACGACCCCAGTACGGACCATCACGACACCACGTCACCCACCCACGCCGACAACTCCGCCGATTCCGGCCAGGGCTCCGGACATCCCGACACAGACGGCACCGAGTCCGACAGGTCGGACACAGACAGCGATGGGGACGGGCCCGGCAAGGACGAGTCCGGTAGCGACCATGCCGACGACCCTGACGAGATCCGCGACGCCGCTGAGAATGATCCGGTCGAGCACAACCGAACTGATGACGACATCGAAGAGTGCAACGACCCCGTCGATGCCGCCACCGGCGAATTCCTGCTCCCCGAACTCGATCTCAGCCTGCCCGGTGTGCTGGCGCTGGTCCTGAAGCGCCGCCACCGCTCGAACTACCGTTTCGGCCGATGGTTCGGACCATCCTGGTCGGCGACCCTGGACATGCGCGTCGTTGTCGACGACCGCGGTGTGAGTTTCCTCGGCGAGGACGGCGTCGTCCTCGCCTATCCCCATCCCGAACCCGATGCGCCGGTATTGCCCCTCGCCGGCGGGCTCCGGTGGACTCTGGCCCGCACCGAGGTCGGCGGCTACCGGATCTGGGACCCCGAACGCGAACTGATCTGGCATTTCGCGCCCGAACCCGCGCTCTCCGGACTCGACATCGCGCGCGGCAACTACGCGATCTCGGCGATCACCGACCGCCACCGCAATCGCATCCGATTCCACTACGACAGCGACGGCGCACCCACCGAGATCACCCACACCGGTGGTTATCGCGTCGCCGTCACCACCGCCGGTGGCCGCGTCACCGGCCTCGACGTCCTCGGCCCTGCCGGAGGCCACCTTGCCACCGTCCGCGAATTCGGTTACACCGCAGGTCAATTGGTTGCCGTAACCAACGGCGTCGGCGCGACCACCCACTACGCCTACGGCCAGGCCAACCGCATGGAGTCCTGGACCGATTCCAACAACAACTACCTGGTCAACACCTACGACCAGGCCGGTCGAGTCACCCGCCAACGCGGCATAGCCGGTGTGCTCGACGCCGAATTCGACTACACCGCGTTCCCCGACGGCACCGGCAGCATCACCACCCACACCAACTCACTCGGCGCACGGACCACCTACGGCTTCGACACCGACCTGCGCACCCGCGACGTCCGCGATCCCAACGGCGCCCGCACTCACACCGACTACAACACCGACCGCAACCCACTGACCTTCACTGCCCCCCGACGGCGCGACCACCCGCTACACCTACACCGACGACGGCGACGTCGCCGCCATCACCCGCCCCGACGGCGCAACCATCCACCTCGAATACCTTTTCCGCAACCGTCCGACCCGCATCGTCGACGTCGACGGCACCGAACAACACCGCGAATACGACAACAACGGCAACCTCACCGCGATCATCGACCCCACCGGCGCCCGCACCGCGTTCACTCACCACCGGTGCGGCGCCGTCGCGACGATCACCGAACCCAACGGTGCGACGACCAGCATCGATGTCGACCTGGCAGGTCTACCGATCCGCATCACCGACCCACTCCAGTCGACCACCACCATCGAGCGCGACGGCTTCGGCCGCCCCTACCGGATCACGAACCCACTCGGCGCGACAACGACCCACCGGTTCTCACCCACCGGCCAACTCCTCGAACGCACCGACCCGGACGGTCACCGCGAATCCTGGACCTACGACGGTGAAGACAACCTCCTCACGCACACCGACCCCGCCGGTGGTCTCAACCGCTTCACCTACGGAGCGTTCGATCTCCTCGCGGCCCGCACCGATCCGGCCGGTGCCACCACCACCTACACCTGGGACACCGAACGTCGCCTCACCGGTGTCACAAATCCCAACGGCCAAACCTGGCACTACGTCTACGACCCCGCCGGTCACCTGATCGCTCAAACCGACTACACCGGCGCGACTACCCACTACACCCACGACCCGACCGGCCGCCCCACCACGATCACCCCGGCGACCGGCATCACCCGCCGCCACACCCACGACATCCTCGGCCGCCTGACCGCCATCTCCACCGACTCCGGCGACTGGATCCACTACACCCACGATCCAGCGGGACGACTGCTCACCGCAACCAACGGCACCAGCGAAAACCCCACCCACTCACTGGAATTCACCTACACCGCCACCGGCCGACTCGCCTCCCAACGACTCGACGACCAACCACCCATGCGGTTCGACCACGACGACCTCGGCCGCCGCACCCGCCGCACCACGCCGACCGGCGCCCGCACCCACTGGTCCTTCGATTACCTGGGTCGCCCCGCGGGCATGACCGCCGATGGCCACAACATCGACTTCACCTACGACCAGGCAGGCCGCCTGACCCGCTGGCAACTGGACCAACTCGCCATCGACACCACCTACAACCCCGCAGGCCACCCCACCCGCCAAACCGTCATCGCCCACCCACCCCGCCTCCTCGACCTCGGACTCGACTCCACCCCTCGCGCGCCGACCCAAAATCTGCGTACCGACGAATACACCTGGCGCCCAGACGGATACATCACCAACCACACCACCCACCACCCCAACACCGCATCAACCAGCCGCGACTACGACCTGGACCCGATCGGGCGGGTAACCACCCTGACCCGCGACAGTCTCGTCGCGGAGCGCTACGCCTACGACCCGCTGAGCAATATCACCAGCGCCGAAATACCCACAGCCGCCACCGAATCCGTTGACACCCCCACCGCTGTCGACACCTCCGGCAGACGCGAATACCGCAACAACCTCCTGATCCGAAACGGCCGCACGACCTACCACTACGACAACGCCGGCCGCCTGATCCGCAAAACCACCACCCGCCTGTCCCGCAAACCTGACACCTGGCACTACCGCTACAACAGCTTCGACCAACTCACCGACGTCTGGACCCCCGACCACCAGTGGTGGCACTACACCTACGACGCCCTCGGTCGCCGCACCACCAAACAACACCGCACCACCGACGGCGATGTCCTCGTGCGTGTCGACTACACCTGGGACGGAACCAACCTCACCGAACAAACCACCAGCGACACCACGACCCGCTGGCACTACCAGCCCGGCACCCACACACCGCTGACCCAAACCACCGACCAAGCCGCGATCGACCGCGAGTTCTACGCCATCATCACCGACCTCGTCGGAACACCCGTACAACTCGTCGACCCGAATACTGCCAGGCAGGCCGCCCACGCTGCCAGCGATCTTTGGGGTCAGACCGTCTGGCGGGGGCACGAGCAAACACCTCTCCGGTTCGCCGGTCAAATCTACGACCCCGAAACCGGATTGCATTACAACTTTCACCGCTACTACGATCCCCAAACCGGGCGCTACCTAACCCAGGACTCACTGGGGCTTTCGCCAGCGCCCAACCCTAACAACTACCCGCACAATCCGATGGTATGGACAGACCCGCTAGGTCTGACACCGTGCTCAGATGGCAGTGGCGCCGCGGCGCCTGACTCCCCGCGTCGTACGCTCTACCATTACACGAATGAAGAAGGCCTCAAGGCAATACTAGAATCAGGGAACCTTCGTGGATCCACTGGATCGGTCCACGCCCGGTATGGTGACGGGCAGTACTTCACCGATATCGGCCCCGAACGTGTCGCGGCTTTGAAGAAGGGTGACCTGACGCCTGGTGACATAGCTCGAGGAGATATATCCCGGTATCAACTCGTCCAGCGACTGTTTGGTAGGCCGACTCCCTGGGGTTACGGTCGCTCGACTCACTACGTCGAAATTGATGTCACAGACCTCGACATCGTGGAAGGCAGACCTCATGTATTCTTGAATCCCAATGAAGGAGATCTGGACATTAGTGGCCGTATTGTCAGTTCTGGAAGGACGCCATTTTGATAAAGGATTACTTCACGGTAGATGCTGAGACGTGGAACTACAACGATGCGAAGCTGTATATCGAATTCACCGACAGCATCCCCACGCGACAGGTCACCCAGGTCGGCGAGCGTTGGGCAACCTCGCGTCACGATAACGACCCGGATATCGGACCGCTGCTGACTGACCAACCACTTCAACCTGGAGAGTTCGACGAATCCGACCGAATATCTGCTGATAGCTTCGAACAGTTGTGGACCCGTGCCGTAGCATTCGAGGATCGAACATGACAACTGGAAAACTCCGCCATCGGGTCGGCAACCTTTTCGACGCTACCGATCTCGATGCTCTTGGTCACGGCTGCAACTGTGCCGGAGTCATGGGGCGAGGGATCGCGACGGAATTCAAACGCCGATGGCCGCCGATGTACGACGAGTATCGCGTCCGATGTCGTGATGGCAGATTCACGCCCGGATCATTATTCGTCTGGCAGACTGACGGCCTCACTATATACAACCTTGGAACGCAATCCACCTGGCGTCGAAATGCGACTATCTCGGCAATCGCTTCATCGGTCGGACTAATGCTCGATCATGCCGACGAAGTCAATCTCCAGCGGATCGGGATACCGCGTATTGGGGCGGGTCTCGGAGGGCTCGACTGGCCGGATGTGGAAGGCGCGATCATGCCCCTGATCGATACCAGCGACGTCGAAGTAATCGTATTCAGTATGTAGGTACAGGATTTCAAGTATGACTATCCAAGTTATCGGAATGTCTGCAGGGTCGCATCGTCGCATTGAGCTGTGATTTGTCGGCTAACAAGGAACGGAACCAACCTCACCGAACAAACCAATGCTGAATCCACGACCCGCTGGCACTACCAACCAGGCACCCACACACCGCTGACCCAAACCACCGACCAAGCCACGAGGTTGGGACTCGGCGGCTGAGCGTTATGTTGCACAGCGGGGCAATGAAGAGTGGACTGTTCAGGATGTGCTGTTCTCCTTCGATCCACGCCAGCGGGAATGGGCATGGTGGGACGTGACGGAGGTTTTTGGGAATATTGTCTGTGTGTGGGTGGACTCACACGAAGAGGCTGTCTACCGGTGTGAAGAATTGCGGTGGATGGTCTACCTGTGCGGTGCCCGCGCCGTAGTGGGGCCGCTACTGCGAGACGCGGAGGATTGGGAGCGGGCAGTGAGCATTTCTGTGTAGCGGCATCGGGACGTGGTGGGATCAAGGCAAGGTGTTGCGTGATTTACTGATGAGTGAACAATGGCGTACTGTCGCACGGCCGGTCGGCGAGCCGACCCACTTGCTCGCGTTGCTGGTGGTAGACCCGGCGACAACGCCGCAGAGGTATGCCGCCCGGCTCAGGGAATTGGTTTCGGCGGCAGTGGCTATCGCTGGAACATTCGATTTCTGCGGTAATTTTCCGCCGTTCGAGAGATTGCCGAAATGGTTTGTCGAGCCGGACGATGTTGCCGCTGGAGGGAATCGGCGGTATCTGGATGCGAGACCGCAGGATCCTTGGGCGATCGAAGAGTGGGTCTACTGCCTCGACCCCGATCTCAGACGTTGGTCCTGGTGGGACGTCACGATGCGGCCGAATGGCACTGTGGGTGTATGGGTGGACACCCTCGGTGAGGGGAGCGTCCCGTGCGAAGAGCTGTGGTGGGCGGCTTACCTCGCGGGTGCGGAGAAGATAGGTCCGCTCACTCTCGAACTAAGCTGCGTATTGAGGCTGGAGCCCAGCGTGGGCTTGGCGTCGCAATAGAAGGCCATGCCGACTGCGGTGTGGCCTGGGGGGAGAGGGGCGTAGATCGTGCCGACCTGGCGGTCTACCCGCTGAGGTTTCCGGGAGGCCGACCTGCCAGGATCGGGGTGTGAATGCGCAAGTGGAGACGGTCGTCGACTTGGATGCCATTGCTCATAACGTGCGGGTGTTGCGGGAGTACGCGCACGGCGCGGCGGTGATGGTGGTGGTCAAGGCCGACGGGTACAACCATGGGGCCGTTGAGGTCGCTCGGGCCGCGTTGGAGGCGGGGGCTCGGGAGTTGGGGGTTACCACGGTCGGTGAGGGGCTTGCGTTGCGGGCGGCGGGGATCACGGCGCCGGTTCTGTGCTGGCTCAATACTGTTGATGCTGATTATGCGGGGGCTGTTGCGGGGGAGCTCGAGATCGGGGTGTCGTCGCTGGCGCAGTTGCGGGCGGTGGAGCGAGCCGCGGTGGCGGTGGGGCGGACCGCGACGGTGTCGGTGAAGGTTGATACCGGGCTCAATCGCAACGGTGTGTCGGTGACGGAGTATCCGCAGGTGCTGGGGGCGTTGCGGGGGCTCGTCGACGGGCAGGTGGTGCGGTTACGGGCGATTTTCTCCCATCTCGCGCATGCCGACGAGCCGGGGCATCCGATGCTGGATCGGCAGCGGGAGCGGTTCGTCGAGGCGATCGCGCTGGCCAAGGAACACGGGCTCGAACCCGAACTGGTGCATCTGTCGAATTCGGCAGCCACGTTGACCAGGCCTGATCTGCATTTCGACATGGTTCGGCCCGGCATCTCGGTGTACGGGCTCTCCCCGATTCCCGAGCTCGGGCAGTTCGGGTTGAAGCCCGCGATGACCTTCCAAGCCGAGGTCGCGCTGGTGAAGCAGGTGGCGGCGGGGGAGGGCGTGTCGTACGGGCATCGGTGGGTCGCGCCGCGCGATACGACGGTCGCGCTGGTGCCCGCGGGTTATGCCGACGGTGTATTCCGGTCGCTCAGTGGGCGTTTCGAGGTGTGGTTGGGCGGGTCCCGACACCGTAATGTCGGGCGGGTGTGCATGGACCAGTTCATGGTTGACCTCGGCGACAACCCGGCGGGCGTGCGAGAAGGTGATCGCGCGGTGCTGTTCGGCGGCGGCGCGGGGCACCCACACGCGCTCGACTGGGCTCGGGCGTTGGACACGATCGACTACGAGGTCGTGTGCGCGCCGCGTGGTCGCGCGAGCCGACGCTACGTGGGGACCGGGCGATGACCCGGCGCACGGTGATCCGGCGCGGTGGCCTGGCGACCGCGGGACTGCTCGCGGGTCTGGCCATCGCCCACACCTTGCGTCAGATCGGCGCGCGGGTGCGCTGGCCCGCCGAACGCGACGAGTACCGCGACGAGAACTTCGCGCTGATCGATGAAGACGAACCGGGGTCGGTGCTAGCCGACGACGGGGTGACGCTGGCCACCCGCACCTACGGCGACGAGTCTGCCGAGGTCACGGTCATTTTCGTGCACGGGTTCTGCAACAGCATGGAGTCGTTCCACTTCCAGCGCCGCGATCTTGCGCAGGAGTGGGGTTCGCGGATCCGGATGGTGTTCTTCGATCAGCGCGGCCACGGACGCTCCGGCACGCCGAGCACCGACAGTTGCACGGTCGCCCAGCTCGGCCGCGATGTCGCCACCGTGATCCGCGAGTGCGCGCCCACGGGACCGGTGGTGCTGGTGGGACATTCGCTCGGCGGGATGGCGGTGCTCGCGGCGGCCGCGCAGTTTCCCGAGCTGTTCGCGGAGCGGGTGAGGGCGGTCGGGCTGGTGAGTACCGCTGCCGCGGAGGTGACCGCGACGGGGATCTCGCAGCTGATCCGCCACCCAGCGGTCGACGGGTTCCGGCTCGCGGCGCGGACGGCGCCGACGCTGGTGCAGTTCAGCCGCAGCGCGAGCAAGCAGGTGGTGACGCCGATCCTGCATGTGAGCTCGTTCCACGGCCCGGTGAGTCCGACGCTGTCGCGATTCACCACGATGATGATCGACCGCACCCCGGTCGGCACCATCGAGAAATTCCTGAAAGCGATTGAACTGCACGATGAATCGGCCGCACTGCCCGTCATGGCCGATATGCCGGTGCTGATTCTCGGCGGCGCGCACGATGTGGTGATCCCGTTCCGCAACTCCCGCGCACTGGCGGCGGAACTGCCGGGCGGCGAGCTGGTCCGGGTGCGTGAGGCGGCGCACATGCCGCATCTGCAGTTCCCGGACGTGTGTTCGGCCGCACTCGACCGGCTGCTCGCGCGCGCGGGAATCACCGACGCGCGGGGCGAGGAGGCCGTCGGTGGCTGAACAGCGCGTCCTGACGACTGTCGAGGACACCGAAGCGTTCGGCCGTGAACTGGCGGCCACCCTGCGACCGGGCGATCTGGTCGTGCTCGACGGCCCCCTCGGCGCCGGTAAAACCGCACTGACCAGGGGAATTGCCGCCGGACTCGGTGTCGCGGGCCGGGTCAGCTCGCCGACGTTCATCATCGCCCGAGCCCACAAGGCGGGCGTGCGCCCGGACGGCACGCCCGGGGTGGCGATGGTCCATGTCGACGCCTATCGGCTCGCGGGCGACCTCGACGAACTGGACTCCCTCGACCTCGACACCGACCTGCATCACGCGGTCGTCGTCGTGGAATGGGGCAAGGGGGTGGTCGAACACCTCGCCGACCGGCATCTGCGCGTGCAACTCGCCCGGGAGCCGGAATCCGATGTGCGTACGGCGATCTGGGAATGGATCGAATAACGCGCGATCACCCGCGCACCGGTGCGCGCCGAGCGGCGAAACCACCCGGTATTGTTGAGACAATCATGCTCGTACTAGCAGTCGACACCGCGACACCCGCCGTTACAGCGGGATTGGTGCACCTGTCACCTGCCGGTGAACCCGGCACCCGGCCAGCCGTGACGACACTCGCTGCCCGGGTGAAGGTCGACGCCCGCGCACACGCCGAGGTCCTCACCCCGCAGATCCTGGAATGCCTGGCCGAGGCGGGGGTGCGCCGCGACGAACTCGACGCGCTCGTCGTCGGGCTCGGACCCGGTCCGTTCACGGGGTTGCGCGTCGGGATGGCCACCGCGGCCGCCTTCGGTGACGCGCTCGGCTTACCCGTCTACGGGGTGTGCAGCCTGGACGCGATCGCCGCCGACACCGTCGGTGAGCAGCGCGATCCCGGCGAACTGCTGGTGGTCACCGATGCGCGCAGGCGCGAGGTGTACTGGGCCAAGTATCTGAACGGGGTGCGGGTGGCGGGACCCGAGGTGAACAAGGCTGTCGACGTGCCGGTCGGTGATGCCGCGGCGGTCGCCGGGTCGGCCGCGCACGTGGACTATTTCGATCTGCCGGTGCTGCCCGCCGAGACGCCGTCGCCCGCCGGGCTGGTGAGCGTCGCCGCGGCGGCGCTGCTGGCCGGGGACGCGCCGGAGCCGCTGGTGCCGTTGTATCTGCGCAGGCCCGATGCGGTGGAGAACAGCTTCCGCACCCTCGACCGGACCGGGGCGTGAGTGCCGTGACCGAGTACCTGATCGCTCCCATGACGCTGCCCGATATCGACCGCTGCGTCGAACTCGAGCACCTGCTGTTTCCCGAGGACGACCCGTGGCAGGCGGTGTCGTTCCGGTCCGAACTGGCCGGTGGGCACAACCGCTACATCACCGCGCGCACCGCCGACGGGATGATGGTCGGCTACGCGGGCATCGCGCTGCTCGGTGACGACGCCCATCCCGAGGCCGAGGTGCACACGATCGGCGTCGACCCGGAATGTCATCGGGGCGGCATCGGGACGCTGCTGCTGGAAGCCTTGCTGGCCACGGCGGCCGAACGGGGCGGGCCGGTGTTCCTCGAGGTGCGCACCGACAACGCGCCCGCCATCGCGATGTACGCCAAGCACGGGTTCCACATCATCGGGCTGCGCAAGAACTACTACCACCCCAGCGGGGCCGACGCGTACACGATGCGGCGCCCGGAACTGACCGCTGCGGCCGATGAATGGGCGGCGCGTGGTCGGCAGGACGAGGTGCTGTCGTGATCGTCGGCGACCAGCGGAACAGGGCGTCGTCGTGATCGTCGGATCTCGACAGTCGACGGGTGACCAGCGGAACGAGGCGTTGTTGTGATCGTCATGGGGATCGAGAGCTCGTGCGACGAAACGGGAGTCGGCATCGTGCGCCGACACCCGGACGGTTCGGTCGAGCTGCTCGCCGACGAGGTCGCCTCCAGCGTCGACCAGCACGCGCGCTTCGGTGGCGTGGTGCCCGAGATCGCCTCGCGCGCGCATCTCGAGGCGATCGTGCCCGCGATGCGTCGTGCGCTGGCGACCGCGGGGATCAGCAAGCCTGATGCCCTCGCCGTCACCATCGGGCCGGGGCTGGCCGGTGCGCTGCTGGTCGGCGTGGCCGCGGCCAAGGCCTACGCGGCGGCGTGGGATGTGCCGTTTTACGCGCTGAACCACCTCGGTGGGCATGTCGCGGTCGATACCCTCGAACACGGCCCGATGCCGCCCGCGGTGGCGCTGCTGGTTTCCGGCGGGCACACGCATCTGCTGCAGGTCACGGACCTGGGTGAGCCGATCACCGAACTCGGCAGCACGGTCGATGATGCGGCGGGCGAGGCGTTCGACAAGGTCGCGCGGTTGTTGGGGCTCGGGTATCCCGGTGGGCCCTATCTGGATGCCGCTGCCGCCGAGGGTGATCCGCGTGCGATCGCGTTTCCGCGCGGTATGACCGGCCCTCGTGACGCCCGGTACGACTTCTCGTTCTCCGGTCTCAAGACCGCGGTGGCCCGATATGTGGAAGCGGCTCAGCGGCAAGGGATTACCGCCGATCAGCTGCCCATTCCTGACATCGCCGCGTCGTTCCAAGAGGCCGTTGCCGATGTGCTGACGATGAAGGCCGTGCGGGCCGCGCAGGACGTCGGTGTCGACACGATCGTGCTCGGCGGCGGCGCCACGGCCAATTCGCGGATTCGGTCGCTGGCCGAAGAGCGTTGTACCGCTGCGGGTTTGACGCTGCGGGTGCCCAAGCCGCGGTTGTGCACGGACAACGGTGTGATGATCGCGGCGCTGGGTGCGCATGTGATCGCGGCGGGGGCCGAGCCTGCGGCGCTGAGTGTTGCCACCGATCCGGGGCTTCCGGTTTCGGTGAGTGCGCTGCGGGGGTAGCGCGGAATTCGTCCGGGTCGCCGGGCCGGGCCGACCTCGAGCGTGGCTGCGTGTGGGGGAAGCCGGGGAGCTAACCGGCTGGCTGTTGCGGGGTGCCGTCCGTCGGGGAGATCGGGAGAGTGCTGCTGGCGGGCGCCTGTGTGGGGGAGGTGTTGGGGGTGCTGGGACGCTGTCTGTTGCCGCCCGCGGAACCGCTGTCCAAGGGGCCGAGAGGCGACTCGGGGTAGGGGATCTCCGGGAGGTTCGGGTCGGGGCGCAGGGTGGGAGCCGTTGTCGAAGTGGACGCCGAGGGAGTCGGGGCGTTGCTGCTCGTCGTCGGCGTAGGGGTGGGCTGGCCGGTGGTGGAGGTGGGGAGTTCGGTCACGGGCGGGGCGATCGGAACGCCGGTGCTCTCGCGGCCGGTGGGCGACGGAGTGGGGGCGGGAGGCAGCGGTGAGGGGGATTGACGCACGGTGCTGCTCGTGCCCGCGGGGGTGACATCAGGGGCGTCGGGCGTGACCGCCTGGACGCCGTAGCCGATCACCAGGCCCACGACGACCACCGCGCCGACCAGCGTGCCGACCACCTTGGCGAAGGTGCCGCTCGGTGCGTCGGCGTGCGCGCCGCCGGTCGACCCGGACGGTGCCTCGGCATCGGCGACCAGCGCGGCGCCCTTGGCGATCACGGCCTCCGGGTCGGGCACGGTCAGCACGGGCACATCGAGACGGCTGTCGAGAATGTCGATGACACACGGGATGTTGGCGCAGCCGCCGATCACCGCGACCGCGTCGGGGTACTTCGGCGCACGGGTGAACACCGACGACGAGAACAGCGCGATATTGCGCAGCAGGCCCCCGATGAGCTCCTCGAAATCGGGACGGGTGAGCTCTAGGCCTTGTCCCGCAACATGATCGATCGTGACCACCGGTGCCAGGGACAGGTGTTCCTTGGCGGCGCGGCCACGATGGGTCAGTGTGGTGCGGTTGGGGCGGGTGCCGCGACGGGCGTAGTGCAGGTCGACGAGGTGGTGGTAGATCAGCTCGTCGATCGCGTTGCCGCTCAGTGTCGGCGTACGTTCGCTGTGTAAGACCACGTTGTCGGTGTAATCGGCCACGGTGACGGTGAGTCCGGTTGCGCCCAGGTCGATCACGGCGACGGTGGCGTAGCGGTCGAGCAGCCCGGTGTGGTGCAGGTAGGCCAGGGCGGCGGCGCCCTCGGTGACCAGCCGCAGATCACGATGGCGACTGGTGGCGGCCCGAATGGCCTGTGCCTGTTCCTTGTTGCGATAGGCGACGGCGACGCTGGTCGGGCGCGAACGGGACTCGGCGCGACGGTGGCTACCGGAGTAGCGTCCGAGGGGTTCGCCGGACATGCCCGCGGGCACCGGCAACTGGGTGGTCATCAACTCGATCGAGGACGACACGAGATCACCGAGGTCCGAATGCGCCTCATCGGAGGAAACGACCCGGTAGTCGAAGTTCTGCTCGCCCGAGGACCCTGTCGCGACCAGTGCCGAGCACACCACCTCGTTCCCGGCCGAGATGCCGAGGGATGTTCGCATGTTCACCTCCCTTCGAGCCGATTGCTCTACGAGCGGATGACGCTTTCCTGTGCTATGTCACAGCCTGTTATGCGAACGTTACAGATTGTTGCAGGCGATGTGAAGATCACTGGCCAGTGTGGGCGTGTCGAATATGCGACATCGGCAGAACCCGACCTTGAGTGCTGGCACTCTCACGTATAGAGTGCTAGTCGGCACGTGAAGCTGTACTTGTGCCAGTCGACTTCTGGGCTTCGGCTCCGGCACCCGCGACGACGGGGCTGTGCGCAGGGTCGCGAGCTGACCGAAACCCGGCCTGGGACACCAGTTCCGGACAACCGAATTTCCCCTGAAAGTGGAGGGCTCAACGTGGCGAGCGTGAACATCAAGCCGCTCGAGGACAAGATCCTCGTCCAGGCCAACGAGGCCGAGACGACGACGGCCTCCGGCCTGGTCATCCCGGACACGGCCAAGGAGAAGCCCCAGGAGGGCACCGTCATCGCCGTCGGCGCGGGTCGCGTCACCGACAAGGGTGACCGCATCCCGGTCGACGTAAAAGAGGGCGACGTCGTCATCTACAGCAAGTACGGCGGCACCGAGATCAAGTACCAGGGTGGGGAATACCTCATCCTCTCGGCGCGCGACATCCTGGCCGTCGTCACCAAGTAAGGCCAACGCCGCATCAGCGTTCCGCCCCGGCGTCTTTCACTAGACCCGGGGCGGATTGCGTTCACAAACAGGAGCTGAATCCTTTATGCCCAAGCAGATCGAGTTCGACGAAAAGGCTCGCCGGGCTCTGGAACGCGGTGTCGACAAGCTGGCCGACGCCGTCAAGGTAACCCTCGGCCCGCGTGGTCGGCATGTGGTGCTGGCCAAGGCCTTCGGTGGCCCGACCGTCACCAACGACGGTGTCACCATCGCGCGTGAGATCGACCTCGAGGACCCCTTCGAGAACCTCGGCGCACAGCTCGTCAAGAGCGTCGCCACCAAGACCAACGACGTCGCGGGCGACGGTACGACCACCGCCACCGTGCTGGCCCAGGCGTTCGTGCGCGGCGGCCTGAAGAACGTTGCCGCCGGTGCCAACCCGATCACCCTCGGCCAGGGCATCGCCGCGGCCGCCGAGAAGGTGTCGGAGGTGCTGCTCGCGCTGGCCACCCCGGTTTCCGGTGAGAAGGCCATCGCCCAGGTCGCCACCGTGTCCTCGCGTGACTCCGAAATCGGCGACATGGTCGGCAAGGCGCTCACCACGGTCGGCAAGGACGGCGTTGTCACCGTCGAGGAATCCTCGACCACCAGCACCGAACTCGTCATCACCGAGGGTGTGCAGTTCGACAAGGGCTACCTCTCGCCCTACTTCCAGACCGATCCCGAGGCCCAGCAGGCCGTCCTCGAGGACACCTACATCCTGTTGCACCGCGACAAGATCAGCTCGCTGCCCGATCTGCTGCCCGTGCTGGAGAAGATCGCCGAGTCCGGCAAGAGCGTGCTGATCGTGGCCGAGGACGTCGACGGCGAAGCGCTGTCGACCCTGGTCGTGAACTCGATCCGCAAGACCATCAAGGCCGTTGCCGTGAAGGCGCCGTTCTTCGGTGACCGTCGCAAGGCGTTCCTCGACGACCTGGCCGTCGTCACCGGTGGCACCGTGATCAACCCCGATCTCGGCGTCACTCTGCGCGAGGCCACCCTCGAGCAGCTGGGTCAGGCGCGTCGCGTCGTCGTCACCAAGGACGAGACCGTGCTGATCGACGGTGCGGGCTCCGACGAGGACATCAAGGGCCGCAGCGCGCAGCTGCGTCGCGAGATCGAGGCCTCGGACTCCGACTGGGATCGCGAGAAGCTCGAAGAGCGGCTGGCGAAGCTGGCCGGTGGCGTCGCGGTGATCAAGGTCGGTGCTGCCACCGAGACCGCGCTCAAGGAGCGCAAGTACCGCGTCGACGACGCGGTCGCCGCCGCCAAGGCCGCGGTCGAGGAGGGCATCGTCCCCGGTGGTGGTTCGGCGCTCGTGATCGCCGCCGCCGCGCTGGCCGAGCTGCGTGACTCGTTCACCGGCGACAAGGCCGTCGGTGTCGAGGTGGTCCGCAAGGGCCTGGAGGCCCCGCTGTACTGGATCGCCAGCAACGCCGGTCTCGACGGTGCGGTTGTTGTCGCCAAGGTCTCCGAGGGCAAGGAAGGCTTCAACGCCGCCACCCTGACCTACGGCGACCTGCTCGCCGACGGTGTCGTCGACCCGGTCAAGGTGACCCGCTCCGCCGTGGTGAACGCCGCCTCGGTCGCGCGGATGATCCTGACCACCGAGAGCGCCATCGTGGAGAAGCCGGCTCCGGCCGAGGACGACCACGGGCACGGTCACTCGCACTGACGCATAACGAAGGCCCCCGGATCGCTGACGCGGTCTGGGGGCCTTTCGTTTGCTCCGCTAGCTGGCTACCGGCGGATCTTCGGCATCGAGTGCGGCCAGTAATCGGGCGCGCAGCGACGGAGGCGGTGGGGTGGGGGTTGCGGACGCGAGTTGGGCGAGGGCTTCGCGGGTATCGCGAACCTCTCGCAGGAACTGCGTACACAGGGTGGGATCTTCGGTATCGATGATGGTCTGGATCGCGTGATGGTCTTCGTCGTCGATCAATCCGAGCGCGACGGTGTGCGCGAGATCGATCTGGGCTTCGTTCATCTCACGTCACCCCCAAACTTTTCTTCAGTCGTGTCAATCCGTCCCGAATCCGGGACTTAACGGTCGGTAACCCGATGCCGAGGTATGTGGCAACTTCGGCGTAGGTCCGCCCGCCGTAGTAGGCGAGCGAGATCGCCTCGCGTTGGGTCTCGGTGAGCGTCGAGAGCCCGCGCTGGACGGCCTGTTGTTCTAGTCTGCGTTCCACCTCCTCGGTGACCTCGTCGAATTCGTGGCCGAGCACCCGGATCCCGTACGCGACCTCGCGCTGGGTGTGGGCTTGCTCGGCGCGAACCCGGTCGACCGCGCGCCGGTGGGCCAGCGTCATCAGCCAGGTCACCGCCGACCCCTTGGCGGGGTCGAAACTCGTGGCGGTGCGCCAGATCTGGAGGTAGACCTCCTGAGTGGTCTCCTCGGCGTACCCGGGGTCGTGGAGCACCCGCAGGACCAGGCCGTAGACGCGCGCCGACGTCCGGTCGTACAGCTCGGCAAAGGCCTGTTGATCGGACAGGCCGCACCGTTGGAGCAGTGCAGCTAGCTCGACTCCTTCGGCCGCGCGTGCGGTAACCGCAGAATCCACGCTCGGTGGAAAGGCTTCGCTTCGGAACCCATTCTGTGTCATCGGACACGAATGTAGACCGAGGCTATGACTCACCGCCGCCCGGGGGTGTCTTTATTCGGGTGCCAGCTGTTTGCTAGAGATTCGGCGCGCCACGGCCAACGGATGGGAACGGATTTGCCAACCGGGCCGCCACGGGCGCGGGCGCGCTCAGACGGCCATCCGGCGACGGTTGCGGCGCGCGTGCATCTCGCGTTCGGTCTCGGACATGCCACCCCAGATGCCGTAGGGCTCGCTGACCTTGAGGGCATGGGTACGGCACTGCATGAGCACGGGGCAGGCCCGGCAGATCTCCTTGGCGCGCATCTCGCGTGCGGTGCGGGCGCGGCCGCGTTCGCCGTCGGGGTGGAAGAAGACCGCGGAGTCCTGGCCGCGGCACGAGCCACGCATCTGCCAATCCCAGACATCGGCGTTCGGTCCGGGGAGGTGGGTGGGCATGGGCATGTGAACTCCTTGTGGCGCGAGCTCGTCAGCGTTGTCGAGCGAGTGGTGCGGCAGGTCAACGCGTCACCCGGTGAGGGGTGGCCGGCTCGACGGTGCCTGACGGTGCCGCTCGGAGGTCGCTGCGATTTCGCGCAGCGCCAACCGTGGCGATGAGCTACGTTAGGTGCAGGCGGGAATTTCCGTCAATAGTTCGGCGCATGAGTTCAGTAAATCTGCATCGCTGAAATTTAACCTCCTCACTATTTACATTTCACACTCGATCCCGCCATACTGTTCGGTTGGCTATGGATCGGGTGTCTTCGTGTATCCGAAGCATCCCATGTTTTCCCAGGTCGCGCCGGTAGGGGCCTGGTTCCGGCGGGTGACGCCCCTGGTGGCACGGTGTGCTGGATCACAACCCTCTTCGCGGACGGAGTGCGTCCAGATGGCGAAAACAGGGCGTGAAGGTTAATTGCGCGAAACGCATGTGAATTCGAGACTTTGCGGTAGCGGCATCGGAGAGCGGAGATTTACCTGATGGCAACATCGGCGCTCGAGAGAAATGCTGACTATTTGCTGAATGGTCTGTGCGATCCCATAACACGCGAACTCCCGCGGACCGGTGGCGGCTAGAGTCTGGCCGTGCAGACAACGGCCCCACCCGCGGATATCGGTTCCGAAATACTCGTTTCGACTGCTTTCGGGCCCACTCCCGGCCTGGCCGCTACGGAGTTGCCGGAGCCCGCGGACCCGATGTCGCGGTGGTACCGGGCGGTCGCGCTCGGCGGCCAGGGGCGCTACGCCGCAGCCCGTGCTGACCTGCAGATATTGGCTCGAACCCGGACAGATCCCGGCCTGAAATCCCTCGTCGAGAGCACCAGGGGATCGCTGCTGCGCCAACTCGGCGACCACGCGGGTGCGGCAGTGTTCGACGGCCGCGCCGCGACGCTGGCATCGGCCGCCGACGGAGCGGCCCGCGCCGAGGCTCTCGCCGACGCGTATACGGGTCTGGCCGCCGACGCACTCGGCACCGGCCGACTTGCCCTCGCCCATCGCCTGCTCGATCGCGTGCGGCCGCTGCTCGCCGACGCGCCACCGCGCGCCGAGGTGCGCTGGCACTGGGTGCGGGCCGAAACCGCCCTCGCCGGCGGCCGGGCAGTCGACGCGCTGCGCGAGGCGGGCACGGCCGTCGAACTCGCAGCGGCTCTTCCGTCGGTACGGCACCAGGTGAAATCGGCACTGCTCGTCGCGGCCACCACCGCCGCGAACGGCGACCTCGCCCGGTCCGCGGAACTTGCCCGCCGGGTCGACGCCGACTGCCACGAAAACGGCCTGCTGCCGCTGCGCTGGGCCACCGCGATGCTGCGCGCCGGAGTGGCCGAACCGGGGCAGGCGCGCCTCGCGGCGGCGGAAGCCGCAGATCATGGCGCTCGACTGCGCGCGCTGGGCGGAGACATCGCCCCGCTGGGTGCTTGATTCGCTGCGGATGATCTTTCTGAGAGCTCGGTGAGAACGGACCACGCCCGATGGCGGCCGATCAGCGGGTCGCTATTGTTAGTCCCGTTCCGCCTTTTCGGTGGAAGCTCGGTCACATTGGACCGCGCCACTCGTAACGCCAGGAAAATCTCTGACGATGACGCATATGGGCGAAGAGTTGGACCTCGCCGTCGCTGCGGCTGCGCAGGGCGACAGGACCGCTTTAGCTCGGGTATTGGAACTGGTCCGTCCCTTGGTAGTTCGCTACTGCAGGGCGCGGATCGGGGCCGCGGAGCGCGGACAGCTCTCCGCGGACGATGTTGCGCAAGAGGTCTGTCTGGCTGTGATGACCGCCCTGCCCCGCTATCAGGATCAGGGTCGGCCCTTCATGGCCTTCGTGTACGGAATCGCTTCGCACAAGGTCGCCGACGCCCATCGCAACGCCGCCCGTAACAAGGCGGAGGCGATGGCCGAAGTACCAGATGTCATATCCACCGACCAAGGTCCGGAACAGCGGGCTCTCGACTCGGAGACGAGCAGGCAGATGAACACTCTGCTGGCAACGCTCCCCGAGAAACATCGAGAGATCCTGATCCTGCGTTTGGTCATGGGTCTGTCAGCAGAGGAAACCGCAGTCGCCGTGGGCAGCACGGCGGGAGCGATACGGGTGGCCCAGCACAGGGCACTCGCGAAACTGAAGTCACAAGTGGCGAGGGCAGGTGAAATGTATGGCTAGGGATGGCGAGCACGGTCTTGGCAATAGCGGTCCCTACGCCGCCGAGGGTGCCGGTGATTCCGGACCGGTCGATATCGCGGCGTTGCGCAGCGATGATGCGCTGATCGACGCGATCGCGAGCGATGGTCCGGTACGTACCGACAGTCCCGAAGAGTTCCAGCTGGCATCGTTACTCGCGGATTGGCGGGCCGATATCTTGGCCGAGCCGATGCCCGCGGGCCCTGATCTTGACACCGTTTTCGCGGCGGTCAACCAGGAGATCGGTGCGCGGCAGGTTCGAGTCGGAGCTTCCTCGCGCGGACGTCTACGGCTGGTCCGCCCGATTTTCGGGGCAGCAGCGGCACTGTCGCTGGTGTTCGGCGGCATCACGGCGTTCTCCTACAGCGCGGCACCCGGCGATCCGCTGTGGCGGATCAAGGAGGTCGTGTTCAGCGAGCAGGCCCAGTCTACCGTCGTGCAGTACGCCGACGAGGATCTGGCCGCCGCGCAGAACCTGCTCACCTTGGGTGATCCGGAACAGGCCAAGGCCAGGCTGGAACAGGCTTCCGCCAACGCGGGCCAGGTCGACGACCCGGCCAAGCGGGACGATCTGATCGCGCGCTGGAACTTCTTGCGCGATCAGCTGCTCAAGATGGCACCGGAGATCGGCGCGCAACTGCCGCCGACGACGGTCGACCCGGCCAAGCCGACTTCGCCCGCACCGGTTCCGCCGACGAGCAACCCGGGCACCACCGCTCCGGTGGCACCGACCGGTCCGGGATCGGAGACCGTCGATCCGGGTGCGACCATCTTGCAGACCCCCGGCCCCGAGACCAAACCGCTCGAGCCGACGCAACCGCCGGTGACCACTCCGCCACCGGTCACCACCCCGCCGCCGGTCACGGTCGACCCGACGACACCACCGACCACCATCGCCGAACCACCGCCGGTCACGACGGTGGTCCCGACGTCGATGCAGCTTCCGCCGACCCTGCCGTCCACGCAGCAGGTACCCCCGCCGGCGGCGACGATCATGCAGACGCCGCCCGCAATCCCCGCTTCGTAGTGAACTGACCGAAAACGAAGGCCCCGAACAGGTTCGGGGCCTTCGTTGTGTGCTGGGGGTGTTTCGGGTATGAGCCTGCGGGTTCGCCCACGCACGCGTGACCGAGCGGGGGAGGGGCGGTGCTCAGGGGTAACGCTAGTTGTCGAACCCGTCGAAGCCGTCGCCGTGGAACGCCTCGTTCATCGACGCGTCCGCGTAGCCGCGGCAGTAGTCCCACGTGACGTAGGCCTCGGGGGTGGGGTCGTAGGCGGGCTCGTGTGGACGGACGGTGCCGTCGACGAGTAGCTGCAGTAGGTTCGCCCGCAGCATGTCCCAGTCGTGGTAGTGATCTTGCCGACAATCCTCACAGCTGACGACCAGGCCGCGGATGCCGCGGTGGGCCAGCAGGGCTTCGTATACGGCGAGGTCTGCGAGATCTTCCTCGACCGCGAGGCGCTCATGAGGATCCAACGGCTCACCGGGCTCGATCGCATCGAGCGCGGCAGACGGGTCGGAGGGGTCTCCGGCGAAGGGATCCGGCGGCAGGCCAGGTGGTAGATGGTCACGCACATCCCCACGGTACGCAGTACTCGGTACATCGCGCCAGCGATGCGGGGGGCAAGTTTTGCCGAAGGGCTCACTTAACAGGCGTCCACGGCCGCCGGATACCATGGAATACAGGTGTCGGCGACTCTTGTTCCAGCCGACCGATCCGAAAGCTTTTTCCGCTCGAGCACCGACGCATCATGTTCCTCGCGTCGGTAGCTATGACGACCAGGAGGGGTCGATCCGAATGAGTAATCCCGTGTCGGGCGAACGAATCGCGGTGCGCCCTCCTACGGGGGGCGACGATCCGACCAAGATCGCCATGCTCGGCCTCACGTTCGACGACGTGCTGTTGCTGCCTGCCGCCTCGGATCTCATCCCCAGCTCGGTCGAGACTTCCAGCAAGCTGACCAGGGACATCACCCTGCGCACGCCGCTGGTGAGCTCGGCCATGGACACCGTCACCGAGGCGCGCATGGCCATCGCCATGGCGCGTGCGGGCGGTATGGGTGTGCTGCACCGCAACCTCTCGGCCGCCGATCAGGCCGCCCAGGTGGAGACGGTGAAGCGGTCCGAGGCGGGCATGGTGACCGACCCGGTCACCTGTCGGCCCACCGACACTCTCGCCGAGGTCGACGCCATGTGCGCGCGCTTCCGCATCTCGGGTCTGCCGGTGGTGGACGAGACCGGTTCGCTGGTGGGCATTATCACCAACCGCGACATGCGTTTCGAGGTCGATCAGGACCGTCGCGTGGACGAGGTGATGACCAAGGCGCCGCTGATCACCGCCCGTGAGGGTGTCACCGCCGAGGCCGCGCTGGGTCTGCTGCGTCGCCACAAGATCGAGAAGCTGCCCATCGTCGACGGCAACGGCAGGCTGCGCGGGCTGATCACGGTCAAGGACTTCGTCAAGACCGATCAGTACCCCAATGCCACCAAGGACCGCGACGGCCGCCTGCTGGTCGGTGCCGCGATCGGTGTCGGCGAGGACTCATGGTCGCGTGCCATGACCCTGGCCGACGCCGGGGTCGACGTGCTGATCGTCGACACCGCGCACGGCCACCAGTCGCAGGTGCTGCAGATGGTCGCCAAGGTCAAGGCCGAGGTCGGCGACCGGATCCAGATCGTCGGCGGCAACGTCGCCACCCGCGCCGGTGCCGCTGCCCTCGTCGAGGCCGGCGTCGACGCGGTGAAGGTGGGTGTCGGTCCCGGCTCCATCTGCACCACCCGCGTGGTCGCCGGTGTCGGCGCACCGCAGATCACCGCGATCCTCGAAGCCGTCGCCGCCTGCAAGGCCGCCGGTGTGCCGGTGATCGCCGACGGTGGCGTGCAGTACTCCGGTGACGTGGCCAAGGCCATCGCCGCGGGTGCGTCGACCGTCATGCTCGGCTCGCTGCTCGCGGGCACCGCCGAGTCGCCCGGCGACCTGGTGCTGGTCAACGGCAAGCAGTTCAAGGCCTACCGCGGCATGGGCTCGCTGGGTGCCATGCAGGGTCGTGGCCAGGCCAAGTCCTACTCCAAGGACCGCTACTTCCAGGACGACGTGCTCGCCGAGGACAAGCTGGTCCCCGAGGGCATCGAAGGCCGCGTCCCGTTCCGTGGCCCGGTCAACCAGGTGATCCACCAGCTCGTCGGCGGCCTGCGCGCGGCCATGGGCTACACGGGTTCGCAGAACATCGAGCACCTTCAGCAGGCGCAGTTCGTGCAGATCACCGCGGCGGGTCTCAAGGAGAGCCACCCGCACGACATCACGATGACCGTCGAGGCCCCGAACTACACCGGGCGCGGCTGAGTACAATAGATGCGTTTGTGCGCCGGGAGGTACGCTCCCGGCGCACGAGGGCAATGCAGGCTGACTCCGGGTCCGCCGCCTATCGCATTGCCGGCCCCGCACGCCCCGACCTCGAGGAGGGGCTGCCGCGCAGCGGCGTTCGCGGCGGGTCGCCGGTCAGGTGCCGCGGCGCAGGCGACGAAGGAGCAAGCCGCGGTGCCTGACCGGCGGCCCACCAGGGCCGCGAACTCGAGCGCGCCAGCGCTCCAAAAACACAGGAGCAACTGTGCGTGACATGGTCGAAATCGGTATGGGGCGGGTCGCCCGTCGGACCTACGAGCTGGACGACGTCGACATCGTGCCCTCGCGGCGGACTCGTTCGTCGAAGCTGGTCTCGTTGGCCTGGCAGCTCGACGCCTACCGTTTCGAGATTCCCGTCCTCGCGCACCCCACCGACGCGCTGGTCTCGCCCGAGTTCGCGATCGAGCTGGGCCGCCAGGGTGGTCTCGGCGTGATCAACGGCGAAGGCCTCTGGGCGCGCCACGCCGATGTGCAGGCCAAGATCGACCAGCTCATCGATCTGGTTGACAAGGGGGGTTACGAAAAGGCCATCTCGCTGCTGCAGGAACTGCACGCCGCACCGATGCAGCCCGACCTGCTCGCCGCCGCCGTCGCCCAGGTCCGCGCGGCCGGGGTCACCACCTCGGTGCGACTGAGCCCCCAGAACGCCCGCGCGTTCACCCCCGCGCTGGTCCAGGCGGGCATCGACCTGCTGGTCGTGCAGGGCACCATCATCTCCGCCGAGCACGTCGGTGGCGACGAGCCGCTCAACCTCAAGACCTTCATCGCCGAGCTGGACGTGCCGGTCGTGGCCGGTGGCGTGAGCGATCACCGCACCGCCCTGCACCTGATGCGCACCGGTGCGGCCGGCGTCATCGTCGGCTACGGCTCGTTCCCCGGCGCCACTACCACCGGCGAGGTGCTCGGCATCGGCGTCCCGATGGCCACCGCCATCGCCGACGCCGCCGCGGCCCGTCGCGACTACCTCGACGAGACCGGCGGCCGGTACGTGCACGTGATCGCAGACGGCGACGTGGCCACCTCGGGTCAGCTCGCCAAGGCCATCGCCTGTGGCGCCGACGCCGTGATGCTCGGGGTTCCGCTGTCGGCCTCGGCCGAGGCGCCCGGTCGCGGCTGGTACTGGCCCTCGGCCACCGCGCACCCCTCGGTGCCGCGCGGTTCGTTCCTGCCCGTCGACGAGTCCTGGATCGACGGCCCCGACGGCGCGGTGACCCGTCCGAGCCTCGAGCGCGTGCTCTACGGCCCGTCCGACGACCCGTTCGGCTCGCTGAACCTGGTCGGCGGCCTGCGTCGGTCGATGGCCAAGGCCGGTTACTCCGACCTCAAGGAATTCCAGAAGGTCGGGCTGAGCGTCCGCTAGCGCACATGGGTCAGTGAGACCCGGTTCCGCAGGAACTTGGAAATCGCGTTGTTGACCGGTTCCGGGTGCGTCATCGTGACGGCCAGGCGGGCGCCATCGATCTCCACGAAGGTGGAGGCGGTGAGCCCGTCGGCCAGCGTGCGGGCCCGTTCCCCGGCGATGCCGCTCTGGGTGGCGTGGATGATCAGGGCCGGGCAGGTGATCTCGCGCAACCGGTCGAGCACCGAATCGCGCCCGAGCAGGCAGCCGACGGCGGCGTCGAGGCCGTTGTGGGCGTCGCCGACCCAACGGCGCGTCCAGATGTCGCGGTACCAGGTGTCGTCGCCGATGAGCCAGTCGGCCAGCCGTCCCGCGGCTTCCTCGCGGGAGCTGTGGTCGTGCCACTCGTCGAGGAAGCGCTGGGTGGCGGTGGACTGTTCCAGCGTGGGTCCGTGCGCCTCGGTGCTGATCAAGATCAACGCGGCGACCCGTTCGGGTGCAACCAGCGCGGTCCGCAATGCTGTGAAGCCCCCTTGCGCCGTGCCGCCGATAATCGCGCGTTCGACGCCGATCGCGTCGAGCACGGTGAGCGCGTCGCGCGCGGCGGTCCAGTAGGTGAACGGCAACCGCTGATCTCTGGTGCGACCGTGCCCACGCGCGTCCCAGGCAACTATCCGGAATTCGGGCGCGAGCGCGGCCTGCTGTGACGCGAACATCGTGCGATCCATGAAGAATTCGTGGGCGAGCAACACCACCGGACCCGTGCCACCGCTGTCCTCGTAGTAGATGTCGGCATCGATCGCGCGGGCGAATGGCACGAGCACGAGAATAGCCAGCCCCACCCCGCCACGCCCAAGAACGGTGGCGCGTCGTGTTCTCTCACTAGTGCGTGTCAGGGCGGCACGGATGCCCGCTGCTCGCTCGCCGGACCCCCTCACTAAACTGTGCCGGTGGCAGATACTCAGAGACCCGTCCTCGTTGTCGACTTCGGCGCGCAGTACGCCCAGCTGATCGCCCGTCGGGTGCGTGAGTCGAGCGTGTTCTCCGAGGTGATCCCCCACACCATGACCGTGGAGGAGATCGCCGACAAGCAGCCGCTTGCCGTGATCCTGTCCGGTGGTCCGTCGAGCGTGTACGCCGAGGGCGCACCACAACTCGACGCCCGCCTGTTCGACCTCGATATCCCCGTGTTCGGCATCTGCTACGGCTTCCAGGCCATGGCGCAGGCGCTCGGCGGCACCGTCTCGCATACCGGCACCCGCGAATACGGGCGCACCGAGCTGAGCATCGACGGTGGTGTGCTGCACGGCGGCCTGCCGACGATCCAGCCGGTGTGGATGAGCCACGGTGACGCGGTCACCGACGCCCCCGCTGGCTTCGAGGTGACCGGCACCAGTGCGGGCGCCCCCGTGGCCGCGTTCGAGGATCGCGCGCGTCGCCTGGCGGGCGTCCAGTACCACCCCGAGGTGCTGCACTCCCCGCACGGTCAGCAGGTGCTCAGCCGCTTCCTGCACGAAATCGCTGGCATTCCCGCGCAGTGGACCCCGGCCAATATCGCCGAGTCGCTGATCGAGAGCGTGCGCGCGCAGATCGGTGACGGGCACGCCATCTGTGGTCTGTCCGGTGGTGTCGATTCCGCCGTGGCGGCCGCGCTGGTGCAGCGCGCGATCGGTGACAAGCTCACCTGTGTGTTCGTCGATCACGGTCTGCTGCGCGCCGGTGAGCGCGAGCAGGTCCAGCAGGACTTCGTCGCCGCGACCGGGGCCAAGCTGGTCACCGTCGACGCGGTGGACAAGTTCCTCGGTGAGCTGAAGGGCGTCTCCGATCCCGAGGAGAAGCGCAAGATCATCGGGCGCGAGTTCATCCGCTCCTTCGAGGACGCGGTGTCGGGCATCGTCATCGAGCAGGGTGACGGTGTGGCGCCGAAGGTCGAGTTCCTCGTTCAGGGCACCCTGTACCCGGACGTCGTCGAATCCGGCGGCGGCACCGGCACCGCGAACATCAAGAGCCACCACAATGTCGGCGGCCTGCCCGACGACCTCGAGTTCGACCTGGTCGAGCCGCTGCGCCTGCTGTTCAAGGACGAGGTCCGCGCGGTCGGTCGGGAACTCGGCCTGCCCGAGGAAATCGTTGCGCGCCAGCCCTTCCCGGGCCCCGGCCTCGCGATCCGCATCGTCGGCGAGGTGACCGCCGACCGGCTCGAGCTGCTCCGCCAGGCCGACGCCATCGCCCGCGAAGAGCTCACCGCCGCCGGTCTGGACAAGCAGATCTGGCAGTGTCCGGTGGTGCTGCTGGCCGACGTGCGCTCGGTCGGCGTGCAGGGCGACGGTCGCACCTACGGTCATCCGATCGTGCTGCGTCCGGTGTCGAGCGAGGACGCGATGACCGCGGACTGGACTCGCCTGCCCTACGACGTGCTGGAACGGATCTCCACGCGCATCACCAACGAGGTGGCCGACGTCAACCGCGTGGTCCTCGACGTGACGAGCAAGCCGCCGGGCACCATCGAGTGGGAGTGAGTTAGGCCGGTCGCGCCGCCTGGGTGAGCAGGAGCCTGCCGAGGAGGAAGCCGCCGGTGTGCGGTCGGTGCGTGGTCGGTGGCAGGACCTTCGCCACGGGGGTTTCCGGCTGCCGGTCGGGTTTGGATTCGTCCATGTGCCTTGTCTTTTCGATTTGGTCCGACAACAGCAATGGCCCGTCACGATGACGGGCCATTGCTGATTTCTGGGTTGTCCTTCAGTGGTGTTTGCGGCTGGGTGCGAGCGTGAGCATCAGGCCGACCACGATCGCCGCGATCACCACACCCCAGCCGACGGGCAGGATGCCGCCGTCGTCGGGGGTGGGTGCGCCGAGCAGTGCCCAGACGCTCACGGCGAGGGCGATCAGACCTGCGGTCATGAGGGTGAACGCGGGTCGGCGTCGGGTTTCGACGCTGTTGTCGTCAGCCACGGGTCACCGTCACTTCGCCCATCTGCACGTCGACTCGCAGGTCCAGCACCGGGGTATTGGGGGTGTTGGGACCGGAAAGGCCTTCGTCACATCGTGATTCGCCCATGTTCACCTCGCAACTGGTTTTCACGGTCATGTTGTCGGGGAGCAGCACCACGGCCTCTCCCATGTTCACCGACACCTCGACGCTGCGGGATTCGGTGAGGTTCATCTCGCGCAGGTCCAGCGTGCCCGAGCCCATGTTCACCTCGTAGCGGGGCTGCAGCTCGGTGGTCGCGACCGGCGTCCAGGTGTGGTCACCCATGGTGCCGCTGTCGAAGTCGATCGGCCCGATCAGCGAGGCGAGCACCACGAACCCGGCCAGCGGAGCGGTGAGCACCAGCAGCCCGTACCCGCGCCGCAGGAACGCGCCGACCACCAAGCCGATTCCGACCACCGCGAGCGCGAAGGCGGCGATACGTGCCGGGGTCATCCACTCCACACCCGACGCGGCCGCGGCACCGGCCACAGCGGCGGCGAGGATCGCCAGGCCGATGGTGACCGGCGTGAGCCGGGAGCGTGGACGTTTCGGGGCCGGCGGCGCCGCGGGAAGGAACTGCGGTGCGGCTTCGGGGAGTTCCCAGGCCAGTGGGGCGACGGCAAGGGGGTCCCAGCCGTTGGGTACCTGCGCGTTGATGCGCGGGGGTTCCGCTGCGGGGGTTCCCGGCGAGTTCTTGTGCAGCACAGCGGTGGCGCCGGTCTGCTCAGCGACGGGCGCGTCGATGTCCGCACGCTTGCCGAGATCGACGGATGCCGAATCGTCGACCGGATCCGCTGTCGACTCGATCGGGTCCGCGGCGTGCTCGTCGGCGACTTCGAGCAGGCTGGTCGGCGCCGAATCCGCAGTCGGACCGGTCTCGCCGGAGTCCGCCGGTGTCTCGGTGATTCGAACGGTGTCCACCGAATCCGAAGTGGTTGTGCCGGTGTCCTTGTGCAGGACGACCGTGTCAGTGGTATCGACGCGCAGCAGAGGGCTGGATTCGGCTGTGGCCGTGCGGAATTCCTCGCCGACGATCACCCTCGATTCCGGATTCGAGGGGACGTAGACCTCGGGGAGTTTGGTGTAGGGCGTGTACATCCCCGTCGGCGGTACCTCCGGGTTGTACGGGTAGCCGCGCACCGGGACACCGGTCGGATAGCCCGCACCCGGGTAACCGGTCGCGCCGAGCGGTGAGCGATAGGCGTCGAACCCTGCTGGCAACTCGGGATGCCGCAGATACAGCATCCACCAGCCGGCGAGCATCAGACCGAGGCTGACCACCCCGCCCCCGCCCAGCCCCATCCCGATCGGCCCCATGGCCGACACGGCGATGGCCAGCGCGACGATCAACACGATCGTCTTCGTCTGCGAATGCGACCCCCGATCGTGCGCCGACAGCGCCTGCGCCGCCGACACCTCGTTGCCCGCCGACCCCAGCACCAGCCAGGCCAGCAGATACAGCACGATCCCGGCCCCACCGAAAATGGTCGACACCACGAAGGCCACCCGCACCAGCACCGGATCCACCCCGTACCGCAACCCGAAACCCGCCGCCACTCCGGCGATCGGCCCCTGCCGAGGCAGCCGGACGGGCCGCGTCTGCCACATCTGGTGAACCTGGTCGGCGAAGCTCGTTCTGCTCATGCCATCCATGGTGTGCCGCGCGGCCCCTTCCGCGCATCGGGGGTAACCCTGAGAATTCCCCGGGTTCACGGACAGGGGGAGCGGTAGACCACGTTCGCGACGTGACCGCGCCAGACGGTTTCGGTGAGCTGGCCGGTGGACGCGCAGATTCGCGCGGCGACGGTTTCGGCGTCGAGGTCCCACACACCGAGCTGGCCGTTGTCGGTGACGAGCATGAGCTGTTCGCCGCGGGGGTGCAGGGTCACCTGCCGGTTGCGGCCGTCGGCAGGGCCGAGCGGGCCGCTGTATTTGCGTGGTGCGTGGGGGTCGTCGAGATTCCACAGACCGGTCGTGCCGTCGTCGCTCGACACGGCCAGCGTGGTGCCGTCCGCCGACGCGGAGATCCAGTTGATCGACCCGATTTCGGTGCGGACCGAGTCGGCGAAGGGCGTGAATGTCTCCGGTGCGTCGGTGTCCCACAGCCCGAAGCGGTCGTCTTTGGCTACGGCGACGGTGCGGTTGTCGGGCAGAAACTGGGACGGCTGTAGAACGGTGGTGAGTTCCACATCGACTTCGGCGATCAGGCGTGGGTGCGCCGGGTCGTCCAGATTCCAGATCTGGCGGAAGTAGTGGTTGTCCCATTCGTCACGGCGTTCGGCGAGGATCACCTCGACCAGGCTGCCGTCGGGACTGAAACCGCCACCGACGACCTTTCCGACCCGCGCGGTGATCGGCGACCCGAGCGGTGTCGGTGCGCCGCGGTCGGGGAGGTCCCACATCTGGACCGACTCGGTGAAGGTCAGCAGCATCCGGTTGCCCTTGACCGTCGATTGTGCGGCGCCGCCGGTCGGCCAGCCGGGCAGTGGTCGCGGATGGCGTGGATCGTCGAGGTCGAAGACGATCCGGCGCCGGCCTTCCCTATCGTGCAGGCTCAGTGTGCGCCCGTCCGCGCTCAGCGCAGGGTTCGACAGCCCCCGTACACCCGCGATCGTGGACAGTCGGACCGGGCGACGTGGATCAGTGGTGTCCCAGACCACCACGTCGCCGGTTCGCGTCAGCATGGCCATCCGATCTCCGTCGCGATCGAAGACCGGCCCGGACGGCATCCGGGGGATCACGTCGACCGTCGATCGGGGCAATGTCCAGGTGCGCAGCAGTCCGTCGTGCCCTGCGCCGAGGAGCACCGGTTGGTCGGGCAGGAACAGCATCGACGTCGGTCCACCGCTGCACAGCGAGAGCCGGGCCTGCGGACAGGCGGACGGGCTCACCGACAGTGCGGGGCCCGCTTGCACGGGCTGGGCCGGGTCGGTGATGTTCCACAGCCGGGCGGCCTCGTCGGAGCCGGTGGCGAGGAGATGTCCGTTCGGGTGGAAAACGATCGAGGCCAGCACGTCGTTGTCGACGCGAGTCGAGGCACCGAAGCTGCGCGGGTGGCGCGGATCGGTGATGTCCCAGAGTTCGAACTGGCTCGACGGTGCGCTGCCGGTGCCCTTCGCGCCGTAGGTACCGATCGCCAGGCTGGTGCCGTCGGGACTGAGCGCGACCTCTTGGAGGACGTCGCCGACCGTTATCGAGATCGGCGGTCCGAGGGGACGCGCGGTGCTGGTGTCCCACAACTGCACGGAATCGGAGTGGCCAGTGTCGAAGGTGACGGAGCCGACCGCGAGTACCGTGCCCTCGGGGCCGAATTCGACGGCGTGGTGGTCACCGGCCAGTGGGCGGGTGACGGTGGGCGACGGTCGTGACCGATCGCGGATGTCCCAGAGAGTGAGGGTCGACGCCTCGACCGCGGCGAGTCGGGTTCCGCGCGAATCGATGGCGATGGTGTTGGCCCGGCGGGTATCGAGCGTGTGGATCAGGCGCGGTGACGCGGGGTCGGCGAGATTCCACAGCTGGGTGCCGGGATCACCGATGGTGATTGCGTCGGTGCTGCCCGGTATGAAATCGAGCTGGTGGATTCTCGTGCCGAGCGAAGTGCTGATTCGGCGCGGTCGTGCGGGATCGCGCAGATCCCAGAAGGCGGTGTCGCTCGCATTGTCGATCGTGACGAGTAATGCGTCGGCAGGGCGGTAGGCCAGCATGGAGACGCCCTGCTGGTGGGCGGGCTCGGTGACGGCAAGCGGTGCGTCCTGGCTGTTCAACAGCTGGGTGCGGGTCGCGTCATCGGGCCGGATTCGATACGCGGCCAACAGGAATTGAGCCGAGATCGACGGGTCGCTGGTTCTGGTCCGATGTGCCGCGGCCATCAGTTCGGCGTAGTCGCGGTCCAGCGCCCGCTGATCGGCGAGCCTGGTGCGGTCGACGGCGATCACACCGGTGGCGAGCAGTGCGAACACCACCGCCACGGCCACCATCCGCCAACGCCCACCGTTGCGTGCCGCCCGGCGGGAGGCCTGAAGAAAAGCGCGTACCCGTGGACCGACCGCGATGCCACCGGTGTGCTCGTTGGCATTGTCGAGCCGGGTGCCGCGATACAGCAGCGTCGAATCATGGTTCGCCGTTTCCCATTCCGCCGCATCGTGCTCGAGACGTTGACGGACCAGGTGTCCGACCCGGTCGGTATCGATCCAGCCGCGCAGTCGGGGCCACGCGGTCAGCACGATCTCGTGGGAGAACTGCACCGAGCCCGCGTCCAAGGCGAGTAGTCTGCTCGCCGCGAGCACTTCGAGCGCTTCGGCTGATGCGTCGGGATCGACACTGCGGCCGAGCAATTCGGCACGGTCGACCGTTCGCCGGGTGTCGCGTCCGTCCTGTCCGACGGTGACGAGCGAGCCGAGCAGTTCCTGCGCGGCGGTCTGCTGCCCCGAAGTCAGCTCGCTCCAGGCTAATTCGGCGGTCTCGGCGACCGACCCCGCGACACCGCCCGCCTTGCGGTAACCGGCGACGGTGAGTTTGCGACCTTCGCGCTGCTGCCAGGTCGCCGACATCACGTGGGACAGCAGTGGTAGCGCGCCGGGGTCGTAGCCGTCGGCGCTGAGATGTCCACCGATGCCGCGTAATTCGGTGAGCACCAACTCTTCCAAGCCGGGTTCGAGGGTGAGTCCGGCGGCTTCGGCGGGGGCGGTGATCGCGCGGGTGACCTCTTCCATCGACATCGAACCGAGGAGATAGCTGTTGCGCTGCAAGCTGTTCCGCAGAACGGGATAGTGCAGGCACTGTTCGTAGAAGTCGGCGCGCAGTGCCAGCACGACCGTCGAGGGTAGGTCGGCCAGTGCCGCCAGGAACGCCGAGCGTTCGGCTTCGTCCTGGCACAGGGTGAACAGCTCCTCGAACTGGTCGACGATCAGGACCCGCGGATCGTCGGTCAGCACCTCCGCGAGTCCGGCGGCCGGGGTCGATCCCGGTGTCATGGTGGCGGCGGGTAGGTCGATCGCGGGTCGTAGACCGGCCGCCAGCAGCGAGGACTTGCCCGCCCCCGACGCGCCGATCAACACCACGATGCCGGTGGTGGCGCGCACCAGTTCGACGAATTCGGCGGTGGCCTGCTCGCGTCCGAAGAACAAGGTGTGCTCCTCGGGTAGGTAGGCGCGCAGGCCGGGGTAGGGGCAGGTGTCGCCGGTGCCAGCGTCGGCGGTCCAGGTGACCGATTCCTGCCACAGGCGCCGCCACTCGTGCGGGTCGGCCAGGGTGCGCGGCAGGGCGCGCTGGGCCTTCTCGGTCATCTCGACGAGCGTGAGGACCACCGGCAGCAGCGATTCGAAGCGTGCGGGCACATTGCGCCCGGCCTTCCAATCGCTGATCCGCTGCGGTGACGGTGTGCCTGCCTGGGCGCCGCGCATGCGTCGCTCGGTGGCCGAGGCGACCCGACGCAGAGTCGGATTGCCCGCTGCCGCATAGAGTTCGGCGAACCGCTGCGCGAAAACCACACGCGGCGAAGAGCTCTGCGTATCACTGTTGGTCAATGAACCCCCCGTTCGATGAAAACGACCGAGGGCCATGGTATTCGGACCGACGGGGCCCGGCGAGTCGCCGGGCCCCGATGGCTCACAGGAACATGGTGTCGCCGAAGACCGAGTTGGTCGCGCTCACCTGTCCGGTGCTCGCGGTGACCGTCGCCCACGAGTAGACGTTGAGCGGTCCACCGCAGTTGCCCACCATCAGGTGGAAGTCCCGGTTCACCAGATAGGTGGTGCCCGAACCCAGCTTCATCGACCCCACATCGATCTTCTTGATCTCGCCCGGCGCGAGCGACAGGCTCAGATCCAGGCCCGCCGAGATCGACGGACCGATATCGGCGGACACGTCGGGACCGGATGAGCCGAACCCGATGCTCGCCCCGGCGCTCGCGGAGATGCCGCCGTCGAGCCCGACCGACAGGGTCAGGTCCACCGCGCAGGCGACGAGGTAGCCGGAAGTGATCTCGCCGGTCGCGCCTGCCGGTGCGGTGACGTAGACGGTGTTGTCGAGAAACACCTCGCGATTGGTCGGCATCGCGTTGAGCGGGGGCACCAGCCGGTAGGACTCCTCGGTGTGTCCGATGGTGAGTTCGAAGCCGGTGGGCCCGCGATAGGTCGTCTCGTGCGGTGCCATCGGCGTGGCCGAGGCGATCGGGGTGATCCCCAGTGTGCTCAATCCGATAGTGGCGGCACCCAGCACGGTGGTGAAGATGTTCACGTGTTCCTCCCCTGAAGCGGCGGCCGCAATTTCGGCCTGCCATCAACGTAGGAAAAGCTTCTGCGGCCGGGCTTTCGGTGCGACCGCCTGTCGGCTTAAAAGGCCTGCTGAGGGCGCTGCGGCCGGGTTGCCGGTCCGGCGTCCGGCATTCCCGCTCCGGCCTGTCACCGGATCCGACATTCACCCTGGTAGGGACTGATTTCTGTCCGGACCGGACAGCTTCCCACCCAGGTCAGCGCCGAATGGCCGACATCAGGGATGAGATCAGGGACTTTCCTGATGTCAGCACCCCGCCGCACGTGCCACTATCGAGAACATGGATCCGTCTGTTCCCGCCCGCACTGCCGCCCAGGGGTCTGCGACCCCACCCGGGCCCGGCGCCGCCGCCGGGAACAACGCGCCCTACTACCCGCCCGCTGGGCTTGCGGGCGGCAACAGCGCGAACACACGCAACGGTGCCGCGCCCGGCTACCGGCCCGCTGGTGGCAACGGGGCGAGTATCGGCGACGCGGCCGGCTACCCGCCTGTCGCCGGCAACAATGCTGTCGGCTCGACGTTCGGCGTGGGCGGGAACGGGGCGAGCGCGGGTCCGGGCTATCGGACTGCGGTCGGTAATGGTGTCGACGGCGCTCGCAGTTCGAGTTCCGCGCCCGGTTATCAGCCTGGGGTCGGCACGGGTGCGGCCGCTGCTGGTGCGCCGCGGGCGGCGAACGGGTTTCGACCGGGTGGGTCTTCCGAGGGGCCAGGGGCAGCGGTGAATCCGCGGTTCGGCGGGCATCGGCTGCGTGATCGTTTCGTAGGGCGCGGGAGTGGGCCGGTGGTCTACGGGGCGCCGCAATATGTTCCGCAGCAGCAGTACCGGACCGTGCCGGGTTATGCCCCGTATCCGCAGGGCTACGGCGTGCCTCGCGGCTACCGGCCTATGCTGCCCAACCCCGGTCCCGAGCCGATGGGTGCGCCCGTGCCCGAGACACCGCGGTTGGTTCGCCGCAGCGGTGGGCGGGTGGTAGGTGGGGTTGCGGGTGGTCTGGCCGACCATCTCGGTGTCGACGTGGTGAAGGTGCGGTTGGCGTTCGTGCTGCTGTCCGCGCTGGTCGGTGCGGGATTGGTGGCGTACGGGCTGCTCTGGATCTTCACCCCCGGTGGCGCCGACGCGGTGAAGCCGACCGGTGACGAGCGCAGGCAGGCGATCGGCCTGGCCTTGCTCGGCCTCGGGCTCACGGTGACGGTGGGCTGGCTGTTCCAGGGGACAGCCGCACAGGTGATCGCGCCGATCGTGGTGGTCGCGGTCGGTGCTGCGCTGGTGTGGCGCGAATACGACGTCGCCGCGCCGGGTCCACGTGCCCTGTTCGGACTGCCCGCGCGCCCCTCGGTGGTCACCTGGTCGCGGATCGTGGCCGGGGCGACGCTGATCGTGGTCGGGCTCGGGGTGGTGGTGCTGGCCAGGATCGATCTCTCTTCGCTCGGATCGGCGCTGATCGCGGTGGCGGTCACGCTGGTCGGCGCGGGTCTGCTCACGGTGCCGCTGTGGCTGCGCATGGTCCGCGCGCTCAATGCCGAGCGCGGCGCCCGCATTCGCAACGAGGAACGCGAGGAGATCGCCTCCCACCTGCACGATTCGGTATTGCAGACGCTCGCGCTGATCCAGCGGCAGGCCGAGGATCCACAAGAGGTGCTCCGCCTGGCCCGCAGTCAGGAGCGCGAACTGCGCAAGTGGCTCTTCGACGACACCGCGCCCGCGCAGTCCAGCCTGGCCACCGCGCTGCGCACCATCGCGGGCGAGGTGGAGGACCAGCACGGTGTGAAGGTCACCCCGGTCGTGGTCGGCGACGTCGCGCTCGACCCCGGCGACACCGGCGCGGGCCTGCCGAAGGAACATTTCACCGCCCTGCTCGGCGCCACCCGCGAGGCACTGGTCAACGCCGCCAAACACGCCGACGTCCCCGAGATCGACCTGTTCGCCGAAACCGAACCGCACCAGGTGAGCATCTTCGTCCGCGACCGCGGCGCCGGTTTCGACGTCTCCGCGGTGCCCGCCGACCGGCGCGGGGTGGCCAAGTCGATCCGCGCCAGAATCGAGCGCCGCGGCGGCACCGCCGAGATCGACTCGACCGTGGGACGTGGCACCGAGGTGCGGATTGTCATGCCGCGCACCGACTCCGGATCCTCCGAACCGGACCAACCCGCAGGTGACCTCGCGTCGGACCAGGGTGCGGGCGACCTCGCGTCGGACCGGACGGCGGGCGACCTCGCGTCGGACCGGACGGCGGGCGACCTCACGTCGGGCCAGGGTGGCGGGTGACTCCATGCCATCGGGCCGGACGGAATCGTGAGCGGTGTCGAAACATCCGGTGACGCACCTGTTCCGCCGTGTCCCGATGGCCGTGCGACGAGGTTGGAACACCGGTCCGATCCCTGAGTGCGCGATCGCACTCGGCCCCGACCCCGCCGATTCGGCTGCTACGGCAGGCCGCACCGGTACCGTGCTCCGCCGATTTCGCCGCCTGGGCACCGCAGTGTGGTACCGATGACAGCAGATCGATCGACACGGTTCGAATGAGGAGTCTGGTAGTGAGTGTGCGGGTTTTCCTGGTCGACGATCACGCGGTCTTCCGGTCGGGGGTGCGGGCCGAGCTGAGCCGTGAGACCGATATGGAGGTCGTCGGTGAGGCGGGGGCGGTGGCGGAGGCGATCGCCGGGATCGATGCCGCGAAGCCGGATGTGGTGCTGCTGGATGTGCATATGCCCGATGGCGGTGGGGTGGCGGTGCTGAGCGGGATCGCCACGGGGCCGGTGTGTTTGGCGTTGAGCGTGTCCGACGCGGCCGAGGATGTGATCGCGGTGATCAGGGCTGGCGCGCGCGGGTACGTCACCAAGACGATCTCCGGCGCCGAGCTGGCCGACGGTATCCGCCGGGTCGCCGGTGGGGACGCGGTGTTCAGCCCGCGGCTGGCCGGTTTCGTACTCGACTCGTTCACCGGGCGCTCACCGGTGCCGGAGCCGCCACTCGACCCCGAATTGGATTCGCTCACCCCGCGTGAACTGGAGGTGCTGCGCTTGCTGGCGCGCGGTTACACCTATCGGGAGATCGCCGAATCCCTGTTCATCTCGGTGAAGACCGTCGAGACGCACGCGTCGAATGTGCTGCGCAAGACCCAGCAGTCGAACCGGAACGCACTGACCCGCTGGGCGCACCGACGACGGATCGAATGAGTGTGTCAGGGACTACCTGAGTTCGGTGGTCCCAGGCAGGTTTGACGCTGTGTTTATTGGAGCGCTGGCGCGCTCGAGTCGCGGCCCCGAGGGGCCGCCGGTTAGCCGCCGTTGGGTTGGACATGCGAGGGTACGAAACGCCGCCATACGGCCGGGGCCGCGGGTTCGCGGCGGGTGGTGGCCCCTGCGGCGGTTCGCAACGGCGGCTAACCGGCGACCCGGCCGCGACCGGCCACTGCGTGGCCGCTGCTCCCTATGGGTCGCAGGTGTGGGGTTGGTAGTGCGGTGTGTGGCCTTTACATCACGGCGATGATGATCGCGATCAGGATGACCAAGCCGATCAGTACGCCGGCGCCGATGGCGAGGGGGGCGCCGTTGGGGAGGTTGTCGATGAAGCTGCCGGTGCGCTGCTGTTGGGGGGCGGCAGTGGCGGCGAGCGGGGTGCGGTGCGGGCGCGGTAGCGGGGTGGAATTGGGGCTGCGCAGCCCGCTGGCGGAGTTGCGGGTGGACCAGGCCGGGATGGTGCCGTCTTCGGTGCGCAGCGGCACGCCGAGGATGTAGGCGCCGGTGCCTGGTCCGAAGGCGGCGGTGAGGATTTCGTCGCGGGCCTCGGCCATGGTGGGGCGGCGCTGGGGTGCGGGCTCGAGCATGTGCAGCAGCGGCTGGGTGAGGATGCCGCTGCGGGTGGGCGGGATGATCCGGCCCATCGCGGCCGCGGCGACGACGTCGTGCTCGTCGGAGTCGAAACCGAACGGCGGTTGGCCCTCCAGCGCGGTGTAGAGGGTGGCGCCGAGGGAGAACACGTCGCTGGCCTCGGTGGGCTGCGCACCGCGCGCGACTTCGGGCGGGAGGTAGGCGGGGGTGCCGGTGATCACACCGTCGGGTTCGTCACCGTGCGTGTCGCCCGCCCCGCGCGAGATGCCGAAGTCACTGAGTTTGGCCAGGCCCACATTGTTGCCGCGGTCGGCGACGAGGATGTTGCCCGGCTTGATATCGCGGTGCACGATGCCCGCGGCATGCGCGGCGGCGAGCGCGTCGGCCACCTGCGCGCCGATCTGGGCGACCTCGACCGCGGGCAGCGTGTCGACCAGCGCGAGCGCCTTGGCCACGCTGCGCGAGGGTAAGTACTCCATGACGAGCCACGGTTCGCCCGCCTCGATCACCACGTCGTGCACGGCCACGGCGTGGGTGTGCGACAGCTTCGCGGCCACCCGGCCCTCGTGCACGATGTTGCTGCGGATCCGCTCGGCTTCGGCCGCGCTGAGTCCCGCGGTGGACAGCACCTGCTTGATCGCGACTTCCCGGTTCAGCAACCTGTCGGTCGCGAGCCAGACCGCACCCATGCCACCTCCACCCAGCTTGGACTGCAGGCGGTAGCGGCCCGCGACCAGGTAGTCGGGGCCGATATGGGGGCGAGCACGTTCGGTCACGGGTGCGAGGGTAGTCGAATATGGCGCTGACTGGCCGGGATCTTCGTGGTGCTCGGTGATGGACACGGGGAGGGGGTGGGTGTCACGCTGGTCGCTATCGAACGTATATTCGAATACGATCGATAGCTGGAACGGTGCTGCCGTTTCAGCGCAGGGCGGTTTTCCGCTCGCGGGTCCATCGTGGAAGTAGGTGGTGTTGATGGGTTCGGAAGCGTTGTCGCCCGATCAGGGCATGCTCGACGAACTGCGCAGGCGCATGGCGGCGGTACCCGGACGCGGTGAGTCCGCGACCGGTCATATCCCGCGTGAGCAGCCGTTACGGCGTGATCTGTTGCCGGTACCGCCGCCGCTCGCCGACCTGCTGCCCGACGGCGGGCTGCCGAAAGGGTCGGTGGTCGCCTATACCGGCGCCCACTCCCTGCTGACCGGGCTGCTCGCTTCGGTGACCGGAAACGGTGGTCACGCGGCGGTGGTCGGCCTGCCCCGGCTCGGTTTGCTGGCCGCCGCGGAGATGGGCGCCGAACTGTCCCGCCTCGCGGTGATCGCCGACCCCGGCCCCGACCCCGCCGAGGTGGCCGCGGTCCTGCTCGACGGCCTGGACCTGGTGGTCCTCGGCCTGAGCGGGTTCTCCGTCGCGCCGTCACGCTGCCGAGTCCTGGCCGCCCGCGCCCGCAACCGCGGCGCAACCCTGGTCGTCGCCGGCGGCGAATGGGTCAACCCGACCCTGCGCCTCGACTCACGCGTCACCGGCTACCGAGGCCTCGGCCCCGGTCGCGGCCGGCTGCGCTCGGTCTGTCTCGACGTGCGCGTCAGCGCCAAAGCGGGCCAGACCCGCCATGGCCACATGGATCTGTGCGCACAGGCCGGCCGTACCGAATGGCTGCCGCGCGAAACCATCACCCGCACAACCGAAGTCACCGCGCTGCGCGAGGCAGTCTCGTGACCGTCGGCCCGTTATCCGGTTCACCACGATGGGCATGAGCGAGCCCACCGCCCACCCGGCGCCCACCGAACGGCCGCCGACCTCTCGTCCGCGCACGAACCGCACCCCGGACCCGGCATTTTCACGCACTTCGCCGCCGTTCAGTCAGAAAACTGACTGGATGGGGCCGTTTTGTACGAAAATGCCGGGCTCACACCGCAGTCCTCGGGCACGGGCTACCGGACCGACCTCCCACAATCGGTCGAAGCGATGAAGTCTCCGTCCGGTCGCCCCACTGTGGTGCCGCCGAGGTTCACCGGCATCGGGCCGACCGGTGTCGAGGTCCGCGATCAGTGGGTCGGGGGTGTCTTTGTGGTGTGCGTTGATCGGGTGGTGTGGCGCCTGGGTCGGCGCTACCGGGCTGACCTCTTGCGGCAGGTCGAAGCGATGGGGTCTTCGTTCGGTCGGCTGGCCGTGGTGCTGCTGCGGTTCGCCAGCGCCGGGTCGACCGGTGTCGAGGTCCGCGTTCAGTGGGTCTGGGGGGTCTTTGTGGCGTGCGTTGATTCGGGTGCTCGCGGCGTGCCCGGGTCGCGTGCGGTGGTTCGGACGGTCGCGGGGTGTGGACGGGTGTGCGTTGATCGGGTGCTGGTGGGGTGGCACCTGGGCCCGCTCGGTGGTGGTTCATTCGGTCGTGGGGTGCGGTGTTGTGGCGCGCGTTGATCGGGTGTTGGCGGTGTGGTGTCCGGACTGGCCCGCGGTGGCGGCGGCGGTGGTGGAGGGGGTGTCGGCGGATCGGCCGATCGCGGTGTTGCGGGGGAGTTCGGTGGTGGCGTGTTCGGCGATCGCACGGGCCGACGGGGTGCGGCGGGGGATGGGTCGGCGGGATGCGCAGGGGTTCTGCCCGGAACTTGTTGTGGTGCAGGATGATCCGGATCGGGACGCGCGGTTGTTCGAGCCGGTGGTCGGGGCGGTGGATGCGACGGTGCCGAGGGTGGAGGTGCTGCGGCCTGGGCTCGTCGTGCTCGGAGCACGTGGTGCCGCACGGTATTTCGGTTCGGAGGAGGCCGCGGTGGTGCGGTTGATCGATGCGGTCGCGGCGGCGGGCGCGGAGGCGCAGATCGGGATCGCCGATGCCATGTCGACGGCGGTGATCGCAGCCAAGCGCGGCGCGATCGTGGCGCAGGGGGAGGGTGCGAAGTACCTTGCCCCGCTCCTGGTCTCGGAGCTCGCGATGGAACCGAGCCTGTCCGCACCGGAGCGCAAAGACCTCGTAGACCTGTTACGCCGCTTGGGTTTACGCCGCATCGGTGATTTCGCATGCCTGTCTCCCGCCGAAGTGGCGTCGAGGTTCGGCGCCGACGCCGTGCTCGCCCACCGCACCGCCCGTGCCCTCCCGGAACGCCCACCGTCGGCGCGCCGCCCCGCCCCGGAACTGACCGTCGAACTGGCCTGCGACCCACCCATCGACCGGGTCGACGCGGCTGCCTTCGCAGGCAGGCAACTGTCCACCCAACTGCACGCGGTCCTGTCGGCGGCAGGCGTGGCCTGCACCCGCCTCGCCGTGACCGCGCGCACCGAAACAGGCGAGGAACTGACCCGAATCTGGCGCTGCGCCCGCCCGCTCACCCCCGCCGACACCGCCGACCGCGTCCGCTGGCAACTCGACGGCTGGCTCACCCACCGAGCCCGCCCCACCGGACCGATCGTCGCGCTCACCCTGGAACCGGTAGAGGTGGTCGCCGCGGGTGCCTTGCAACTGGGCCTGTGGGGCGGCGAAGGCGAGGAAACCGAACGCGCCCGCCGCGCCCTTGTCCGCGTGCAGGGCCTGCTCGGCGGCGAAGCCGTGCGTATCGGCGTGCTCAGCGGCGGCCGCGGCCCCGCCGAACGCATCACCATGATCGCCCTCGGCGACGAACTCACCCCCGCCGCCGACCCCACCCACCCCTGGCCCGGCCGCCTCCCCGAACCCGCCCCCACCCTGCTCCTGCTGCACCGCCCGGTCGTCCACCTCACCGCCGCCGACGGAACCCCTGTCCTGATCACCGACCGCGGCCTGTTCACCGCCACCCCCACCCGCCTGCGCTGGGGCCGCAAACAGTGGGCCCTCCTCGGCTGGGCAGGCCCATGGCCGATCGCCGAACGCTGGTGGTCCACCACCGAACCCGAGGCCCTGGCCGTCCGCGTCCAGATCCAACTCGACGCCGACCTCACCGAAATCCGCGCAGTCCTCCTCGTCCACGAGTCCGCCCTATGGCACGCCGAGGGCGTCTACGAGTAGCCGCCCCGCACCCGCCGCAGTCTGGACCGCGCTCGTGATCGGCCGCTGGACACCTGGCCGGTCGGCCGACAACCAACCGCGGCATTCCGGCTCATGCCTCGCGGCTCATGCCTCATGCCTCGCGGCTCGCGGCTCGCGGCTCATGCCTCATGCCTCGCGGCTCGCGGCTCGCGGCTCATGCCTCATGCCTCGCGGCTCGCGGCTCGCGGCTCGCGGCTCGCGGCTCGCGGCTCGCGGCTCGCGGCTCGCGGCTCATGCCTCATGCCTCGCGGCTCGCGGCTCGCGGCTCATGCCTCATGCCTCGCGGCTTTGTGGCTCGTAGAGGGTGGCGACCGGCTCGGTTGGCCTGCCCACCACCTCCGCTGTGGTGAAGACTGCGCTGAGCGCACGCTAGTCGGTCGCGCAGTCGCGATTCCGACAGCTAGGTCGAATAGTGAACGCTCAGCGCAGTGTGCGCCACTCGACATCCCCGGCGGCGCACCCAGTGGCGAAATCCCAGGCGGCACACCCAGTGGCGAACCTGCCAGGCACCCACGCGGCGGCATGCCACGCTCGGCCCGCACCGCCGCCGACCCCGCGATCGAACAGCGGATGCGTGGGGTGTGCGTCAACGTGGTCGACGCCCCCGGTTCTAGAGTGAAACGACTCATGTCCCGGATCGTCCGGACGGCTCGGTCGTGGAAGGAGCACTGTGAACCCGTTCGAGGGCATGCTGTGTTCGGCGGCCGCCGCCGACCTTCCGCTTCCCGGCACCGCGGCGCATGTCACCGGCTGGCTGTGTATCGAGCATCCCGGCGCGTGGGGCAGCGATGTGATCGGTGACGAGGTACTCGGGCCGGAGATCACCGCCGAACTGGCTGCCCGCACTTCGGCGGCGAAGGTTCGCCCGACGCTGATCCGCCGTCCGGGCCGCAACGAGTTCACCGGGACTCGCACCGTGCTGCTGGCCAGTTCGCGGCCGGAGGGTTCCTGGTGTGAGCGGTTCGAGATCACCGACCTGCGACAGCTGTTCGATATCGACCTGCATCTCGTCGACGGTCCGGCTCCGGGAATCGGTGTGCGCGTGGATGATCCGGTGATGTTGGTCTGCGCGCACGGCAAACGTGACCAGTGCTGTGCGCTGTTGGGTCGCCCGATCGCCGCCGCCATGGCCGCCGACTACCCCAGCCGGGTCTGGGAGGCCTCGCACACCGGCGGCCACCGCTTCGCCCCCGCCGTCGTCCTGCTCCCGTCGGGCCTCACCTACGGCCGCGTCGACGCCCCCGCCGCCAAGGCGCTGCTCGAAGCCGCCGACACAGGCGAGGTCTCCCTACCCGGCCTCCGCGGCCGCAGCTGCTACCCCCCGATCTCCCAGCTCGCCGAAGTAGCTGTCCGCCAACAGGTCCCGGCCGCCGCGACCGACCTCACCGCCCACCCCGACCCGACCCCCACCCACGACCCGACCCAGGCGGGCGCCGCCATCGTCACCCACCGCGACGGCCGCCGCTGGCGAGTCACCGCCCGCACCGTCCCCGCCGCTCCCCGCCAGGCCAGCTGCGGCGCCACCCCCAAACCGGCCACCTACCTGGAACCCGCCGAGGTAGAACAACTCCCCGAACTCTGACGGCCTGAGCGAGAAGACCGGCGCAAAGCCGGCGGACCATCACCGCCCCTCGGGGTGTAGCGAGGACTGGCGTAATCGCCCACTTCGCGCGCATTCAGTCAGAAAACTGATTGAAAACGTGCGAAGTGGGCGATTATGCCGGGCTACCAGTGGGTGCCAGGGACCCAGCGGGCCGCGCGGCGCAGAGCGGTGCCGGTGACCTTGCGGGCGGGTGAAGGGGTTTTCGGACTAGACGGGACCGGGACCTCGGTGACTTCGACCGATTCACCTTTGGCCGCAGGGGAATCCGGGATCGCGCGGTAGTAGCGGTGCATGATGCGGTCGCGGAGTTTGGGGGTGAAGATGCCGCCGTATTCGGCGAGAGTGCCGAGGGGGACGTCGATGCGTTTGGGGCGTTCGGTGAGGGCGCGCACGATCGTGCTCGCGGCCCACTCGGGGGATTCGGAGGGGCCCTGGTCGCCGCTGGGGGCGATCATCGGGGTGCGCACCAGCGGCATGTGGATGGTGGTGAAAGTGACTCCGTCGGCGAGGGTTTCGACCGAGGCGACTTCGGTGAACTTGTCCAGGGCTGCCTTGCTGGCGAGGTAGGCGGCGAAACGGGGCGTGGCCACCTGGACGCCGGCGCTGGAGATGTTGACGATGTGGCCGAAGCCGCGTTCACGCATCTGGGGCAGGAGGGCGAGGGTCATGCGCAGGGCGCCGAAGTAGTTGACCGCCATGGTGCGTTCGAAGTCGTGCAGGCGGTCGGTGGAGCGGTGGATGGCGCGGCGGATGGAGCGGCCCGCGTTGTTGACCAGCATGTCGACGTGGCCGTGCTGGGTGAGGATGGTCTCCACGGTCTCGTCGACGGAGTCGGAATCGGTGACGTCGCACTGGTAGCCGTAGGCCTGCCCGCCTGCGTCGAGGATCTCGGTGACCACGGCGGCCAGTTCGTCGCCGCGGCGCGCGAGCAGGAACACGACCGCGCCCTTGTCGGCGACCGCGAGCGCGGCGGCCCGCCCGATCCCGGACGACGCGCCGGTGATCACGACGTGCCTGCCGGTGAGGTCGCGTCGCCGCTTGCGTTCACCTGGGGAAACCTGAGACATCACTGCTCCTTTGCAGGTCGTTCCTCATGAACTTACTCCGAAGTAAGTTCGGCAACCAGACTCTTCGAGAAACTCGAAAATATGTTCGAATGCCTCTCGCATTTATTCGAACGTATGTGCGATACTGGTGCACATGGCGGACGATCGGATGGCGGACATCTATGCCGCGGTGCGGCTCGGCGGTTACAACCCTGACGCCGCGCGCGCGGCGCTGACCAGGCTGTGGAGTGAGATAGGGGAAGGTGGCGACCCGTTGCATCGCTGCGTGGTGGCGCACCACCTCGCGGATGTGCAGGAGTTGCCGGAGGGTGCGTTGCTGTGGGATCAGCGGGCGCTGGCCGCGGTGTTCGGGCCGGGCATCCCGCTCGACGAGGGGCTGCGCGGGTTCCTGCCCTCGCTGTATCTGAACCTTGCCGACAGTCACCGCCGCGTCGGTGACTTCGAGATGGCGCGGATGCAGCTGGCCATCGCGCGCGGGCACCTGGACGTGCTCGCCAACGATGCCTACGGCGCGGTGATCCGTCAGGGTCTCGGCCATGTGGAGGCCGCGTTGGAATCGCAGTCGATGGAGCGCTTGCCCGCGAGTTGAGTTGTGTGCCAACAGGAAAGGGGTGTGGTGATGCGGGGGTCGTGAGAGGAGTGGGTGCATGGGCTGGAGCAACGGGCCGCCGACCTGGTCGGAGCTGGAACGGGTGCTCTCGGGCAAGCCGAGCGGCAGGCCGACCGAAGACATGCACCCCGGCGACGGCGGCGACAGTCCGGCCTGGTCGCGCAAGCGGGGCGAGTACCGCGCCGCCGAGCTCGACCGGCCGACCGGCCCGACCGTGCCCTACGCGGAGCTGCACACCCACTCCGCCTACAGCTTCCTCGACGGCGCGAGTCAGCCGGAGGAGCTGGTGGAGGAGGCGGTGCGCCTCGGTCTGGAGGCGCTCGCGCTCACCGACCACAACGGGTTCTACGGGACCGTCCGGTTCGCCGAGGCGGCCAGGGAATGGGGAATGCCAACGGTTTTCGGTGCCGAACTGTCACTGGGAACCGATGCGGAGGCGGCGCCGGGCCGAGGGGATGCGGTCCGGCGCCGTTCTGTACCTCGGGGTGGAGCGCGGTTCTCGCCGGAGACTGGCGCCCCGAATGGCGGTCCGGCGCAGGCGCGCGGAGTCGGTGCTGGGGCGATGGACGGCACGGCCGACGGCTATGGCCCTGCGTACGCGGCTGGATTCGGCAGGGGTGGGTCGTTCGGCGTTGCGGCCGGTTCGACACCTGGCGGCGCGGGTCGACCCGGCGACCTCGGGCCTGCGCGGGCGGCTGGATTCGGTATGGGTGGTGCTGTCGGCTCGGCGCCCGTCCATGGTGCGAGCGGCTCAGTCGGACCGAGGGGCGGGCATGTGTATGCGCCGGACTCGGTGCCGCGCACGGGTTCTCCCGATCCGGACGGGCCGCATCTGCTGATCCTTGCCAGGGGGCAAGAGGGGTATCGGCGGCTGTCGCGGGAGATGGCGGCGGCGCATATGGCCGCGGGAGAGAAAGGCGTGCTGCGCTATGACCTCGACACGCTTGCCGCCGCGGCCGGCGGGCACTGGCACATTCTCACCGGCTGCCGAAAAGGCCACCTGCGCACCGCGCTCGAGCGGGATCTGTGTGCCGACGATGCCAGGTTGCCGCAAGCCGAAGTGGCGCTGCGGGATCTGATCGAACGGTTCGGTGTCGACCGGGTGAGTGTGGAGCTCACCCATCACGGCATCGCCACCGATGACGAGCGCAACGCGCTGTTGGTGGCGCTGGCCGATCGCCTCGGTGTGCCCGTACTCGCCACGACCGGTGCGCATTTCGCGTCACCGGCACAGCGGCGTCGAGCGATGGCGTTGGCCGCGATCCGGGCCAGGAGCAGTCTCGACGAGATGGCAGGCTGGCTCGCCCCCACCGGCGGCGCGCATCTGCGGTCTGGTGCGGAGATGGCGCAGCTGTTCGCCGAGTATCCGCACGCGGTGGCGAACGCGGCCGAGCTGGCTCGCGAATGTGTGTTCGACCTGCGGCTGATCGCCCCGAACCTGCCCCCGTTCGAAGTGCCTGCCAACCACGACGAGAACTCGTGGTTGCGCCACCTCGCGCTCAACGGCGCCGCCGAACGCTACGGCCCACCGGAACGAAACCCGAAGGCGTACCAGCAGATCGAGCACGAGCTCGCGGTGATCGAGAAGATGGAGTTCCCCGGCTACTTCCTGGTGGTGCACGACATCGTCCAGTTCTGCAAGAAGAGCGACATCCTGTGTCAGGGAAGAGGTTCGGCCGCCAACTCGGCGGTCTGCTACGCCATCGGCATCACCAATGTGGACCCCGTCGCCAATCAACTGCTGTTCGAGCGGTTCCTCTCGCCCGAGCGTGACGGTCCACCCGACATCGATGTCGACATCGAATCCGACCGCCGTGAGGAGGCTATCCAGCACGTCTACGCCAAGTACGGTCGCGACTATGCCGCCCAGGTGGCGAACGTGATCACCTATCGCGGCAAGTCCTCGGTGCGCGATGCCGCACGGGCACTGGGCTTTTCGCCGGGACAGCAGGACGCGTGGAGCAAGCAGGTGAGCCGCTGGTCAGGGGTTGCGGGTGAAACGGGCACCGACATCCCGGACGCCGTGCTCGAACTAGCGGGTGAACTAGACGGTCTGCCAAGGCATTTGGGTATTCACTCCGGCGGCATGGTGATCTGCGACCGCCCGATCGCCGACGTGTGCCCGGTGGAGTGGGCGCGGATGGCCGGACGCAGCGTGCTGCAGTGGGACAAAGACGATTGCGCCGCAGTCGGTTTGGTGAAGTTCGACCTGCTCGGGCTCGGCATGCTCTCGGCGCTGCACTACATGATCGACCTGGTGCACGAGCACAAGGGCGAGAAGGTCGAACTGCACGCGCTCGATCTCGCTGAGCCCGGCGTCTACGAGATGTTGCAGCGGGCCGATTCGATCGGGGTGTTCCAGGTGGAGTCGCGCGCGCAGATGGCGACCCTGCCCCGGCTCAAGCCGCGCAAGTTCTACGACCTGGTGGTGGAGGTGGCGCTGATCCGCCCCGGCCCGATCCAGGGTGGTTCGGTGCACCCGTATATCCGCAGGCGCAACGGCAAGGAAGCGCCCGTCTGCGATCATCCCGCGCTGGAGAATTCGCTCGCCCGCACCCTCGGCATCCCGCTGTTCCAGGAACAGCTGATGCAGATGGCCATCGACGTCGCCGGTTTCAGTCCCGCCGAAGCCGACCAGTTGCGCCGCGCCATGGGTTCCAAACGCTCACCCGAGAAGATGGAACAGCTGAAGGACCGGCTCTATCAGGGCATGCGGGACCTGCACGGCATCGCCGGTGAGCTGGCCGACCGCATCTACGAAAAGCTCTACGCCTTCGCCAATTTCGGTTTCCCCGAAAGTCATTCGCAGAGTTTCGCCTCGATCGTGTTCTATTCGTCGTGGTTCAAGCTGCATCATCCGGCCGCGTTCTGCGCCGGGTTGTTGCGCGCGCAGCCGATGGGTTTCTACTCGCCGCAGTCGCTGGTCGCCGACGCCCGCCGCCACGGGGTGCGCGTGCACGGCCCCGACATCAACGCCAGCCGCGCCGAACCCACCCTCGAGAACGCGGGCACCGAGATCCGCCTCGGCCTGTCCGGGGTGCGCCACATCGGCACCGACCTCGCCGACCGCATCGTCGCCACCCGCACCGAACACGGCCCCTTCACCTCGATGCTCGACCTCACCGGCCGCGTGGAACTCACTGTCGCCCAAGCGGAATCGCTGGCTACCGCAGGGGCACTGGATGTCCTGGTCGACGTGGCCGACACTGGTCAGCTCGGGCAGTGCAACGGCGGTCCGAATTCGCTGGACAGGCAACGGGATGCGCGTGGGAGCAGTGTGCGCAGAGCGGCGTTGTGGGCGGCAGGCGCGGCAGCTGTGGAGCGCACCGACCGCCTGCCCGGCACCGGCCCCGCGACCGTTGCCCCGTCCCTGCCCGGCATGAGCGCACTCGAACTCGCCGCCGCCGACGTCTGGGCCACCGGCATCTCACCCGACTCCTATCCCACCGAATTCCTTCGCGCCCACCTGAATTCACTCGGCGTGGTCCCCGCCGCAGACCTCCTGCTCGTCGAAGACGGCGCCCGCATCCTGGTGGCGGGCGCCGTCACCCATCGCCAGCGCCCCGCGACCGCCGCGGGCGTCACCTTCCTCAACCTCGAGGACGAAACCGGCATGATCAACGTCGTCTGCTCGGTCGGCCTGTGGGTCCGCTACCGCCGCCTCGCCCAGAGCGCCACCGCCCTGCTCATCCGCGGCCGCATCCAAAATGCCGAGGGCGCGGCAAGTCTCGTAGCCGAGCATCTCGAACACCTGGACCTGACCATCGTCGCCCGCTCCCGCGACTTCCGCTGAATCAGGCCGAGCGCCCACCGCTGACGGCCGATCTGACCCGCAACCGATCCACACCGAGCGCCCGACGGTGACCCGCTGGACCCACAAGCACCGGCTCCGGCGAAGCGGATCCGCAGGATCGAAGCCCGCGATACGGAGGTGAATGAGCTCGACCCCGAGCACCGGCTGCGGTTACCTCGCTGACGTGCGGCCCGGCGCGCACTACGCTGCGAACATGCGCAAGCTTGTCGTGGTGATGGTCGCGTTGCTCGGACTCGTGTTCCTGGTCGGGTGCGGTAGCGACGAAAGTGCGGATCAGGCCGGTGGGTCGCCCGGCGCTTTGACCGGGCCCGCCCCCGCGGTGGCGCCCGGGTTCCGGGAGGGTGCGCCGGCGAAGGACAGTCCGGCGCCGACGGATCAGTCCAATCGCAAAGAGGTGATCACCGGGTCGGTGGATGTCACCTCCGACGACCCGATCGCCGCTGCCACGACCGTCGCCGAGCAGGTCAGCGCCGTCGATGGGCGGATCGACAGCCGGATGGAACAGCCCGGTACCGATAAGCGTGCCGCGCGCGCGGTGCTCACTGTGCGGGTGCCCGCGGACAAGACCGACGCCTTCATCACCGGCCTCGGCGGTGTCGGCACCGTAACCCGGGTGAGCACCAACCGCGACGACGTCACCATGCAGTGGCAGGACCTCGACGCCCGCATCCGCGCCCTGCAGGCCTCCGTCGACCGGCTCAAAGCGCTCATCACCGGCGCCACCAACACCGCCGACCTGATCGCCGCCGAGGAGGCGTTGTCGAGCAGGCAGGGCGAACTCGACAGCCTCACCGCGCAGAAACGCAGCCTCGACGATCAGGTCTCGCTGTCGACGCTGACCATCACCCTGACCGCCGACGACAAGCACGCACCCGGCGATCCGGACAACTTCTGGGACGGCATCGTCTCCGGCTGGAATTCGCTGGTGGACTGGCTGCAGGACGCGGTCGTCTTCGCCGGTAAGGCTGTGCCCTGGCTCGGATTCCTCGCCGTGATCGGCGGATTGCTCTATGCCGCACTGCGATTCCTGCGCGGGCGCCGTCGCACCGCAGCGCACGCGCCCGCCGCACCGGCAGCCACGACCCCGCCGCCCGCCGCACCGGCGACCACTGCACCCGCGACCACTGCACCCGCGACCACTGCACCCGAGACCACTGCGTCCGGGACCACCGGATCAGCGACCCCGGCTGCGTCCGAAAAGGAGACCCCCGGTGCCCACAGTGCGGGCGACGATCAAACCGAACAGCCGTAAAGGCCCACTCGTCGAAACCGCCGAAGACGGCACCCTCACCCTCTACGTCCGAGCCCCGGCGGTCGAGGGCAAGGCGAACAAAGCCGCGATCGAACTCCTCGCCGAACATTTCGGTGTCGCCAAATCCGCCGTCCGGCTGACTGCGGGCGCCACCTCACGCTTCAAGCGCTTCGATGTCGACTGAGAACCCGGACAAACGTTCACCAGGCGCTCAGGGAATTTCGCTCGGGCGATGCCGCCATGGTTGCCCGGTGATCAAATGACCGACAGCGCGTGCGGTGGGGTCAGACAGCCCCGGGAAACCCCAGTTGCCGCCATGCCTCGTACACCGACACCGCCGCCGCGTTCGACAGATTCATCGACCGCCGCCCCGGCAGCATCGGAATGCGCACCTGCTCGGTGATCGCCGGATCGGCAAGGACTTCCTCGGGCAGCCCCGTGGGCTCGGTGCCGAACAGCAGCGCGTCGTTGTCCTGATAGGCGATGTCGGTGAACCGGGTGGTCGCCTGGGTGGTGAAGGCGAACACCCGCCCCGGCTGGATCGCCGCCAGCGCCGTCGCCAGGTCGGGATGCACCGTCACCACCGCGAGGTCGTGATAGTCCAGTCCGGCCCGTCGCAGCTTGGATTCGGACAGGTCGAAGCCGAGCGGCTCGATGAGGTGGAGCGCGCAGCCGGTCCCCGCGGCCAACCGGATCGCATTGCCGGTATTGGGCGGAATCACGGGCTCGTGAAAGATCAGGTGCAGCACAGCGGACCACTCTGTCATGCGCCGCCCTGCCCGCGCACAGGTGGTGTCTGGAACAATCGGGGGCGTGAACGAGGCGGAGACGACCGGCAAGCACCGGGTCGCGCGGTTGAGCGCGGGGGAGCAGTACCTGCGCAGTCACCTGCCGATGACCGTGGTGACCGCGCTGATCGTGATCGCGGTGGGGTTCGTCGCGTGGGATCGGTGGCGTCGCGGTGCGCTGATCTTCGGCAGTGCCGCGCTGGTGGCCGCCGCGTTCCGGTTGTGCCTGCCGACCGTGCAGGTGGGTTTGCTCGCCGTGCGCAGCCGCCCGTTCGACGTGGCCGCGTTGACTGCGCTCGGCAGCGCTATCGTCTTCCTGGCCGCGACGATCAACACCCTCGGCGTCAGCTGACGAGCGTCGAAGAGTTCGGGCGCCGCGCAGTGCCGCTGGACGCGCGTCAGCCGGCGTCCAGTCGCGGTGTATCAAGGGCCGACCACGGCGTCGTTGACGTGGCCGACCTCGCCATTCAGGCGGTTTCGGGGACTTTCTCCGCCCACAGGCTGCGACTGCCCTGGCTGCCGTACAGCGCACGCGCCCGTTCGGGCGTGATCGTCCTCGGCTCGACCGGCACCGGCGCGGCGGCGTGCGCCGCGAAGACCTGCCCGGTCATCGGTGCGATGAACGGCGCGGCCTTGACGATCACCCAGTTGTCGCGCCGGGCGGCGATCCAGACGATCACCTTCGCGGGAATCCGCACCGCGAGATCGACGACGCGCGGCACCCGGTATCGCCCGAGCCCGCGCATCCACATCGGCAGCGTCGGGATGCTCGCCAGCGAGAGCAGTCTGCTCCCGATCGCGTAACCCCAGCCCTTGCTCGGCGGCGTCCACATCAGATAGTGCATGCCTTCGATGGCGCGCTCGGTGACGCACAGCTGCGGCCGGACCCGCGCGTAGTAGGCACGCACCTCCTCGCGTGAGCGCGGAACGTCGGCCGGCTTGCAGGTCTGCAGTTCGGCCGCGATCGCGCATTCGGCCCAAAAGCGTTGTTCCTCTTCAGGACTCAGCGGGCCAGGTCCGTACATCTCGTAGGCCTTGAGCACCGAGTGCCAGCCGGTGATGTGAATCCAGAGCTGGGTCTGCGGGCTGTTGGCGCTGTAGCGCTTGCCGCTGACCGGTTCGATGCCCGTCATCGGCGCGTGCACCTTCATCAGATGGTCGGCGGCCTGGATGGCGGTGCGCCCGTCGCCGACCGCGACGAGCACGAAGTACAGCAGCGTGTGGTCAAGGCGCGTGCGCGGGTTGCTGTAGATCCCCTGCGAATCGGCGACGGCGGCGGTGAGGAACGGGTCGAAGTGTTCGAGGGCGACCGCGCGCTGGAATCCGATCAAGGCGGTCGGCGACGTCCAGACCTTCCAGCTGGGGGAGTCGGGCCCGAAGAAGCCGTAGTCGTCGCGGCGCAGGGTGGAGGCATCGAAAGCCATTGCACGTGCTCCTTTGCAGTGCCGAGGTCAGACCTCGAATTTGAATACAACACCACCGTAGCAATGGTGTGGAGTGAATACAACGGTTGCGTAGGATTTACGTGGAGGGCCCGGGGGTATCGTCGGCGGAGGGAAAGGCAGGTGAGCGCGTGACCGCGACGCAGGATCAACGACCGCGACGCCGCTATGCCCCGCGCCTGCCGCCCGAGCAACGCCGCGCGCAACTGCTCGACGCCGCGTTCGCCGTGCTGGGCCGGATGGAACTGCACGAGCTGAGCATGGAGGCCGTCGCGCAGGAGGCCGGCGTCGGAAAACCGGTGCTGTACACGGTGTTCAAGACCCGCGCCGAACTCGTCGAAGCCCTGCTCGAACGCGAACGCGAACGCGGACTGGACCAGATCGCCGACACACTGCCTGCGGATCTGCTCGGCGCCGACCCGGTGACCGTCGCATCGTCGACGGTGGAAGCGTTCGTCGGTGTGGCACTACAGAATCCGACCCGCTGGCGCCTGATCCTGGCAACACCCGCCAGCGCTCCCGACGAATACCGTGCGGCCCTTCGCGCTTCGCGCAAGGACATCGTGGAGCGTGCGGAATCGCTTGTCCGCATGGGTGTTTCGCTGTCGCCACGCTGGTCGGACATGGACGCCGAACTACTGGCGAACTCGGTGCTCACCGTCGCCGAAATGCTCGGTCGCATGGCCGTGAACGACCCGGAAAAGTATCCGCGCGAACGACTTCAGGCCTACGTCCGCTCGATCGTCACCCTGCTGACGGGACCGTGAACCTCAGCGGTTCTCCCGCGCCAGGCGCATCGTCTCGGTGAGCAGCTTCGACACCGCCGCGGCTTCGGTCAGGAATCCGTCGTGCCCGTCACGGGAATGCACGATCTCCAAACCCGCACAGCCGGGCAGACCTTCGGCCAGTTCGGCCTGAGTGTTCAAGGGGTACAGGCGATCCGAGTCCACCCCGCCCACCACGCACGGCACCGGCGTCGACGCCAGCGCGGCGGCGACACCACCGCGCCCGCGACCCACATCATGACGATTCATGGCCTCGCTGAGCAGCACATAGGTGGCCGGATCGAATCGCTGGCACAGCTTTTCGGCTTGGTGCTCGAGGTAGCTCTGCACCGCGTAGCGCCCGCCGGTCCACGGATCCTCGTCGCCCTGAGGACGATTGGTGAAGCGGTGGTCCAGCTCGCCTTCGGTGCGGTAGGTCAGGTGCGCGATGCGCCGGGCCAGGCCCATGCCGGTCATCGGCGCGCGGCCGGTGCCGTGATAGTTGCCGCCCTGCCAGTCCGGATCGGCCGTGATCACGGCCATCTGGGTGGTCTGGGTGCCGATCTGATCGGCCGTGGCACGAGCGCCGACGGCGAGGATGAGCGCCGCCGAGACCCGCTCGGGCAGACCGACGATCCACTCGAGCACGCGCATGCCGCCCATCGAACCGCCGACCACCGCGCCGAGCCGCTCGATCCCGAGCACCTCGAACAACTGCGCCTCGGCCCGCACCTGATCACGGATGGTCAGTGCGGGAAACCGTGCGCCCCAAGGCTTTCCGTCGGAGGCGAGCGAAGACGGGCCGGTGCTGCCCTTGCAGCCGCCGAGCACGTTGGTGGCGATCACGCACCACTCGTCGGTGTCGATCGGCGCACCGGGCCCGACCATGCCCTCCCACCAACCGGGTGCCCCGTCGGGCCCACCGACGACATGGGAGTCGCCGGTGAGCGCGTGTTCGACGAGCACCACATTGTCCAGTGCGGGGGAGAGCTCACCCCAGCGTTGCACCGCCAGCCGCACATCGGGAACAACGGCGCCGTTCTCCAGCGCCACCTCCCCGATGGCGACCACGCCGACTCGCCCGTCCGGCGGTGGCAACAGGTCCACCCCGGTTCCGGGTCGGGCGATCGGCGATTCGGTGCTCACGGTCACGTCGTCGCCGCCGCGAACCCGGCCCGGAGATCGGCCAGAATGTCGTCGATTCCCTCGATGCCCACCGCGAGCCTGACCAGGCCGGGAGTCACACCGGCCGCCAGCTGCTCGTCGGGCGTCAACTGCGAGTGCGTGGTCGACGCCGGATGAATCACGAGGGAACGCACATCACCGATGTTAGCTACATGGCTGTGCAGGCTGAGCGCGTCCACGAACTTCTTGCCCGCATCGACACCGCCCGCCAGCTCGAACGCCACGATCGCGCCCGCGCCCTTGGGTGCCAGCTCCTTGGCCCGCGCGTGCCAGGGCGAGGACTCGAGGCCGGCGTAGAACACCGCGTCGACACCCGGCTGCTCGGCGACGAACTTCGCGACCGTCTCGGCATTGCTGACATGCCGTTCGACCCGCAAGCTCAGCGTCTCGATGCCCTGGGCGATGAGGAACGCGTTGAACGGCGACACCGCCGCGCCCAGATCGCGCAGCAACTGCACGCGCGCCTTCAAAGCGAACGCGGGCGCGCCAAGATCGGCGAACACCGCACCGTGGTAGCTCGGATCGGCCTCGGTGAAACCGGGGAAGCGCGAGTTGCCGTCGGCATCGCGCACGGTCCAGTCGAACGTGCCGCCGTCGACGATCACGCCCGCAACGGCCGCGCCGTGCCCACCCAGGTACTTCGTCGCCGAATGCACGACGATGTCGGCGCCGTGGGCCAGCGGCTGGATCAGGTACGGGGTCGCGACGGTGTTGTCGACGATCAACGGCAGGCCGTTCGCGTGCGCCACACCGGCGATGCCGGGAATGTCGAACACCGCGCTGCTCGGGTTGGCGATGGTCTCGCCGTAGAACGCCTTGGTGTTGGGCTGGATCGCGGCTTCCCACTGCGCCAGGTCATCGGGGTCCTCGACGAACGAGACCGTGATGCCCAGCTTGGGCAGCGAGTAGTGGAAGAGGTTGTAGGTGCCGCCGTAGAGGTGTGGGCTGGACACGATGTGGTCGCCCGCGCTCGCCAGGTTCAGGATCGCGTAGGTTTCCGCGGCCTGGCCCGAGGCCAGCAGCAGGGCCGCGACGCCACCTTCGAGGGCGGCCACGCGCTGCTCCACCGCGTCCTGGGTGGGGTTCATGATCCGGGTGTAGATGTTGCCCGGCTCGGCGAGACCGAACAGCGCGGCGGCGTGATCGGTGTCGCGGAAGGCGTACGAGGTGGTCTGGTAGATCGGCAGGGCCCGCGCGCCGGTGGCGGCGTCGGGGGCCTGGCCCGAGTGGATCTGCTTGGTCTCGAAGGACCAGTTCTCGGGCAGGGAAAAGTCAGTCATGTCGTGCTCCAAATGGGTGTCAGCCGGGGGGATCTCGTCAACTGGGTCGGATCGACTGGCAACAACACATGGGGGCCTCCTGCAATGCGCGCTTGCTCTCGACTTTCGAGAGCCCGGTCATCACCCGGAGCACCCCACCGCAGCTGGAGGGTTGCCGACCAGCGAGCCGGGGCTTGGCGCTGGTACTCATGACCTTGCCGACATGTTAACCGGACATCCACCGCCCGCGGAAACTTCCCCCGCATTTCCCGCCGAAGATCACTCGTCGGGCGGTGTGCCGAGGCCGGGCGTGTCGTCGACCGGTGCGCCGCAGACGTGGCGCAGGCCGTGATAGGCGCGCAGGATCGCGTCGCGGGTCACCCGCACCGCTGCCTGGGGCGTCGAATGCAGCAGCGCTTCCTCGACATCGGCCATCGAGATGTGACACAGCATCTGCCAGGTGCCCGCCACCAACCGGACCATGAAGTCGTCCGGCGCCGTTCCCATCCGGTCCGCGAGCTCCGAGCACACCGCGACGTTCTTCTTCTCCGCGTACTCCAACGCTCGCGCGTTCACCGCCTGGCTGGCGCGCATGATCCGCTGCATCTGCAGGAACTGGCGCAGGAAACGCACGCCGTCGGCGCCCACTTCGGCATGGATCACCTGCAGGTAGGCCCCGCACAGCGCCTGCAGTTCGTTGCCAGGGGGTTGGGCGCGCAGCGCGGCGGCGACGGTGACCCCGAAATCGTCGATCGGGGCGAGCACGATGTCTTCCTTGAGCGGAAAGTACCGGTTGACGGTGCGCGGGGACACGTCGGCGCCCGCGGCGATCTGCTCGACCGTCGTCGCGTCGAAGCCCTGCGTATCGCACAGGTCGAGCCCGATCGCGACGATCGCCGCTTTGGTCTGCAGCTTTTTGCGTTCGCGCAGGCCCAGCGGCGCCTCGCCAGCCGGTTCGGCGGTCCGGTCAACGCTGATCGGAGAGGTCGAATCCAGCATGTCACCAGTCTACCCCGCTGCCCGTTCCATCTGTCGATACCTGCCAATTGGCGCGTTCAGACATTTTTCTCTTGACGCCAATTGTCGTGTGGTGCCAGTATTGGACGAACCTGATCGAGCGACGAGGAGTCCTGGTGACCGGCACCGAACTACAAGCGAAACATGTTGACAATCAACAGAATTCGATGCGGTGGTGGGCGCTGATCGTGCTCTCCGCCGCCCAGTTGATGGTGGTGCTCGATGCCACCGTGATCACGATCGCCCTGCCCTATGCCCAACGCGACCTCGGCATCAGTGAGGGCGACAAGCAGTGGGCGATCACCGCCTACACCCTGATCTTCGGCGGCCTGCTGCTGCTCGGCGGACGGATGGCCGACTACCTGGGCAGACGCCGGATCTTCCTGATCGGGCTGGTCGGCTTCGCCGCCGCGTCGGCACTGGCCGGACTCGCGCAGACCGGGGCGCAACTGTTCGTCGGCCGCGGTCTACAGGGCGCGTTCGCCGCACTGCTCGCGCCGGCGGCACTGTCGCTGCTGTCGGTGATCTTCACCGATGTGCAGGAACGGGCCCGGGCCTTCGCGGTGTTCGCCGGGATCACCGCAGGCGGTATCGCGTTCGGTCTGATCGTGGGCGGCGCGCTCACCGAGTTCGCGTCGTGGCGATGGACGCTGCTGATGAACACCCCGATCGCGCTCATCGCGGTGGTCGGTGCGCTGGCGGTGATCGTGCGCGATATTCCGGTGCCGCGGACCGGTGGTTACGACCTGCCCGGCGCCGTCACGGTGACCTTCGGTTTGATTTCGATCGTCTACGGATTCAGTCGCGCGGCCGAGGACGGCTGGCTGACCGGAAGTACCCTCGGACTGCTCGGGGTCGGCTTCGCGCTGTTGATCGCCTTCGTCGTCATCGAGGCGCGCTCGGCGAATCCGCTACTGCCGCTGCGTATTCCGGGTGAGATCAATCGCGGCGGGGCCTTGATCGCGGCGCTGCTCATCCCCATCGCGATGTTCGCCATGTTCTTGTTCCTGAGCTTCTACTACCAGAACACCTTGGGTTATTCGCCGCTGAAAGCCGGCATCGCGTTCCTGCCGTTCCCGGTGGGGATCGGGATCGCGGCGGGCATCACCAGTTCGCTGATGCCCAAGTTCGGGCCGCGCCCGCTGATGGTGGTCGGCGCGCTGCTCGGTGTCGCCGGGCTGGTGTGGCTGGCGCAGCTGAGCTACGGCGACGGGTATGCGGCGAGCGTGCTCGGCCCGCAGTTGCTGATGGCACTCGGCATGGGGCCGCTGTTCGTGGGAATGCAGGCCGTCGCGCTGCACCAGGTCGCCGACGAGGACTCCGGGGTGGCCAGTGCGCTGCTCAACGCCGCCCAGCAGATCGGCGGTGCGGTCGGCACCGCCCTGCTCACCACGTTGTCGGTGCAGGCCGCCAAGAACTACGCCACCGACAACCCCACCGTCGACCACCTCGTCGAACGCGCCTCCATCTACAGCTATGACGTGGCCTTCTATATCGGCGCCGGCTTCTTCCTGGTCGCGGCCGTCGTGATCGCGGCGATGATCCGCGACAAGCCGGAGAATCTCATCGAAGGTGACGAACGCCTGGCACAGGTCCCCGTCGCCGTCTGAGTTCGACCCAATGGTCCCGCGCAGCCCACTCGGCCGCGCGGGACCGTTGGCGCGTGATGGGTAAAGTGAGGGCTCCTCGCGCGCGTATCGCACAGTTCGCCCTCCCCTCGCGGTGAGGTAACACCTAGCAGTACGCTCGTCATGTTTGCACCACAACGTCCCGCAACCACCGCGGGGCATATACGGTTTGTTGGAATAGCTGGGGTCCGCTCACAAGCGTGTTCGCCTGGCCGTGCAATAAGGGCACCCACCGAGGAGGACACGAAGATCCATGTCCAAGATCAAGGTTGAAGGCACCGTTGTAGAACTCGACGGCGACGAGATGACCCGGATCATCTGGCAGTTCATCAAGGACAAGCTGATCCATCCCTATCTCGACGTGAACCTCGAGTACTACGACCTCGGTATCGAGTACCGCGACAAGACAGACGACCAGGTCACGGTCGACGCGGCCAACGCCATCAAGAAGTACGGCGTCGGCGTCAAGTGCGCCACCATCACCCCCGACGAAGCGCGGGTGAAAGAGTTCGGCCTCAAGAAGATGTGGCGCTCGCCCAACGGCACCATCCGAAACATCCTGGGTGGCACCATCTTCCGCGCGCCGATCATCATCTCCAACGTGCCCCGCCTGGTGCCCGGCTGGACCAAGCCGATCATCATCGGCCGTCACGCCTTCGGCGACCAGTACCGCGCCACCGACTTCAAGGTCTACGAGGCGGGCACCGTCACGCTCACCTTCACGCCCGAAGACGGCAGTGAGCCGATCGTGCACGAGGTCGTGAAGATGCCCGAAGACGGCGGCGTCGTCATGGGTATGTACAACTTCAAGAAGTCGATCGAGGACTTCGCGCGGGCCTCGTTCAACTACGGCCTGCAGCAGAACTACCCGGTGTACCTCTCCACCAAGAACACCATTCTCAAGGCCTACGACGGCATGTTCAAAGACACCTTCGAGGAAGTCTTCGACGCCGAGTTCAAGGCCGAGTTCGACGCGGCGGGCCTCACCTACGAGCACCGCCTCATCGACGACATGGTCGCCTCCTCCATGAAATGGGAGGGCGGCTACGTCTGGGCCTGCAAGAACTACGACGGCGACGTGCAGTCCGACACCGTGGCCCAGGGCTTCGGCTCGCTCGGCCTGATGACCTCGGTGCTGCTCACCCCGGACGGCAAGACCTGCGAGGCCGAGGCCGCACACGGCACGGTCACCCGGCACTACCGCCAGCACCAGCAGGGCAAGCCGACCTCGACCAACCCGATCGCGTCGATCTTCGCGTGGACGCGTGGGCTCGAGCACCGCGGCAAGCTGGACAACACCCCCGAGGTGATCGGCTTCGCGCAGGCGCTCGAGGATGTGGTCATCAAGACCGTCGAGGGTGGTCAGATGACGAAGGACCTCGCCGCGCTCGTCGGTGGGGACCAGGGTTACCTGAGCACCGAGGAATTCCTGGGTGCGCTCGATGTGAACCTGGCTCGTGCTCTGAAGTGATGTGTTGCGTTCCGCGCTGAACCGCGGAACTCCTCCGCCTCTCCGCGTATTCAGGCCGGACTCGAGTGACGTGAGACCTGCGTCGGCGGCCGGCGGAGCAAGCGGTGGTCAGGTTTGCTCGACCCGGTGAGTTACCCATGTTCTCGCGAGATCAGTGGGTGGCTTGCCGGGTCGTTCTCGTTCGGGGTGGGGCAACTCACGGTCCTCTCGGGTAGCGGATGGGTACCCGTGCCCGTTGCATGGAAGCGTGACTTCTTCCATTGCAGCCCCCGATCGCCTCGACGAGCCACGCACCAGGTGGCACGTCCCGGCGATGCTCGCGTTGGCGCTGGGTGGGTTCGGGATCGGGACCACCGAGTTCGTGACCATGGGGTTGCTGCCCGATATCGCGCGAGCCTTCGACATCTCCGAGCCCTCGGCCGGGCACGCGGTGTCGGCGTACGCGTTGGGGGTCGTTGTCGGTGCGCCGCTGATCGCCGCGTTGTGCGCGCGGGTTGCGCGTAAGAAGTTGCTGATCGTTCTGATGGCCGCGTTCACCCTCGGCAATATCGGGACCGTGCTCGCGCCGACTTTCGGCACCCTCGTGCTCGCTCGTTTCGTCTCCGGGCTGCCGCACGGCGCGTACTTCGGTGTTGCCTCGCTGGCCGCCGCGACCCTCGCGCCCGTCGGGCAGCGGGCCAAAGCAGTGGCCGCGGTGATGCTGGGGCTCAGTGTGGCGAATGTGGTCGGGGTGCCGGGGGCGACCTGGCTCGGCCAGCACTTCGGCTGGCGTGACGCCTACGTGGTCGTCACCGTGATCGGCCTGGCGACGGTGGCCGCCCTGTGGCGCTTCGTGCCCGCCCTGACCAGCATGAAGATCACCAACCCGATGACCGAGCTCGGCGCCCTGCGCCGCCCGCAGGTGCTGCTCACCCTTGCCGTCGGCGCGATCGGTTTCGGCGGCATGTTCGCCGTCTACACCTACATCGCCACCACCATGACCGACGTCGCGGGCATGCCCATCGGCGCCGTCCCGATCGTGTTGGCCCTGTTCGGCCTGGGCATGATCGTCGGCAACATCGGCGGCGGCATCCTCGCCGACCGCGGCGTCGACCGCTCGATCTTCATCGCCATGATCGCGATGGTCGTCATCCTCGCCGGCTTCGTCCTGGCAGCCCACAACCCCATCACCGCCGCCATCGGCGCCTTCCTCGTCGGCGCCTCCGGCGCGGCCCTCGCCCCCGGCCTGCAAACCCGCCTCATGGACGTATCCGCCGACGCCCAAACCCTCGCCGCCGCCCTCAATCACGCCGCCCTCAACATCGCCAACGCCGCAGGCGCCTGGCTCGGCGGCCTCGTCATTGCCGCAGGCATGGGCTACACCGCCCCCGCCATGATCGGCGCCCTCCTCGCCGTGGCGGGTGTCCTCCTCTTCACCCTGACCGTCGTCCTTCAACGCCGTCCCGCATCGAGCTAGGGTCTCATCATGACTACCTTTTCGTAGTCGTGTCGAATGACTACTAAAAGGTAGTCATGTATCTTGACTACTGAATAGTAGTCAAGGAGGTGTCGTGGCGTACACGGGAAAAGTGACCGGTGCGGAATCGCTCGGCCGAATCCTCCAACAAGCACGTCTGCTGAGTGGGTTCAGTCAGCGCGACCTCGCCGAGCGACTCGGCACGACGCAGCGCTACATCTGGGAAATCGAATCGGGCAAACCATCGATCTACACCGACCGGCTGTTCGCCATGATGCGGGAGACCGGCATGGAACTCACCGCCACGATCGAGCCGAAGAGCGATCGTGGCTGACCTCGTCGTCGAGTTGTACGACACCCGCATCGGAACGATCGTCGGCACCTGGCGAAATTTCGACTTCATCGCAGATCCGGGGGCGGTCGACAAGTTCGGGATCGATGCCACCATCCTGTCGATGTCGATCCCGTTGGCGGTGATCGCGACCCGTCCGCGAAAAGACCGGCGGCAGAATTTCTTTCGAGAGCTTCTTCCCGAGGGGCGAATGCTCGCCAGGATGGCCGTCGAGGCCGATCTGTCCGAACGTGACGTCATCGGGCTGCTCCGACGGTATGGACGTGATGTCGCGGGCGCGCTGCAGATCTGGGATCCCGATGTCCCCGGTGAGCCGAAAGACCCTGCGCTGGAACAACTCGCCGATGCGGACGTGGCCGCTCTGCTGACCGATGTGCACGCCAATCCGCTGGGTAACAAGCCTGTCGGCGGCAAGACGTCGCTGGCAGGCGTGCAGGACAAGATCGTGCTGGCCCACACGGCGAACGGTTGGCACCGGGTGATCGACGGCTATCCGTCCACACACATTCTCAAGCCGGAGTCACATGCCCATCCCACGGTGATCTACGACGAGGAGTACGGTGCGCGGTTCGCGCGTGCCGTCGGATTGGCCGCGTTCGGCACCGAAATACGGGAGTTCGACGGCGTCGCCGCCTTGGTGATCGAGCGGTACGACCGCGCACCCGATGCCCCTGCCTGCCGCATTCACCAAGAGGATTTCAGTCAGGTGCTCGGCGCGGGCGGGGATCAGAAGTACCAGAAATTCGGTGGTCGGGTCAGCGGGGCGCGTATCGCCGGAGTCCTGTCGGCGATCGGGGACCGTGCGGCCGTGGCACAGCTGATGCGTATGACGACGCTCGCCGTCGCCATCGGCAATCTGGATATGCACGCGAAGAACATCTCGCTGCTGCACCACCCCGATGGGTCGGTGGGTCTCGCGCCCGCTTATGACGTCGTTCCCCAAGCGCATCAGCCCAACGACGGGGAAATGGCATTGGCCGTCGACCGCGAATACCGCCATCATGCGATCACCCGCGCACATCTGATCGCCGAGGGGCGGGCCTGGGGGCTGTCCGACGCCGCCGACATCGTCGATCACACCCTCGCGACAGTGTTGGGCCTGGCAGCCACCGAATCACCGCACCCACGCGCGCATCCCGGAGTGGCCGCCGATATCACTCGTTTCGCCACCAACCTCGCGGCCGGGCGCGGTGCGGGTGCGGATGCCTGAAGGGGCCGGTGGTGGTCGCTATCGCCGGGTGGCGGGCGGATTCCGGTTGTCCAGGCCACTTGCCGGGCGAGCCCAGCCGACGCTGAGTTGGACGGCTCGTTGCCAGCGTTCGTATTCCTCGTCGCGGAGGGCGCGGTCGGGGGAGGGGTTCCATTGGGCGGCTACTCGCCAATTGCGGCGTAGGCCTTGGAGATCGGGCCAGTAGCCGACGGACAGGCCCGCAGCGTAGGCGGCGCCCAGGGAGACTGTTTCGGTGACGAGGGGGCGCATCACGGGGGTGTCGAGGACGTCGGCGATCATTTGCATGAGCAGGTTGTTGGCGGCCATTCCGCCTGCTACGCGCAGGGATTGGGCTTTGAGGCCCGCATCGGCGTTCATCGCTTCGACCACGTCACGGGTCTGCCAGGCGGTGGCTTCCAGGACGGCGCGGGCCAGGTGGCCTTTGGTCACGTAGGACGTGAGGCCGATGAGCAGGCCGCGGGCGTCGCTGCGCCAGTGGGGGGCGTAGAGGCCGGAGAAGGCGGGGACCAGGTAGCAGCCGCCGTTGTCGTCGACTGTGCTTGCGAGAGTTTCGATTTCGGGGGCGGTGGCGATCAGGCCGACGATGTCGCGCAGCCACTGGACCAGGGAGCCGGTGACCGCGATGGGCCCTTCGAGCGCGTAGACCGGTTCGGGGCCGACCTGGTAGCCGATGGTGGTGAGCAGACCGTGCTGTGAGCGGATCAGTTCGGTGCCGGTGTTCATCATGAGGAAGCCGCCGGTGCCGTAGGTGCACTCGGTTTCCCCTGGGGCGAAACAGGTTTGGCCGAACAGGGCCGCGTGTTGGTCGCCGAGGGCGGCACCTATCCGCACCCCTGGCACGACGGTGCGGGCGGTGCCGAAATCGCCGGTCGATGCTTCGATGCGGGGGAGCATGGCGCGGGGAATGTCGAAGAACCGCAACAGTTCCTCGTCCCACTGTCGCGTGGCCAGGTTCATCAGCAGGGTGCGGCCCGCGTTGGTCACGTCGGTGACGTGCTCGCCGGTGAGGTTCCAGATGAGCCAGGACTCCATGGTGCCGAATACGACATCGCCGCGTTCGGCCTTGGCGCGCAGCCCCTCGACATTGTCGAGCAACCAGCACAGCCGGGGTGCGGCGAAGTAGGTGGCCAGCGGCAGGCCGCTGAGTTCCGGAACACGCTGGGCCCCAGGCTGTTTCCGCAGCCTTTCGACGAGTTCTTCGGTCCGCACGTCCTGCCAGACGATCGCCAACCGCACCGGCAACCCGGTGTTGCGATCCCACACGACAGTGGTCTCCCGCTGATTGGCGATCCCGAGCGCGGCCACCTGGTCGACGGTGATCCCGGCATCGCGCAGCGCCGCGGGCACGATCCGCTCGACCGTCCGCCAGATCTCGAGCGCGTCCTGCTCCACCCATCCCGACCTGGGGTAATGCTGACGCTGCGTCCGCTGCGCCATGCCTGCCAGGCGGGCGTGCTGGTCGAAGACGATGCAGCGGGTCGAGGTGGTGCCCTGATCGATGGCGAGCACATAGCGTTGTGTCATCGGCGCTCGCTCTCGTCGGTGCGCGTCGGGTCGGTGACCGCGCCGATCGCGGGATCGGCGAAGAAGGTATTCATTGCGTCACGCTGAGGTCGCGATGGATAGCCGCGGCGGCAGCCACCACCTGATCGATCAAGGCGGGCCGGATCTGTAACCGGTTGTCGCACAGTCGATCGGTGGGACCGGAGACGTCGATCGACGCCACCACCAGCCCGCCCCTGGCGCGAATCGGTGCGGCGATTCCCGCTTCGTCGGGATGGAATTCCCCGATTTCGCCCGCCCAGCCGGTCCGTCGCACCTCGGCGACCGCCCGGTCGAGTTCGGCCGGTTCACTGATCGTGCGACGGGTGAAGCGTTCCAGCGCACCGGGTTTCGCCGCCACGTCATAGGCGAGCAAGACCCGCCCGAGCGCGGTGGCATGAGCGGGCACCACCTCGCCCACCGTCAACTCCTGCTCGGTGTTGTCGGGCCGGAACACGTGGTGGATCACCGTGATTCGCCCCTCGCGCGCCACGGCGATGCGCACCGATTCCCCGGACCGGGAGGCGAGCGCGTCGGCCCGGTGGATCGCCCGCGAACGCAACTCGTTCACATCGAGCCGATCGGTACCGAGCTCACCGATCGCGGGGCCGAGCAGATATTTGCCGGTCTTCTCGTCCTGAGCGACGAACCCGACCCCGAGCAATGTCCGCAGAATGCCGTGTGTGGTCGGTTTGGCCAGGTCGAGCGCGGTCGCGATCTCGCCGACGCTCAGCGGCCCCGGCCCGCGCGCGAGCAGACGCAGCACCGCGGCAGCGCGTTCGATCGACTGGATCGGACCAGGCATGGCCCCGAACCTACCACCGTTCAGCATTGTCGAACGGTAGGTGTGGCGTGCCCTCGCTCCGGTTCCTAGCGTGGGTTTCGGGCCGAAAGCCCGGCAGACGGACTCAATGGTGAGGTCGGAGGAAGGACGGGCAGATGAACCGCTATGTGGGCGCGATCGACCAGGGCACGACCTCGACGCGATTCATGGTTTTCGATCACGATGGCACCGTGGTGGCCCGCCATCAGCTCGAACATTCCCAGATCATGCCGCGCCCCGGCTGGGTCGAACACAATCCGGACGAGATCTGGGAACGCACCCGCACCGTCGTCAAGACCGCGCTCTCGCTCGCCGATCTCACCGCCGACGACCTCGCCGCCATCGGCGTCACCAACCAGCGCGAGACCACCGTGGTCTGGAATCGCCGCACCGGCCGCCCGTACGGCAACGCCATCGTCTGGCAGGACACCCGCACCGACCGCATCATCGCCGACCTCGACGCAGCGGGCCACAGCGCGCTCATCCGCGCGAAGACCGGCCTGCCGCCCGCGCCGTACTTCTCCGGCGGCAAGCTGAAGTGGATCCTGGACAACATCGCGGGCGTGCGCGCCGACGCCGAGCGCGGCGATGCCCTGTTCGGCACCATGGACAGCTGGCTGATCTGGAACCTCACCGGCGGCGTGCACGTCACCGACCCCACCAATGCCTCGCGCACCATGCTGATGGACCTCGAAACCCTGGACTGGGACGACGAACTCCTCGCGATCTTCGGCATCCCGCGCGCCATGCTGCCGAGGATCGCACCGTCGTCGAACCCGGAACTGTTCGGGACGACGAAACCCGACGGCCCGTTCAAGGGCACGGTGCCGATCGCGGGTGTGCTCGGTGATCAGCAGGCCGCGGGTGTGGGGCAGGTGTGCTTCCAGCCCGGCGAGGCCAAGAACACTTACGGCACAGGCAATTTCCTGATGCTCAACACCGGCACGGAGATCGTCCGCTCGGACCACGGCCTCATCACCACCGTCGCCTACCAGTTCGGCGACGACAAGCCCGCCTACGCGCTGGAGGGCTCGATCGCGGTCACCGGCTCGGCGGTGCAGTGGTTGCGCGACCAGATGGGCATCATCGCCGGGGCCGCGCAGATCGAAGATCTCGCGAGTCAGGTGGCCGATTCCGGCGGCGTGTACTTCGTGCCCGCCTTCTCCGGTCTGTTCGCGCCGTACTGGCGACCCGATGCGCGCGGTGCGGTCGTGGGGTTGTCGCGCTACAGCAACAACGCCCACTTGGCCAGGGCCACACTGGAATCCATCGCCTACCAGACCCGCGACGTGGTCGAGGCCATGCAGCGCGACGCCGGTGTGCGACTGGCGACGCTGCGGGTGGACGGCGGCGTCACCGTGAACCAGCTGGCCATGCAGATCCAGGCCGACCTGCTCGGCGTCCCGGTCTCCCGGCCGGTCGTCGCCGAGACCACCGCGCTCGGCGCCGCCTACGCCGCTGGACTGGCCGTCAGCTTCTGGGCCGGCACCGACGAACTGCTCGACAACTGGTCCGAGGACGTCCGCTGGTACCCGAGCTGGTCCGACGAACAACGCGAACACGGCTATCGCCGCTGGCTCAAAGCCGTCGAGCGCACGCTCGACTGGGCCGAAATCTGAGTTACCCCAATATTTTCGAAGAGGAGATCATCGTGTCTGTGCAACTGGACCCCACCTACCGCGCGAAGGCCATCGGCATGCTCGATGCCGCCGAGGTCGACGTGCTGGTCATCGGCGGTGGCGTGACCGGTGCCGGTGCCGCCCTCGACGCCGCCTCGCGTGGCCTGTCCGTAACCCTGGTCGAGGCAAGGGATTTCGCCGCCGGTACCTCGAGTCGTTCATCGAAGCTCATCCATGGCGGCCTGCGCTACCTGGAGCAGATGGACTTCGCGCTGGTGCGCGAGGCACTCAAAGAGCGTGGGCTGCTGTTGAATACGCTCGCACCGCACCTGGTGCACCCGGTGCCGTTCCTGTTCCCGCTGCAGCACCGGGTGTGGGAACGCGCCTACATCGGCGCGGGCATCGCCCTCTACGACACCCTCGGCGGCGCGCGCACCGTCCCGATGCACAAGCACCTGTCACGTTCGGGCGCACTGGAACTCGCGCCCGCGCTGCGTGAGGACGCGATGACCGGCGCCATCCGCTACTACGACGCGCAGGTCGACGACGCCCGCCACACCATGATGATCGCCCGCACCGCCGCCGAGCACGGCGCCACGGTGCTGACCCGCACCAAGGTGATCGGCCTGGAACGCGACGGCGAGAAGGTCGTCGGTGCTCGCGTCGTTGACATGGAAACCGGTCTGGCACACACCATTCGGGCCCGCACGGTGATCAGCGCGACCGGTGTGTGGACCGACGACATGATCAAGATGACCGGCGTCGACTTCCCCTTCCACGTGCAGATGTCGAAGGGCGTGCACATCCTCGTGCCGCGCGACCGGCTGAACATGCACACCGGCATGATCATGCGCACCGAGAAGTCGGTCCTGTTCGTGATCCCGTGGGCCGAACACTGGATCATCGGCACCACCGACACCGAATGGTCGCTGGACAAGAACCACCCCACGGCCACCGCCGCCGATGTGCAGTACATCCTCGACCACGTCAATTCGCTGCTGCGCAAGCCGCTGACCAGGGCTGACATCGTCGGCACCTACGCCGGTCTTCGTCCGCTGATGACCGGTGCGACGAAGGAGACCTCGAAGCTTTCGCGCGAACACGCCGTCGCCGAACCCGCGCCCGGCCTGTTCGTGATCGCGGGCGGCAAGTACACCACCTACCGGGTGATGGCTGCCGATGTCGTCGACGCCGCCGCCGCGCGCCTGGGTGGGGAGGTGCCCGCGTCGTCGACCGCGCAGCTGCCCATCGTCGGCGCGGCAGGCTACTTCGACATGCTCGCCGAGGTGAACACCATGGCGGTGTCGCAGCGACTGCCCGTCGACGTGGTCGAGCACCTGCTCGGCCGCTACGGCTCGCTGAGCACCGATATCTTCGGCCTCATCGCCGACGACCCCGCACTGCGCCACCCGATTCCGGGGGCTTCGGACTACATCGCCGCCGAGATCGTCTACGCCGTCACCCACGAGGGCGCCCTGCACCTCGACGACATCCTCACCCGCCGCACCCGCATCTCCATCGAGGTCCCCGACCGCGGCCTCGCCGCCGCCCCCGAGATCGCCCGTCTGATCGCACCCCTGCTCGGCTGGACCGAGGAGACCGCCAACACCGAGATCAACCGCTACTACGACCGCGTCCACGCCGAACTCGCGGCCAACGAAGCGGGCGACGACGTGTCGGCCAACGCGGCGAGGTTGGTCGCGACCCGCTGACGTCCACCGGCAGCACTCCGGGTCCGCCTGAGTGAGGCGGACCTGCTGCCGGGCGCTCAGCGGCAGACGGTGCAGCAGTGGGATCGGGTATCGGCATGCCGACGCGCTGTTGCCGTCCTGGCCGCTCGGGGTCGTGCGGGGGATCTTCGGTCATCGCCGCCGCGTAGTCGCTAGCGTGAGCACATGGAATCGCGAGTAACTCCCCGAACCCCGGTGCCGTCGTGAGCCGGGGCACCGTTCTGATCACCGGCGCCAGTTCTGGCCTCGGCGCCGAGATGGCCCGCCAGTTCGCCGCGCTCGGCTATGACCTGGGCCTGTGTGCTCGGCGGACCGAGCGACTCGACGAACTGCGCGCCGAGATCCTGGCCGCACACCCTGATCGCATCGTCTCGGTGAAGCAACTCGACGTCACCGATGACGCGGCGGTGTTCACCGTCTTCGACGAGTTCGCCGAGGAATTCGGCACCATCGACCGGGTGATCATCAACGCGGGTCTCGGTAAGGGCGCGCCGCTGGGGACCGGGCTGCACAAAGCCAATCGCGAGACCGCGATGGTGAATTTCATTGCCGCCCTTGCCCAGAGCGAGGCGGCGTTGAAGATCTTCCGTGCGCAGGGCCGCGGTCACCTGGTGATGATCTCGTCTTTGTCCGCCGTGCGCGGCATGCCCAAGCAACTCACCACCTACGCGGCCACCAAGACGGGCGTCGCGGCGTTGGCCGAAGGTGTTCGCATGGAGGCGATTCCGGGCGTCGATGTGTCGGTGATCTATCCCGGCTACATCCGCTCGGAGATGAACGACCAGGTCAAGCATCCGCCGAAGTTCATGGTGGACACCGAAACCGGTGTGCGCGCCATGGTCGCCGCGATCGAGAAGCGTCGCGCGAAGGCGTACGTTCCCGCCTGGCCGTGGGTCCCGCTGGGCTATGCGCTGCGCGCGCTACCGACCCCGATCGTCCGAAAGCTGGTCTGATACTCGCCCCGCACGACCCGACCTCGAGGAGGGTCCGCCGCGCAGCGGCGGTTCGCGGCCGTCCCGTCGATCAGGTGCCGTTGCGAGGCGACGAAGGAGCAAGCAACGGTGCCTGATCGACGGGACACAAGGGGCCGCGAACTCGAGCGCGCCAGCGCTCCAATATCACTGCGGGGGCAGCAGGTGCTTGCCGTGCTTGTCCGTGGACAGCGCCAGCGAGCTGATGTACTGGATTTCGCCCTCGGGTCCGGGCACCGCCGAGGCGATCATGTCCGGTCGCTCGAATTCCATGCCGGTGACGTGGCAGGGGAGCAGATCACCCGCGGGGTTGCCGTGCTCGTCGAACATCGGCACGTCGATGCCGTCGTCGGTGCGACGCAGGTAGTACTTGCCCTTGGTGGCGATTGCGGTGAGCGGGGTGGCGACGAAGGCCACCAGCACCGCGACCACCGGCGAGTACGGCTTCAGCAGCTCACCGAAGAGGCCGAAGAAGGTCATGATCGACAGCACCGAGGACAGCCCGAAGCCGACCAGGCCGACCGGGTTGAAGTCGTAGAGCATGCCGCGACGGAACTCCGGGACCTTCGGCGAGATCTTGAGCAGGTACTTGTTCACCGCGATGTCGGTGGCCACGGTGACGATCCAGGCGATGCCGCAGTTGGCGTAGAAGCCCAGGATGCTGTTGAGGAAGTCGAACATGTTCGCTTCCATCAGGATCAGCGCCACCACCAGGTTCACCACCAGGAAGACCAGGCGACCCGGGTAGGTCTTGGTGACGCGGGTGTAGGAGTTGGTCCAGGCCAGCGAGCCGGAGTAGGCGTTGGTCACGTTGATCTTGACCTGGCTGATGACCACCAGCACCACCGCGAGGGTCATGGCAAGCCAGCCCGGCACCATGTCCTTGTAGATCTCCAGGAACTGGTGCACCGGCTGGTTCGCGATGCCTTGCGCCGCAGGCAGATTCGCGATCAGGTACACCGCGAGGAACAGGCCCACGACCTGCTTGGCCGCGCCGAACAGCACCCAGCCGGGACCGGCCAGGAGCATCCAGCCCCACCACTTGGCCCGGTTCTCCGGCGTGCGCGGCGGCATGAAGCGCAGGTAGTCGATCTGCTCGGCGATCTGGGCGATCAGCGATAGACACACACCGGCGGCCAGCAGCGCACCGGACACACTCACACCCTGGCCGTCCTTACCGCCGTAGGCGAAGAACGAACCGACCGAATCGGGGTGGTTGAGCAACAGGAACCCGAACGGCGCCACCATCAGCAGCAGCCACAGGGGAGTGGTCCACACCTGCAGTTTCGCCAGGGTGTTCATCCCGAAGATGACCAGCGGGAAGATGATCACCGTGGACAGCAAATAGCCCATCCACAAGGGAATTCCGAGGCCCAATAACAGGCCCTGCGCCATGATCGAACCCTCGAGCGCGAAGAAGATGAAAGTGAACGACGCGAACACGATATTGGTGATCACCGAGCCGTAGTAGCCGAAACCGCTACCGCGCGTGATCAGGTCGAGATCGATGTTGTAGCGCGCCGCGTAATAGGCCAGCGGAAAACCGGTGAGCATCACGACCACGGCGAAGATACCGATGCCGATCAGGGCGTTTCCGGTGCCGTGGGCGATGCCGATATTCGCGCCGATCGCGAAATCGGCCAGGTAGGCGATGCCGCCGAGGGCGGAAATGCCGACGACCGCGGGGCTCCATTTGCGGTAGCTCCGCGGGGCGAAACGCAGCGTGTAGTCCTCGAGTGTTTCTTTGGCGGCAATATCTGCTCCGGCCATTTCCCTCTCTCCCTCATCCGCTGCCGCTCGAAATCGGCGACTCACAGACGGTGGTGCATAGATGTAGACACGAATTTTCCGATCCGTTACGCCGCTGTTACGCACGCCCCATGGTGACCGGGGTCACCGGTGAGAGCTGGCCCGTGCGCACGAAAAACCACCGAGCCTGGATGAGGCTCGGCGGTGAGGGTGTGGCCGCGAACAGTGTTGTCGCGGTAAGGATTTCACACCGCGCGCAGATGTCCGCGGCTGGCGTAGATGTGCTCGGCGATCAGCGTGGCGATCCGGTCCGGTGCTTCGAGCATCGGCACATGGCCGACCCCGTGCACCACGATCCGATCCGCCGACTCGGGCAGTTCGCGCAGGTAACGGGTGGCGTACACGCGGTTGGGGATGATCCGGTCGTACTCGGCGAGCAGCATCCGGACCGGGGTGCTCAGCTCGCCGAGATCGTCCATGCCCGGTGCCCGCAGGCTGCCCAGGATCAGCGGGAGGATCGCGTCGCAGTGTAGGGCCGCGGTGAGCATGGCCGCCAGGTCGCGACGGGCGACCGCGCTGGTGCGCTTCGAGACCAGCATCGCGGCCGCCTGCTGCACGAGCGCGTTGTTGACCGCCGCGTCGCCGAGCCGCTTGCCGATTTCGATGAACGGGATCAACGAGGCGAACTTGATGCCGATCCTGATCTGGCTCAGCGACGGCGAAGCCCACCCGCCCGCCGCCGCGATCGTGGTGAGCGTGCGGGCCCGGCCGCGGCGCGCCAGTTCGAGGCCCACCCAGCCGCCGAGTGAATTGCCCGCGATGTGACAGGTGCGCCAGCCGAGCTCGTCGAGCTGGTCTTCGATCTGATCTGCCAGTGCGTACACGTCAAGGGCCCAGCCCTCGACCTTCGGGCCACCCCAGTGCCCGGCGAACGCGGGCGCGTACACCTCGCAATGCGCCGACATCCGCTGCGCGACCTGCTCCCAGCAGTGCGGCGAGAGCAGGAACCCGTGCAACAGCAGGACCGGGTCGCCGGACCCGATGTGCAGCGCCGCGACCGGCGCGGGGCGGGCGGTGGACTTGGCGGTGCGTGACGTCATCGTCAATCACCCCTTCCTGGACGGCAGTGTCCGGGGGAGCATCCCTACCAGCATTGTACGGTCGTACGGTGCCGATAATCCTCTCAACTGTGAACGTTAACGGGGTCCGCGCCGCTTCGACCAAGGGCATGCTGGCCTGGTTGGCGGCGACCGAAGCCGACATCGTCTGCCTACAGGAGACCCGAGCGACCGACGCGCAGACCGCGACCGCGTTGGCCCCCGCACTCGACGCGGGCTGGGTACTTTCACATGCCGAGCCCGAATCCAAGGGCCGGGCGGGTGTGGGCATTCTGTCCCGGCGTGCCCCCGACGCCGTGCGCATCGGATTCGGCAGCACCGAGTTCGCCGCATCGGGCCGCTACATCGAGGCCGATTTCGGCGACATCACCGCGGCCAGCGTGTACGTGCACTCGGGCGAGGAGAACACCCCCAAGCAGGACGCGAAGTACCGCTTCATGGCCGAGCTCGGCGCCTACCTGAAGGCGCGCACCGGCGAGTTCGTGGTGAGCGGCGACTGGAACATCGCTCCCGCCGAGGTCGACCTGAAGAACTGGAAGGGCAACCAGAAGTCAGCGGGCTTCCTGCCCGAGGAGCGCGCCTGGATCGCCGAACTCCTGGCCGCCGGTTATGTCGACGTGGTGCGCGCCCTGCACCCCGACGTCGCGGGCCCCTACAGCTGGTGGTCCTACCGCGGCCGCGCCTTCGACAACGACTCCGGGTGGAGGATCGATTATCAGTTGGCCCTCGGCGAACTGACCTCGCGCGCTAAACAGGCCGTCGTCGAACGCGCTGACGCCTACGACCAGCGCTGGTCCGACCACGCGCCGGTTACAGTCCAGTACCGATGAAACTCTCACGTAAGACTCTCAGCCTGCTCGGTGGACTCGTTCTCGTGTTGGCGGCCATCGGGCTCACGCTGTTCGGCGGTCGCGGTACCGACGGCGCCACCACCACGACCACCACGAAGGCGGTCGCCGGGGTCACCACGAGTGTCGGTGCGCCGAAACCTGGTGCGCCGTCGGGTAATTCGTCGCCTGTTACCAAGTCCGCGGGGGTGCCCGATCGCGCCTATGTCACCCTCGTCGAGATCGATGCGGGTCGCTGGCCGGGTTCGGCCAATGCGCAGGGCACCAAAGGCGGCGAGCAGTTCATGAATCGCGGAACCAAACTGCCGCCCAAGGATTCGGCGGGCAACCCGGTGAAGTACCAGGAGTGGGATGTGAATCCCAAGCAGCGCAACCGTGGTCGTGACGCCGAACGCATCGTCACCGGCAGCGACGGTTCGGCCTGGTACACCGGCGACCACTACGAAACCTTCACAAGGATGCGCTGATGACTTCGCGAATGACGCTGTCGCAGTTCCTCGCTCGTCCCGACGCCGAGGCGCCCGCCGCGACCACGGCGCCGGTGCTCGGCGCGTTGTCGGTGGATGCCAACCAGTTCAGCGGCGTCCGCTACGACGCGCCCGCCGACTACCGGGTGCGCGAGCTGCGCGGCGCCAAGATGCGCACCGTGGCGGAACTGTTCGACGAGTTCGCCGCGGCCTTCCAGTTCCCGTACTACTTCGGCGCCAACAAGGACGCCTTCGACGAATGTCTGCGCGACTTGGACGATTTCGTCGGCGACGCCCCCGGATATGTCGCCGTGGTGCGCACCGCCGCGGACCTGCTCGCCGCCGACCCCACCGAACGAGCGTGGTTCGACGAGGCCATGCGCGACTGCGCCGCCTATTGGACCCGTCGTGACGTGGCATTTCGCGTTGTCCTGCAAGGTGATCCGGAGACTTTCGGCGCGGTCGCGTTGTCGGTCTGAATCCCCCTGCCGGGTACATCGGTGCCGCCGCGTGGCGTGGGCGCCACCGGAATCGACGGCTCCCGCGGCGAGATCTGTCGGCCTACTGTCTTCACCGCGCGGCTACCGAAGCCGCCCAACTCACCTGCATCGCGGAAACCACCGGCGGCACCTACACCGACGCCGCCGACGGCAAAGCCCTCGAACAGGTGCTGCCCCGCGTGAGCACCGCGGCGCTGCGCGAATACGCGTCGGCGGGCACACCCGTCGAAGGCACCGACGGCTACCAGAACGCACCGGCGGTCGTACCGGGCCAGTACCTCGACACCATCGGCCACAAGAAGCCGCGCTACTACGCCGTCGACGTTCCCGAAGGGGCCACCGCCTACTTCAGCGGCACGGTGTCGTTCCCGCTCACCGAAGACGATCCCGAGCGGGCGAACAACAGCCTGTACCTGCGGGTATTCGGCGCGGAGGGGACCGACTGCCACGCCTTCGAAAACGAGAACGCCGTGCGATCCAACGACGGCGTCGCGCTGACGGTCAGCTCGACCTGGACCGGCGCGACCGTGCCGAAGGACGGCACCGCGCGCACCGACAAGTGCAAGGGCGGCGGCCGGTACTACTTCACCGTGGAATGGGCCGGGGTCGCCGACAGCGCACCGGCGACGGTGCCGCTGGAACTGAATGTCACGGTCGAACCCGGCGTCACCGACGCGGGCCCGGCGGCCGAACCGGCGCCGGTGCCGTTCACCGCGCCGACCACGCCCGTGCAACCGGTGACCGGTGGCGGCTCGTTCAACGTGGCGACCCCGCTCGACGGGTCCGGCGTCTACGGCGACACCTTGCAGCGCGGCGAATTCGTGTTCTACAAGGTGAAACTCGACTGGGGTCAGGGTTTGGCCTACCGGGTGCGTTTCCTCGAGACACCGGGTCGCGGCCTCGACAACGTCTCGGTCGTCACCACCACGCTGTACAGCCCGTATCGCAAGGAGGTCGACCACGACTTCTCGTCCTACAACGGTTCGCCGGATACCGTGCCGGACAACAAGGATGCCATGGCCACCCCCGAAATCCGCTACAGCAACCGCGACGCCTCGGACAAGAAGGTGTCGGAGAACGCCCTGGCCGGTTGGTATTACCTCGCCGTGCAGGCGGCCCCGACCGTGCAGGACCGCGGCGCCGTCCGCCCCGTGCCCATCGAGCTGGAGCTGGTGGTGACCGGAACGCCCGAGCCGGGCCCCACCTACCGGACCGAGCCCGCCGAAACCGGTTCGTCCCCCGAGAAGGCGCCCGCACAAGCCGCGGACGACGACAACTCCACCGCCCCGCTCGTGACGGGCATCGCGGTCATCGCGTTCGCCCTGATCATCGCCCTCGGCATCGTGATCCTGTTGCTGCGCAAGCGTCCACGTCGATAGCGAGCCCACCGCCGGATTTCCGATGCCACCGCAATTGATGTCTGTCGGCGTCTGTCCGGATTCGACAACATTCTTCGCGGTGCGGCCGCCGGGTTGCCTGTGAGGAGAAGTTGGATGAAGCGAATACTGGTCGGCGCGGGCGTATTCGCCGCGATGATGGCGGCAACCACCGGGATGGCGGTCGCCGATCCCGCACCCGAGCAGGTGCGGGTGGTCGCCGACGCGTCCACGGGTTCGAGCGACCTGGTCGGGCACCTGTTGCGCGCGCTGTCGACCGGTTCGGCCGCCGAGTGCGACGGCATCATGCTCGACGCGTGTGTCCCGGTCGGCGGCGTGAGCGCGGCACAGGCGGTGCCGGTTGCGGGTTCGGCGGACCTGGCGTCGGTCATCGGCACCTACGGTGGTCTGATCGGCTGGATGCAAGGTGGGTCGTCGTCGAAGCCCTACTGCGGCGGTATGTGCCCGATCGGCTAGCGGTCGAGGGCGCTCAGCGGTATCGGTCGGCCAGGTCGTCGCCGAGGAGTACGAAGACCTCGGTGATCTGGTCGACCAGTTCCGCGCGGGTGAGTCCGAGATCGCCTGCCAGCCAGACAGTCAGCGTCTGGACGAGTCCGCCGACCAGGTAGAGCGCCCGGAAGTCGACGATCGGTTCCGGGGCCGTCGCACCGTAGAAACCGGTGCCCTCGGTCGCGACCAGGCGGGCGAACCCGCTGACCGTGCTCGCGGTGCGGGCCCGCAGTTCCGGTGTCGCCATGCTGGTGACGAGGGCGGCGCGGCCTTTGCGCGGGTCGTCGGTGAGCACCGCGATACCGGCGCCGATCGCGGCGTGCGCCTGCGCGCGGCTGTCGTTGTCCGCGGTGGCGAGGGCGCCGGCGATGGCCGCGGCCAACTCCTGGGCGATCCGGTCGAGAAGTGCCTCGAGCACCGCGTCCCGATTCGGAAAGCTCTCGTAGTAGTACCGCTCGTTCAGGCCCGCCTGCGCGCACAGCCCGGCGACGGTCAGTTTGGCCTGCCCGTCGGCGGCGATGATGTCGAGCGCCGCGTCCAACAGCGCGATGCGCCGCTGCGCCTGCCGCTCCTGCGCCGAAACGCCACCGTATGTCCGTTGCGCTGCCACGGCGTCCATTGTGCGTGCCGCCGTCCTCTCGCGGTGTTCTGGTAGAGACTCTTGCCAGAATATCAATTCTGGAGGATTCTATTGCCAGATGCACTCGACGAGGAGAAGCAGCATGGCTACGCGGCAGACAGCACCCGGATATTTCGCCGACGATTCGATGATCCGGCGGGTGATGAGCAAACGGGCGGTCGGGCTGACCTACGGCCTGCGGGCCCTGGTGATCGGGGCGGTGCATCCGCTGCTGTTCGTCGGAACCAGCGAGCACACCGCACACCGGGCGACGCCCTACACGCGACTGGCCGTCACCGGCGCGCTGTTCGAAGCGGTGTTCCTCGGCAGCAAAGCCGAGGCCGACCGGGCACTGGCCTTCACCCGGCGCAAGCACGAAAGGGTGGTCGGCACCCTGCCCGAGGACGCCGGCACCCACCCTGCCGGCACCGCCTACTCGGCGCACGACCCGCACCTGATGTTCATGACAATGGCCTTCACCTTCGACTCCGCCGAAGTCATGTTCGACCGCCTGGTCCGAACGCTCACGCCCACCGAACGCGAAGACCTCTACCAGGACTACGTCCGCTGGGGCGAGCTGTTCGGCATGCCACGCGACGCCGCCCCCGCCGACTACCCGGCCTTCCGCCGCTACTTCGACAGCTACCTGAACTCGACCGAACTGTTCCTCACCGACGAGGCGCAGCTGGTCGGTTCCTATCTCGCGGGCCATCGCAAGGCGTACCGACTGCGCCCGCCCGTCGAACAGGCAGGGGCCGCGCTGTATCTGCTGGTCCAGGGCAGTCTGCCGCCGCGAATCCGGCAGATGTACGGCATCGAATGGGGAATCTCCGACGAACTGGCCAACCGCGCGCTGAGCCGCAGCATTCGCACCGCCCACCTCGCCCCGCCGCTGATCCTGGCGGGCACCCTCGCCGGACCGAGCACCCCCTCCTACCAGCTACTGGCCCGCCGCGAACAGCACATGATCAGAACCGGGCACCCGAGCATGCCCGGTGTCGATCCGCTCAACTGGGTGCAGCGAAATACCGCTTGATGGGCATGGAAAGATTCGGGGTATGTCCAGTCCTGCCCCGGCCGCGACGGCCGAACGTAAGCAGCGGGTGCTGTCGGGCATCCAGCCCACCAGCGACTCCTTCCACCTCGGCAACTACCTGGGTGCGCTGCAGTACTGGGTGACGATGCAGGACGAGTACGACGCGCTGTACTTCATCCCGGATATGCACGCGATCACCGTCAGCCAGGATCCCAAGGCGCTGCGCGCGCGCACCAAGTCCGCCGCCGCCCAGCTGCTCGCCCTCGGCATCGACCCCGCGAAGTCCACCCTGTTCGTGCAGAGTCAGGTGCCCGAGCACGCGGAGCTGTCGTGGGTGTTGAGCTGTATCACCGGTTTCGGTGAGGCGAGCCGGATGACCCAGTTCAAGGACAAGTCGGTCAAGCAGGGCGCCGACAACGCCACCGTCGGCCTGTTCACCTACCCCGTGCTGATGGCCGCCGACATCCTGCTCTACCGCCCGCACCAGGTGCCGGTCGGCGAGGACCAGCGCCAGCACCTCGAGCTGACCCGAAACCTGGCCCAGCGCTTCAACACTCGCTACAAGAAGACCTTCGTCGTGCCCGAGCCGCACATCGTCAAGGGCACCGCCAAGATCTTCGACCTGCAGGACCCGACCGCGAAGATGAGCAAATCGGCCTCCAGCGACGGCGGGCTGATCAACCTTCTCGACGACCCGAAGGTCACCGCGAAAAAAGTGCGCTCGGCGGTCACCGACACCGAGCGCGAGATCCGCTACGACCCCGAGCACAAGGCGGGCGTGAGCAACCTGCTGGTGATCCTGAGCTCGCTCACCGCCACCCCGATCGTCGACCTCGAGCAGAATTTCGCCGGTAAGGGTTACGGTGATCTCAAGGCCGAGGTGGCCGACGCGCTCGTCGAATTCGTCACGCCCGTGCAGAAGAAGGTCAAGGACTACCTGTCGGATCAGGCAGAACTGGACCGGATTCTGGCCGCGGGCGCCGAACGGGCGCGGGAGATCGCAGGCAACACACTTGCCCAGGTGTACGACCGGGTTGGCTTCCTCGCTCGCTGACCCGTTGCGCACCTGAGGTTTTCGCTGAAGGGGCGCGTGTCATGCAGTTGATCGACAACATCTCGGCAGCTGTCGAGAAGCAGATCGGGCAAAGGCCCTGGCTGGATCACCTGGTCAGGGCCGGTGGTCGATTCCAGAGTCAGCGCGGTGACTTCTATGCCGCGGGCATCACGTATTTCACTGTGCTGTCGCTGTTTCCGCTGCTGATGGTGGCGTTCTCGGTGGCCGGTTTCATCCTGGCAGGCCACCCGGAACTGCTGAACGAACTGCAGGCCAAGGTCATCGAGAACATTCCCGGTTCCTTCGGCACCCAGATCAACGAACTCATCGACCAGGCACTGAAGTCGCGCGGCACGGTCGGCGTCATCGGCCTGCTGGTCGGCTTCTACACCGGGCTCGGCTGGATCGCGAACCTGCGCGCCGCGCTCACCGAACAGTGGGCCAGCCAGAGTCCCGAAAAGCCTTGGTGGCAGGCCAAATTGTCGGATCTGGGTGCGCTGATCGGCCTCGGACTCGCCTTCGTGGTGTCGCTCGGATTGTCGGCTGTCGCCGCGAGCGGACTGGGCAAGCGGATACTCGAACTGCTCGGAACCGACCACCTGCCCGGCGCCTCGCTGGTGCTGCGACTGGCGTCGATCGCGCTGGGTTTCCTCGCCTCGTGGGCGGTGTTCGCCTGGATGATCGCCCGATTGCCGCGCGAACCGGTGTCGCTGCGCAGTGCGGCGCGCGCGGCGGTGCTCGGCGCGGTCGCCTTCGAGATCTTCAAGATCATCGGTGCGATCTACCTGCGGATGGTGCTGTCGAGCCCCGCGGGCGCGACCTTCGGGTCGATCATCGGCCTGATGGTGTTCAGCTACATGACCTACCGGATCCTGCTGTTCGCCACGGCGTGGGCGGCGACCTCCTCGGACAACGAACGCGCCGCCACCGTGGCGCCGCCGAACCCGGTGGTCATCCGGCCGCGCGTGGTCGAACACGGGGTATCGACGGGCGCGGGCGCCGCCTACTTCGGAGCAGGCGTGGTCGCGGCACTGGCCTTGATGCGGGTCGGCAAACGCCGCTGACCCACCTGGACGGTCGATCACCAGGCTCTCAGGGGTTTCTCTCTTGGGCGATGTTTGCGTGAGAGCCTGGTGATCAATCGTCCAAATGTCGGCAGGCGGCGTCACCGTCTGCGTCGGAAAGCCCTGCGGGCCCAGAGCAGCAGGACGACGACCAATAGGGGCCCACCGATCAGCGTCGCGATGCGGGCGCCCTCGTGTGCCGGTCGCACCGAATCGTCTCGGGAACCGTCGGCGCGTGGCGGGGGTGAGGCCAGTGGGACGCTGGGTTGCACTGCCTCGCTGCCGATTTCGGGCAGCTTGCCGATTCGGGCGTCGGTGTCGAGGGCGAAACCGTAGTCGAGCAGGCGCGCGGCCTGCTCCCACGGGCGGATCGGGCGCACATCGGCTTTGAGTAGCGTCACGACCAGGCGGTGGCCGTCGCGTTCGGCGGCGGCGACGAAGGTCTGGCGAGCGTCGTCGGTGAAGCCGGTCTTGCCGCCGATCGCGCCCGCGTAGTTGTAGAGCAGCTGGTTGTCGTTGCCGATCGGGAAGCCCGGATGATCTTTGTCGCCAGGGATTTTCGGGTCGGCGGGAAACCCGGGGAAGTCGGCCTGCTCGGTGTGGATCAGCTCGGCGAACAGCGGGATGCTCATCGCCTCGCGGAACAGCACCGCCAGGTCGTAGGCCGAGATGCTCGAGCCGGGCCCGTCGAGTCCGGACGGGGTCGACGCGCGAGTGTCCGAGGCGCGCAATGTCTTCGCGAGGTCGTTCATCTTCGCCACGGTCGCCTTGTCGCCCCCGAGTTGGGTGGCGATGGCATGGGCGGCGTCATTGCCCGAACACATGATCAGGGCTTGCAGGAGTTGACGATTGGTGTAGCGGCCACCCGGTCCGATGCCGACCTTGGTGCCCTCGACGTCGGCGTCGGCCTGGGTGCCGATCACCACGTCGTCGAGATCCAGGCTGCGTAGCGCGACGATGGCGAGGGCCACCTTGATGGTGCTGGCGGGGCGGTAGCGGCCGTGCGGGTCCTTGGCGGCGAGCACGCGGCCGGTATCGAGGTCGGCGACCATCCACGAGGTGGCCGAGATCTCGGCGGGCACCGGGGGCGCGTCGTCGGGCACCACCACCCCGCAGTCGCCCATTCGCTGGCCGCCGATGGCGGGGGAGGGGACCGGCAGCGGGCTCGGCGTCGGGTCGCCGGGTGCGGGGACCTCCGAGGTGTCGATCGGGGCCGGCGGCTGCGTTTTCTGCGGGCAATCGTCGGTGTTCGGGGTGGTGAACGGGGGCGTGGTGCTCGGGCCGCCGATCGGCGGTGACGTGTTGCCCGGCGTCGGCGGGGCGCCCGGCGCCGGAGCGCTGGTCGACGGCCTGTCGGTGGTGGGTTGGGCAACGGCGGGAGCGCCCGCGAGCGCGGCGACGGTGACGGCGGCGCAGAGACTGCATGCGGCGCGCACGCCGACTTCACGAATCCTCATCGCCTCGCAGCTTAATGAGCGCGGCCGCGAGGAACATCTCTTGACACACTCTAGTAAATGAGAGCTACCATCAAATGCTAGAGACTCTCATTTTGGAGGAGATATGCGGACGGAAGAAGCCCGCAGCTGGCTCGCGCTCGGCGCGCTCGCCGTGGCGATGCTCACCATCGGACTCGACGTCACCGTGCTCACCGTCGCCATCCCGACCCTCGCGGTCGACCTGGACGCGAATACCGCTGCGCTGCAATGGTTCAGCAGCGCTTACACCCTCGCCCTCGCCGCGCTGATGCTGCCCGCGGGCGCGCTCGGTGATCGCTACGGCCGCAAGAAGATGCTGCTCGCTGCCCTGATGCTGTTCGGGGTGGCCTCGCTGGCCTGCGCGTTCGCCGGCTCGGCGGGACAGCTCATCGCCGCGCGGGTGGTGCTCGGGATCGCGGCGGCCGCGATGATGCCGCTGTCGATGGCGGTACTTCCGGTGCTGTTCAGTGATCCGGCGCAACGGCAACGCGCGGTGACGATCTGGGTCACCTCGACCGCGCTCGGCCTGCCCCTCGGCCCGATCGTCGGCGGGTGGCTACTGCAGCACTACTGGTGGGGGTCGGTGTTCCTCATCAATGTGCCGCTGGTGATCGTCGGCGCCTTGGCGGTGGCTACTCTGGTACCGGAATCCCGGGGAGACAACACCTTTCGCATCGATCTCGTCGGCGCTGTACTGTCGGCGGCGGGCATGCTCGGGCTGACCTACGGATTCATCCGAATCGGCGACCACGGCTGGGACGACATCGCCGCCTGGATCGTTGTCGTTGCGGGTGCCTTGATCCTCGCGGTCTTCCTCTGGTGGCAGCGGCGCACCGCGCACCCGCTGATCGACCTGGCGCTGTTCACCAACCCCGGATTCGGTTGGGGCACCGCGATTTCCATTCTCGTCAGCTTCGCCATGTTCGGCATGTTCTTCACCGTCCCGCAGTACTTCCAAGCCGTGCTCGGGGTCGACGCGCTCGGGAGCGGGCTCCGGCTGTTGCCGATGATCGGAGGGCTGGTTGTGGGCAGCAGATTGGTCGATGTGCTACTGCCGAGGCTCGGACAACGGGTGGTGCTCACCGCCGGATTCGCTGTTCTCGCCGGCGGAATCGGCCTCGGCGCCCTCACCAGGGTCGACAGTGGTTACGGGCTCACCGCAGTGTGGACGACGGTGCTCGGCGTCGGAATGGGAGTGGTCATGCCCGCGGCCATGGGTATGGCGCTGGGTGAGCTCAACGCCGCCCGGTCGGGCTCGGGTTCGGCACTGCTGCAAGCACTTCGGCAGGCGGGCGGCACCATCGGCGTGGCCGTGCTCGGCACCGTGCTCGCCACCGCGTATCGGTCGGATCTGGGCGCGCTGAACCGGCCGCCGATCTCCGACGGTGTGAATGCGGGTGTGGCCGCCACTGCGAATGATCCGGTCGCGCTGGCGCAGGTGCAGTCCGCGTTCGTGGCGGGCATGGACACCATGCTCGGCGTGTGCGCCGGGCTGTGCGCGGTGGCGGCGGTGGCCGTCGCGGTGTTCGTGCGGGGGCAGCGGTCGTCGCAGACAGGGCCGGTTGCGGCAGAATCGGCGCATGTCGGTTGAGCGGTCGCTGCGTGAGCGGAAGAAGGAACGAACCCGCAAGACGATCCGGGTCGAGGCGTTCCGGCTCTTTCGCGAGCAGGGCTACGCCGAGACCACGGTCGAGCAGATCGCGGCCGCGGCCGAGGTCTCGCCGAGCACCTTCTTCCGCTATTTCCCCAGCAAGGAACAGCTCGTCCTCACCGACGACCTCGATCCGGCGATGGACGCCGCGTTGCGCGCGCAACCTCGGGGCCAACACCCCATCGCGGCGTTCCGGAACGCGATGAGCGCGGTCTTCGCCGAGATGGACCCCGAGGAATTCGCCTTCGAACGGCAACGTCAGGGACTGCTGTTCGGAGTGCCGGAACTGCGCTCGGCGATCGGCCAGGAATATCACCGCAGCATCGGTTTCGCCGCGGAGTTGATGGCCGACTACCTGGGACGATCGCCCGAGGACTTCGAAGTGCGCGTCACCGCGGGCGCGATGATCGGCGGGGTGCTCGCGGTCATGACGACCACGCCGATGAACACCGAAACCCTCACCGACGCACTGGCTTTCCTGGAAAAAGGCCTGCCGTTCGACGCACCGGTTCGCGCCGAACGGCAGTAGCGCCTATTCGCCGTGCTGCACGGGGCAACCGTGGGCCAGCGGGCCCAGCAGCTTGTTGTTGTCGTAGAAGTGCTCGAGCTCCAGGATGCGCAGATCCTCGCTCACCCGCGCGATGGTCACACCGAACATCTCGATGTGCTCACCGGTGGGCTGGTGGCCCTTGTACTCACCCTCGAACTTGCCCCAGTGCCGCCACCGGAAGCTCACCGTCGGCGGGCCCGACAGCACCTCGAGAACCTCCCAGAAGAACCCGCCGGGGAAGGCGGTGTGGAAGATGTTGTGCGAGGAATCGAACGTCTCGTTCTCGGCGTCGTAGTAGGGGTTGTCGCCGATCAGGATGTTGTAGCTGCCGATGCGAGCGAACTCCTCGGCGTCCTGCCACACCCCACCGTTGACCCGGCCGCGGTACTGATCGGCCACCACCGACAGCCACGTCGCGGGGTCGGCCTTGTGCGAGACCTCCATTTCGAAGACCTTCACCAGGTCCTCGACGATCGCCTCGAGCGAACCGGGCGCGTGCTCGACGCTGCGCTCGCGCGGGATCACCTCGTGGCTCAGCTCGTAGTCGGGAACGTTGCCGCGCCATTCCTCCGGCGCCGCGGCGGCGATCACCGCTTCGCGGCCCTGCAGCCACAGCGGGGCTTCCGGTTCCGGGTTCTGCTCGGCCTGCGTATCCGTCACGTCCACAGTCATTTTCGGTCTACCCGACCCTTTCAAAAGCTCGAAGAACGGGTCGAAAATAACAGTTTCGCAATGAGTCGCGCGTGTCAGGTCTCACCAAGTGAGAAACGCTGATCGGCGAACTGTGTTCTGTGACAAGGTTTTCGATGGTCGGCTATCGCCCGGTTCGCATCGGATATCCGAGTCGGGCAGGCGTCTCGTCGTCCATCGTCGCGAAGAATTCGCCGAGTACGCCGACGATCTGATCCACCGAATCAGCGCAGAACAGCACCGGTTGATAGTGGGTGATGTCGTAGGCGATGGTGCCCATCTCCGCGACGTCGAGCGGACGAAGCCGTGCGTGCCGGAACTCGTCGATCTCACCGTAGGAGGACAGCAATCCGGCACCGTAGCAACGGATTTCACCGCCCTCGCGCACCACACCGAATTCGAGCGAGAACCAGAACACATCGGCGAGGAACTTCAGCGCGCTGTCGGTCTCCAGCCGGGCCACCGCCGCGCCGACCGTTTCGTACAGTGCGGCGAAACGTGGGCTGGCGATCTGGTTGGCGTGGCCGATGATCTCGTGGATCGCATCGGGTTCCGGGGTGTAGAGCGGGGCCGAGTGGTGGCGGATGTACTGGGTGGAATGGAAGGTGCGATCGGCGAAGGAACCGAAGAACTCGCGCAGCGGAACCAGACCCGCCGCGGGCACGTAGCGGAAGCCGGACAGCGGGGTGAGCAGCCGCGACACCTCGTCGAGTTGGGGGATGTGATCGTGCGGCAGGGCCAGGTTGCGCGCGGCGTCGCGGACCTCGCGGCAGGCGTAGACCTCGTGCTTGCGGGCCAGCTCCGCCGAGGCGATCCGCCACACCTGCTGCTCGTCGTCGGTGTAGTCGACGTGCGGTGGGCGGGAGCCGGGGGAGTAGTCGAGTGCGAGTGCGGCGATGGCGTTGCGGCGGGCGCGGTAAGCCTCGTCGCGGCTGCCGGGGTGGTCATCGCTGAGATGAACCGTCACGTCGCCGTCACGCTCGCGCGTCACCGGCGAGTAGAGCTGGGCCTCGGTGAACATGACTCCAGGCAAGCACCGCCGTGGCGTCGCGACAACAACCGCCTTGCCAACTACGCAAACTGCACAGTTGCAGGGTTGGTCGCGGTCGGATTCCGGCGGTGAACTGTGTTTTCTGTGCGCTTGCCAGCCGATGCGCTCGGTCGCTGTGCGGACTTGCGAACGCGTGGTTTCGGTAACGACGCGGTGAATCAGCCGACGAGCCCTCCGGTCATCACGCAAGATTGCGTTTGTCCCTGAGGAGGATGTGTGCGCACTCTGCGAATAGATCTCGATCAGCGCCTGCTGGCCGCTGCCGCCGACATCATGGGCACGGCCGACAGCAACGCCACCGTCAACGAGGCGCTACGCCGCATCGTGGTGCACGAACGCCAGCTACGCAATCTGGAACGGTTGATGGCCGATTCGGTCTTCAGCACCGACCCGGCCGGTGATTCCGTCCTCAGCGCGGAGCCCTCCTAACCGGGGAAGGACCAGGTTCGGGTTGCGTCACCGAGGTGGTGGCCGAGGGGTAGCTCGAACTTGTCGGTACCCCCTGCGACTATCGGAGTCAGTCACCGATCCGCAGGGGGAAAGATGTCGGTTCCGATCGCGAGTTTGCCTGTCGCCCAACGTCCGCGCGAGCGACTGCTCATGCTCGGCCCACACGCGCTCAGCGACGGCGAGCTACTGGCGCTGCTGCTCGGCCAGGGCACCCGAGGCCAATCCGCGCTGGAAGTCGCGGCCCGATTGATCGGCGACTACGGTGGATTGGCCGAACTCGCTGCCGCCCGGCCCGAAGAACTGGCAGCCCGCGCCGGGATCGGCCCGGCCAAAGCCGCCACGGTCGTCGCCGCCTTCCACCTCGGTACCCGGTCCCGCGTTCCCATCGATTCGGTACCCCAACTCACCACTCCCGACGACATCGCGTCCGTGGCAGTCCCACTGTTCGCGGGCGCCCGCGTCGAACGCCTCCTCGTCCTGATCTGCGACACCCAGAACCGCCTACGCCACCGCGCTTTCGTCGCCGAAGGCGCCATCGACCACGTCGCCGTCCCCGTCCGAGAAATCCTCAACACCGTCCTACGTCACGACGGCCGAGCCTTCGCCGTAGTCCACAACCACCCCTCCGGCGACCCCACCCCGAGCCCCGACGACCGCCGAGCCAGCACCCTGCTCCAGCAAGCCGCCCGCACCGTAGGCCTGCGCTATCTGGACCACATCGTCGTAGCAGGCGAAACCTGGGCGACTGCCCCACCCTTTCCGTAGCCGCTGTCGTCGCGCTCGAAACACTGCGAGCTGGTGGGATATCGAGCTGGGACTACAGGACGAGGAGATTGGTTTCGTCGGCCGCGCGCACCGAAGTGATCGAGATTGCCGTATCGAACGTCACGAACCTGCCGTCCGTGGCAGTGGCGAGAGCCAGCAGATAGGCATCAGCGAGCTGTCGATGACCGTGCAGTCGGGATCTGTCGATCACTGTGTCGTCGAGCAGGCTGATCGAGCAAGGCCAGAATTCGTGATACTCGGTTTTTGTCGCGTTGTCGAGCAAATCGATGGCTTCAGCGACGCTGGCCGCGTTCGGGTACTTGGGCTGACTGAGGATTCGGACGAATCCGTTTTCGGTGATCGCGCACGAAGCCCAGCCGTGGTCGATCTCTGTCTCGAGCCATTCGCGGGCCCGAGCGTGGTCTACGTGGTCTTGGTCGAGCAGTGCCAGGAGAACATTGACGTCCAGCAGGGCTCGCTTCACACGTCCTCTTCTTCACGGAGCTGGTCGATGAGGGCATTGGAGATCGTTGCTCCACGCCGGGGAAGTGGTTCGAAACCATGGAAGGCCGAGGCGCTGTCACGTCGTCGCGACGCGGTCCCAGAGCAGGACAGCGCCTTCCTGGCGAGGTCGGACAAGACCTGGCCAGTGGTTTTGTTCTCGCGGCGTGCTCGCTCCTTGACGGCGAGCAGCACGTCGTCGTCGATTGCCAGCGTGGTGCGCATACATCTGATGCTACCGCATCACAGAATCAGGTGAGACCCCTTCCTCTGGATTACCGATCATGGTCGGCGGCTAGTGGGCAGGATAGGGGAGTGGACCTGCCGTTTCTGCGTGCGAACCCGCACCTGCTGCCGACTTTTCTCGCCCATCAACGGCTTCGGACTACGCCGGTTGGGGGTGGCTCGGTCTGTGTGGCTGAGCGGATTGTGCTCGATGACGGGACGCAGCTGTTTCTCAAGACTTGGCCGGGTGGGGTTTCCGGCGCTCCGACGGCTGAGGCCGTGTCCGCTCCGGCTGGGCTCTTCGCGGCCGAGGCGGACGGGCTGCGGTGGCTGCGGGAGGCTGGTGGGGTCGGGGTGCCGGAGTTGTATGCGCAGACCGATGAACTGTTGTTGATGCAGTGGGTGGATCATGGCGAACCGACTGCTGTCGCCGCTGAACGGTTCGGGGCGGGGTTGGCGGCCACCCACGCGGGCAGTGCCCCCACTTTCGGCGCGCCCGCCGACGGGTTCCTCGCCGGTCTGCCCCTCGCCAACACCCCCGGCGAGGACTGGCCGACCTGGTACCGCGAGCACCGAATCCTGCCGTACCTGAAACTCGCCGTCGACGCGGGCGCCCTCGACCCCATCGACGCGACCTATATCGAATCAATCCACATCGAAGCCCCCACCGAACCCCCCGCCAGAATCCACGGCGACCTCTGGCCCGGCAACATCCTCTGGGACCCGTCCGACACCCCCTGGCTCATCGACCCCGCTGCCCACGGCGGCCACCCCGAAACCGACCTGTCCACCCTGTACCTCTTCGGCGGCGCCCCTCACCTCACCCGAATCATCGCCGCCTACAACGAAGTCCACCCACTGGCCCCCGACTGGCAAACCCGCATCCCCCTCCACCAACTCCACTTATGGCTGGCCCACGCCGTCCTCTTCGGCCGCGCCTATCGGTCCGCCGTCCTGGACGCCGCGTCCCACTACCACTAGCTACGCGGCCGATTCGGGCTGGTGATCCTGGGATTTCGGCAGCTGCCATGAGCCGACAAGCGTGGCGGCGAGCCCGCCGATGAGAATCAGCAGACAGGGGTTGAACGTGATGGACGTGGAGGCTGGATAGTCCAGGCTCGCGACGATGATCGTGAATCCGGTGCTCAGCGCGATCAGGACGCCGAGGGTTTCGGCGACCGCGCCGACCAGCAAGCCGCTCGCGGTCGCGCCCTTGTCGTGGCCGAATACCGGCATCCATGTCTGCGACACCCGGCAATCCTAGTGAACGGCGAAGGCCGCCTGCATCTTTCGATGGAGACGGCCCTCGCGGTGTGCTATTGCTCGTCGATGACTTCCCCGTTCTGCACGGTGCCCGCGCTGGTGAGCGCCAAGGTGGCGCTGACAGGCGGGAAGGCCGCCGATGCCGCGACGGCGGCGGTCAGCTGTTCGGCTGTTTCCCAGTGCCAGATATCCTGGTACGTACCATCTTCGAGGCGGATCAAACGAGTTTCGACCAAGCCGGGGAAGCCGGCGCGGATGCCGCCGATCAGCTGGGCGCGCTGAGCGAGTAGCTGCTCCAAATGGGCCGGGTCGACGGAGTAGTGGTGAACACGGACTGCGGACATCGTGAGTTCCCTGTCTGTTGCGCGGATTCGTCGAGGCGGGCGCGCTCGGGTGGCGCCCGCCCGGCGATCGCGCGCACCGGCCTCGACCGCGTCGGACGCGGGCTGACCTCGGGTGAGCTGGGCCAGCCGATCCCATGCCGGCGACGAGGCGCCGGGCTGTGACTGCTCGGCCAAGCGGGCGATCGCCGGATTGTGGACCGGGCGAGCCTCGGATCGGTGGTGACAGTCGGCGAACCAGCTCCGCGTGCGGGCCGCGAGAGCGGGCAGGCGTGGATCCTCGGGTGACCAGTCGAAGGCGGCGTCGTGCTCGAGGCAGAGCGCGCGGAACTCGGGATCGCCGAGAAACTCACGCTTTTCGGCGATCCACCGAGCCGCGTCTTCGGGTGCGGCGGTGTGCATGAGAATCCAGCCGTCACGTTCCATCCGGATATGACGTTCGCTGACGCCGATATCGCGGAGTTCGGCGAGGTAATCCGCGACCTCAGCGGTGACGAAAAGCCGGTCACCGCCCTGCAATTGGGCGAGTTCACCGCGGGTCCGCCGCAGCTGTGCCATGCGGTTGCGCAACGCGCGGTCGATCTCGGCGATCTCGGCGGCGAGCACCTCCGGTTCGGCATCGAGCAGGCCCCCGATGCGAGCCAGCGGCACGCCCGCACCGGCCAGCGTTCTGATCTTGACCAGAAACTGCGAACAAGATAATTGAAGCTGCGGGCGGTCAGATGCCGATATCTGATCGTCTCAAACGTCAGCCATTCACGCAGGAGGTTGTAGCCTACTTCAGAAATCCCTGAAGTAGGTGGTGCTCCACGTCTAGTGGTCGGCACCTCTGTTGGCTATCACTATAATTGAATATATGGAAATTGGTGTGGAACACTATGAATCTGTCGGCAGAATGTGAATATTCGCATCCGTCAAGTGATATATGGTCCGTTGGCCGCGTCCTCCGACCTGTCGCACGAGTCCCGCTACTTGCAGATCACTGAGTGCTTTGCGAATCCCTCCGGGGGTCAGACCGAGAGGCGGTTGAAGTTCTGATACGGTTCGCGGTCCATCCATTAGCAATTCGGTAATCCGCTGTTGGGTGGCTGTCAGATTTCCCGCACGTATGTTGTTTACGCGCGCAGCACTTCGGCTACCTTCTTGCCGGAAGGTGGTCGAAGGCGCGGCCATTCGACGCCCCGCATTCCGGAAATGGTTGGCTCGCGAATTCTGCTGTCCTGAATGAAGGACGGCTGTGAATCGGATGCCTGTGTCCGAGTACTGTGCAGGTGGTAGGCCAGCGAGAATCAAAGAATCGGTGATGGTAGGGATACCAGTCGCCAGAGCCTCGACTACACGCCCACCAGATCCCGGTGATCGAAGATATTGCGAGATAGTGACGAGCCGGGCATTCCGGGCGGAAGTTACTGCTTCTTTGCCCAGGCGGTCGATTGTGATCCCGTATAGTCCTCCGGGATTCGATACGATGAGTCGATCGCGGCGCAACCGGACCTCTACGGCCATTCCTTGAGACCAGTTGTCGAGGTCCCGGTGAAGCAGTGCATTGGCAATCAGTTCGCGAAAAGCGATCAGCGGGTATGATGGCCTGTCGACTACTGACCCATCCGGATTCGTAACTATAGCAGTATCAAATGTCTGCTGAGCCCATTCCATTGCTGTATCCAGCATTCGAGGAATCGGTCCGGTGATGGTCAGCGGGTTCCGGGCGCGTGTTCCCGGCGGATCACCGGGCGACGGTTCAGCGGCAGCTTGAATTACCAGCCGCGGAAACCACTGTTGGGGATACGTTCCAAGTGTCAGCAAACCTGCAACGGTCGGTCTTCCGTCCGCATCGACGACACCCGAGCGGCGGAGTAATTCGTCGCCTTCGAACCTGCCGAGTCCCTGTCTGTCGCGCAACCGAGCTGTGCGGGCGAAATCACCAAGTAGTTCGCCATCCAGGTCTGACAAGTCGGCGCCCTCGACCGGCCGTCGATCAAATGACGGAGACTGTCGAGTCGCGAGAAAGGCCTGCTCCTCTAACAGAGACATCCTGAAGTCACCGTCGTAGCCACGTATGTAGGCCGCACCAGTGGCATTCACTCGGCACGGCTTGGCAGAGCCTGCGCACTCATGAACCGTTGCCACTATGACAGTTTCCCCATCTACCTCGGCGTCGCGTACATCCAGTTGTATAGGCGGGTGAAAGGCGGAGCGCGCCTTCTTGATCAAACCTTGCTTCAAGGTCTGGGGATCGGGCAGTCCAACCGGGCGGAAGTTGTTTCGCTCGTCTACTCAAATGCCCCTGTAAATGCTACCGAAAGGGTCTCGGGTGCTGGTAGCATTTCGAACGACAAAGGCCGCCCACACCTTTCGGTGCGGACGGCCTTGTGACGGGAAGGGGCTAGCGGGTGAAGAGCAGGGCCCGCTTGACTTCCTGGATCGCCTTGGTGACCTCGATGCCACGGGGGCACGCGTCGGTGCAGTTGAAGGTGGTGCGGCAGCGCCAGACACCTTCGACGTCGTTGAGGATGTCGAGACGCTCGCGGGCGCCTTCGTCGCGGCTGTCGAAGATGAACCGGTGGGCGTTCACGATCGCGGCGGGGCCGAAGTAGCTGCCGTCGGTCCAGTAGACGGGGCACGACGTGGTGCAGCAGGCGCACAGGATGCACTTGGTGGTGTCGTCGAAGCGGGCCCGGTCGGCCTGGCTCTGGATCTGTTCGCGGGTGGGCTCGTTACCCGAGGTCATCAGGTAGGGCTTCACCGCGCGGAAGGCGTCGAAGAACGGTTCCATGTCGACCACGAGGTCCTTCTCCACGGGCAGGCCGCGGATCGGCTCGACGGTCATGGTGAGGGTCTTGTCGCCCTTGGGCAGCAGGTCCTTCATCAGTACCTTGCACGCCAGGCGGTTCACATTGTTGATCCGCATGGCGTCGGAGCCACACACACCGTGGGCGCAGGAGCGCCGGAAGGTGAGGGTGCCGTCCAGGTAGGACTTGATGTAGATGAGCACGTTGAGGAAGCGGTCGGTCGGCAGGACCGGCACCTGGAACGAATCCCAGTAGGCGCCTTCACCGTTCTCGGGGTTGAACCGGGCCACCTTGACGGTGACCATGACCGAACCCTCGGGGACCGGCGCCGGCTTCTGCTTGACGGTATCGACTGCAGCAGTCATCAGTACTTACGCTCCATCGGCTCGTAGCGGGTCTGCACCACCGGCTTGAAGTCGAGGCGGATCTCGGAGATGAGCTCCGGCCCCTCCTTGTACGCCATCGTGTGCCGCATGAAGTTCACGTCGTCGCGATCCGGGTAGTCCTCGCGAGCGTGACCGCCACGCGATTCCTTGCGGTTGAGCGCGCCGACGACGGTGACCTCGGCCAGCTCGAGCAGGAAGCCCAGCTCGACGGCTTCGAGCAGGTCGCTGTTGTAGCGCTTGCCCTTGTCCTGCACCGTGATCCGGGTGTAGCGCTCCTTGAGCGTGTGGATGTCGGTGAGGACCTTCTTGAGGGTTTCCTCGGTACGGAACACGCCCGCGTTGGCATCCATGGTGGCCTGCAGCTCGGTGCGGATGTCGGCCACGCGCTCGTTGCCGTGATCGGACAGGATCAGCGCGAGCCAGTCCATCACCATCTGCGACGGGTTCTCCGGCATCTCGACGAACTCGGTGCGGTTGGCGTACTCGGCGGCCGCGATGCCGGCGCGACGGCCGAACACGTTGATGTCGAGCAGCGAGTTGGTGCCGAGACGGTTGGCGCCGTGCACCGAAACACACGCGCACTCACCGGCGGCGTACAAACCGGGGACCACGTCGGTGTTGTTGCGCAGCACCTCGCCACGGATGCGGGTGGGGATACCGCCCATCACGTAGTGGCAGGTCGGCATGACCGGCACGAGCTCGTGCACCGGGTCGACGCCCAGGTAGGTGCGCGCGAACTCGGTGATGTCGGGCAGCTTCTCCTCGAGCACGTCCTCGCCGAGGTGGGTCACGTCGATGTAGACGTAATCCTTGTTCGGCCCGGCGCCACGGCCCTCGGCCACCTCGAGCACCATCGAGCGGGCGACGATGTCACGCGGCGCGAGGTCCTTGATGGTGGGGGCGTAGCGCTCCATGAAGCGCTCACCGGAGGCGTTGCGCAGGATGCCGCCCTCACCGCGAACCGCCTCGGAGATGAGGATGCCGAGGCCCGCGAGGCCTGTCGGGTGGAACTGGTGGAACTCCATGTCCTCCAGGGGCAGGCCCTTGCGGAAGACGATCGCCATGCCGTCACCGGTGAGGGTGTGGGCGTTGGAGGTGGTCTTGTACATGCGGCCCGAGCCACCGGTGGCGAACACGATCGACTTCGCGTGGAAGATGTGGATCTCGCCGGTGGACAGCTCGTAGGCGACGACGCCGGTGGCGACGGGGCCACGGTCGGTATCGGTCATCACCAGGTCGAGCACGTAGAACTCGTTGTAGAACTCGACGTCGTGCTTGACGCAGTTCTGGTACAGCGTCTGCAGGATCATGTGACCGGTGCGGTCGGCGGCATAACACGCGCGACGCACGGGCGCCTTGCCGTGGTCACGGGTGTGGCCACCGAAACGACGCTGGTCGATCTTGCCCTCGGGCGTGCGGTTGAACGGCAGGCCCATCTTCTCGAGGTCCATGACCGCGTCGATGGCCTCTTTGGCCATGATCTCCGCGGCGTCCTGGTCGACGAGGTAGTCGCCACCCTTGACGGTGTCGAAGGTGTGCCATTCCCAGTTGTCTTCTTCGACATTGGCCAGCGCGGCGCACATGCCGCCCTGGGCCGCACCGGTGTGGCTGCGAGTCGGGTACAGCTTGGTCAGGACCGCCGTGCGCGCGCGCGGACCGGCCTCGATCGCCGCGCGCATGCCCGCGCCACCGGCGCCGACGATGACCACGTCGTAGCGATGCTCCTGAATCGGACGGGATTCACTCATGCGAGGTGGCCTGTTCCTAACCTGTGATGTTGGGGTCGAAGGTGAAGATGACGTAGGTGCCGACGCTCACGACCAGGACCATCGAAACCACCAGGATGACCTTGAGCCAGAACCGGGTGGAGTCCTTGCGCGAGTAGTCGTCGATGATCACGCGCAGGCCGTTGCCGCCGTGCAGCTGCGCCAGCCACAGCATCGACAGGTCCCAGAACTGCCAGAACGGGCTCGACCAGCGGCCGGCCACGAACGCGAAGTTCAGGCGGTTCACGCCACCGTCGATCATCAGCATGATGAACATGTGGCCCAGGACCAGGATGATCAGGAACAGGCCGGAGATGCGCATGAACAGCCATGCGTACTTCTCGAAGTTGCCGTTGGACTTGCCGCGCGGGGAGCGGGGCAGGTCGAGGCTGGCCGGGCGGTCGTAGGACTTGGCGAGGACTGGTGCGCTCATATCAGTGCTCCGTCAGCAGGTAGAAGAACTGGCGGCCGACGCCGGCGGCGGAGACCAGAACCCAGATGGCGAGGACAACCCACAGCATCTGCTTCTGGAATCGCGGACCCTGGGACCAGAAGTCGACGAGAATGACCCGGACGCCGTTGAGGGCGTGGAACAGGACAGCGACGACGAGGCCCATCTCCATGAGCGCGACCACGGGGTTCTTGTAGAGCGCGATGGAGTTGTCGTAGGTGTCCGGGTTGACCCGGACCAGTGCCGTGTCCAGCACATGCACGAAGAGGAAGAAGAACAGCGTGACACCGGTGATCCGGTGCAGCGCCCACGACCACATGCCGGGGTCGCCGCGGTACAGCGTCTTCCGCTTCGGCTGGGCCGGAGCCGGAGCTTCTATCGTGGTCATAGAGTGCGGTGCCTCCAACGTCGTTGATGGACCCGGTCACAGATCCGACGCCGGCATGCGTGGAGGGGCAAATGCCCAGGTGGCTGCGCTGTATTCTCGAGCGCTGGCCCGCCGCCGGGAACCTGAACCGATCTTCGCTGAACTCTAATCCCCTCTGTTTCGCGGAACTAATTCGGCGTGCCGTGCGTTGCGCGTAAAACTGGCGAGTTAGGTTTACCTTTCTCGATGCCGGATACTGGTGTTCCGGCCTCTTTTTCCCCGCGTTCGACGGGATCCGCTGGAGGTTTTCGATGCCCGAAATCGACTGGAATGCGCTGCGCACCATGGCAATTGGCGCAATGGAGGCGGCTTACGCGCCGTACTCGGGGTTCCCCGTCGGTGCTGCTGCTCTCAGTGCGGACGGTCGAATGGTGAGCGGTTGCAATGTGGAAAATGTCTCATATGGGCTAACCCTGTGTGCCGAATGTGTACTCGTCGGTAACTTATTTTCCACCGGTGGGGGGCGGCTGATCGCCGTCTCGGTGACCGATTCCCGGGGCGAAATCCTGATGCCGTGTGGGCGGTGTCGTCAGCTGCTGTTCGAGCACGGCGGGGGTTCGTTGCTGGTGGATCACGCCGAGGGACCGAAGCCGCTGGCCGAGTTGCTGCCGTACGCGTTCGGCCCGGACGATCTCGCTGCCGGTCAGACTGGCGATGGCGCGTAACCACTGATTTAGTGAGCACATGGGTAACTCGTCGGGAACGAACGAACGCTCCACCCACCTGCCGCCGGACGCCGACGCAAGTCCGCCCGCGCACGAGCCTGGCTTGAATACCCGGAGTGGCGGCCACAGCGCGGTTTCGATCATTACTGCCAAGCGCGACGGCGGCGAGCTGTCCGACGCTCAGATCGACTGGGTGGTGGATGCGTTCACCCAGGGGGTCGTGGCCGACGAGCAGATGTCGGCGTTGGCCATGGCGATCGTGTGGCGGGGGATGACCCGGCGCGAGACCGCGCGGTGGACTGCGGCGATGATCGGGTCGGGGACCCGGATGAACTTCACCGATCTGCCTCGCCCGACCGTCGACAAGCATTCGACCGGTGGTGTCGGCGACAAGATCACCCTCCCGTTGGCTCCGCTGGTGGCGGCGTGCGGGGCCGCGGTGCCGCAGTTGTCGGGGCGTGGGCTCGGGCATACCGGTGGGACGTTGGACAAGCTCGAGTCGATCCGTGGGTGGCAGGCCGATGTCACTGTGCCGCGGATGCGGGAGATCCTGGCCGATCCGGCGATCGGTGCGGTGATCTGCGCGGCGGGGGCCGATCTGGCGCCTGCCGACAAGCGGCTCTACGCGCTGCGCGACGTGACCGGGACAGTCGAGTCGATTCCGTTGATCGCCAGTTCGATCATGAGCAAGAAGATCGCCGAGGGGACGGCGGCGCTGGTGCTGGATGTGAAGGTGGGGTCGGGGGCGTTTCTGAAGACTCTCGACGGGGCTCGGGAACTCGCCACGGCGATGGTCGAACTCGGGCGGGATGCGGGGGTGAACACGGTCGCGTTGCTCACCGCGATGGATACTCCGCTCGGGCGGACTGCTGGCAATGCGATGGAAGTGGCTGAGTCTGTCGAGGTTCTCGCTGGTGGGGGGCCTGCTGATGTTGTCGAGCTGACTCTGACGCTCGCCCGCGAGATGGTCGCGCAGGCTGGTTTGCACATCGATCCGGCTGAGGTGCTGGCCGATGGGCGGGCGATGGATCACTGGCGGACGATGATTCAGGCGCAGGGTGGGGATCCGGATGCGCCGCTGCCTGTTGCTCGGCATACCGAGGTCGTTCGGGCCGAGTCGAGTGGGGTGCTCGCCCGGCTCGAGGCGATGGGGGTGGGGGTTGCTGCTTGGCGGTTGGGGGCGGGGCGGGCTCGTCAGGGGGAGAAGGTGCAGGCGGGGGCCGGTATCGAGATGCATGCCAAGCCGGGGGATTCGGTGGTGGCGGGGCAGCCGTTGTTGACGCTGCATACGGATACTCCGGAGGCTTTTGCGGGGGCTTTGGCGGCGCTTTCGGACGCGGTGACCGTTGAGGCGATCTCGGAGTGGAAGCCTGGCGAGTTGATTTTGGGGCGCATCGGCTGATCTGGGTTCGGGGGGTGGGGATGCCTGGGTTCGAGTAGTCCTGGGGGCGGGTTGGTGCGGCAGAGCTTCGGGGTTTGAGTAGTCCCGGGTGGTTTGAGGCTGTGTTTATTGGAGCGCTGGCGCGCTCGAGCGCGGCCCCCTGGGGCCGCGAGTTAGCCGCCGTTGCTCGCGCGTCGCGCATG
>NZ_JBHXRR010000022.1:0-106411 GCF_042716665.1 Nocardia sp. NPDC058658
GCGCAGCCTCCAGCAACGGCGGCTAACTCGCGGCCCCCAGGGGGCCGCGCTCGAGCGCGCCAGCGCTCCAATAAACACAGCGTCAAACCTCTGGGACTACTCAAACCCCGGAGCTAAACGAGCACTACCAGCCAATCAGCGGTTTTCGAGCAGAACTTCCGCGATCTGAATCGTGTTGAGCGCGGCACCCTTTCGCAGGTTGTCACCCGAGATGAACAGCGCAAGACCGCGACCACTCGGCACACCCGGATCCTGACGGATACGCCCGACAAGCGAATCATCCTGACCGGCGGCAGCCAGCGGAGTCGGCACGTCGACCAACCGCACACCCGGCGCCTTGGCCAGCAGTTCCTGCGCCTGCAGCACCGAAATAGGCTCGGCGAATTCGGCATTGATCGACAGCGAGTGCCCGGTGAACACCGGAACGCGCACGCAGGTGCCGCTCACCAGCAGATCGGGCAGCCCGAGAATCTTGCGACTCTCGTTGCGCAGCTTCTGATCTTCGTCGGTCTCGAACGAACCATCGTCGACCAGCGCACCGGCCAGCGGGATCACGTTGAAACCGATCGGCGCGACATACTTGTTCGGCGCGGGGTACTCCACGGCCGAACCGTCGTGCACCAGCTTCTCCGCATCGTCGGCCACCGCGCGAATCTGCGAGGCCAGCTCCTCGACACCGGCCAGCCCGGAACCCGAAACAGCCTGGTACGACGACACGATCAGTCGCTGCAGCCCGGCCACGTCGTGGAGCGGCTTGAGCACCGGCATCGCGGCCATCGTGGTGCAGTTCGGGTTCGCGATGATGCCCTTGGGCAGGTTGCGGGTGGCCTCGGGGTTGACCTCCGAGACGACCAGCGGCACATCGGGATCCTTGCGCCAGGCCGAGGAGTTGTCGATCACGGTCACACCGGCCGCGGCGAAACGCGGGGCCTGCACGCGCGACATGGTGGCACCGGCCGAGAACAGCGCGATATCCAGACCCGTGGGGTCGGCGGTCTCGGTGTCTTCGACGACGATCTCGCCGCCGCGCCAGGGCAGCGTCTTACCGGCCGAGCGCGCGGAAGCGAAGAACCGCACCTCGTCGGCCGGGAAGTTGCGCTCTTCGAGCAGCTTGCGCATGACGGTGCCGACCTGACCGGTCGCACCGACAACACCTACACGTACACCCATCGCTTAACGCCCCGTTCCGCCGTGAACGACAGCAGCCTCGTCGCCGCCGAGATCGAATGCCTTGTGCAACACCTGCACGGCCTCATCCAGTTCCGTATCGCGCACCAGCACCGAGATCCGGATCTCCGAAGTCGAGATCAGGTCGATGTTGACGCCCGCGTTGGCCAGCGCCTCACAGAAGGTGGCGGTGACGCCCGGGTGCGACTTCATCCCGGCACCGACCAGGGAGACCTTGCCGATGTGGTCGTCGGAGAGGATCTCGGCGAAGCCGATCTCTTCCTGGCGCTCGGTGAGCTTCTGCACCGCGCGGACCAGGTCGGTCTTGGGGCAGGTGAAGGTGATGTCGGTCTTGCCCGTGTCGACCTTGGAGATGTTCTGCAGCACCATGTCGATGTTGATCTCGGCGTCGGCGACCGCACGGAACACCTTGGCGGCGTAGCCCGGCTCGTCGGGCAGCGCCACGACGGTCACCTTGGCTTCGCTGCGGTCGTGTGCGACGCCGGTCAGGATTGCCTGCTCCACGGGAATGTCCTCCATCGATCCGAAAACAGTGGTGCCGATCTTGTCGGTGTAGGACGACCGAACATGAACGGGAACGTTGTAGCGGCGCGCGTATTCGACGCAGCGCAGCATGAGCACCTTCGACCCGCACGCCGCCATCTCGAGCATTTCCTCGTAGGAGATGTTGTCGAGTTTCTGGGCGTCGGGGACGATGCGCGGGTCGGCGGAGAAGATGCCGTCGACGTCGGTGTAGATCTCGCAGACGTCGGCCTTCAGCGCCGCGGCCAGTGCGACGGCGGTGGTGTCGGAGCCGCCGCGGCCGAGCGTGGTGACGTCCTTGCTGTCCTGGCTCACGCCCTGGAAGCCGGCGACCAGCACGATCTGACCTTCGGCCAGTGCCTCCTGCAGGCGGCCAGGGGTCACGTCGATGATCTTGGCGTTGCCGTGCGCGCCGGTGGTGATCACGCCTGCCTGCGAACCGGTGAACGAGCGGGCCTCGGCGCCGAGGGTGTGAATGGCCATGGCCACCAAGGCATTCGAGATGCGCTCGCCCGAGGTGAGCAGCATGTCCATCTCGCGAGCGGGCGGCGCGGGGGCCACCTGCTCGGCGAGATCGAGCAGTTCGTCGGTCGTGTCACCCATGGCCGAGCACACGACTACTACGTCGTGCCCCTGCTTCTTGGTCTCCACGATCCGTTCAGCGACGCGCCGGATCCGCTCGGCGGTGGCCACCGAGGATCCTCCGTACTTCTGAACTACGAGAGCCACAGCAGGTCCTTCACGATCGAGTGTCAGGTTGGTATCAGCGACCAAGAGTACCGGCCTCGGGCCACGGGTTTTGCTGCTACCTACCCTGCTCGCGGAAACGACACAGCCTTGTCACCTGTGGCTACCCTCCGGTTTCAGCTCCGATCGAACCAGGTGACCTGCGTGCCACTGGCCAATTCGTGGCGTCGGGTCGGGGTGAAAAGTGTCGGATTGAAGACACCGGTGAAGGCCGGGACCCCCGCGCCCGCGATGACCGGGTAGCTCTTGACGACCAACTGGTCGATCTCGTCGATGAGCTGACCCGCGAGGTTTCCGCCACCGCACAGCCAGATGTCGAGGCCGTCTTGGCGCTTGAGTTCGCGGACCAGTTCCACCGGGTCGTCGACGATCTCGACGGCGGGGTGGTCGCTCGCCGCGAGCGAGCCGGACACGACGTACTGGCGCAGGTGCTGGAACGGGTTCTCCACGTGCTCGTCCGGGAGGATGTAGGTGCCGCGGCCCATCAGCACGGTGTCGAAGCGCTGGGCACGGAGCTCGGGGTCGAGGCCGAGGTGCGGCCGGATGTGCGTGGGGATGGTGTCGGGGAATTCCGTCGCCAACCACGCCACGTAGTCCGGCGGGATCGGATAGAAGTCGACCTCGCCGCCGGGACCTGCGATGTAACCGTCGAGGGAGACGCCGATGTAGTAGACAAGCTTTCGCATGGGTACCGCCTCAGTTGTTGTACTCTGTTTGAAGTGGTTTCAACGTAGTACTACGGATGGAGTGGTGTCAAGATGCGAACCAACCCCGAACGACGACAGGCCCTACTCGACGCGGCCATCGAGGTCCTCGCCGACGAAGGCGCCCGCGGCCTCACCTTCCGCGCGGTGGACAAACAGGCGAGCGTCCCCGCGGGCACGGCGTCGAACTACTTCGCCAACCGCGACGAGCTGCTCACCCAGGCCGGCGTCCGCTTCTACGAGGTGGTGCAGCCGAGCGAGGAGACGATGGCCCTGGTCAGCGATGGTCCGAAGAACGTCGAGAACATCACCGCGCTGATGAAGGAAGTGGTCGGCCGCCTCGAATCGCATCGCAAGGCCTACCTCGCGCTGCTCGAACTTCGCCTCGAGGCCACCCGCCGCCCAGAACTGCGCGAGGTGCTCACCGAACGCGTCCGCGCCGACATCGATTTCAACGTGCGCAACCATCTGGCATCCGGCCTGCCCGGCGACGCGGAGTCGGTACTGCTGCTCTATCTGGCGCTCAATTGGCTCATCGTCGAACACCTCACCCTGCCCGGGATCTTCACCGAGCAACAGAGCATGGCACTGATCGAAACCGCCGTCGAGCGTGTGATACGCAGCTGACCTGGACGTTCGACCAGACCATAGACGTGTTGACGATCACTAGTACGACTGTGCACAATCGGGCGCGATAGTTGCGGGGGTTCGGAGGATAGACACAGATGCGCTCGAAGATCGACATCCGATTCACCGTTGACGCCGAGATCGACCAAGTGATGGACGCACTACTGGCCGTCGACCTGATGTCGGAGTGGTCGACCTCGCTCAGTGATGTCCGGGTCGGCCCACGCGATGCCGAGGGCAGGCCGCGCCGGGTATTCGCCACCGCCCACTTCATGGGCAATTCCGACGCCCAGGTGCTCGAATACTCCTGGGAGCCGTACCGGTCGCAGTGGCGGGTCGTCGACAGCAGTCGCGGGTCGAAGGGCGGCGGCTGGATCGAACTGCTCGACACCGGCGCGGGCACCGAGGTCGACTACCACGTGGAGTTGTCGCTGCCACTGCCCATTCCGGGCATCCTGTTCAACCGGTCGCTGCGCAAACTGCACGACGAGGCGGTCTCGAACTTCATCGACTTCGCCGAGCGATTCCCCGAGATCAGGGGCTACGCGGTCGGCTAGTTGCGCCGTTCGCGAAACCGCCGTCGTCTCGCGCGAAACGAGGCCGCGGGTGCGACCATTGACTCCATGATCGGAAATCGACGGCTCCGGTTCCGGCCGGTCAGCGACGGCGACACGGTGACCCAGCTCGAACTGTTCTTCGACCTGGTAATCGTTTTCGCGTTCACCATGGTGACCGCGCTGGCCGCCGACGAGACGACCGCGGTGAACATGGTGCGCGCGGGCCTGGTGCTGGCGCTGATGTGGTGGCTGTGGATCGCCTATTCGTGGCTGGGCAACGTGGTGCGCGCCGACGAGGGCATCACGCGCGTGGCGATGTTCGTCGCGATGGGCGGCGCCTTCCTGGCCGCGCTGACCATTCCCGAGGCCTTCACCGATCTGCCCGGCGGCTGGTTCGGGCCGCTGGTCTTCGCCATCGCCTATCTGATCGTGCGATTGGTGCACGTCACGGTGTTCTGGACGATCAGCGCAGGCGACGCCCAGCTGCGCAGGCAACTACTGCGCTGGGCGCTGGGTTCGATCACCGTCGGCACGACGCTGCTGGTCGTGGCCGCCATGACGACCGGGCTCACCCAGATGCTGCTGTGGCTCGCCGCGATCGTCGGGGACATGGTGTGGACCTGGGCGGCGGGCACCGACTGGCGGCTCAACTCGGCCAAGCACTACGCCGAACGCTACGGGCTCATCGTCATCGTGGCGCTGGGCGAATCCATCGTCTCGATCGGCATCGGCGTGGCCGGGCTGCCGATCTCGTGGCCGATCGCGCTCGGCTCGATGCTGGGGCTGGCCGTGTCGGGGCTGCTGTGGTGGCTGTACTTCGACGTCGCCGCGATCGCGATCGAGCACGCCTTCGCCCACGCCAAGGACGCGCGGCAGATCAAGATCGCCCAGAACACCTATATGTACGGGCATTTCCCGATGATCGTCGGCATCATCGGGCTCTCGCTCGGTTTGAAGAAGGTGCTGTACTACGTCGGCGATTCCTCGCATCACACGCTCACCGATCCGCTCTACGGCATCCCGCTCGGCGCGCTCTACGGCGGCCCCGCACTGTTCCTGTTCGGGATCGTGTTCGCGAAATACTATGCGACCGGGTCGCTTTCGATCGAACGCTTGGTGACGGGCGTGCTGCTGTTCGCGCTGATCCCGGTCGCCGCGCACCTGCCCGCGCTGGCCTCGCTCACGGTGTTGTGCGCGCTACTGGCCGCGCTGGTGGTCGTCGAGACCGTGCGATTCGCCCAGCCGCGTGACGCGATCAGGCACGCTTGACCTGCGAGAGATGATGCCGCACACCGTGTTCGGACGGGGTCGCGCCGCGGTGTGACGGCGGCACCTTCACGCCCTTGCGCACGGCCTCGTTGATCTGGTCGAGGTTCTCGCGCAGCATGTCGGCGACGAGTTCGTCGGTGCGCGGGTCGTCGAGGAGCTGGCGCAACATGCGGTAGACCGTATCGGCGACGAGCCGGATGATGTCGTCGTGGAACGGGACGTAGCGCAGTTTGCCGGTCTGCGGGTCGTTCTTGATCAGGTCCATGATCAGCTGATCGATCTCGGCGTGGTTCTCCTCCAGCGCGGCGGCGATGTTCTGGGTGTAGTGGCCCGCGCGCAGGACGTTGGAGACCTCGTCGAGGATCGCGACCGTCATCGGGCGCTTGATGACGTCGACGATGGTGCCGACGAACCGGTTGACGATCGTCGCGGTGACCCGCTCCCCCAGCGCCCGATCGGCGACCCGGCCCAGCCGGATCAGGATCACCACGATCCGCAGCAGCCGGAAACCGCGGAACAACGGGCTGGTCACCGGGATCATGCCGAGGATTTCGTACCAGTAGATGAACGGGAACGACCACGGCCAGCCCGCCCGCCGCCAGCGCCACAGGAACTCGACGGCGAAGATCGCGCAGATCGAGGTGTCGACGATGACGATCGCGTGATAGGTCGGCCCGCTGACGTGGAAGAACGTGATCCACACGACCAGCACCACCGAGATGATCGCCAGCACCAGCATGAAGATGTCGGTGCGCAACGACGGTGTCTTGGAGCGCACGTCCGGCAGTGCCTCGACCCGTTCGATCCCCGGTGAAGCCACTGTTGCTCCTATATTTTTGGCGGCTGGCGCCGCGTGTTCGGGGCCTCGTAACCCCTCGATTCAGCGCTCGAGACTCGCGCCTGCGGCGCATGCGCTCCGAGCGCTGAATCGAGGGGCGGCCCCGAACGGCCTCCTCGAGGTCGGCTTACTTTGCCCCACGCTAATTGGTCGACCGGCGTCGCGAGGGGAGTTGCGACGCCGGTCGGTGGCGTGTTCAGCCGCGCAGGACGGCTTCGATATTGCGTTCGGCCAGTGCGGTGATGGTCAGCGACGGGTTCACCGTGGCGGTGCTGCCGGGGATCGCGGCACCGTCCATCACGTAGAGGCCGGGGTGTCCGTGGACGCGGCCGTAGGCGTCGGTGGCCTTGCCCAGGACCGCGCCGCCGAGCGGGTGAGCGGTGAACTTGGCGTTGGCGTCGTAGCCGAGCGCGCCGTATTCGGCGACCGCGCCCGCGCGTTCGGCGATCCGGCGGTCGACCGCGCGGGCCGCGTCGACGACCGCGTTCTGGGTGCCCGCCGACCAGTTCAGGCCGACGCCGCCCGTCGCCGCGTGGTAGCCGAAGCGGGCGCGGGTGGGGTCGAGGACCATGCCCAGCGAGGCCAGTGCGCCGGTTTCGAACGGGATGCCGGGGATGTACCAGTTCTCCAGCGTGAGCGGCACGGCGGATTCGTCGTAGATCCGGCTGGCACTCGGCACGCCCTGGCCGTGACCCGCGATATTGCTCGCGCCGCGGGCCAGCACCACGTCACCGTTGGTGCCGAAGCCGTCGCCGATGTGCTCGTTGAGGTTGGGCAGGGTGCCGGTGGCCTGGGCTCGGACCAGCAGCTCCGAGGTGCCCACGGAACCGGCGCCGAGGAACAGCTTGTCGCAGGTGAGGTTGCGGGTGCTCAGCACCTGGCCGGTCGGGGCCAGCTTCGACACGGCGACCACGAACTTGCCGCTCGCGTCCTGGGCGATGGCGTCGACGCGGTGGCCGGGGAAGACCTGGGACTTGCCGGTTTCGCGGGCGTAGCGCAGGTAGTTCTGGTTGAGGTCGAACTTGGCGCCGTTGGAGTTGCCGAGGTTGGAGCGGGCCGCGGTGGCCGAGGTGCGCGAGGTGCCTGCGAGCTCGCTGCGCAGCACGTCCCAGGTGAAGATCGAGTCGTTGGGCACCGGCTGGTAGCCGGCCGCGCGCACCTGGTCGTCCCAGGCGCGCGAGTGCGCGAACGGGGAGGAGTTGTAGATGTCGGCGGGCATCGCGTCCAGGCGCAGCATCTGGCGCACCCGCGGGTAGTAGACGCGTTCCAGCTCGGCGTAGTCGACGACCCCGCCGAAGACCTGGTCGAACAGCTTGCGTTCCGGCGCCACCATCGCGCCGGTGAAGATCACCGATCCACCACCGACCGCGGCCGCCCGCCACACATCCAGCCCGGAATACTCGGTCACATCCAGCACCCCGCCGAACGCGCTGAAACTCATCGGCACCTTGGTGACGCCGGTGAAGCTGGTGCGATGCCAGAAGCCGCGACCGTCGGGCAGGTCGTCGCCGGTGAAGATCTCGCGCCACGGGTCGTTCGGCCACAGCGAACCGCGCTCGAGCACGGTGTTGGTGATCCCGGCCTCGGCCAGCCGCAGGGCGGTCACGGCGGCGCCGAAGCCGGATCCGATGACGATGGCCTGCGTGTGCGCGGGTGCGTCCGGGATCGGGGCGAAGATCTCCGGCACCCAGGACTGGAACATCGCCTCGCGCGGATCCGCCGAAGCGGGCGCGTACGTCGTTCCCACGGCACCGGCAACAGCCGCGAATCCCGCCGCCTTGAAGAAGGCACGTCTGTGCACCAGGCCACCTCCCTCATCACGCATGGCCGACGCGAAGAATACCCCGCAACTACCGGATATCGCCCGGTAGTACCGACATTTGTCGCAAGTCACGACCGTCGGGAGAACTCAGGTGGTGAGCAGGCGGATCACCGCGATCGTGCCGACGACCACGATCACCCCTCTGAGCACATTCGGCGGCAGCTTCCGGCCGACCTTCGCACCCAGCTGACCACCGATGATCGAGCCGACCGCGATCAGCGCCACCGCCTGCCAGTCCACCTCGGCGACCACGATGAAGATCACCGCTGACACCGCGTTCACGATCAGGGCGAGCACGTTCTTCACACCGTTGAGCCGCTGGATGTCCTCGTGCACGAACACCCCGAGCAAACCGAGCAGCAGCACGCCCTGCGCCGCCCCGAAATACCCGCCGTAGATGCCCGTGGCGAACACCGCGATCAGCAGAATCGGGCCACCGTGTTGCGGTGCCGACGATTCGCCGCCGTCGCGGCGCTTCTTCACCCACGCGGCCAGTCGAGGCTGCACCACGACGAGGATCAGCGCCGCGATGATGAGCACCGGGACGATCGCCTTGAACGCCGCCGCGGGCATCGTCAGCAGCAGGATCGCGCCCGCGATGCCGCCCAGCAGCGACGCGGTGCCCAGTTGCAGCAGTCGCGACCGCTGCCCCTGCAGTTCGCGCCGATAACCGATCACCCCGCTCACCGAGCCGGGGACGAGCCCGATCGTGTTCGACACATTCGCCGTCACCGGCGGCAACCCGAACGCCAGCAGCGCGGGAAAGGTGATCAGCGTGCCCGATCCGACGATCGTATTGATGCCACCCGCCGCGATACCCGCGGCGAAGACGGCCACCTGTTGTAACCAAGTCATTCGAATTCCTTTGGTACGTCTCGTCGGACGCGCAGGTCCGTACAAGCGTGCGTTATGGGGGAAACCGTACTGGTCAACCAGTGAGCAAGGGCCGGCGGACTTGATTCGCTGAATTGTTCCAGGCCGCTTACGAGCGGGGCCGGACACGCGGTAAGCTCGAAGGATCATGCTGCAGCGGGCTCTTCTTCTCGGCCGCCGCGACGGGTCCTGATACGGACCGGCTCCCGTCGCGGGGTTCCAACGCGCCGGTCGACCCGCTCCCAATCAGGGAATCCTCACACCCACGGAGAAACTTGCATGTCCTCGGCTGACGCATTCGTATCCGCTTCGCGCACCATCTCGGCCCCCGGCAAACCCGCACCGGCCGACCAGCCCGCCTGGAACACCCAGAAGAACTCCTCGATGCCGTCGTTCCGGTATCGCCCCTTCGCCGAAGAGGTCGAGCCCATCACGGTGCCCGACCGCACCTGGCCGGACAAGATCATCGATCGCGCGCCCGCGTGGTGCGCCGTCGACCTGCGTGACGGCAACCAGGCCCTCATCGACCCGATGAGCCCGGCCCGCAAGCGCCGCATGTTCGACCTGCTGGTGCGGATGGGTTACAAGGAGATCGAGGTCGGTTTCCCGGCCGCGAGCCAGACCGATTTCGATTTCGTCCGCGAGATCATCGAAGACGGCGCCGTGCCCGCCGACGTCACCATCCAGGTGCTCACCCAGTGCCGCCCCGAGCTGATCGAGCGCACCTTCGAGGCCTGCGCGGGCGCACCGAACGTGATCGTGCACTTCTACAACTCCACCTCGATCCTGCAGCGCCGCGTGGTCTTCCGCGCCGAGCGCGACGCGGTGAAGAGGATCGCCACCGACGCCGCCAAGCTGTGCCTGGAGATCGAGAAGCGCTATCCCGACACCGAGTGGCGCTACGAGTACAGCCCCGAGTCCTACACCGGCACCGAGCTGGATTACGCCCGTGAGGTGTGCGACGCGGTCTCCGAGATCATCGCGCCGACGCCCGACAAGCCGCTGATCATCAACCTGCCCGCGACCGTCGAGATGGCCACGCCGAACGTGTACGCCGACTCGATCGAGTGGATGCACCGCAACCTGGCCCGTCGCGATTCGATCGTGCTGTCGCTGCACCCGCACAACGACCGTGGTACCGCCGTCGCGGCCGCCGAGCTGGGCTACCAGGCCGGCGCCGACCGCATCGAGGGCTGCCTGTTCGGCAACGGTGAGCGCACCGGCAACGTCTGCCTGGTCACCCTCGGCATGAACATGTTCTCGCGCGGCATCGACCCGCAGATCAACTTCTCCGATATCGACGAGGTCCGTCGCACGGTGGAGTACTGCAACCAGCTGGCCGTCGCCGAACGTCACCCCTACGGCGGCGACCTGGTCTACACCGCGTTCTCCGGCAGCCACCAGGACGCCATCAACAAGGGCCTGGACGCCATGAAGGCCGCCGCCGACGCGCAGGACGCCGACGTGTCCGACATCGTCTGGGAGGTCCCGTACCTGCCGATCGATCCCAAGGATGTCGGCCGCACCTACGAGGCCGTGATCCGGGTGAACTCGCAGTCCGGCAAGGGCGGTGTGGCCTACATCATGAAGACCGATCACGGGCTGGTGCTGCCGCGCCGCCTGCAGATCGAGTTCTCGCAGGCCATCCAGGCGATCACCGACGGTGAGGGTGGCGAGGTGACGCCCAAGGAGATGTGGGACGTCTTCGCCTCCGAGTACCTGAACCCGATCCTGCCGCTCGAGCGGATCAAGCAGAAGGTCACCGCCGCCGAGACCGACGGCGGCGTCGACTCGATCGTGGCGACCGTGAAGGTCGAAGGCGTCGAACAGGAGATCAGCGGCTCCGGCAACGGCCCGCTGGCCGCGTTCGTCGACGCGATCGCCACCGTGGGCTTCGACGTGCGCGTCCTCGACTACAGCGAGCACGCCATGTCCGCAGGCGACGATGCCCAGGCCGCGGCCTACGTCGAGGTAGCCATCGGCGACAAGGTTGTGTGGGGTGTCGGCATCGCCACCTCGATCACCACCGCCTCGCTGCGCGCGGTCGTCTCGGCCGTGAACCGCGCGGCACAGTAGTTCGCTCTATGGCGGCCGGGACCTGTGGTCCCGGCCGCTTTCGCGCCTGTGGATAGATTCGCGAGCCTGTGGACAACTTCGGTTCAGCGGGTCGGCCACGCACCGGATATGCCGGTTGAGCTGGGCGCATACGAATTCGCTCTCGGGCGTCGCAGCGACTGCCCCCGGCGCGCGAAAATTGCCTCCGTGTTAGCGTTTTAGGGCATATTCAGCGCCGAGCTTTCCTGCTCGTTCAGCGAGCAAGTGGGGGAACTGTGACCAACAACGACCATAATCCGACCTCGCCGCCGTGGCTGCAGAGTCCGTCGGCTGACGCGTCCGAAGCTGCGTCCGGTCCCTCCGGTGTGCAGACCGCGACCGAGGACGACATCGATCCCGCCGCCGACAGCAGCGCCGAGCCGACCGGTGAAGCCGTCGACCCGTCGACCGGTGAGCAACCGATCGCCGAGGCCGGTCTCGCCGATCAGACCGTGTACCAGCCCGCCGGTTTCGCACCGCCGGGGCAGTTCCCGCAGGGCGCTCCCTACTCGATGCCCGATCCGTATCAGAGCAACGGTGGGCAGCCCGTGGTGAACGGTCCCGAGCAGCAGCCGTGGCCGGGTCAGCCGGGTGAGCAGCCGTGGTTGCCGGGTCAGCCGGGCGGCGAGCAGCCCTACCCCGGTCCGCACGCGACCGGTGAGCAGCCGCAACCGGGCATGCCGCCGCAGTACCCCGGCGCCGAGGGGCAGCCGTACCCCGGTCCCGAACAGCAGCAACAGTTCCCCGGTGCCGAGCAGCAGTTCCCCGCGCAGGAGCAGGGCCCGCAGTCCGAGCCCATCTACAGCTGGGCGCCGCCGCCTCCGCCGATGTACCAGCAGCCGATGCCGGGTGGGATGCCGGGCCAGGGGCCTGACCAGCAGGGTCAGTTCCCCGGCCAGCAGCTCGACCAGGGTAAGTTCCCCGGTCAGCAGCCTGATCAAGGGCAGTTCCCGGGTCAGCCGGGTCAGTTCCCCGGCCAGCTCGGTCAGCCGGGTCCGCCGCCCGGTCAGCAGTGGGGCGGCCCTGCCCCGCAACAGCAGCCGTTCCAGCCGCAGCACATGCAGCAGCTCGGCCAGCCCGGCCACTCGGTCAACGACCTGAACCTGCTCAAGCGCGCACGCAAGTCGCCGCGCAGCGGGTGGCGCAAGGCCATTCACAAGGTGTCCGGCGGGGCGATCAATCCCGGTGAGTCGGCGGCCGATGTCGTCTACCGCGATCTCGGCGAGCGGGTCAACCAGCCCGTGCGCGGCGATTACCGGATCGCGATCCTCTCGCTCAAGGGCGGTGTCGGCAAGACCACCACCACGGTCGGCCTCGGCTCCACCTTCGCCTCCCAGCGCGGCGACCGCGTCATCGCCATCGACGCCAACCCCGACCTGGGCACCCTGGCCCACCGGGTGCCGCGCCAGACCCGTTCGACGGTGCGCAACCTGCTCGAAGACCAGCAGATCACCCGCTACTCGGACGTGCGCGCGCACACCTCGCAGGCCCCGAGCCGGCTGGAAGTGCTCGCCTCCGAACAGGATCCGGCCGTGTCGGAGGCCTTCAGCGAGGCCGACTACCGCAAGGCCATCGGCATCCTGCAGTCGTTCTACAACATCATCCTCACCGACTGCGGCACCGGTCTGATGCACTCGGCGATGTCGGGCGTGCTCGACATGGCGAGCTCGCTGGTGCTGGTCACCTCCCCCGCGATCGACGGTGCGCGCAGCGCCTCGGCGACGCTGGACTGGCTCGACCACCACGGCTACAGCAAGCTCGTCGAACGCACCGTCGTGGTCGTGAACGCTTCGCGCCGTGGCGCTTCCACAGTCGACCTGGACCAGCTGCGCAAGCTGTTCCTCGACCGCACCCGTGCCGTGCAGATCGTCCCGTTCGACGATCACCTGGCCGAGGGCGCCGAGATCGACCTCGAACTGGTGAGCAAGCCCACCAGGCGGGCCCTGCTCGAACTGGCCGCGATGGTCGCCGACGACTTCGGCTATCAGGGCCAGCAGCAGCAACTCCAACAGCCGTACCAGCCCGGCCAGCCCTACCCCGGCCAGCAATACCCCGGCCAGCAGTACCCGGGTCAGTTCTGAGTTAGTCAGCGACGGGCCGACGGGCCGGGCCATCGCGCCCCGACCCGTTGGCCGTTCGCACACTCGCACGGCCCATAGCCGACTGACCGAAGCGCCAACACGGTCGAGCAGCCGCGCGCCCTCCGCGCCGGTCAACGCGTCCCCACACGCGAGCTGGTCGAGAATCAGCCGCTGCGCGCTCCACGATCTGGTCGAGCATCGGTCACTGCGCGATGACAGCGCCCGCCGCTGATTCGAAGGCGTCGAGCACCGTGGCGATGGCGGGGCTGTGGTGGGCCTGTGGGCGGGTGACGATCTCGTAGACCCGCGCGGCACGCACCCCGTCCAGCCGCAGAACCGACAGGTCGGGGTGCGCGACGGCGTAGCGCGGCATCAGCGCGACACCGTAACCGGACACCACCAGCGTCTCGATCACGCGAAACTCGTTGAGCCGCTGTGTTATTCGCGGCCGAACCCCGGTAACCCTGGCAATGGATTCGAGCACGTCGTCGACCGGGAACCCACCGCGCACACTCACCCAGCTCTCCTCGGCGAGTTCCTCCGGCCGCACCGAAGCACGCCCTGCCAACGGATGATCCGGCGCGACAACAACATCGATCGGCTCCCGCATCAGCACCCGCGCCGACAGTCGCGGCCCGGACAGCGCGGGCGCCCGTTCGTCGCGATGGGTGAGCACGATGTCGTAGTCGGCCAACAGCTTCGACACCTCACTCGGCGGCAGATCCTCATCCCCCGCGACCAGTTCCACTCCGCTGTCCGCCAACGCGGCCAGCACGGGCGGCAGGAGCAACGCGGCCCCGGACGGGAACGAGGCCACCCGAACCTGTCCGCGCGGCGACCCCCGATAGTGGGCCATCTCGGCGGTGGCCCGTTCCATCGCGGCGAGCACGTCGTCGGCCCGCAACACCAGCGCCTGCCCGGCGTCGGTGAGCCGCACCCGCCGCCCGTCCGGTTCGAGCAGCGCGACCCCGGCCTCCCTGGCCAGCACCTTCAGCTGCTGCGATACCGCCGACGGCGTCATCGACAGCACCTCAGCGACGGCGGCGACCGTGCCACGGTCGGCCAGCTCACGCAGAATCCGCAGGCGTTCGATCGAGAACATGAAGTAAAACTACGTTATCCATCCATATATATTCGATTGTGCTGATCTTTAGCAACCCGCACGATAAGGGCGTGACCTCCCGTGACCGCCTGCTCGGACTGACCGTCGTTGTGCTCTGGGGCCTGAACTTCCTGGCCATCCGCATCGGCCTCGACCACTTCCCGCCCTTCTTCTTCGTCGCCCTGCGCTTCGCCGTCATCGCGATCCCCGTGCTGATCTTCATCCCGCGCCCCGCCGTGAAAACCCGCTGGTTGCTGCTCTACGGCACCGGCTTCGGCATCCTGCAGTTCGCGTTCCTGTTCACCGCGATGCGCACCGGCATGCCGACCGGCCTCGCCTCGCTGGTGCTGCAGTCCTCGGCCCCGTTCACGGTGGTGCTCGGCGCCGTGCTGCTGCGTGAGCGGTTGCGGCCGGTGCAGATCGCCGGACTCGCGGTCGCCGTGCTCGGCATGGTCATCATCGGCGCCGACCGACTGGCCCACGCCACCCTGCTCCCGGTCCTGCTCACCCTCGCGGGTGGCCTCGGCTGGGCATTCGGCAATATCGGCGCCCGCCAGGCAGGCACCGACTCCCCCGGCTACAACCCGATGCACCTCACCCTGTGGATGTCGGTGGTGCCCGTCCTGCCGATGCTGGCGCTGTCGATGGCTGTCGAGGGGCCTGGAACAGGTTTCCGGGCGATCGGTACCGCGTTCTCCGCCAAGGGCCTGCCCGCGCTGGCCGCGCTCGCCTACATCGCCGTCCTCGCGACGGTCTGCGGATCCGGGCTGTGGACCTACCTGATGAGCCGCTATCCCGCGGGCACGGTGGCGCCGTTGTCGCTGCTCGTGCCGGTGGTCGGCATCGCCGCGGCGTGGGCGGTGCTCGACGAGGAGCCGTCGGTGGCCGCGCTGATCGGCGGGGCGATCGTGATCGCGGGTGCCTTCGCGGCGACCACCGCCCGCGGCATCACAAGGACACCAATGCCCACTCCCACTGCCGAATTGGCCAGAGCCTGAGTTCGAATCCAGCCCACAATCGCCGAACCTGTGGCTAGCATGTTGACCGGTCGCCCGATGCGTTTCCGCGCGACCGGTCGGTTTCGAGCTCGCGAACGACCCGTAGGTCGATATAGCCAGGTCGTCGCCGCGCTCTAGAGTGGTAGCAAATTCCAGGCAAAACTCGAGCAAGGCAGCTGAACAGCGTATGGCGGAACAGCGGTTGCCCGTTTCGCGAAGGACCCTTCTTCGCGGCACGGTCGCGGCGGGGGTGTTATCAGCGGGGGCCGTAGCGGGAGCGCCGAGTTTCGCCGCGCCACCGGGTCGCCGGGTCGCCGTGCTCGGCGGCGGGGTCGCCGGACTCACCGCCGCGCACGAACTGGCCGAGCGCGGGTTCGAGGTCACCGTGTACGAAGCGCGGGCGCTCGGCGGCAAGGCGCGCAGCGTGGGCGTGCCGGGTTCCGGCCGCGACGGTAGGCCCGATCTGCCCGGTGAGCACGGGTTTCGTTTCTTTCCCGGCTTCTATCAGAACCTGCCCGACACGATGCGCCGCATTCCGTTCGCCGGCAATCCCGACGGGGTGTGGAGCAACCTCCTCGCGGTCCCGGAGGCCAGGTTCTCCCGCCGCGACGGCGACGACATCCTGCTCGCGCTGCCCGACGGCATCACCGCCGCGCAGGCCACCCCGGACTCCATCCGCGAAACCCTCGCCGCCACCATCACCATGACAGCGAAGATGCCCGCGGCCGAAGGCGCGTTCTTCGCGAATCGGCTGATGGTCTTCAACACCAGCTGCGATGCCCGCCGTTTCGGCCAGTGGGAGCACACCTCCTGGCACGATTTCGTGCGCGGCCACGAACGGTCGCACGAATTCCGCGCGATCGTGTCCAGGTCGCTCACCTCGATCATGGTCGCCGCCAAGGAGAACCTCGCCAGCACCCGCACCATCGGCTCCATGGGCGAACAGTTCCTCGGCAACCCACTCGGTCTCGGCAACGACGGCGGCCTCGACCGCGTGCTCAACAACACCACCAACACCGCCTGGATCGACCCGTGGGGCCAGCACCTGCGTGACCTGGGCGTTCGCTTCGAACTCGGCGCCAGGGTGAGCGAACTCGAGGTGCGTGACCGCCGCATCCGGGCCGCGCGGATCACCGATTCCACCGGCGCACGCACCGTCGAGGCCGACTATTTCGTCGTCGCGCTGCCGGTGGAACAGGCCAGGAAACTGTGGTCGTCGCAGGTGCTCGCCGTGGCGCCGGAACTGGCCGCCACGGAGCGCCTGTTCGTCGATTGGATGAACGGCATACAGATCTATTTCCGTGTGCCACTGCATATTTCGCGCGGGCACACCGCCTATGTCGATTCGCCGTGGTCGCTCACCTCGATCAGCCAGAATCAATTGTGGACCCATAAACTGCCGTCTTTCGGCGATGGTTCGGTGGCCGATTGTCTTTCGGTCGACATCTCCGACTGGCATACGCCCGGCATCCTCTACGGCAAACCCGCCACCGCGTGTACCCACGAGGAAATCTTCCGCGAAGTCTGGGCGCAATTGAGCGCCCATCTCAACGATCGCGAACAACTGATCCGCCCCGCCGACGTGCATTCCTGGTTTCTCGATCCGGGAATCACCTGGCAGGGCAGTGAGAATGCGAATGCCGACCCGCTGCTCATCAATACCGCGGGTTCGTGGGATGCCAGGCCGGAAGCGCACGGTTCGATCGAAAACCTGTTCCTCGCCGGTGATTACGTACGCACCGACATCGACCTGGCGACGATGGAGGGCGCAAACGAGTCGGCCCGCGCCGCGGTGAACGCGCTGCTCGACGTGGCGGGTTCGTCGGCCCCGCGCTGCCGCGGTTTCCGCCTGCGCCGCACCCCCGAACTCGAGCCGCTGCGGGTCCTCGACGCCGACCGTTACGCCAAGGGCCTGCCCAATCTTTTCGACGACCCGACCTGACCCGCGCCTACTGAACCGCACGTCAGAGGCATCCCGCATGCGCGCGCAACGCCTCCCGCACGCGGCGCGTAACACGACGTAATACCGCGTAACTACACTCGCGGCGTGGCAGACATCTCGGTGCGTGGGCGCTTGGCCTTGCGAGCAGCGGCGGCAGCGTCGTGGGCTTCGCAGAAGGCGGGTCGCGGCAAGGGTTCGATGATCGGCGGCCTGATCGCGTTGAAGATCGATCCGTCGATCATGACGCAGCTCGGACGCGGTCGGCGAACAGTGCTGATCACCGGCACGAACGGTAAGTCGACCACCACCAGGATGACGACGGCGGCGCTCGGCACGCTCGGCGACGTCGCCACCCAGGCCGACGGCGCCAATATGGACGCGGGCATCGTGGCCGCGCTCAGCCTGCACCCCGGTGTGGAGCTGGCCGCGATCGAGGTCGACGAGCTGCACCTGCCGCATGTGAGCGACGCGCTCGACCCGGCCGCCGTTGTCCTGCTCAATCTCAGCCGCGACCAGCTCGACCGGGTCGGCGAGATCAACATGATCGAACGCAAGCTGCGCGCCGGACTGCTGCGTCACCCCGACACCGTCGTCATCGCCAACTGTGACGACGTGCTGGTGGCCTCCATCGCCTACGACCACCCGAATGTGGTGTGGGTGTCGGCGGGCAGCGGCTGGGCCGTCGATGCGACGAGTTGCCCGCGCAGCGGCGAGCCGATCGTCTGGGAGGGCGAGAACTGGCGCTCGACCGGCGCCGATTTCCATCGCCCGCAACCTGTTTGGTGGCTCGAGGGCGAAGACCTCTGCGGCCCTGACGGTTTCCGCGTCGCACTGCACCTGGCCCTGCCCGGTCGCGCGAATCGCGGCAATGCGGCTCAGGCTGTGGCCGCGGCGGTCGCGATGGGCGCCGAGCCCGCGAAGGCGACCGATGCCACCGGCACCGTGCGCGAGATCGCGGGCCGCTACCGCACCGTCACCGTCGGCGACCACGACGCGCGGCTGCTGCTGGCCAAGAACCCGGCAGGCTGGCAGGAGGCGCTGTCGATGATCGAGCCGTCCTCGGCCGGTCTGGTGATCGCGGTGAACGGCCAGGTGCCCGACGGCGAGGATCTGTCCTGGCTGTGGGACGTGCGGTTCGAGCACTTCGAAGGAGTGCAGGTGGTCGCCTCCGGCGAGCGCGCCACCGACCTCGCCGTGCGCCTCACCTACGCGGGCGTCGAACACACGTTGATCCCAAATCCGGTGCGCGCCATCGCATCCTGTCCCGCCGGGCACGTCGAGGTGCTGGCCAACTACACCGCGTTCCGCGATCTCAACCGTGATCTGGAGGCCATGGCATGATCGGTCAGCGCCCGGAGGAGGCAGCCCGCGTAACCACGGAGGGCGCCCGAGCATGCCGAGAGGACACAGCGTGAGCGAGTCAACGATTCGTATCGGCCTCGTCCTGCCCGACGTGATGGGCACCTACGGCGACGGAGGCAATGCCCTTGTCCTGCGTCAACGCCTGCGCATGCGCGGCTACGACGCCGAGATCATCGACATCACCCTCGCCGATCCCGTCCCGGATTCGTTCGACATCTACACCCTCGGTGGCGCCGAGGACTCCGCGCAGCGCCTGGCCACCCGCCACCTGCAGAAGTACCCCGGCCTGCAACAGGCCGCCGCCAAAGGCGCTCCGGTGCTTGCCATCTGCGCCGCCATCCAGGTGCTCGGCAACTGGTACGAAACCTCGGCGGGCGAAAAGGTCGACGGTGTCAGCCTTTTCGACGTCACCACCTCGCCCCAGAAGATTCGCGCTATCGGTGAGGTGACCACCACCCCCTTGGTCCCCGGCCTCAAAGCCCCCCTCACCGGCTTCGAAAACCACCGCGGCGGAACAACTCTCGGCCCCGACGCCACCCCGCTCGCCCGCGTCACCCGCGGCGTCGGCAACGGCGTCGGCGATGGCACCGAAGGCGTAGTCCAAGGCTCGGTCTTCGGCACCTACCTCCACGGCCCCGCCCTGGCCCGCAACCCCGAACTGGCCGACCTCCTCATCGCCAAGGCCCTCGGCATCCCCACCACCGACCTCGCCCCCCTCGACCTCCCGGAGGTCGAGCGCCTCCGCAAGGAACGCCTGCGCGCCTGAGTCAGCAGCGCAACGAATCGACCTCGTATTGGAGGCAGTACGGGTCGCGGGTGACGAGCGTCAGCTCCTCACAACGAGCCTGGGCGACCAGAATTCGGTCGAACGGGTCACGATGGATCATCGGCAGACGTGCCGCCTCGATCGTATGGCGCGTATCAATAGCGAGCGGCAGGAATCCGCCGCCTACCACCCGCTCGGGTAGGTCGGCGGAACCTGCGAGCTTGCCCGACGCCTGCTTCATCGCGATCTCCCAGACCGACGCCGCACTGACATAGACGTCGGGATCGTGGTCGAGCCGCTCTCGCAGCTCCGGATCGAGCGTCGGGTCGTCGGTCAGCCACCACAGGATCACATGGGTATCGAGCAGCAGGCTCATGCTGTGACGCTGCGCATGCTCGGACGGCCTCCGTGGTCACGCTCCGCTGCCGCCTCCGGCCGTTGACCGCTCATGCGTCGAAGTCGCGCGCGATGTCAGCGTTGGTCTCCGGCGAATCCCAGTCGGCCGACAATTCCAGCCGCCCACGCAGCGAACCACGCCCGGTGCGGTTGACCCGGCGGCTCAACGGCACCACTTTGGCGACCGGAGTTCCAGCACGACTGATCACGATTTCCTCCCCCTGCTCCACCCGCTCGATGATGCGCGACAGGTTGGTCTTCGCGTCGTGAATATTGAACTGTTCCGCCGCGCTGCCTGCCATGAAGCCTCCTTAGCTAAGAGGTTAGTCCGATGGTAGGAGCATGTCCATCGCGCTGTGCCATCCGACCTACCCGGCGGCGACCTCGGTGCGGGACTGGTTGCGGGTGAGGAGCCAGCCGACGAGGGCGGCGAGGGGGAACATCAGGATGCCGTAGACGGCGGCGGGGATGGCCATTTCGGTGCTGTCGAGGACGCTGATCGCGATGGTGATGGCGATGGTGCTGTTGTGGATGCCGACCTCGAACGAGCAGGCGATGGCCTGGCGGTCGGCGACGCCGAGTAGGCGGGGCAGGTAGTAGCCCGCCGTCAGGCTGATCAGGCAGAAGACGACGGTGATGGCGCCGACGTCGGCGAGGGAGTCGGTCAGGGTGTCGTACTCGCTGGCGATGGTGCCGAGGATCACCAGCAGCAGGGTGATCGCCGAGCCGATGCGCACCGGCTTGTCCATCCGGTCCGCGAATTCCGCCGACCAGCGGCGCACCAGCATGCCGAGCCCGACCGGGACGAGCACGATGGCGAATACCTGGATCACCTTGCCGAGCTGCAGACCGACCGAAGCCTCCTCGCCCGCGGGCTCGAAGTAGCCGATGGCGAAGTTGGTCACCAGCGGCACGGTGACGACCGCGATGATCGAATTGACCGCTGTCAGCGACACGTTCAGCGCCACGTCACCACGGAACAGGTGGCTGAACAGGTTCGCGGTGGTTCCGCCGGGCGAGGCGGCGAGCAGCATCATGCCGACCGCGAGAATCGGCGACAGATCGAACAGCAACACCAACCCGAACGCCACCACCGGCAGCACCAGCAACTGGCAGACCAGCGCGATAGCGACGACGCGCGGAGTCTTCGCGATGCGGGCGAAGTCGGCGCCGGTGAGCGAGAGCCCGAGGCCGAACATGATCACCACCAGCGCCAGCGGCAGACCGACAGATACCAATGGAGAGTTCATAGCCACACACTTCTCATCGAGCACTGAAGAGCCGAGGTCTCGGCCCATTGAGACGCGCGGGTCTCAATAATGCAGAGTAGCTAGATGTGACGTTCGTCGCAGCGAAATCGGCAAAGCATTACGGCACCGACGCGGCCGCCTCCGGAGCGGCGGCGTGACTGCCGGTGCACAGCTCGTGGACGAAACGCATCTTCTCCAGGACCCGCTCGGGCAGCACGAAGGGATACAGATCGTCGCGACCCATCGAGCGGTTGACCATGTTCAGCGACCAGGTCAGCGGCAACCAGAGCTCGATGATCTTGTCGAAGCCGGCGCGGCCGATCTGTGGGCGATCCAGCGTCGCGCCCGCCGGAGCGAGGCCGAAGGCCGCGGCGGTGTCGAGGGTGTCGCGGATGTGCAGGTAGTGGGCGAAGGTCTCGGCCCAGTCCTCGGCGGCGTGCATGGTCGCGTAGGAGGAGACGTAGTCGCGTTTCCAGCCGCTGGGCGCGCCCTCGGAGTAGTGGCGGTCCAGTGCCGCCTGGTAGTCGGCGAACGGATCGCCGAACAGTTCCTGGAATCGTTGCAGCGCGGCATCATCGGCGACCAGCACCGAGAAGTAGTAGTGGCCGGTCTCGTGCCGGAAATGCCCGAGCAAGGTGCGGTAGGGCTCGGCCATCTCCTTGCGTAGTTGCTCGCGGTGCGGATCGTCGGCCTCGGCCAGATCGAGAGTGACCACGCCGTTCATATGGCCGGTGAGCACGTCGTCGGTGCGGCTGGACAGCAGGTCGAAGGCCAGGCCGTGCTCGGGATCTTCGTCGCGGCTCACGATCGGCAGGCCGAGTTCCACGAGTTCGAAGATCAAGCGACGTTTGGCGGCCTCCGCGTCGGCGAACTCAGCGAGGCCGTCGGTATCGGCATCGTTGGGCCTGGTCCGGGTGAGCCGGCACGACAGGCACAGTCCGGGGCCGTCGGCATCGCCGTCGACGAGCCAATTGCATTTGGCGATATGGAGGTTGTCGCACAGCCGGAAACGATCACTGTCGACGACACCCGCCACGTGATCGACCGACTCCTCGCTCGGCGGGTCACCGATCACCACCAGTGTGCGTTCGCCCAGGCTGAAACCCAGTGCGCTGCGACAGGACAGGCAAACAGAGTTCTCGAAAGCCAACTGCTGACCGCAATTCGGGCAGACGAAATCGCGCATGTGACTAAACCTCCACCGGGGCTACATCGACCGAGACCTTGATTGTGGACTGCTTCGCGTCGGTGTAGATGATGCCACGTAGCGGCGGTACGTCCTGGTAATCGCGGCCCCAGGCCACGGTGACGTAGCGCTCGTCGGCGAACTGGTCGTTGGTGGGGTCGAAGGCGATCCAGCGGCCGGTGCGGTCGGTCTCGTCGGTGCCGGGCAGCCACACCGCCGCCCAGGCGTGGGTGGCGTCGACACCGACCATGCGTTCCTTGCCGGGGGGCGGGTCGGTGGCGAGGTAGCCGGACACATAGCGAGCGGCCATGCCCTGCGAGCGCAGACAGGCCGCGCCGATCCGGGCGAAGTCCTGGCAGACGCCTTCGCGGGCGGCGAACACGTCGGCCACGCTGGTGCTCACCGTGGTGGAGCCCGAGCGGTACTGGAAGTCGTTGTGGATACGGGTGTTCAGCTCGGTCACGGCTTCGAGCAGTGGTCTGTTCGGCGGAAAACTCTCTGCGGCATAGGCGATCACGTCCGGGGTGATCTCGGGTGGGAGTAGGTCGAGGGTGAACTCGACGGCGAGTGGACCGGTGGCGACGGTGGGACGTGCTGCCTCCCATGGCATGTCGGCGCCAGGCATCGCCGACGGGTGCTCACCGTCGACGTCGACCAGGGATTCGCCGGTCACCTCGAGGTTGCGGTGCTCGGAGGTCACGTGGAAGTACGTCGTGGTGTTGCCGTAGACGTCGGTGCCCACCGAGCGGTCCGAAGGCACCGGGTCGATGTAGATCTCGTGCTCGAGCAGGCGCTGGCCCGGGTACTCGCGGGGAGTGAGGTACGCGCGACCGTAGGAGCTGGTCACCTCGTCGGAGTAGCTGTAGGTGGTGCGGTGCACCACCATGTATCGCCGGGTCATCCGACCAGCCTCGTGTTGCCCCAGAGCGGCTGGATGCCCAGCGGGACAGCGAGTTTGGTGGTCTCGAACGATTCGGACAGCTTGCGTAGGCGCAAGTGCACCCCTTCCAGCAGTTCCACCAGCTCGGTCCGTACGCCGTCGTCGTCGGTATGTTCCAGGTCGGCCGGGTCGACGCGGCGCAGCATGCGCTGGGCGTCGGCGAGCAGCCGTTGCGAACGCGAGGCGCCGGAACCACCCGGCAGCGCCTGGAAGTCGGCCTCGAGCCGGTCGAGCTGATAGATCAGCGACCGTGGATTGCCCGCGTCGAACAGCAGCAGACCGGCCAGCGCGGCCACCCGTGCCGAACCACGGTGGCGGCGACGGTAACTCACCGCCGACTCGGTCGCGGTGAGCACAGCCTCGGCGACAACACTCTGCACCTCCGCGGAGCTCTTGCGCCCCAGCGCGGCATTGATCAGCGACGTCACGGCGAGCCCTCGCTCGATCCGTTTGCCGATATCCATCACGTACCAGCCGGTGTCGCGCACCAGCGACTCCGCGCCGATCCCCGACAGCGACAGCAACGCCGCCAGCGTCTGCGAATGCACCGCCGACAGCGCCGTCTCCTGTTCTGTACTGGCACTGCGGAATTCGGCCAATGCGCGATCGACTGCACCGATGATCATCCAGGTGTCACCGGAGAGCTGATCTCGCACCGCCCGCGCGGCGGACCCGTAATGATCCACCGCGTACGACAGCGACCCCGGCAGCTCGCGATTGCCGGTCAACGAGGCCAAGTACTGGAAGCCCTCCGCCGACGCACCCGCCACCGCGCGCCGGGCGGCTACACCGTCCTGACCACTGGAATCCATTGCACGATGGGTGAATTGCCCCTGCGCCTGCCGAGAGCGCGCGAGGACCGGCTCCGCTTCCGGCTCTGGTATCGGCTCCGCTCCCCGCTCGGGTGTCACACCGGTGGTGCGCAGCGCCCGAGCCAGCGCACTGGTTCCGGCCCGCTCCCACGGCGCCTCCGCCTCTTCGTCCGCGGCGTCGAGCTCCGTCGCCTGGTCGTGCCCTGCCGACTGGCTCTGCCCCGCCGACTGACCCTGCCCTGCCGACTGACCCTGCGCCATCGACTGCGTTGCCGCTGGACCAGCTGGCGAGTCCTGGTTCGCTGCGCTCGTTGATACCTCGTCTGCTGAGGCATCCTCGAATTCCGCTTCACGGGCGGCCGATTCGGCGTCGATCAGCGAATCATCGTGCTCAGCAGCCGGATTCGACTGCCCTGCGGCGGCTTCTTCATCGGATCGCACAGCCACCAACTGACCGATTCCGTTGGGCAGCACCGACGGTGGCGCGATCGTGCCCGTGGTGATCGACAGTGCCCGCATGAGGATCGGCAAGGCTTCCGCGCCGTCGAGCCAAGGGCGGTAGCGGAAGTCCTGGTAGACATCGTGAGTGGCGGCGAGCAACCGCACCACCGATTCGGCACGCTCGCTGTAGCGCCCCATCCAGAACAGGTCGTTGAGCACACGCGGTGAACTGATCGCCTCGACGACCGGCACTCCTCTGCGCAACCGTTCCTCCGGCGGCGCCTCGGCACTCACCGCGGGCACGGTGGCCGGGGCCGCGCGGACCCACACGTCCTTGGCGGCCACCTTGATCACGCTGCGGGTCGGTTCGAGCCGCATGCGCTGCTGACCGAGCCCACCCGCCATCGCCGTGTAGCTACCCCTTCTGGCCAGCGAGAACAGGCGCATGCCCACCGGGGCGGGTGCCAATCCGGCCGGGCCGTCCACCGCGGGCGCGACCGAGAACTCGGCCGGTTCCTGACCGACCCACTTCCACCGTTCGGTCTCGATCCGGGCGGCGAGGTCGGTGCGTTCGGCGGCCGACAGGCTCGGTCCGAAGATCGTCGAGCCGTCGACGGCGGAGCGGATCACCAGGTCACCGACGTGCGAGACCAGGTGCGAGCGCTCGGTGTCGTCGCCGCCCCAGTAGGTGGGTGTGGCGTCGAGCAGCAGGTCCTCGCCGAGGACCGAGCGGGCGATGCGTGGCAGGAACTGGCTCAGCGCCGGCGATTCCAGCAGCCCGCTGCCGAGGGTGTTCACCACCGTCACGGCCCCGCGCCGCAGCACCTCGACCAGTCCGACCACGCCGAGTCGCGAATCGGGTCGCAGGTCCAGCGGGTCGGAGAACTCGGCGTCGACGCGCCGCAGCACCACGTCGACGCGTTCCAAGCTGCCGAGCGAGCGCATCCACAGCGCGCCGTCGCGCACCACCAGATCGGAACTCTCCACCAGCGGGAAACCGAGCATCTGTGCGAGATATGCCTGGTCGAAAGCGGTTTCGGAGTGCGAACCGGGGCTGAGCACCACGACGACCGGCTCCTCCCCGTCGGCCAGCTCCGGTGCCGCTTCCTCGAGCATCAACCGCATGGCCCGCGCGAAGGGGCTCAGTGGTCGCGGCCCCGCGTGCTCGAAGGCTTCGGGGATGGCCTCGGCCACCACGCGACGGTCGGCCAGCGCGTACCCGGCGCCAGAGGGTGCCTGCGCCCAGTCGGCCAGCACGCGGAAGTGCCCGTCGCTCCACCTGCTGATGTCGCAGGCGTGCAGGAACAGCTGGTGGGTGCCGGGGATGGTGATGCCGTGCGCGGCCCGCACGTACCCGGTGTTGCCGAACACCACTTCCGGCGGCAGCAGGCCCGAGTTCAGCAGTCTGCGTGGGCCGTACACATCGGTGAGCACCTCGTCGAGCACGAGTGAGCGCTGAACCAGGCCGGTCTCCAGGCGGGTCCAGTCCTCGGCGGAGACGAGCAGCGGAATCGGGTCGAGGCGCCACGGCTGCGGGATCGCGGTGTCGGTATCGCCGCCGAGACCGACCTCGGTGTAGGTGACACCGTCGTCCTCGATCTGCCTGCGCACCCGGTGATCGATCCGATCGATCCCGCCGATCCCCTGATCGATGAAGTCGGCCGACAGCTCCGACCACATCGACCGCACCCGCCCACGCCCGTCGACGAGTTCGTCGTAGTACCCCGTGGTGGGCCGACCGCACTCGTCGAACCGCGCGCCCGCCTTGCTGTCCGCCCGATACCGCGCGAACTGCTCGGCAACCTGGGCACGCACACCCGTACCCTGCCGATCCCCATCCCTGAGCGCTTCATCGCGCTGAGCCACCGAGCCTCCTGTGTTGATCGCGGCTGGCGCCAAATTGACCGACTATGTACCCCACACTGTTCGCGCGCGGCGTAGGTCCAGGATGCCTGGTGCGCCGACATCGGTCGACTGTGCCGCGATCTTCGCACGGAGTTCGGCGGGATCGGTCGGGTTCACCGTATGTCCGGCGGCCTCGAAACGGCGATTGCGGCGGGACTGGGCGGCGACGGCGTTGACGGGGGCGTCGTCGTAGGCGCGGCCGCCGGGGTGCACGACGTGGTAGGTGCAGCCACCCCGGGAGATGCCGGTCGCCACGTCTACCAGGTCGAACACCAGGGGTGCGTCGACGGTGATCGAGGGGTGCAGGGAGTTCGGGGGCTGCCAGGCGCGGTAGCGCACGCCTGCCACTTGTACGTCGGATTTGTCGGTGGCCAGCAGCGGGACGGGCATCCCGTTGCAGGTCAGGACGTAGCGGCCGCGGTCGGCGCCGACCAGGCGCACCTGGAGGCGTTCCACCGAGGAGTCGACGTAGCGGGCGGTGCCCTGGCCGGTGGTCTGCTCGCCGAGGGTGAGCCACGGTTCGATCGCGCCGCGCAGTTCCAGCTCCGCCTCACCGATCATGGCGGTGCCGATGCGGGGGAAGCGGAATTCGGTGAACGGATCCAGCCAGGCGGTGTCGAAGTCGACGCCCGCCGCACGCAGGTCGGCGGCCACTTCGGCGATGTCGTTCATCAGGAAGTGCGGCAGCAGGTAGCGGCCGTGCAGGTTCGCCCCGTGCCGGATCAGCGGCGCCCGCAACGGCTTGTCCCAGAACATCGCGACCAGGCCCCGCACCAGCAGCGACTGCACCATCGCCATCTGGAAATGCGGCGGCATCTCGAAGCCACGCAGCTCCAGCAGTCCGAGCCGGCCACGCGCGGAGTCGGGGCTGTACAGCTTGTCGATGCAGAACTCGGCGCGGTGGGTGTTGCCGGTGAGATCGGTGAGCAGGTGCCGCAGCGCACGGTCGATATGCCAAGGGGCCGACTGGATTTCGTAAGGGGTCGGTCCCGCGGCCTGCGCGGACAGCCTGGCGACCTCGGCGAAGGCGATCTCGAGTTCGTAGAGCGCGCCCTCACGACCCTCATCGGCGCGGGGCGCCTGCGAGGTCGGGCCGACGAAACGGCCCGCGAACAGGTACGACAGCGCGGGATGCCGCTGCCAGTAGGTGAGCATCGAGACCAGCAGGTCGGGGCGGCGCAGCATCGGCGAACGTGCCGGCGTCACCCCACCGAGGGTGATGTGGTTGCCGCCGCCGGTGCCGCCGTGGGTGCCGTCCACGTCGAACGATTCGGTGCTCAGCCGGGCGAGCCTGGCCTGCTCGTACAGGGTGTTCAGCACCTGCGCCTGCTCGGCGAAGGAGCTGGTCGGCATGATGTTCACCTCGATCACGCCCGGGTCGGGAGTCACCGAAAAGGTGTGCAGCCGTGCGTCACTCGGCGGGGCGTAGCCCTCCAGCACGACCGGCTGTCCGATCGCCACCGCCGCGGCCTCGACCTTGGCGATCAGATCGAGGAAGTCGTCGAGCTCGGTCACCGGCGGCAGGAACACGTGCAGACGCCCCTGCCTGACCTCGGCGACCAGCGCGGTCGTCGGTGTGAAGTCGGCGGACTCCACCGCGGCGGGCGGCTCGACCCGCTCGCCGCGCAATGGCTGCTGGTACAGCGGATCGCTGTCGGGCAGGATCGGCGGCGCGTGCCAGGACACCGATCCGATCGGAAGGCGAAGTCCCGCAGGCGAATCACCGTCGGCCAACACGATTCGGCCGCGACTGTCCTCCGAACGCCCACGCCGCATCTGCCAGTCGGCACTGGCCCAGCCCGCACCGTCGGCCCGCCGGTGAATCGGCAGCACATACGCCGACGGCTGATCGACCGACTCCTCCAGACTCTCGAGCAGTACCCGACGCACCTCGGGCGAATCCTCGGTCGGGTCGATATCGGCCGGCGGCGGATCGCCGTACGGCGCGCTCACCGTCGCCGCCAACCGCGCCAGCGGATCCTCGAACGCGGGCCGCACCTGCTCGTCCGGCAGGCCGAGGGTGCCCGCGATCTCCGCGATCAATGCCTTGGCCGCACCGATATCGGCGGCGGGAGCGCGATCGGGGATCAACCCCGCGGCCGTGTTGATCGGCTGCGAACGAGTCAACTGGATGGGCGGGAAGACCGACTGCGGCGCGCTCCCGGCCCCCTTGTCCTTACGGCCCTTCTTCTTCCCCGATGACTTCCGCTGCTCGGCCTTCTCGGCCGCCTTGGCTGCCTTCTTCGCGTCCTTCTTCGACACCTCGGCCTGCTCAGTCGGGCGAACAGTGCCACCGGGGTCGGCGCCTGCCTGCTGGCTCTCCGCGGTGCGGCGATGTTCGGCGGGGACCAACTCGTCGAGCTCGTCGATCAGCGCCGGTCCTTCGTCGAACTCCACCGAGTCGAGGTCTGCCACGAGTTCGTCGTCGACCCTGTCGAGCAGATCGACGTTGCCGCGCGCATCGTCGTCCTCGGCGAGCCCTAACGCGACAACGGCGGCCGCCACGTCCGCGCCACCGATCCGACGACGCGCATCGAAGACCGCGACCATGTCTGCCGGAGCGACCGGGTCACCCGCGTCGGCGGGCAGATGCGCATCGAGCACCGACGGTGCGTCGATCGGTCCCGGCACGTCCTCGCTCATGTCCGGGCCGGATTCGTCGGCCAGTCCCAGCGCGACAACAGTGGTCGCGACCTCCGGGCCTGCCGGCGCGTATCCACTCTCCGCGACGGGTTTCACCGGCAGCTGCTGCGAAACCGGCGTCCACGGATCGGTGAGCAGGTCCTGCCGCTGCCAGATCGGCACACCGTCGGCCCGCCACGCGATCGCGATCTCCCAGCGGGGCAACGGTTCTCCGGGATACCACTTGCCCTGGCGATATTGCACGATGCCGGTCGGCGCGTAGATCGAGCGAAGGCGGTCGGCGAGGTCGACGGCGCGTTCCCGTTTGTGCGCGCCGTCGGCGTCGGTGGTCCACTGGGCGCTGACCTGGTCGTCGATGGAGACGAACGTCGGCTCGCCGCCCATGGTGAGGCCCACATCGGCCGCGGCCATGCGCTCGTCGATCGCCGCACCGGAGGCGACGATGCGTTCCCACTGAGACTCTGTGTAGGGCAGCGTGACTCGCGGGTCCTCGTGAATCCGGCGAACCACATTGCTGAAATCGAGAGTGGCCTCGGTGATCCCGGTCGCACCGGTGATCGGGGCCGCCGCACCCGGATGCGGGGTGGCGGCGAGGGGAATGTGGCCTTCACCCGCGAACAGCCCGGACGTGGGATCCATCCCGACCCAGCCCGCGCCGGGCAGATACACCTCGGTCCAGGCGTGCAGATCGGTGAAGTCGGCGGTCGGACCCGACGGCCCGTCCAGCGACGGCACATCGGAGGTGAGCTGGACCAGGTAACCGGACACGAACCGCGCGGCCAACCCCAGCTCACGCAGCACACCCACCAGCAACCACGCCGAATCACGGCACGACCCGAGCGCGGTGCGCAAGGTGTGATCGGGCGTCTGCACACCCGCCTCCATGCGCACCGTGTAATCGACCGAATTGCGCAGCGCGTAGTTGAGTTCGACGAGATAGTCGATGACCCTGGTCCGGCCCTTCGGCCGGTGCGCCCGCGCCCAGTCCCGCAGCAACTCCCCCGGACCGCTCCCCGGCCCGTCCTCGTCGACGCGCCGCAGATACGGCGAGAGGTCCTCGGCGAGCGCGGACTCGTACTCGAACGGGAAGAACTCGGCGTAGTCCTCGATGAAGAAGTCGAACGGGTTGACCACCTCGAGGTCGGCGATCAACCCGACCGTGATCGACAACTCCTTCGTCGGGTTCGGAAACACCAGGCGCGCAACGAAATTGCCGAACGCGTCCTGCTGCCAGTTGACGAAGTGCTCGGCCGGCGACACCTCCAGCGAATACGCCTCGATGGGCGTGCGCGAATGCGGCGCGGGACGCAACCGCACCTCATGCGGATGCACCTCGACGAGTCGGTCGAAGGAGTATGCGGTGCGGTGCTCGAGCGACACCTTGATGCCCATTCACCAAGTTGACCACAGACCACCGACACCGCGCGGGGCGAAGAAACCGGAGTTTCCCGTCCGGCACCCCTTTCGAAACACCACGGTAATAGCCGGGGCGGATCACGGGGACCGGACCCATCTCGTCCAGCCGCTAAGCTCACCTTCATGAGCTACGACCACATTTTGCTGCCGTCCGGCGTCGCCAGCTCTGTCGACGAGATCGACGCCTACCTCGCCGCACAGGAAGGCCTCACCGAGTCCGAACCGATCGCCGAGATCGCCGCCGAGCTGAACGCGCGCAATGCCGAACTGCCGGTGGAGGACTCGTTTCTCAGCGTCGACTCGGTCGGTGGCCCCAGCGGCGACACGCTCTACATTCCGTCGCCGTACGACGCCATCGGGTTCGTCCGCAACCTGCTCTTCGACCTCGCCACCCCGCGCGGTTTCGCCGTCTACGATCCGCAGCTGACCTGGCTGATCGACCCGGCAGGCCACATCCCGGTCCACGTCACGCACGGTGGCGCGGGTGAATTCCCGTATCTCACCGAGGAATTGGCGCACCAGTGGGTCGCCGGGCTCGCCGCGCCCAACCCGTACCTCATCGTCGAGCAGGGCGATCAGCGCTACATCCAGACCTACCGCGACCCGAGCGGGCCGTACACCCTCGAATACCGCGACGGCGCCCCCGACCGGCACTTCGGCACGACCCTCGAAGACCCGGCGCAGGTCGCCGACATCATCTGGGACTGGGCCAACGGCAAGCCCGCCGCCGGCGACGGCGTCACCTGGACCCGCGTCGACCTCTGAAGACTGACGAGCCGACGGCACCCAGCCACCGGCCCGTCGGCGCTACAGCGCTCGCCTGCCCGACAGTGCCCGTCCGAGGGTCAGTTCGTCGGCGAATTCCAGGTCGCCACCCATCGGCAGCCCGGAGGCCAACCGCGTGACGCTGAGCCCGGGGAAATCACGCAGCATCCGCACGAGATAGGTGGCCGTCGCCTCGCCCTCGGTGTTCGGGTCGGTCGCGATGATCACCTCGCTCACATCGATGCCGTCCTCCTGGTTACCGATTCGGGTGAGCAGTTGCCTGATCCGCAGCTGATCGGGCCCGACGCCGCTGAGCGGATCGAGCGCACCGCCGAGCACGTGGTAGCGACCACGGAACTCGCGGGTGCGCTCGATCGCCTGCACATCCTTTGGTTCCTCGACCACACAGATCATCGTGCGATCGCGGCGCGGGTCGGCACAGATCCGGCACAGCTCACCGTCGGCGACGGTGCCGCACGACACGCAGAACTGCACGCCGTCGCGCACCTTCTGCAGGGCGGCCTGCAGCCGGTCGATATCCGGCGGCTCCACCGCCAGCAGATGAAAAGCGATGCGCTGTGCGCTCTTCGGACCGACGCCGGGCAGTTTGCCCAACTCGTCGATCAGATCCTGTACCGGCCCCTCATACATCAGAAGTCGGGCAGACCGGGCATCGAACCGCCACCAAGGCCCTGCGACAGCGGGCCGAGACGCTCGGCGGCGAGCTGCTGGGCGTTGTTCATCGCGTCGTTGATCGCCCCGATGACCAGGTCCTGCAGACCGTCGACATCGTCCGGATCGACCACCTTCGGGTCGATCGTCAGCGCGCTCACCTCGCCGCTCACCTTGATCGTGGCCTGCACCAGACCGCCACCGGCCTGACCGGTCACCTCGGTCTCGGCGAGCTCGGCCTGCGCCTGCATCACTGCCTGCTGCATCTGCTGAGCCTGAGCAAGCAAAGCCTGCATATCGAACTGACCATCACCGGGTTGCACAAACACTCCTGTGTTGATTGGCGGCCGGGGCCGCGAGGTTTTCGGCCCTGGGGATTGCCAGCTTAGTCGCGAGGATCGGTTGCCGAGGGGATGGATCCGCTGCGCGTTCGGGCCTACGATCGAGGCAGGTCGGGCAATGGTTCAGCTATCTCTAGGAGATCCGATGAATGCATCCCGTAGGCGCCTGACGTCGGCCCTGTGCGCCGCTGTCGCCGGCCTGCTTGTACTCACACCCGCCGCCGTATCGGCCGATTCTGGAGCCGGGATCGCCGACTACGGGAACGGCTGTGTGCTCGATCCCGGCAATCGGGCGGCGACCATTGATTCGTTGCGCTTCCGGTGCAACGTCACCCAACAGGACCAGATCTACCGCGACTCGTCCGCCGGCGCCATCGCATCGGGCCTCACCAACGGCTGGGTGACCCGCCCGCCGCAACTGGAGGCGGTCGCGCCCGCGCTGTGGATCGGCAAGGTGTTCCGCACCGGACCCGATGGCGGTTCGCTGACCAACCGGGTCACCGGGGCCGGGATCGAGGCGTTCCCGGCCGACGTCTATCGAGCCTCGTCGATCCTCGACGGCAGGCTCGCCTGGGCACTGAACTACGCGCCGTCACCCACCCCGCAGGTCTACGACGAGATCCGCGAGGTCACCCCGGGCGTCTGGTTCGGCTATTCGTGGTGGCGCGAGGGCGCGTGGCCGCTGCTGGCCGCCTTCGTTCTGGCGCCCGCGTAACCATTCCTTGACCCTCCACTGACTGGAGGGTGTTTTCTGGACCCCATGACAGCAACCGTGGCGATCGGCGAGTTCGCCCGCCTCACCCATCTGAGCGTCAAGACGCTGCGGTATTACCACGAGATCGAGCTACTCGAGCCCGCCGCGGTAGACCCGGGCACCGGTTACCGCCGGTATTCCACCGAACAGGTGGAACGGGCCCATCTCATCCGTCGCCTACGCGACCTCGAGATGCCGCTCCCGGAGATCCGCACCGTGCTCGCGGCGGCCGATCCCGCCGAACGTGACACCGCGCTGCGGGCACATCTGATCAGGATGGAGGCGGCCCTGGATCGCACCCGCGAGGTGGTGGTCTCACTGCGCGCCCTGCTCACGGCGCCGCCTCCGCCGATCGAGGTCGACTACCGCACCGAGCCCGCGTTCACGGCTCTCACGGTCACCGACGAGGTCGAGCGCGCCGCCATCGCCGAATGGTGCGGGACGGCTTTCGAGCAGCTGTACACGATCTTGCTCGAAGCCGGCGTCGACCCGGGAGGTGTTGCGGGCGCGACCTATTCGAACGAGTTCTTCACCGAGAGCAACGGCGCGGTCACCGCATATGTGCCGTTGCCGCCGGGCGCCGACTTCGCTCCCGTCCCCGGCTTCACTGTCTCCGACTTCCCCGCCCGCCGCTTCGCCGTGGCCGTGCACGAAGGGGCGTTCGAAGACTTCGACCGCACTTACGGCGCACTCGGCAGCCACGTCGCCGAGCACGGCGCCGCCCTACCCGACCAACCGGTCCGCGAGCGCTACCTCGTCGGCCCGGACAGCACCGACAACCCGGCCACCTACCGCACCGAAGTGTGCTGGCCGATCACCGAAGGAGAGATCTGATGACCATCGCCCTGGCGAATGTGACGTTCGACTGCGACAACGCCGCAGGCCTTGCCGAGTTCTACGCCCAACTGATGGACACGACCGTCGACCCCGGAGCATCGGAGTTCTTCGCGACCGTCGGCAAAGCCGCGGGCGCCACTCCGCTGCTGATGTTCATCAAGGTCGGCGACAAGAACCCCGGCAAGAACGTCGTCCACCTGGACTTCGCGTCCGCGCAGTCACTGGACTACATCGAGCGCGCGATCAGCCTGGGCGCCAAGCACATTGCCGACTTCGACGAGTACGGCATGCAGTGGACAACCCTCGCCGACCCCGAAGGAAATCTCTTCGACGTCGGCAAGGCCTGACCTGCGACCGGCTCAGGCCAGTTCGCGCGAGAGGTTGCCCAGCACCTCGGCCTGGATCTTCTTCAGGCCGAGCGGGGCGAAGATGCCCTCGAAGATGCCGCCGATGCCGCCCGCACCCTTCCAGCTGGTCTCGACGGTGACCTTCGAGCCGGTGCCGTCGGGGGTGACGGTGTAGGTGGTCACCATCGAGGAGTTGGCATCGGTTTCGGTGAGGGTCGAACCCGACACCGTCACGGTCGCGCGCACGTTGCGTGAGCGCTTCTCGGTGGCCTGCAGCGTCCACTCGGCCACGGTGCCCGCACCCTGACCACCCTCGATGACCTTGTAGTCGCGGTAATGCGCGGAAAGAATGCGCGGCCGGATCGTCTCGTAGTCGCCGACCGCCGCAAGCGTGCGCTGCGGATCCGCGGCGACGACGATCGAACTGCTGGCGCTGACCTGTCCCACTGTTGACTCCTTGCTAGAGGTTCGATCGGATTACATCCTGCCCTGTGCCCGAGCGGTTCTCCCGACCAGGTTGGGGCGGCGCGGGAACATGTGCGTGACATTTTGTCGCGTCGCGCAAGTATCCGGTGGCTCGGCGGACGACGTCGTACTAGCGTCAAAGGGGTGGCAGTGAGTCTTTTGGGTAGGGCTGGTCACGAACCGGCCGCACGCGAGTCCGGATACGCCGCGCATCGAGCGGGCGTGGAGCGACTGCTGGAAAGCTATCGCGCCATTCCCGACGGTGCCGTCGTCCGGCTGGCGAAGAAGACATCGAACTTGTTCCGGGCCAGGGCGGCAACCACCGCGCCCGGCCTCGACGTGTCCGGCCTGGGGCAGGTGATCGCGGTGGATCCGCAGGCCCGCACGGCCGACGTGGCGGGCATGACCACCTACGAGGACCTGGTGGCCGCCACCCTCCCCTACGGGCTGGCGCCGCTGGTGGTTCCCCAGCTCAAGACCATCACCCTGGGCGGCGCGGTGACCGGCCTCGGCATCGAATCGACCTCGTTCCGCAACGGTCTCCCCCACGAATCCGTGCTGGAAATGGACATCTTGACCGGCTCCGGCGAGATCATCACCGCGACACCGGACGGCGAGCACGCGGACCTGTTCCACGGGTTCCCCAACTCCTACGGCACCCTCGGATACTCCGTCCGGTTGAAGATCGAGCTCGAACCCGTGCTGCCGTTCGTGGAACTGCGGCACCTGCGCTTCCACGACCTACGTGAACTGGAAACCGCACTCGAACGCATCGTGCTCGAACGCCGCTACGACGGCGAGGATGTCGATTACATCGACGGCGTCGTGTTCAGCGCGGACGAGAGCTACCTGACCCTGGGCCGCAAGACCGACGAGCCCGGCCCGGTCAGCGACTACACCGGTATGGACATCTTCTACCGTTCCCTGCAGCACGCCGACGGGGTGAAACGCGACCGGCTCACCATCCACGACTACCTGTGGCGCTGGGACACCGACTGGTTCTGGTGCTCGCGCGCCTTCGGCGCCCAGAACCCGAAGCTCCGTAAGCTCTGGCCGAAGTCGCACCGGCGCAGCAGTTTCTACTGGAAACTGGTCGCCCTCGATCGCAAGTACCACATCGATGACCGAAGGCAGGCCCGCAAGGGCAACCCCCCGCAGGAACGCGTCGTGCAGGACATCGAGGTGCCGGTGCAGCACACCGCCGACTTCGTCGAATGGTTCCTGCGGGAAATACCGATCGAGCCGATCTGGTTGTGCCCATTGCGCTTGCGTGCGACCGATGACGCCGCGGCCACCGACGGTGCCCGTCCGTGGCCGCTGTACCCGCTCGAACCACAGCGCACCTACGTCAATGTCGGATTCTGGTCGGCGGTGCCGACCAAGCGAGGTCAACCGGAAGGGGCGGCCAACCGCGCCATCGAGAAGATCGTGTCCGCGTTCGACGGACACAAGTCGCTGTACTCGGACTCCTACTACGACGAGGCCGAGTTCGCCGAACTCTACGGCGGCGACACCTATACCGAACTGAAGACCCGTTACGACCCGAACCAACGACTGCTGAATCTGTATTCGAAGGCGGTGCAACGCAAGTGACGACATTCAAGGACCGATCCGAGGTATTGGCAGAGCTGGGCACCCGGCTCAATATCGCCGAGGTCGTCGAAAGCCTGGTTGACGGTGACATCCCCGTCCGCGTCACGGCCTACGACGGCAGCGCCACCGGCCCGGAGGGCGCGCCCTACACCCTCGACATCAAGACCCCGCGGGGCATCAACTACCTGGCAGGCGCTCCCGGAGACCTCGGGATGGCGCGGGCCTACATCGCAGGCGACATGATCGCCGAGGGCGTACATCCCGGCGACCCGTACGACATCTTGAAAGCCATGCAGGACATGAAGTTCCATCGTCCTTCGGCGCTGTCACTGGTCACCATCGCCCGCTCGCTGGGCTGGGAGCGGCTCAAGCCGATCGCGCCCCCGCCGCAGGAGACGCTGCCACGCTGGCGCCGGATCGCGCTGGAAGGGTTGCGCCACTCCAAGACTCGCGATGCCGAGGCGATCCACCACCACTACGACGTCTCCAACAAGTTCTACGAGTACGTCCTCGGCCCCTCGATGACCTACACCTGCGCGGTGTACGGCGACGAGAACTGGACCCTCGAGCAGGCGCAGGAGAACAAGTACCGCTTGATCTTCGACAAGCTACGCCTGAAGGAAGGCGACCGCCTGCTCGACATCGGCTGCGGCTGGGGCGGCATGGTCCGCTACGCGGCCCGCCGAGGCGTGAAGGTGATCGGGGCGACGCTGTCGGCCGAACAGGCCGCCTGGGCCCAGCAGAAGATCGCCGAGGAAGGCCTCGGTGAGTTCGCCGAGGTCAGGCACAGCGACTACCGCGACATCCCCGAGGGCGAGTTCGACGCGGTCTCCTCGATCGGGCTCACCGAGCACATCGGCGTGCACAACTACCCGTTCTACTTCGGCTACATCAAGGACAAGCTGCGGGTGGGCGGCCTGTTCCTCAATCACTGCATCACCCGCCACGACAACACCCGCACCACCAAGGCCGGCGACTTCATCGACCGCTACGTCTTCCCCGACGGCGAGTTGATCGGCTCGGGGCGCATCATCTCCGACATCCAGAACGTCGGCCTCGAAGTGCTGCACGAGGAGAACCTGCGCGAGCACTACGCCCTCACGCTGCACGAATGGTGCAAGAACCTGGTCGCCCACTGGGACGAGGCCGTCGCCGAGGTCGGCGAGGGCACCGCGAAGGTGTGGGGCCTGTACATGGCGGGTTGCCGACTCGGCTTCCAGCGCAACGTGATCCAGCTGCACCACGTGCTCGGCGTGAAACTGGACGAGAACGGAACCTGGGACGTCCCGCTGCGGCCGTGGTGGACGCCGTAGTCTGTCGACCTGTTCTCGGCGCGCCTCCGCCGATGGACTGACCGGAGGGTCCCGGGTTAGAGCCAATGCCGCGCAGTTAACGGATTGTGGTGTCCGTCAAGCGAATCACGTTGTGGCACTGAGAGGCTGACGGAATAGAACAGCGGAACTACTGGTAGAGAGGTTTTGTCCTCCAAGACAAACCATCCACCGGGAGTTCCGCTGTCTGTTCAGTCTGTCATCAAACGTGCATCGACGGTAGCCGAGGGAGTGTTCGCGCCGGGGCATCTGGGCGAGTTGACCCAGATCGTGCCCTTCGAAATGGTGGATGCCGCGTTGGAGTCCGGGCGGGCGGTGCAAACACGGGTACGGGACCTGCCCTCGCGTGTGGTGGTGTATCTGCTGCTGGCTGGGGCGTTGTTCGCCGAGATCGGCTACACCGGGGTGTGGGCGAAACTGGTCGCTGGATTAGAGGGGCTTTCGGTGGCCTCACCGGATTCCTCGGCGTTGTCCCAAGCACGTCGCCGGATCGGGGCCGCTCCGCTGCGGGAGTTGTTCGCCCTGCTCAAAGGCCCGGCAGCGGGTGCCCTGCGGTGGCGAGGAATGCTGGTGTGCGCGGTGGACGGCACCAGCGTCTATGTCGCGGCCAGTCCAGCCAACCTCGCCGCCTATCGCCGCCACAGTGCAGGGCCCAACGGCGATTCCGGCTACCCGATGATGCGGTTGGTGGCGATCGTGGCCTGCGGGACGCGCACGGTGCTCGATGCGGTGTTCGGGCCCGACAGCAGCGGCGAAACCACCTACGCGCCACAACTGTTCACCTGCCTCGGACCCCGCACACTGCTGCTGGCCGACCGCAACTTCGACGCCGCGAAGATCATCGAATCCGCCGCCGCGAACGGCGCTCAACTACTGATCCGCGGCAAACTCACACGCAAGATGGCGATCTTGGCACGGCTGCCCGACGGGTCATGGCTGACCCGCCTCGGCACGGTCGAGCTCCGAATCATCGACGCCGACATCCTCATCACCAGCACCCGTGACGGCGCGGTGACCCGCCGTGTCGAGCACTACCAGTTCCTCACGACGCTGACCGACCACCGCCGCTACCGTGCCGATGACCTGGTCGAGCTCTACCACCAGCGATGGGAAATCGAAACCAGCTACCTGGAACTGAAATCCAGCATCCTCGGCGGCCGGGTGCTACGCGCCCGCTACCCCGAGTTGGTCAACCAAGAGATCTACGCCTTGCTGATCACCTACCAGGTACTACGCACTGCCATCGCTGACACCGCTTTGGCCAGCCCCGCGATCAGCCCCGACCGCGCCAGCTTCACCATCGCCCTCAACACTGCCCGCGACCAAGTCATCCTCGCAGCCGGCGTTATCGCAGACACCGTCGTCGACCTCGTCGGCACGATCGGTCGCGCTGTCCTGGCCGCACCACTACCGTCCCGCCGCGCCCGCGCCTGCCCCCGCATCGTCAAACGCGCTATCTCCAAACACCGCGCCAAAGGCAATATCGACCGCAACGCCTACCGAATCCAAGTCACCATCGAAATCCTTGGCGACGGTTGACGTCGCCCACAATCCGCTAACTGCGCGGCATTGGGGTTAGAGCTGACTCGTCACTCCTGCGACGAAGGAGTGCCCGGAGGGAGGGAAGAGGTGGAGTTAGGCGCCGAGAACCGCGGCGCCAGCCGCCAGAATTACTGCAGTAATTCGTCGAGGAAGTGACCGGGTAGGTCCTGCAGGATCGGGTGTTCTCGGCCGTCATGGGATTGCGTGCGCAATACGTGCAGCAGGCCGACAACACCCGGTCCAGCGTCCAGCAGCGGTCTGGTCCAGCCCAGATCGGCGCAGGTACGCAGGACCGGCAGCACCAGCCCGGTCGCTTCCCCGACCCACCCGGCCGAGGCCAGGCACTCCGCGAGCAGCAGGGTCGCGTCCAATTCCGCACGCGGACGCGCCTGTTCGAGCGTTTTCGCGTAGATCACCCTGGCATGGCGGGCGGCGCGATCGTCGGCGCGCAGCCGCTGTTCGGCCAGCAGGACCCGGATGTCGGCGATGGCGCGCGCCTCGGCGATCAGCGCGGCGGCACCCTTCTTGCTCCGCGCCCCGTTACCCGAAGCATCGGGGGTGAAATTGTCGGCGCCGGTGGGGAACCCGAGCCGGGACCGTTCGGCCCGCACATGGGCGTCCAGGCGCGCCAACCCGTTCTCCGCGGCCACGCGCGCGCCCTCGTCGAGGCGTGCCGAGGCCGTGTACTGGTCACCGAGCGCGGCCTTCACCCTGGCCCCGATCACGAAGGTCGCGATCAGGAAGTCGACGGGGCCGACCCTGGTCACCAGCTCGTGACTCTCGTCGAGGAGCCGATCGGCCATCGCCAGATCGCCACGGCGATAAGCCAATTCACCCAGCAGCGCCGCCGCGACCCGGGCGGCGTCCGAGCGCGGGCCCGCTCTGGCCCGTGCCGTCGCGTACGCCTGCTCGAAACAGGTGGTGGCGACGCCGATATCGAGTTGCTCGTAGGCGGCGTCACCCAGCGCGCAGAGACCGAACACCGGACCGAGCGGGTCCTTCGACTGCGCGTGATATCCGGCGGCCCAGTCCTGCAGCTCGGTCACCGCGTCGAAATCGAACTCGCACAGCCGGACGAACGACATCAGGTTGGCGGCGGTCGACACCGCCCAGGCAGGCAGGTCGCCGGGTTCTTTCAGCACGGCGGCCAGACTGTCGGCCACCTCGGCGGTGTTGTCGTGCGCCACCCGGTCGGCGGCATCCAAGACCGTTGCCACACAGCGCTGTTCGGTCACCTCCGGCTCGCCGGGCGCACTGCGGGCCAGCAGATTGGACAACCTGCCGAGCGCGTTGCGGGCGGTTCCGGTCTGCTGCATGTTCATGTTCGCCCTGGCCACCGCCATCAGCAGCTTCGACCGTGAAGTCACCTGCTGCACAGGCAGTTTCGAGACGCTACCGAGCAGCGTGGCGAGACGGGACCCGTCGATCAGGTCCATGCCGCCGCTTTCGAGCAGGTCAGCGGCGAGTTTGAGATCCGTCGCGGCCACCGCGTGATCCACCGACTTGCGCAGCAGTTGATGCTCGGCATACCAGCGGGCCGCCTTGCGGTGCAACGCTTTCGAACGGCCCGGATGCTCGCGTTCGAGCCGAGCACGCAGGTGTTCGGCGAACAGCGGTTGCATCCGATACCACTCCGGATCGTGCTGGATCCGGTGCAGGAACAGCTCACGCTGCTCCGCCTTCTCCAGCAGCGCCGCTCCATCGTGCACCTCGGCGAGCGCCCCAGCGAGTGAGCCGTTCACCCGCTCGACCACCGAGATCGCCATCAGGAACTCCAGCTGTTCCGGCGCCAGCGCGTCGAGCACGTTCTCGGCCAGGTACTCGCGCATCCCGTGCCCGCCCTCGGCGAGCGAACTCAGCAACTGCGCCGGATCGGACTTCCCGCGCAGCGTCAGGCTCACCAGCTGGATCGCGGCGGGCCACCCGTCGGTCGCGGTGTGGATCTGCTCGACCTGCTCGTCGGTGAGCGCGAAACCGTTGCGCTCCACCAGGATCTGACGAGTCTCCGATTCGGTGAGCCGCAGCGCGGCGGCATCCAGCTCGACAAGTTCGTCGCGCACTCGCAACCTGCTGATCGGCAAACCGGATTGATCGCGACTGGTGATGACGAAACGCACGTGGTGGCAGCCATTGTCGAGCAGTGTCGCCATCGCGCGCTGCACGCCGGGGTCGCGCACGCGGTGCCAGTCGTCCACCACGACCACCACCGGTTGTCCGCTGGCGTGGATCTCGTCGATCAGGGTGGCGATCACGTAAGCGGCCGCGTCGGCGGGACGCTCCTCCAGCACCTGCTCGAGACCCGCGCCGACATCGGGGCGCACCCGGCGGATGGCCTCGATGAGGTGGGCGAGGAACCAGATCTCGCTGTCGTCGTCCTGGTCGACGCCGAGCCAGGCCACCGGGATATCGCGAGTGGCCAGGTCAGCGCGCCACTGGGTGGCGACGGTGCTCTTGCCGAAACCGGCGGGCGCGTGGATCAGCGCGAGTCGCCGCTCGCCGCCTTCGCGCAGCACGTCGAGCAGGCGCTGGCGGGGGAAAGGTTCCCTGGCGGGCGTTGGCGGACGGAATTTGGTGGCGGCAGTCGGCGGCAGGGTTCCGGTGGTCGTGTTCGGCATGGGGACCGAGGCGCCCGCAGGCTGCAGCGTCAGCGGCCAACTGCGGCGGCCGGTAACCGATTGCAGGGCCTCCGGTGCGTCGTCGGTGATCTCCTCGGCGTCGAGCAACGCCATCTCGTCGGGCATCTGGCCGTGGGCGCGTTGCACATCGCGCAGCATCTCGCCGAATTCGTAGGCGCTGGCGGGCCGGTCGGTCGGCTCGGGCGACATGGCCCGTTCGATCACCGCGGCCACGTCGTCAGGGATGTCCTGGGCGCGCAGATCGGGGACGTGCTGGGTGGTGATGCGCAGGAACTGGGCGACCACCTTCTCGCCCGCGTGCCGTTCGAAGGCGGCATGGCCGGTGAGCAGGGCGAACAGGGTCGCGCCGAGGCCGTAAATATCAGACCGCACGGTCGGTTCGTTGCCTCTGAGCACCTCCGGCGCCGTGAAGGCGGGCGACCCGGTGATCAGGCTGCTCGACGTCTGGAAACCGCCGGGAATCCGAGCGATCCCGAAGTCGGTGAGCTGCGGTTCGCCGTAGCCGCTGATCAGCACATTGGCCGGTTTCACGTCCCGGTGCAGAATCCCCGCCCGATGCGCCGACTCGATCGCCGCCGCCAGCTTCACCCCGGCGCGAAGGGTATCCGACCAGGTCAGCGGGCCGCGATCATGGATGAGACGTTCGAGCGAACCGCGCGAGCAGTACGGCATCACGATCAGCGGGAGCCCGGTCTCGGTCACGTCGACGTGCAGAATATCGACGATGTTCGGGTGCCCCGACAGCCTGCCCATCGCCTGTTCCTCGCGCAGGAACCGCTCCCGGCTCTCCACATCGATCTCCGACGACAGCACCTTCACCGCGACGACCCGATCCAGCGCCGGCTGTAAAGCCCGGTACACAACACCGAACCCGCCGCGCCCGATCTCCTTGGCCGCGGTGAGCCCCATCGCGTCCAGCTCCGCGATCACACCCGCGTCGGGCTCCCCCGGTGCCTTCGTCCGCTGCGTATCGAGACCCACCGGCGCCGCCTCGGAGAGCCCGCGCTGCATCCGCGTCGGTTCCGGATCCATGTGACCACCTCTCGAGAAATCGGCGTCACCGGCGTTTCGGTCGGTATGCGGAATCGACTTCACCGCATATATCCAAGCTAGCGCGATCCGGCATCTATCGGGTGGAGATTCGACGCTGTGGCGGCAACGGTTGTCCGAACCGGAACTCAGCGCACCGCGAGCGCGATCACCTGGGTGCGCTGTTCGGCGGCGAAGTTGTTGTCCGCGACCAGCACCAATGTGCGTTCACCCGAGGGCAGGCGCGGGCCCCACGTCATCGCTTCGATATTGTCGACGGCCTCGATCCCGAGGTCGGCCAAGTCGGCGACCAGTCGTTTCGCGACCGGGCGAGCACCCGCGATCGGCGCGTCGAGCACATTGCTCGCGGCCGCGGTGTCGATCTCGAAGATCCGCACGCGATTACCGACGCCCTTGGCGAAAGCCCGTTCCACCACCAGGAATCGCGACGGATCGAGCGCGTTGTCGGCGAGGATCGCGGTGACGCCATTGCTCGACTGGCCCGGTTCCGGGTACGACTCGGCGAAGACCGACTCCAGCGGATACGCGTACTGCGCCAGCACCGGTCCGAACCGGGCCTGCACGGTGATCCGCGTTGTCGCCCCCGCCGTCGTTGTCGCGCCTGGGCCGTCCTGGAGCAACGGCCCCTCCAGCGCGGTCACGAACAACGCGCCACCGGCCGCGAACGTCGCCCCTTCGAGGGCCTGATTCTGGCGAGGACCCGAACCAGGCCGCATCCGTTGGTTTTCCGGCATCGGCAGTTCGGCGACAAAGCCGCCGTCGGCCCGCGCGACGCGCACCGACGGATCCGCGAGCACGCCCCCGGCCCGTTCACCTTCCTGCGTCCAGAAGTAGTCGCCCGTCCACGGGTCCACCCGAATGTCTTCCGGATCCACCGACTTCGGCGGATACACGGTCCCGTCGGCACGTCGCAGCGGGGACGTGCCCGTGAAGCTCACTGGACCGATCCCCGTCTCCCCCACCGGAATCCGAGCCGTGTACGTCCGAGCAGGCCCCTTCTCCGACCGATCATCACTGATCAACACGTATTCCCCGCTATCGGCCAGGTAGTCGATCCCCGACAACCCGCCGACGACGGTCCCCTGAAAGTCCAGGTCGTGCGCGACAACCTGCTCCCCCAGCACCCGGACCCCGGGATCGGCAACCGCCCCTGGCGCGCTCACCCCGACCACCATCGCACCGAAAATCACCGCGGCTACCCGACGTCCCATGGGCCGCAACGCTATCCACCCGAGCACACCCCAGGGTTAACACCGTCCGAACTGTCGGTTCGTACACAAAGTAGGGTCGATGGCATGAACCGGGCGGGCTCGGGGCCGTCGGGATGACAAGGGGGGTTGGTCATGACGTATCCACACGGACAGCAGCATCCGGCGGCCTGGGGGCAGCCGCAGCAGCCTGCGGCATACGCGCAGGAGATCCCGCCGCTCGGGCCGCCGCCGAAGAAGTCGAATGCCGGGTGGATCGTCATCGTGCTGGTGCTGATCGCCGGGCTGATCGTCGGTGCCGGGCTGCTCGTATCGGCGGGTAAGAGCGTTGCGGGTTCTGCGGTGGCAGCGTCGGCGACGGGTAAGCCGTCGTCGACCACCACCGGAAAACCGACGACGACCACGTCGAAGCCCAAGGCCGGGGCGCGGTTGGGTTACGCGGACTACGAGGGGCCGTGGAACTTCAAGCTCGGTGATGTCCAGATGCATGCCGACTGGGTCGAGGGGCGCGATCACAAGAACTGCGCGCCGGTCGAGAAGGGCGGCAAGCTCACTGGCTTCGGGTGTCAGTACGCCAGCGAACTGCTGCTCACGGCCGAGGGCGGGGCCGTGAAGATCACCCAGTTCGTGCTGGGGATGAAGGATGCGGCGGCTGCGGAGTCCTCGGCCGACAAGATCGAGGAAAAAGATCTCAACGTCCGAGCTGTCGGGATGATCGACGACTTCGAGACCGGCAAGTGGAAGGCGAGCTCGTCCAAGGAGTTCGTGGTGATCACCCTGGTGACCGCGACGGCCGCCGTCGACGCGGCGCTCGTCGAGAAGTATCTGCGCTACCGCCACGGCGACATCGTCGGCGCGATCGGCTTCCGCTAGCGGCCCTTGCGCACCAGCGCTGATCGGCGAAGACTTGTACCTCGGTGGGCTCGGCTGTGGGCCGTGCTGGTACCTCTCCGCGGTGGACCACGACGCGACTGCTCACCATCCGAGCAGAAGCGAGATGTCATGTCCGCGCTGGTACGCATGAGTTTCGACGCGCCCGAGGAAACCCGGCCGTTCGAGCAAGGTAAGGGTCGACTCGACCTGGTCAACGTCGAAAGCGGCCCGGTCGGGCGCGCCGTCTTCGAACCCGGTTGGCGATGGAGTGAGCACGTGAAGCCGATCGCGGGCACCGACAGCTGTCTGGCCCCGCACATCGGCTACTGCCTGTCCGGGCACCTCGTGGTGCAGATGGACGACGGTGAGAAACAGGAATACGGCCCCGGCGACGTCATGATCGCCCCGCCCGGCCACGACGCCTGGGTCGTCGGCGACGAGCCGTGCGTAGTGCTCGACTGGCAGGGCTACGCCGACTACGCCAAGCCCCGATAACGGCGAACGCCCGCCACCTCGACGAGGTGACGGGCGCTGCCGACTACAGACTTACTTTGCGCAGCGAGGCCGGGACCTCGAAACGCGGGCCGAACTTCGCGGCCAGCTCGTCGGCACGGGCCACGAAGGTTCTCGTGCACGCGTGGCCAGCTCCCTCGACAAGCTCAAGTAGACATTGAGTTTTGTGCGGGCTGCTGCAAAAAACTAAAACTGTACTTTAGTTCAACGCTCTTGTACCGTCATGCCAGTGCCCAAAGACGCGAGCGGACGTCGCAACAATCTATGGCAAGTCGCCGCCAAGCAGCGCGGCTACTTCACCGCTGCTGACGCACTGAAAGCTGGCTACACCTACCAAGCTCAGCAGTTCCACAAGCGGAACGGTAATTGGATCCAGATCGACCGCGCTCTATACCGACTCCGCGAGTTCCTAGCTCTGCCAGGCCAGGACACGGACCACCTAGTGAGATGGACGCTGTGGAGCGGCGGCGAGGCCGTCGTCTCCCACACGACCGCACTAGCGGTCCATGACCTGGGAATCGCCAATCCCGCCAAGGTGCACCTGACCGTCCCGCCTGGTTATAGGCGGACTGCCAGCGCGCTCGCAATCCACAAGGGGGAACTCCCACCTACCGATATCCTGCACAGCGACGGTTTCCGGGTAACGACGCCCGTCCGCTCAGTCCTCGATGCCGCACTCGCCGAAGCCGACCAGGATGTCATCTCATCCGCTGTCAGCGACCTGCTCCACCGCGGCATCATCACCCAACGATCACTGCTTCACCGCGCGCAGCTGGCCGGACCGCGCGCCGAACTGTCCATTGAACGAGCAGTACGGGAGGGCGAGCATTGAAACACTACGGCACCGGATCCGATCTGCGAACCGCACTGGAGTTCAGGCTCAAGCGTGAAGCCGATGACAGCGGTACCGATCTCGGGCGTCTGCGGCGCCGAGTGGTATTCGACCGCTTGGCCACCCGCCTCGCAGCCGATCAAGACCACGCATGGATACTCAAAGGCGGTGCAGCCCTGGAGTTTCGGTTGTATCCCAGAGCAAGGGCAACCAAAGACCTCGATTTCGCACTCAGTGCGCAGGGCATTGATGGCAAATCCGTGCGGGACCTACTGATCGACTGCCTCATCGAGGATGTCGGGGGTGACTGGTTCTCGTTCGAGGTGTCTCAACCCACCGAACTTGCCCTCGATGCCGCAGGACGCGCAGCATGGCGGTTCTCGGTACAGGCAAACCTGGGCGGCAGACAGTTTGCCTGTGTACGCCTCGACGTCGCCAACCGCAGTGAAGAACTATCCGGAACCGAGCGCCTCCGATTGCCCGGAACTTTGAGCTTCGCTGGAATCGCCTGCGGCACAATCGAAGCTGTTGACCGCCACCAGCACTTCGCGGAAAAACTGCACGCGCTCACCCGCGACTACGGACACCGACCCAACACCAGGGTGAAGGATCTCGTCGACTTGGTCCTGCTGATCGAAGACGGACTTGAACCGAATCCCTGCCTTGTTCGGGTTGTCGAGCACGTATTCACCGTCCGCAGCACACATTCGGTTCCGGAACAGATCGACCAGCCCCCACCGCTGTGGGTGAACCAATACCCGAATCTTGCCGAGGATCTGACAACAACTCGACCAGATCTGCAACAAGCCCTCGCCCTGGTCCGCAACTTCTGGACCATGGCTTTAGCTCAGCAGAACCAGCCCGAGCGGAATTAATGCACCGCCACTATTTGCAAACCGGTTCAGATTATTCGCCATCGCGAAGATCATCATAAATATCCATGAATTCGATCGATAGCCTGAATGCCACCGCCTGATTATTACCGGTCGCGGAATAGTCATATTCCGGACTGAGGGCCGGTTGCGAGTAGTAGGGAATAACCTCTTCATCCTTGAGATTTTTTGCTATCCGTTGAATAGGACGAGTGAACCCACGAAGGGACCGGTTCGGTGAGTAGTTCGCCAGATCGTAAACTTGATCACGCGTAATGTAACCACCATTCAGTCCAGCTTCCCTGATGGCCGCATACTGCACTGGATATGCATCCCGCAGTTCGTCGATAAGTCGCACAACACCAACACGATTCCAGCCAGGTTCACTTCGAACCTCGTCAGACATGCTTCGCTCGAGTGCATCCACTGTCGTATCGACAGTCGCCTCGTCCTGACTTCCAGGTAGCGCTTGGATCAGAGGCTTCATGTGATGCAGCCAACTTGCAGCCGTAAGCATGAAGAGCCGCTTTCCCGTCCTTTTGAGGTACTCCTCTGATAACTCGTTCCTGGGTCCTAGGTTCTGCCCGCGTTCCTTCCTGTACCAATCCTCTTTCGCATCGCCGGTGACCAACAATCCATCGACACCACGTGCCGCAGCCTCGACCAAGAACTGCTCCCAGACCAGATAGTCTCCAGCAGCTCCCTCTGCGTCGTCCCGCTTGGATTTGTTGGCATCTTTGTATCCTGGAGGTATCTTCTCCCGAACCCGCTTTTCAGCCTCGGCCACCGCTCGGACATAGGTCGGCCTATCCATTGGCTCGCCGCGCCTACCCCGTACGATACCTTCCAGGCGAAGGACGATGGGATCGGTTTCGGTATCAACAGCAGATTCGGGATCATGATCGCCAATGACATCTTGAATGCCGATATAAAGCGCCTCGAACCCCTCGGCAAGCTTTGCCGCTAACCCAGCTTCATGCTCTGCAGATATTCCTACCCGCTTTGCCCAGTGTCGAAATCGCACAAGCGCGTCAGCCTGATATTTGTCGAGTTCGATTGTCGTCTTTTCCGCCTCGTCGGCGGGAGATTCGGCGGCACCAATCCTATTTCGGTGAAATTCCTTCAGCGCCTGGTGCGAAATCCAGAGTCGATCACCAAGCGCTTCCATGGCGCTGAAGAGTTGATCAGACGCAGAGCGATGCTGACGATACAGATCCAACAATATATTTGTATCGAACGTTACAATACCGGTGCGGAAAACCTCTTGATAGTCCTCGTTGACCACGTTCCGGTAGGCAGAGAAGTCAGCAAAGAGACCTTTAGTTGTATCGAAAGTTGCTGAGTCACTGGGTGTTCCCATGGTTGGACACTGTACTCGGCCACGGACCGGACCCGATCAACTCCAGCTCGCTGACTTCCTCGTGACGACAAGATCAGGACGGCCGCCCCTACCGGAGATACTGCGCGTGAACCGACCGGCAGCCGAAACTCTGCCTGCCTCCTGGCGACCCGACTCCAATGGCGGAAGCCCGCCACCAAACAGGTGACGGGCTTCCGCACCGGTCGAAACCGGTCCTACAGATTTACTTGCGCAGCGAGGCCGGAACCTCGAAACGCGGGCCGAACTTCGCGGCCAGCTCGTCGGCACGGGCCACGAAGGCCTCCTGGCCGCCGGGGTAACCCACGATGAACTGGTGCGAGCCGCCCGACCAGGCCGGGAAGCCGATGCCGAAGATCGAGCCGATGTTCGCGTCGGCGGTGCTGGTGAGCACGCCTTCGTCGAAGCACTTCTGGGTCTCGATGGCCTCGGCGAACATCATCCGGTCCTTGAGGTCCTGGAAGGTGACACCCTCCGGGAGCTCACGGCTGGAATTGAAGGTCTCGCGCAGACCCTCCCAGATGCCGGTGGCCTTGCCGTCGACGTAGTCGTAGAAACCGGCGCCGCCCGCCTTGCCCTTGCGGTCGAACTCGTCGACCATCTTGTTGATGACGCCGTTGGACGCCTTCGCGGCAGCGTTGATCTGATCCTCGTTGCCCGCGGCGATGAGCGCGGCCTGAGTCTCGTTGGCGATCTTCTGCATGGTGGTGAAGTTGAGCTCGTCGCTCAGCTTCAGCGGCGCGGCCGGGTAGCCCGCCTGCAGGCCGGCCTGCTCGACCGTCGAGGGGTCCACGCCCTCGGCGACCATCGCGATGGCCTCGTTGATGAAGGTGCCGATCACGCGCGAGGTGAAGAAGCCACGGCTGTCGTTGACGACGATCGGGGTCTTCTTGATGGCGAGGGTGTAGTCGTACACCCGGGCCAGCGCCTCGTCGGAGGTGTTGTCGCCCTTGATGATCTCGACCAGCGGCATCTTGTCCACGGGGGAGAAGAAGTGGATGCCGATGAAGTCCTCGGAGCGCTTGACACCCTCCGAGAGCAGGGTGATCGGCAGGGTCGAGGTGTTGGAGCCGAGCAGCGCGTCGGCGTCGACGATGTCCTCGATCTCCTGGAAGACCTTGTTCTTCAGGTCCGGGTTCTCGAACACGGCCTCGATCACGAAGTCGACGCCCTTGAAATCGTTGGCGTCGGCCGTCGGGGTGATGCGAGCCAGCAGCGCGTCGGACTTCTCCTGGGTGGTCTTGCCACGCGAGAGCGCCTTGGCCTCGATGGCCTCGGCGTAGCCCTTGCCCTTGACGGCATTGGCGAGCTCGACGTCCTTGAGCACGACCTCGTAGCCGGCCTTGGCCGAGACGTAGGCGATGCCGGCGCCCATCATGCCGGCGCCGATGACACCGATCTTCTTGATGTCACGCTTGGGCACATCCTCGACCGACGGACGCGAGCCGCCACCGTTGATGTGGTTGAGGTCGAAGAAGAACGCCTGGATCATGTTCTTCGCGACCGGCCCGGTGAGCAGGCTGATGAAGTAACGACCCTCGATGGCCAGCGCGTTGTCGATGTCGACCTGCGCGCCCTCGACCGCCGCGGCCATGATGGCGCGCGGGGCGGGCATGTTGGTGCCCTTGATCTGCTTGCGCAGGTTGGCCGGGAACGCGGGCAGGTTCGCCGCGAAGGCCGGGGTGGACGGGGTGCCGCCGGGGATCCGGTAGCCCTTCTTGTCCCACGGCTGCGCCGCTTCGGGGTTGGCCGCGATCCACGCCTTGGCGGCGGGCAGCAGCTCGTCGACCGAGGACACGACCTCGTCGATCAGGCCGATTTCCTTGGCCTTGGTCACGCGGTGACGCTGACCCTGCAGCAGCACCTGCATCAGCGCGTTCTGCAGACCGAGCATGCGGGTCACACGGGTCACGCCGCCGCCACCGGGCAGCAGGCCGAGCGACACCTCGGGCAGGCCGATGGCCGAACCCTTGACGTCGGCCGCGATGCGGTGGTGGGTGGCCAGCGCGATCTCGAGGCCACCACCGAGGGCGGCGCCGTTGATCGCGGCGACGACAGGCTTGCCGAGCTGCTCGAGACGACGCAGCGGGCCCTTGACGCCGTCGAGCATCTCGGCGACCTCGGCCGCGTTGTCCGGGCCGACCGTCATCATGTTCTTCAGGTCGCCGCCGGCGAAGAAGGTCTTCTTGCCGGAGGTGATGACGACACCGGTGATGTCGTCCTTTTCCGCCTCGAGGCGGTCAACGGTCGCGGCCATCGAGGTGATGTACGCGTCGTTCATGGTGTTGGCGCCCTGGCTGGGGTCGTCGATGGTGAGGACGACCACGCCGTCGGCGTCCTTCTCCCAGCCGATGATGTTGTCAGTCATAGTGTTTCGTTCTCTCCTGTGAGAAGTTTTCGGCCGGGGATCAGACACGCTCGATGATGGTGGCAACACCCATGCCGCCACCGATGCACAGCGTGATCAGGCCGTAGCGGCCGTTGCGACGCTCCAGCTCGTCGAGCACCGTGCCGGTGATCATCGCGCCGGTGGCACCCAGCGGGTGACCCATCGCGATCGCGCCACCGTTGACGTTCAGCTTCTCGTCCGGGACGTTCAGGTCCTTCTGGAACTTCAGCACCACCGAGGCGAAGGCCTCGTTGATCTCGACGAGGTCCATGTCCTCGATCGTCAGACCGGCCAGGGCCAGCGCCTTCTTGGCGGCCGGGGTGGGGCCGGTCAGCATGATGGTCGAGTCGGCACCCGAGGTGGCGGTCGCGACGACGCGCGCACGCGGGGTCATGTTGGAAGCCTTACCGGCCTCCTCCGAACCGATCAGCAGCAGGGCGGCGCCGTCGACGATGCCCGAGCTGTTGCCACCGTGGTGGACGTGGTTGATCTTCTCGATGTAGGTGAACTTCTGCAGCGCGACCGCGTCGAAGCCACCCATCTCACCGATGCCGGCGAAGGCCGGGTTCAGCTTGCCGAGGTCGGCGGCGGTGGTGCCGGGGCGCATGTGCTCGTCGTTGTCGAGCACGACAAGGCCGTTGATGTCCTTGACGGGCACGATCGACTTGGCGAAGTAGCCGCCGGTGGTCGCCGCGGCGGCCAGGTCCTGCGAGCGCACGGCGTAGGCGTCGACGTCATCGCGGGAGAAGCCCTCGATGGTGGCGATCAGGTCGGCCGAGATGCCCTGTGGCACGAAGTAGCCGTCGTAGTTGGTGGCCGGGTCGAGTGCCCACGCGCCGCCGTCGGAGCCCATCGGCACGCGCGACATCGACTCGACGCCACCGGCGATCACCAGATCGTCGAAGCCCGAGCGAACCTTCTGCGCGGCCAGGTTCACGGCCTCGAGGCCGGAAGCACAGAAGCGGTTGAGCTGGAAGCCACCGACGGTGTCGGGAAGGCCGGCCGCAGTGACCGCGGTGCGGGCGATGTCCATGCCCTGGTCACCGACAGGGGTGACAACACCGAGGATGACGTCGGAGATCTGATCCTCGTTGAGGTCAGGGAAACGGTTACGCAGCTCCTGGATCAGACCAACAGTCAGATCGATCGGCTTGACCGAATGCAGCGAGCCGTTCTTCTTGCCGCGGCCGCGCGGAGTGCGGATGGCCTCGTAGATGTAGGCCTCTGTGGTCATATCGGAGTGTTTCCTTCCTTGGGGTGCGGTGGCCGCACGAACACCAGGGCCTTTCGCCTCGATGCCGTACAAATCCCGGCAAGCACCAGCGGAGCATAGAACCATGCTCTTCCGACGATCCCGGCCACCCGTTCATACTACCGTGGTGTGCGAACTCCGGTTAACTTAACGCGGTGCGGACGGCCACTGTCAACCATCCAGACTCTTTGCCCCGAACTGTTCACGCAGCAACGCCAGCGCGACCTCGTCCGGGTCCTGACGGTCACCAGGGGCCACCGGCACCGCCGCGGCGGCCAGCATCTCCCGTTCCTCCTCTGGTGTAGGCGGTCCGAGCACGGCCGCAGCGCGCGCGGAATCGGCGGCGGACCGGGACTCCGGGGAGTCGTCCGGACCGGGGTCGTCAGGTAGGTCGGGGAAATCGGGCGGCGGAATGTCGTCGTCGGCAGGCCGGTTGGTCCGGTTAGCCGACTGTCCGCCACCGGCCTGACTCGGCCGCGAGAACTTCGGCCTGCCCGCGGGCTTGCTCTCCGGACTCCCCGAAGCCCGCGCGGGCCCAGCCTTCGCGGCGGGCGCAGGACGCGGCGCGGGCGCACCGGTCTCCCAGCGCACATCCAGCTCCCGCCCGAGCACAGCCCGCACCGCCGACCGCACCGCCTCGATATTGCGCGGATCGGACAACCGCTGCGCCAACGGCGGACTCTGATGCGCGAAAACAATCGTGTTGCCATCCACCCGCGACACCGCCGCCCCCGACAACAAGGCCTGCAAGGTAGCCCCGAACTCCCGCACCCGCCCCTTGATCTCTGGCCAGGCCGCATCCACGATCCCGACCAGATCCTCGGTCGCCGAGGAACCCTGCGCCGCACCGACCTGCGGTTCCGCCGGCCTTTCCGGCCCAGCTCCGGGCTGGTCGTTCGGCGCCGCCGAATCAGCCTGTGGTGCTTCAACTTCCACCGAATTCGCGCCAACCGACCCTGCCGACACAGCAGCTGGCCGAAGGTTTCCGGCAGAAGGTGCGACCGAATCGGGAGCCGAAGGTGCTTGGGGCACAACCGTTTCCGTATTCGATGACGTGTCTGCTGCTGCGCGCACCGGCGGCGAAGCCTGCGCGGGCGATGCAGCTTGCGCGGGCGATGCAGCATCTACCAGCGACGCGGGTCGCGCCGCCTGCGCGGGACGGTCGGCCTGCACGGGCGGCGCAGCCTCCACCGGCAGCACCGGTCGCCCCGCCTGCGCGGGCGGTGCCGCTGGCACGGGCGGTGCGGCCTCCACCGGCGGTACTGGTCGCTCGGCCTGCGTGGGCGATGCAGCTTCCACCGCCGACGCGGGTCGCGCCGCCTGCGCGGGACGGTCAGCCTGCACGGGCGGTGCGGCCTCCACCGGCAGCACTGGTCGCTCGGCCTGCGTGGGCGATGCAGCTTCCACCGCCGACGCGGGTCGCGCCGCCTGCGCGGGACGGTCGGCTTGCGGCGGCGCCGCCGCCTCCATCGGCGACACGGATCGCCCGGGCGGTGCGGCATCCACCGGTGGCGCGGTTTGCGCGGGCGGCGCAGCCTGCGCGGGCGGCGCGGGAGCTTCGGCCGCCACCGGCGCAGTTTGCGCAGGCGGGTTTTCATGCGTGGGCGCAGGGCGAGCGGCCGGTGGCGTCGAACTTGCTGCGGCCGCTTCCTTTTCGGCGCGGGCGGCGGCGAGCAGTTCCGCGCCTCGGCGGCGGCTTTCGCCGCTCGATGACGGCGCTGACGGGCGTTCAGTAGGCGGTTCACCTGCGGCGGGGCCCGGCCGCGCGGGAGCCGGAACAGCACCGGAGGCGAATCCGCGTTCCAGGCGTTCGAGGCGTTGCAGCGTCGCGGACTCGGTGTCGGAGACCGAGGGCAGGAGCATGCGGGCGCAGATGACCTCGAGGAGCAGGCGCGGCGCGGTGGCGCCGCGCATTTCGCCGAGGCCCTCGTGGAGGAGTTCGGCGTAGCGGGTGAGGGTGGCGGGGCCGAGGCGTTCGGCCTGGTCGCGCATGCGTTCCATGACGTCGCCGGGGCCCGAGACCAGGCCGCGGTCGGCGGCGTCGGGGACCGCGCGCAGCAGGATCAGGTCACGCAGGCGTTCCAGGAGGTCGACGGCGAAACGACGCGGGTCGTGGCCTGCTTCCATCACCGAGTCGACCGTATTGAACAGGGCGGCACCGTCGTTGGCGGCCAGCGCGTCGATCGCGTCGTCGATCAGGGCGACGTCGGTGACGCCGAGCAGCGAGACCGCGCGCGGGTAGGTGACACCGTCGGGTCCGGCGCCGGCGAGCAGCTGGTCGAGCACGCTCAGGCTGTCGCGCGGTGAACCACCACCGGCCCGGATGACCAGCGGATACACCGCCTCTTCGACCGGCACGTTCTCCTGCTCGCAGATCTTGCCGAGCAGGCCACGCATAGTGGCGGGTGGCAGCAGCCGGAACGGATAGTGGTGTGTGCGTGAGCGAATCGTCGGCAGAACTTTGTCCGGCTCGGTGGTGGCGAAGATGAAGATCAGGTGCGCAGGCGGTTCCTCGACGATCTTGAGCAACGCGTTGAAACCGGCCGTAGTGACCATGTGCGCCTCATCGACGATGAACACCCGATAGCGCGACTCAGCGGGCGCGTAGAAGGCACGATCGCGCAGCTCACGGGTGTCGTCGACACCACCGTGACTGGCCGCGTCGAGCTCGATCACGTCGAGATTGCCCGACCCACCGGGCCCGAGCGCCACACACGACGAACACGTGCCACACGGCGTGGAGGTGGGCCCGTCCACGCAGTTCAGCGAGCGCGCGAGAATACGGGCGGACGAGGTCTTACCGCAGCCACGCGGCCCGGAGAACAGGTACGCGTGGCTGACCCGTCCGGTATCCAGCGCTGTACTCAGCGGGTCGGTGACATGCTCCTGACCCACTACTTCCGCGAATGTCGCCGGTCGATACTTCCGGTACAGAGCCACGACCCACAGGCTACCGAGGATGTCCGACAGGGTTTGTCGGCGGCTGGCACTGCACCGTGCGCGGTAGCGAAGCCGTCATCATGTTGTGATCCAAATCACATTGAATTCAGCGGTACGCGGCGTAGGTGCAAAGCATGCCCCCGGATGCAACGGCCCAGCTATCGACTGCCACCCGCGAGGCGAATCCACCATCGAACCGTCGATCAATCCTGGTTGCGCCAGCAATGCAAACCCATTCCCCGCTTGGCGGCTTCTTACTGGATGTAACGAAAACATGAATGGTCGTGACAGCGGCGCAAGTGCCTGGCTACCGTGGATCTCGGCAACTTCGGTGGCCAAACCTTCATCAGGTTGGTGACCCCGGCCGGTCCCTCATCCCGGCCGGGGCACAACCTTCGCGCACCGATCGCTCCCCCACCGCACCGACCGGAGGATCGTTTCACCGTGCTGTCGTGTGATGACATCGCATCCGCTCTGCTGGCCCACACCGACTTCGCAGGCGACAACGCCGCGGTCGGGCTACTGAGCCGGGCGATCAGCCCCCAGGACTTCGACATCAAACGCGACTCCTTACCCGTCGCGGCCGCGGCCGACCCGGCAACAGCCGACGCCATCCTGCAACTGCTCGAACGCGGGCAGGTGCCGACGATGGCGGCCATTCGCACGCTCACCGCGCAGAACGAGATGCGCCGCGAGGCCGAGCGGATCGAACGGCTCGGCCGACGCGCCCAGCGCAGCATCGACGAGTTCGGGCGCATCCTCGCCCGCCTCGCCGCCGCGCACTGGACCGACCACAATATCGGCCCCACCAGGCGCGATATCCTCGCCGACGCCGAAGTGTGCGAGCTCATCGCCGAACGCGTCGGTGAGATCGCGCCGTCGGCGGTCAAGCATCTGTGGCTCATCGAACGGGCGCAACGGGCGGGCTGGATCGCCTCGAACGCGAGCCCCGGTTCGCTGTGTCCGGCGCGGCGCTGGCACACCACCAAGTACGGCAATCGGGTCTCGCAGAAGCCGGTCAACATGGTCGGCAAGCTGGTCGCGGGCTTCGTCGCCGAACACACCGCCGACCGGGGCAAGCCGCCGAGCTGGGCGGTGCTGGCCCGCGACGCACGCGACGATCGCGGCCGTCGCCTGTTCTTCGACGTGGCCGACGTGCACGCCCAGCGCCGCTGGCTCACCACCGCCGAATGGCTGGCCGACAGCGATGACCTGCCCGTTCCCGGCAAGCGCGGCGCACGGGCACTGGCCAAGGAAAACCGGGGCTAACGCAGGTACCGGGTGTGAGCATTCGGTAACTTTCTCGCGACGCACTCACGCGTGAAAGGAGTTACCGTGCCCGCAACGATCGACCCCGCGGCCACTGCTTGGCTACTCGCGGCCACCGCCATGGTGCTGTTGATGACGCCCGCACTGGCCGTTTTCTACGGCGGGATGGTGCGCTCGACCGGCGTGCTGAACATGCTGATGATGAGCTTCATCGCGATTCCGCTGGTCACCGTGGTCTGGCTGGTGGCCGGCTACAGCCTCGCGTTCGGCGACGACGCGGGCGGTGGCCTGATCGGCAATCTGGAACACTTCGGGCTGGCCGGGATCAACCCCGACTCCGTCCGCGGCACGATTCCGGAACTGCTGTTCGTCACCTTCCAGCTGACGTTCGCGATCCTCACCGCCGCCCTGGTCTCGGGCGCCATCGCCGACCGCGCCAAGTTCGCGGGCTGGATGGTGTTCGTGCCGCTCTGGACGCTGGCCGTGTACGCGCCGATCGCGCACTGGGTGTGGGGGCCGGACGGCTGGCTGCTGAACTTCGGCGCGCTCGACTACGCGGGCGGCCTGGTGGTCGAGATCGCTTCCGGCGCTTCAGCCTTGGCGCTGGCGCTGGTGCTCGGGCCGCGGATCGGCTTCAACATCGACGCGATGCGTCCGCACAACCTGCCGTTCGTGCTGCTCGGCGCCGGTCTGCTGTGGTTCGGCTGGTTCGGTTTCAACGCGGGTTCGGCGCTCGGCGCCACCGGAACCGCGGCGGCGGTTTTCCTGAACACGCTGGTGGCGGGCAGTCTCGGCATGCTCGGCTGGCTCATCGTCGAGCAGATCCGTGACGGCAGGCCAACGACTTTCGGCGCGGCCTCGGGTGCGGTGGCCGGTCTGGTCGCGATCACCCCGTCGTGCGGCGTGGTGAACACCCTCGGTGCGGTAGTGGTCGGTCTGGCCGCCGGTGTGCTGTGTTCGTTCGCGGTCGGCTGGAAACACAAAGCGGGCTACGACGATTCGCTCGACGTGGTCGGCGTGCACTTCGTCGGCGGCATCGTCGGCACGATCCTGATCGGCCTGCTTGCCACCCAGGTGATGACCGGCGGCGTGAACGGCCTGCTCTACGGCGGCGGCTTCGCCCAACTCGGCAAACAGCTCGTCGCGGTACTGGTCGTCGCGGCCTACGCCTTCGCGGTCTCGTGGGTGCTCGGCAAGGGCATCGACAAGATCATCGGCTTCCGTGTGAGCAAGGAAGACGAAACCGCGGGCATCGACTTCGCCCTCCACGCCGAAACCGCGTATGCCGAAGGGGTACACGGCAGTTCGCCGCGCCGCTTCGGCGAAGGCTAGTCCGCCTCTCCGCGTAATTCAGGCCAGGCTCGTGTGCCCGGTCCGGCAGCGTTGGCGACCGGCTGTTCGGCATGAGGTGAGTTACCCCGTTCCCGACGAGTTACCCATGTGCTCGCCGAACATTGCCGGAACCTCAGCTCACCTCGCCGACAGCTGCCGTGAAGGTGTTGCAGCTGGGAGTGAGGTTGGTCAGGCCTGTTTCGAACCATTGGCCACCGTGCTCGGCGGTGCCATGGTCGCGCATGTCACCGGGGCCGTCGCCGCGGCCGTAGGAATCCCGGGTGGCGACGGTGACCTGCGACGACGTCAGCGAACCGCCGCCCTTCGAGGAGGCGATGAACATGCCGTCGAAGCAGTTGGCCTGCAACTCGACTCGACGCGAGAGCTCGAGGCCCTTGTCCGAGCGGGCGCCCGCGTCGACGCGCTCGCTGTTCGCCTTGCGCAGGATGCCCGACTGGGCCTGCACGTGGTGGCCGTACTCGTGCGCGAACACCGACAGGTACACGACCCAGTTGTCGCGGAACTGCTCGGTCTGCAGCTGGCTGATCGGCATGTAGATGGTCTTGTTCGCCGGGCAGTAGAAGGCGGCGAAGTTGCTTGTCGATCCGGTGCACGGGGTGGTGATGCCGTCGGTGGTCGCGGTGACGCTCAGTGTCGGCGACTCGAAGGGCAGGTTGTTCTCGGCCAGCAGGGGCTTCCACGCCGATTCGAGGCAGGTCGCGGCCGACTCGAAGAAGGCGCGGGCCTTGTCGACCTGGGTGCCCCATGGCGCGTAGTCGCACGCTGCGGGGACCAGGGTGCCGTCGGAGTCGGTGAGCAGCGGGTTGTCGCTGGTCGCGGCGGGTGCGGTGCCGGGTTGGGGGTTGTAGGTGGTGGTCGGTTTCGGGCCGATCGCGCCGATCCCGAGGTCGACGCCGGTGTTGACGGCGTATTTCACCAGGCCGCCGACCAGCAGGAAGATGAGCAGCAGGATCACCGAGGTGAAGCCGCCGCCGCGCTTACGTGGCGGCGGAGTCGGCCTGCCCGGCGGCCCGTAGGGCATGGGCGGTGGCCGGTATCCCGGCGGCGGACCATAGGCCGGACGCTGGCCGTAACCCTGTGGATAACTTTGCGGCTGTGGATAACGTGGCGGCCCATATCCGGGTTGCGGCCGGTATCCAGGAGGCGGACCATAGCCAGGAGGTGGTGGAACCGGTCGTCCACCTGGACCATTCGGCCCATAACCGTACGGTGGTTGAGTCACTCCCCCGTACCCCCCTCGTCTCATGAGTATTGTGATCGACAGCCGCTGACGCAGAATAGCAAGCTGTCTAGAGTAAGCACCCATGCTGACTTTTCGGGGGGGCGCCGTAGGCGCGCTGCTGCTCGCCGCGGCGGGTTTGCTCGTGGCCGCGCCGGTCGCCCACACGGAGCCCGTGACCACCGGTGTTTCGATCACCGCCGATCTCACGCTGACCGAAACCGGTGTGCTCGAGGTCATCGAAACTGTCGTGGTGCCCGCCGACGGAAATTTCACGATGTCGCTGCCGTTGCGCCTCAAGGTCGGTGACGATGTCGAGCGGGTTTTCAAGGTCACCGATGTGACCCAGAGCGGCGCGGGCACGGCGACCACCGCGAACGACCAGTTCATCGTCGAGGCGAAGCCCGGCGAATCGAAGTTCACGTATACGGTGCACAACACCGTCTCCGACATGCCGGGCACCCAGGTGTTCCACTGGCTGGGCGTGCTCAATGCCGATATCGCCGTGCTCGATGTCTCGGTGATCAGCCCGACGTTCCAAATGGGCATCGTGGACTGCAAACTCGGCTCCGCGGGTAATGCCAAGCCGTGCGCCGACGTCCGCACCGAACCCGACGGCGTGATGTACCTGTACCAAACGGACCTGCGCAAGGGCGACGCCATCGACCTCACCCTGCAGATGCCGCCCGGCACCGTGCCCGCGAATGCCGATGTGCGCGGCGGCGGCACGGGCCCGTTCGCCTTCACCACGCCCGTGTTCGTCGCGTTCGGCGCCTTCCTGCTCGCGCTGGTCGGCATGATCGCCTACGTGCTGCTGGCCCGCAAGCGCGCCGCCACCGCGATCGCGAGCAGCGACACCTTCGACCCGCTGATCCAGCAGGGCGACCGGGTCGAGTTCACCACCCCCGATGGTGTGCTGCCCGGTGAAGCGGGCCTGATCATCGACGAGCACGCCGACCCGGTCGACATCGCCGCCACCGTCGTCGATCTCGCCGTCCGCCGCTACCTGTGGATCACCCCCGTGAACGCACGCGGCGAGGACGATTGGCGGATCAGCCGCGTCAACGCCCCCGACGACCAGCTACGCGAATACGAACGCGTCGTCTACGACATGCTGCTGCCCGAGGGCACCGACACCGTCGCCGTCCGCGAACTGCGCGCCCCCGGCCGCCTGGAACTGGAACCGATCCGCGCCGCCATGCGCAACGATGCCGTGGCCACCGGCGCCTTCGCCGATCCGAAACAGCGTGCCCTCCCCCGCTGGATCGGCGCCGCCCTGATCGCACTCGGCCTGGCCGTCACCCTCGCCCTCGCCCTCACCGCGGGCCACGCCCTGGTCGGCGTCGCCATCGCCCTCGCAGGCGGCGCGGCGATGCTGCTCCCCAACTACCTCCCCGTTCGAACCCCCTTGGGCGACACCGTCGCAGGCCGCATCCGTGCCATGCACCGCGGCCTCGACACGGTCACCCGCGACCGCATCCCGCCCATCGACCAGGAAACGATCTTCTCCCGCGCCCTCCCCTACACAGTGATCAGCGGCCGAGCAGACAACTGGATCCGCACCTTCCGCGACATGAACCCCGCCGCCGACTCACAACCAGGCCTCTACTGGTTCGCCGGCTACGACCAAGACCCCAACCTCCACCGCTTCGCCTCCCAATTCCCCTTCTTCATCACAGCACTGGAATCCGCTTTTAACCCGCGCTGAACAGCAAGCCACCCCGTAAAACCCCGAATCCGCCATAACCGCACAACCCAACCCCACCTGCGACCCATAGGGAGCAGCGGCCACGCAGTGGCCGGTCGCGGCCTCTCGGGGCCGCGACTCGAGCGCGCCAGCGCTCCAATAAACACAGCGTCAAACCTCTGGGACTACCCAAACGCCGGAGCCCTGCCACAACCCCGGAACTAAACCCGGCGCACAGCCGCCAACGGATCCGCGTACAGCGCACTCAACGAAGTAACCACCGCCGCGAACTCCTGCACCTTCCCCCCGAATCCACTGATCCGAATATCCGTAGCCGGCAACTGCGTACTCTGCGAAAACGCCCGAGCCACATGCCCCAGCGCAGGCCGGTACCCCGTAAACGCCTGCCCGCCCAGCACAACTCGATCCGGGTTCAACATGTCGCGCACCAGCGCGACAGTCTGTCCGAGCATCGTCGCCCGCTCGGCGAGCAGTTCCCGCGCCGACTCGGATCCGGACTCCGCCGCCCGATACAGATCGTTGATCGTCGTCCCCGCGGTTCCGTTGTGCGCCGGAATGATTCCGCGGCCCACGGCCCGAGCCTGCAGCGCCCGGTCACCGACGGTCACTTCCAAGCACCCGCGCCGCCCGCACGTGCACTGCACGTCGGAGCCCGTCGGCAGATGCGCGATCGAACCGGGACCGTTGCTCGGCGTATGGACCCGACCGTCGAGAGTGACCGCGATGCCCGCGGTCTCACGAACGTAGAAGTAGAGGCTGCTGCCGTGCTGAGCGGCGGGAAGCTCAGGCTCGGGCCTGCGTGCATCGAAGCTCGGCAGCAGCAGCTCCGAAGCCGCCATCGCCTCGACGTGCGGTGCGACGGAAACCGGCAGCTCGAGCACATCACCGAGCACCTGCCCGATCGGTGCGCCCGCCCATTCCAGCTTCGGATGGTCGACCACACCGCTGCGCGTATCCACCCGCCCACCGATCGCGACACCCGCCCACAGCGGCGTCCGCCGGTGCCACCGCTGCAGGAACGCCTTGGCGCTGCGAGCGACAGTGGTGACCGCGAATTCCTGCCCGGTCTGCGGCGTCGCGATGGCGAGCCCGCCGAGAATGCGTCCGCGCAGATCCGCGGCGACGATCTTCGTCGCCTCGGCGCCGATGTGGATGCCGAGCGTCAGATACGCGTCGTGATCGATCTCGAACGGCACCCGCGGCCTGCCGACCGCACCGGCGGCGGTGAGATCGGCCCGCTCACGCAGCAGTCCCGCCGAAAGCAGCGCTGCCACTTGCCGATTCACGGTGGCGATACTCAAACCCGTTGCCCGAGCGGCATTGTCGCGCGAGATCGGGCCGGAGGCCGCGGTCCGCAGCACGGCGGCGGCGGGGTTGTCGCCGAGCCGCAGTTCCGGCGGCACGACAGGTCGGGAGACTCGAGGACGACCGGCGCCGGTCCGAGCGGAGGGGCGGTCGATGATAGGAGCAGACATATGAAGTTCCTTGCTGAAATCCCGTTGTCCCAACGGGATTGCCTACACGTATAACGTGGCGGCGCAGGAGCCGGAAGGGCTCAGCCGCAGTGGCAGGAACGACACAGTTCACGCGTCAACGGCAACCGCAGACCCAGAGCGGCGGTCACGTAGGTGACCCGCTGGGCGGTGAGATCGTTGCCGGACATAACAATCAAGTTAACACCGAATCCGCACCCATCCAAGCCGAACCGGCGAATTGTGCGCTGCGGCACATCATCGCCGCAGGTCAGCGGAGTGCGGGACAGGCGCAATGGCGGTACACGAAAACCCCCTGCGGGAACCGATGTTCCTACAGGGGGTTTCGACGACTCGATCGGACCTACTTTGCCGGGGCGACGAACGGCTGGTTGATCGTGGTGAAGTACTGCACCGCGGCCGCAATCGCGACGGGGCCGGTCACGAAGATCTGACCGATCAGCACACCGATGAAGCCGACAGCGCCCGCACCCGCGATGCAGCCGACGACCGGGCCCGCACCGAACAGGGTGGCCAGCGCGGCGGTCACGACGGTGCCCGCGAGCGCACCGGCGACGCAGCCGATGGCCGCACCGGCGAGGCCGCCGACCAGGGTGCCGACGGTGGCGCCCATAGAGATGGTGGAGGTCAGGCGGCTCCAGGCGGCCTGCTCACGCTCGTACTCGGTCTTCCACGGCGCCTTGTCCTCGTACGGAAGGGCGACGGGCTTGTAGACGGCCTGCGCCGGGTCGGTCACCGGAGTCAGGGTCGCGGTGTTGCCCGAGATCTCGGCGATGATCGGCAGCACGTAGTCATCGAGCTGGTAGGACAGCGCGGTCGAGGCAACGGTCTTGCCGTCGGCGGCCTTGATCTTGAACTGGCCGTCCTCGGCGACGAGCGAACCCGCGTCGGTGGTGATCACGGCATTGGACCCGTCGACGACCTCGGCGGTGTAGTTGATCGGGGCGGCTTCTTCGACCGGCGCGGCGTTGACCGTGCCGGCGGTGATGCCGGTAGCCACGGTCAGGAGCGCCGCGACAACGGCGAACTTCCTCATCTTCATAAAACTGCCATCCCTCATCTGTTGTGGAGCTGTTCGAGAAGCAAGCTTCGAGCAGTTCCACCCCCGTGACGAGGGAAAAAAGCAGCTAGATCTTAACTAAGAATTCACTTGGATGTCTTGGCGGCGGCCTTGGCCTGTTTCTTGAATTCCCTTACTTCCGAAAGCGTTTCGGCGTCGACGACATCGGCAACCGAGCGCCGCGACCCGTCATCGCCATAGGAACCAGCGGCCTTGCGCCACCCCTCCGGTTGCACGCCACGTTGCTTGCCGAGCAGCGCGAGAAAGATCTTCGCCTTCTGCGCCCCGAACCCCGGCAGGTCCTGCAACCGGCGCAGCACCTCTTTGCCGTCGGGGTCGCCCTCGGTCCAGATCTGCGCGGGGACACCGTCGTAATGCTCGATCACATACTGGGCCAGCGCCTGCGCCCGGCGCGCCATCGACCGCCCGTATCGGTGAATCGCGGGCGGGGTGGCCGCGAGTTCCTCGAACTCGGCCGGATCCGCTTCGGCGATCTGCCGCAGCGAGAACCCGCCCATCCGCTCGGCGAGTTTGCGCGGCCCACGAAACGCGTGCTCCATCGGGTACTGCTGATCGAGCAGCATTCCCAGCAGCAGCGCGAAGTCGTCGGTGCTGAGCAGTTCGTCGGCCTCGGATTCCTGCGCGAGGCACAGTGTGCGAGTCATACAGTCATGGTGACACATCTCACCAGTACCCTCTGAGACCATGCTCACGAGGCCTGCTCCCACACTGGCGGTGCGAATGACCGACTACACCCCGCGACCGGCCCGCTTCGACCAAGCGGCCCGCGATCAGCTGATCGACGCCCATGATCTGGAAGTCACCCAACCCGGCATGCGCACGCTCGGCGCGTGGAGTCATACCGCGCTGGCGCTGCGGGCCGGCGAGAGTGCCCTCGATATCGGGTCGGGCACCGGATCGGAGGTGTTCACCTTCGCCGAGGAAGTCGGGTCCGACGGCACCGCTGTCGGGGTCGAGCCGGATCCGAATCTGCTCGCCTCCGCACAGCGGCGCGCGGTCGAGTCCGGCTCGCGCGCGACGTTCGTCTCCGGCGACGCCTATGGACTGCCGTTCGGCGCCGACACCTTCGACGCGGTGCTGTGTGAACGGGTGTTCCAGCACCTCACCGCACCCGCGCGGGCGGCAGGCGAGATCGCCAGGGTGCTGCGTCCCGGCGGGCGCGCGGTGGTGGTGGACTGCGATTGGGCGACCGCGATCGTGCATCCCGGCAACCCCAGGGTGGTGCGCGCGGTGATCGACACCCTCATCTCGTCGACCACCAACCCGCTCTCGGGTCGTCGGCTCGCCGGCCTGCTCACCGGAGCGGGGCTGCGGGTCGACGAAATCGGCTCGCACGCGCTGGTCCAGGACCGCACCGTCGGCGCGGGCGCCCTGGTCCGCCGAATCGCCGACCTCGCCGCCCTGCGCGGCGTGATCACCGCCGCCGAACGCGACCAACTCCTCGCCGACCTGCAAGCGGGCGCCGACCGAGGCGACATCCACATCTCGGTCACCCTGTTCGGCGCCCTGGCCCACAAGGCCTAGCGGGCTTCAGCCTTCGAGCAGCTTCTCGGTGGCCGCCAACAGCACGCACGTGGCCAGCCCGTCCATCGCCTTTTCCAGTTCCGGCAGCTGCGGGAAGCTGGGGGCGATGCGGATGTTCTTGTCCTCGGGGTCCTTGCCGTACGGGAAGGCCGAGCCCGCGGCGGTGAGCGCGATGCCCGCGTCCTTGGCCAGGGCGATCACCCGGGCGGCGGTGCCGTCGAGCACGTCGAGGCTGATGAAGTAGCCGCCCTTGGGCTCGGTCCACGACGCCACCTTCGACGCGCCGAGGCGGTCTTCCAGAATGCGGCGCACCAGCGCGAACTTGGGTTCGAGCAGAGCGCGGTGCTTCTGCATGTGCTCGCGCACGCCCTCGGCATCGGTGAAGAAGCGCAGGTGCCGCAGCTGGTTGAGCTTGTCGGGGCCGATGCTCTTCTTCGAGGCGTGACCCAGGTACCAGTCGATGTTGGCCTTCGACGCGCCGAAGAAGCTCACACCCGCACCGGCGAAGGTGATCTTGGAGGTGGAAGCGAACACCAGCGGACGGTTCGGGTTGCCCGCCGCCGCGGCGAGGCCGAGCACGTCGACGACCGGGGCCGCGGTATCGGTGAGCGGGTGCACCGCGTAGGCGTTGTCCCAGAACAGGCGGAAGTCCGGTGCCGCGGCCGGCATCGAAACCAGTTCGCGGACAACCTCTTCGGAGAAGACGACGCCGGTGGGGTTGGAGTAGTTCGGCACCGCCCACAGGCCCTTGATCTGCGGATCGTTGGCGAGCAGGGTGGCGATGGCGTGGGTGTCGGGGCCGTCGTGGCGCATCGGGACGGTGATCATCTCGATGCCCAGCGCCTCGGTGATGGCGAAGTGACGGTCGTAGCCGGGGGCCGGACACAGCCACTTGATCGGCTCGTCGACCCAGCGGCGCGAGGAATCGGGGGTGCCGTAGAGCATCGAGAACGCGATGATGTCGTGCATGATCTCGAGGCTGGCGTTGTTGCCCGCCAGCAGTTGGTCGACTCCGATGCCGAGCAGTTCGCCGAAGATCGCGCGCAGTTCGGGCAGGCCGGTGAGGCCACCGTAGTTGCGGCAGTCGGTGCCCGAGCCGTCGCGGAAGTCGCCGTCGCCGGGGAGCGAGAGCAGCGACGAGGACAGGTCGAGTTGTTCCGGCGATGGCTTACCTCGGGTGAGATCCAGCGTGAGCTTCTCGGTCTGGAGCGTCGCGTAATTCGCGGTCTGGGACTCGTGCTCGGACACGAGTTCCTCGTGGCTCATCAAACCGATCTGCGTTTGCCGGGGCATCCTGGGCAGCCTTTCGAAGCAGCAAGGTGGGATTTGCCCGCAACGTTACCCGGCGCTCGCTCGGAATCGGCAGGGTATCCAGCCCCAATCCGGCTCGCACGCTGCGAAGGTGCGTAGGCCGGTGGCGGTCCCCAGAAATTAAAGGGGACCCCGCGCACCCGGCAGAGCCCGTTGACCCTTGCTGCCTTCCGGCCCTGGGGGAGTTCACAGGATGCTCGCCGCGCGGGATCCGTCGGCCAGTGTAGCGGTAGTTTCGGCTACTAGCGATTCCGGTCTTCGAACAGCAGGTCGGCGGCGCGCATGAGGACCTCGAGGCGGGTACGGCCCTCGTGGTCGGCGGCAAGGAAATGGCTGCCGATGGTGGCGCAGAAGGCGAGCAGGCTCCTGGCTTCGACCTCGTCGGGGTCTTCGCAGAACACACCGATTGTCTCGCGCAGCAACGCCATTCGCGCATTGTCGACGCGGCGAAGGCGCGCGGCGACATCGTCGTCGCGGCGGGCCCAGTCGCGGATCGCGAGGTCGATCGGGAGCAGCCGATCGCTGGAGAAGGTGAGCAGCCCGGCCATGCGCGCCTTGGTCCTCGGTTCGAGGGTTGCGACGCGCTCGAGAACCTGGTCGGTCGCCTCGCTTTCCCACACCTCGAGCATGGCGGTGAGCAGCGCGTCACGGTCGGCGAAGTAGCCGTAGAAGCCGCCCTTGGTCACGCCGATGCGCTTGGCCAGCACCTCGATCCGCACCGCGTCGACACCGGACGACGCGAGCACGGACAGGCCTTCCTCGACCCATCTGGCCCGGGGAGTTCGCGCGGTACCCACGACGTGTTCCTCCTCATATTCTGCGGTTGCCACCACAGCGAGTGACCGATCCTCGAGTGTACGCAGCCGTATAGTCACCACGCTGTCGGTGACGCTGACTACCATCTACCCGATATCGGCAGCGGGGGTGCGGTGTTCCCCATGACAGGAGAGGGGGGCTCGGTCGTGACCGGCCCGAATCAGAAACCACCCGGCGACGGCGTGCCACCGTCCGACCCCACCGTCGCCTGGTGGGAGCGCCCCGGCGAAGGCGCAGGTCAGAACCCCGCGCAGGCCGATCCGACGGTGCTGCGCGGCAATATCGGCGCGCCCGGCCCGTACACGGCACCACCTGCGGCCACGCCGTACCAGAGCGGGGCCAATCCGTACACCGCGCCGCCGACGCCCTATCAGAGCGGCGCGAACCAGCAGCCGTATCCGCAGCAGTTCCCCCCGCCTCAGCAGTTCGCCCAGCCTCAGCAGTTCGCGCAGCCGCAAGCCGGTTATCAGGCGCCGCAGCCGCAGTGGGGTACGCCGCCGCGGCCGTCCTCCTCCAGCAACAAGGCTCTGTGGTGGGTGCTCGGGTCGATCACGGTCGTCGCCGTCCTGGTGATCGCGGGCATTGCCTTCGCGGTGAACAAGGCAGGCGACGCGCTCGGCCCCGACTCGGAGAAGTGGGCGGGCAACTACGAGTTCCAGAAGGGCAAGAACGCCTGCGATCTGGTCGATCTTTCCGTGCTGAACCAGTGGGCGACCACCAGGGAGACGACCACGCACACCGAGCGTGAGCCCTACGAGTACATCGGCGGCGGCTCCTACAACTGCGAGGCCAAGAACAAGGACTCCGGCCGCAACGCCGACGAGGCGAGCCTGTCGCTGCACGTCGAGTTCAAATCCGACACCGGCACCGAGTCCGACTACGCCCGCTGGAAGAGCTCCGACACCAGGACCACCGGCAAGGGCTACGAGAACGGCCCGGTGAACGGCCTCGGCAGCGAGGCCTACTACGCCAGCGAGCAGCACACCTACAGCTCGATCAACAACGACTACAGCTACGTCGTCGCCGCGATCGACAGCAATGTGTCGGTGAAGGTGGAGATCAAGGTGTCCACCCTGGGCAGCTACGACCGTGCCGCGATGTCGACCGCCGCCGAAGCGCAGGTCCGCAAGGCCATGGCCGCTTTGAAGAAGTAGCAGGTCAGATGGGGTCGCGGGGGGCCGGTTTGGCATCGACCCCCTGCGACCCGCTATGCTGCTCCACGGAGGATTCGCCTAGTGGCCTATGGCGCTCGCCTGGAACGCGGGTTGGGTTAACGCCCTCAGGGGTTCAAATCCCCTATCCTCCGCAACAGCAGGGCCCTGATCGGTTCGCCGGTCGGGGCCCTGTTCGTTTAATCGGTGGATCTGTCGGTGTGCCCCCGTAGAGTGAGCCCCGACGGTGCGGGAGACCCCCACCACACCCACATATTGTCGTCGCCGCCCCAACACTGATGTGCGTGCCGACACAGTCCCGTGGGTATATAAGCCTTTGCGCAGGTTCGAACTCGGACCGCGCCGGTCGACGCCATGAGCGCGTCGACCGCACAGAAATCAGAAAGTAAGAACGAAGTGAATACAGCACCTGAAACGAGCATCGGGCGCGACGCGTCCGGGCCGATCCGGCTGATGCTGCGTGACCACAAGACCACCACCGGGCCCATCGACGGCGCCTGGTGGCCACGAACCGATCAGCCGATGACCGAGATGCACCAACTGGTGGCAGCGGTCGGACCGCGGATCGGCAAACTGGCCCGACTCGGATTCGACTGGACCACCGGCGAATCCGGCGACAGCACCACCAACAACGAGCAGGCCGCGCGCATCATGCACGTGGTCGGCAGCAACGGCGCCGCGCTCGCGCTGCTTGTCATCCCCGCGGCCACCGAGGCGCCCGCGGCCCGCAGCCAGATGCGCTGGGCGGCGGGCAAGCCGCGCATCCAGGACCCGGCGCCCGCCGACACAGCGGCCGACGGGCCCCGAACACTCGTCCAGATCTAATTCATCGGTCGCTGGTGTAAGTCGGGTCGAAGTCGCGCGGCGCACCACGGCGACTCAGCAAGCGGTCGAACCACTCACCCAGGATGACGCCCGCCGCCAGCGCACAGCCCACACCGAACGCACCGAGGATCTGCCCGAACCCGAGCACCGTCTCGTCATCGAGCAGGGCGTACAGCCCGCGATACACCTTCAGACCGGGCAGCAGCGGCGTGATCCCCGCCGCGGCGACGACCAACGGCGGCGTGAGCGCGCGACGCGCCATCAGACCACCGACGAGACCGATCAGCGTCGCCGCCAGGCCCGATGCCACCACCGGACCGAAGCCGACGTACTGTGCGCCGAGGAAGACCATGGTGCCGCCCGCGCCGCTGAGCCCGGCCGCGACCAGCGCCCGCCGCTCGGCGTAACAGGCCATCGCGAACGCGATCGCCGCGACAGCACCGGCGATCAGTTTGATCGGCAGATACTCGATATCGCGACCAGCGCTCGCCGCGATCTCCGGTACCGCGATCCCCAACATGGTCGAAATACGCAGCGCCAGGCCGATACCCGCGACAATGCCCGCGGTCATCATCACCACTTCGAGCATGCGGGCCGCGGCGGTGATCGGCGCGCCGGTGATCGCGTCCTGCACCGAACCCACCAACTGCAAACCCGACAGCAACACCGTGATCCCCGCGGCCACGATCAGCGCGGCGTCGGCCTTCCAGTGGTCGCTGAATGCGGCGAGCGCGATGGCGGGAGTGGCGGCGACGACGCCGCCGATCATGTTCTGGAAGAACAGCGGCAGACCGAGCTGATGCAGCACCCGGTTCACCACATCGATCACCGCGGTGGTGGCGAAACTGATCGCGGCGAGCAGGAACCCACCGCCGAGCAGCACCGCGATCGCCGCCGCCAGCAGCGACCAGCCCGCCGTGGATACCCAGCGCGGATAGGGGTGGCGCGAGGAGATGAGTTCGTCGAGCGCGGCGTGCGCCTGATCGACGGGCACGATCTGGCTGCGGATGCGGCGGGTGAGGCGGTCGACCGCGGCCAGCCGGGTGAAGTCGAGCGAGCGGTACTTCACCACGCGCATGTCGCTGGCGGGCGGTAGTCGCGTCCCACGGTCGGCCCAGATACGGATCGCGTCGAAGGTGACGTCGATGTCGCAGTTGTTCAGACCGTAGGTGGAGGCGATGAAACGGACCTGCGCGGTGGTGTCACCGACACCGGTACCCGCCGCGAGCACGACCTCGCCCACCCGCACCGCCAGGTCGAGCACCTGCGAGACCTCGGCATCGTCGGACAGGTCGATCGGTTGCAGCGGGGTCGGCGCGGCGACGATGTTGTCGGCGGTGGCGCGCTGGGAGGGCAGCACGAACGGCCGGCGCAGTCGCCACCAGCGCTGTCGCAGACCTGGGCGTTCGGTAATGGTGGCGCCGTCGCCTTCCGCCAGTGGGTCCGCACTCATACCTCGACGGTAGTGGGGATCGCAGGCCGTTCGGCATCTCGCAATCACTTCGTCAACGTGTCGGGCCCACTGACCTGGAGTTCACCCCTCAGTCGTCGTCGATGAGGCCGGTGCTGTAGGCCGTCGCGGTCAGGTGCTGGAGGCAGCGGGGACCGCAGTCATTGTGTTGAGTCAGCACGAAACGGGCCTGCTGCAGCGAAGAAATGGAAGAATCGGCCGCACAGTCGGCATGTGCGGCGCGCCAGTGCTCTTCGTGACAGCGAAGGGCGGCGTGTGATGTCGGTGCGGATGTGTCCAGCAGGGTGTGACGGGAGGGGCCGGCAATGGAGGCGATGACTGCATGAACACCGGGACGGGGAAAGTGATCCAGGAGCGGCGCAGGTTGCTCGGGCTCTCGCAGCCCGCGCTGGCTACCGCGATCGGGGTGAGCTCGCGCCAGATCACCAGGTACGAGTCCGAGGAGCAGTCGCCCACGCTGCCGGTCGCGGTCCGGCTGGCCGACGCGCTGCAGGTCTCGCTGGCGGAACTGGCGGGCATCGTGGACAACCGCGTCGACCTGGCCGGTCGCTGGTGGGCAGCCTGGCAGAAACCGGCGAATCACCCGGACGAGGTCGAGGTAGCGGCGGTGACCATCCGGCACGAGGGCGACCATCTGATGCTCGACTCGGCCGCCGAACCGCCTGCGCCCGAAGCTGATCCGACCACGCAGATGCGCGGCGAGATGCGCGTCTGGGAGGGCGAGGCGCTCACGGGATGGATGCGCGGGATGGATATCGCGTTCCCGGTCGGCACCATCTACTACGCGCTGCATCCCCAGGGTGCTCATGCGGTCGGCTCGTGGACGACGAAATCGGGCCCTGACGGTCTCGTGCGCGGTTGGAGCGTCCTGGCGCGGGAGAAGTCCGATGCCGAGAAGCTGCTCGCGGAGATGTTGCGCACCGATGGCAGCGTCGAGTCGTGGCCGGGTCCCTCGCGTTCTGCTTGAAGCCGCCGCCGGATCTCGCCGACGCTCGGTCGCGTGCGTTCGGCGGGCGGGGTGAGTAGTAGGTAGCGGCACAGCGCCCCGAACACGAACAGCCCCAGAGCAATCCACAGATAGATCTCCATCGGTTCCCCTCCGAATCGAGTCGGTGTCTGCACGAGTGGCGCGTATGGTGGTCGCTGAGCCGCCGAGAAAAAGTATGGTCGCCGTCAAGACCTTTTGGACAGCAAAAAGCGTCTACAAACGTCTACAGTTCTCTACGATGGATTCATGTCCAGTCGGGGCGAGCAGGGGAACGGCGTCGTCGGAGCTCGGTTGCGGCGGTTGCGCGAAGAAGCCGGATTGTCGTTGGCCGCGTTGGCCACGCGCGTTCCGTACAGCAGGGCCGCGCTCGGTCACTACGAAACCGGTACGCGGGCTGCATCTTTCGAGGTAATCGCCTGGTACGAGCGGGTGCACGCGCAGTCGGCGCTGCCCGTCACCCGTCGGCGTGATCCACGTGCGGCCGATTCCGGCCTGGCGATCGCCACCGCGCACCCCCCGCTCATCGAGATCGGGCGACCGCACCAGACCCACAGCGGCGCAGGCTACTTCTGCCCGTTCCGGATCGACGGCGTGATCGAAGGATCAGCGGGCGGAACCGATCCGGCGACAGCGCTGCACTCAGCGCTACTGGCGGTGGGCGCCGAGTTGAACCGAGCGGGAAACAGCGTCGGCCTCGGTCTGATTCGGTGAAGGGGCTCAACGATGCGCCGCGACCACCGCGGCCAGCGCGTCGGTGAGCCGTTCCAGATAGCGATCAGGATCGGGCATTACTCGCAGATCGGAATGTACTGACAGCGTGACGGTTTCGCCGATGCCGTGCACGCCGTGGGTCACGTGCATGACGGTGCCCAAGGCGGGAAAACCGCCGGTGAACAGGACCGGGGCCCCGGCGAAGGCGAGGTCGTCGGCACCTCGGTAGACGCTGGAGACGACGGTGTTGCCGTCGAGCGCGGCGGGAACGGTGTCCAGGTCGGCGCGTTCGACATCGCGTACCGCGAGCACAGACGGCACCACCTCGCCGACTCGATCCTGTGCCAGGAACAGCGGATTCAGCGCCCGTTCGCGACGGGCGGCGAGTTCTTCGGCGATGAGGTTCGCGCGCAGGCGCAGGTCGGGTTCGTCGATGTGCAGGTCGATGGACAGTCCGCGGTAGTTGTTGCGGGCCTTGCCGCGAGTCGGAAGTGCCATCGGCAGGGCCGTCCCCAGCCTTTCGGGTCGCTCGCCGCGCTCGGTGAGGTAGTCACACAATCCTCGCGAAATCGCCGTCAGCGCAAGCACAGTGACGGTTTTGCCCAGATTGCGGAGATCGGTGGCGTCCATGACCAGCATGCGCACACTGCGATCACCCACCGCAACTGCCGGGTTCAGCGCGCACGGCGCGAATCCGGTTGCGGCCGCGGGTACTTCACCCGCTTCGGTTCGATCGGCCAATTCCCGCTGCGCCAGGTAGGCGGCACGTCCGCGCCACATCGTGGCAGCCAGTTGCTGGGGAAAACGCAGCACTCCAAGCCATCTCGGATCTACCCGTCGAGCAATCCATCCACAGGGTTGTCCACAGGTTTCCACAGGCTGTGTGGAAGTTTGTGCAGGTCCGACCGGGAGATATGCCGAGTTATCCACAGGCGCACCGGGTGTGCTGTGGACAACAGCAGCGCCGAAGAGGGCTCGGGCGATGGCGGCGGCGCGGGTGCCGTCGGCGAGCGCGTGCGAAAGTTGCAGCACCACCACCACAACGGGCTCCGACGTCCGCGGCGCACCGCGGACACCACGGAAAACATGGATGCGCCAGGGATATTCGGTCGCGACTACGCCGGTTCCCAGAAGTTCGCCCAGATCGGCGAGCAGCGCCTGCCAGGACAGCCCGTCCGGCTGGTGGTGCACGAATTGCTGGGACGCGAATTCGGCGGGAACCCAGCGTGGATATCCGAAATCGCCCGGAATCTCGCGCAACCGGATCCGGAGGTCCGGAATGCACGCGGCGCGCGCGGCGACGATTGCGCGCAGTTCGTCGGTGGCGGAATCGGTTTCGGCGAAAGAGTAGAGCAGGAACACATCGTTGGCGGTGCGGCGCGACAGCCAGTACATCGTCGCGTCACGCGCGGCCATCGTGGTCATCCGGCCACGATAGGCCAACCCGTTCAGGTCACTGAGAAGGCCCCGAGTCCGTTCGACTCGGGGCCGGTGTTGCCCGTTTCATACGCCTGCGCACGGCTCAGCCGCGCGCGAACTCTCCGGCGGTGACATCAGCCAAAAAGGCCTGCCACTGCCCCGGACCGAAGGCCAGCACGGGTCCGCGGCCGCGGTCCTTGGTGTCGCGAACGGCGATATCGCCGCCGGCGAGAAAGGCCACTTCGACGCAGTTCCCATCGGGTCCGCTGTAGGTGCTCTTCCGCCACACAGCGTCGGTCACATCAACTTCCACGACACTTGCTCCTTTGGTTCATCGAGAAGAGGGATAACTCCTGGATTCGTTGAACATTGTCGAAATCCGGCAGAAGCGATGAGTTACTTCGTGGCACACAAGGCACTGCCACACGGGGCGCGCAACCGACCGGCACGAACCAGCACATCGAGGTGTTTCCGCCTCCGGGGGCTGCCCCCGCGGAAGAAACACTAGCAGGTCTTCCGCAATGTTGCGGAAGAGAATTTGCTTTCCCATTTCGTTTTGCCAAGGTTGCGAAGCTTCACGTTTGCGGGGACATTGCCAGCCGCCTTACCCATTCCCCATCCGGTTGACACATCCGGATTTACCTCCATGTGATTGGTCCGTGATACGTCAAATTCTCGAGCACAACATCTGTCACATCAGCACCATCGAGGGCGGACAGGGATCATGGGGTAATGATCGCCCGTGACCGTGACACTGCAGGTCGTGCCCGTAACGACCGACCCCGCGACCGACTCGGCCGACCGCTGCCCCCCGGCAGTGCCGGAGTCGCCCGAATCCCCGACGATCTCGAGCTCGGACCCCAGCAAACTCTCACCTTCGCTCAGCAACTGCTGGACGACGGATTGGCATTCAACGCCCACGAGGTATTGGAAGCGGCATGGAAGAACGGCCCGGTTGCCGAGCGGATGCTCTGGCAGGGACTGGCCCAATACGCCGTCGGCCTCACCCACATCCAGCGTGGCAACACCAAAGGTGCGGGTACTCTGCTGCGCCGGGCCAGTGAGCGACTCGGGTCCTATCCGGCGAACGCCCAGCAGCACGATGTGGACCTGACCGGGCTGATCGCGCACGCGCGGGAGCTGCTCGACGCGCTCGACGCCGGTGCGCCGATCACCGAGGAACAGCTGCGTACACGACTGCGCCGAGCGCCCGCATAGGATCCAGGGGTGCCGACGAGTCCGCCGACCAGCAACGGCGCGCCTGCGAGCGCCGTGGACAACGCGCGTCCGGGAGCCGGGCGCTACGCCCCGAGTCCGTCGGGCGAGCTGCACGTGGGCAACCTGCGCACGGCCGTGCTGGCCTGGCTGTTCGCGCGAACTTCCGCGCGAGAGTTCCTTATTCGTGTCGACGATCTCGACCGCGTTCGCCCCGGCGCCGCCCAACGCCAGCTCGACGACCTCGCCGCGATCGGCATCGACTGGGACGGACCGGTGGTCTACCAATCCGATCGGCTCCCGCTCTACGAGGCCGCGGTCGCCGAGCTGACCGCAGCCGGGCGCACCTATGAATGCTTCTGCACCAGAAGAGAAATACAGCAGGCCGCCACCGCCCCACACGGACCGATGGGCGCCTACCCCGGCACCTGCCGCGACCTGAGCGAGGCCGAGCGCACCGCCCGACGAGCCGAAGGTCGCGTCGGCGCAGTGCGTTTGCGAGCCGAGGTGAACGAATACGAATTCACCGACCTGCTGCACGGCCGATATCGGGGCGCCGTCGACGATTTGGTGTTGCGCCGAGGCGACGGCATCCCCGCCTACAACCTCACCGTGGTGGTCGACGATGCCGCCCAAGGCGTCGACCAGGTGGTTCGCGGTGACGACCTGCTGGCGTCGACCCCGCGTCAGGCGTACCTGGCGCAACTGCTCGGACTCACCGTGCCGACCTACGCGCACGTGCCCCTTGTGCTCAACGAACAGGGCAAACGCCTGGCCAAACGCGATGGGGCCGTGAGCCTTTCGGACCAGCTCGCCCTGGGCAACACGCCCGAGGACGTGGTGGCGGCGATCGCGGATTCACTCGGATACACCGCACGCACGACTGCCGAGCTACGCGAAGTTTTCGACCCCACCCGCATCCCTGAGAAACCATGGATACTCGAGCCCATCGGGTTGTTCCGACCAGACCGATGTCCGTAACGTACGCATCGACCGATCTAGAAGATCAAAACGAGGACTGAGATTATGACCAGCGGTGGTTACGACCCCAACCAGTACCCGCAGGGCGGTCAGCCCGGCGGCTACGGCCAGGACCCCTACGGCCAGCAGCAGCCGCAGCCGGGCTACGGACAGCAGCAGCCGTACGGCCAGCCCGCACACGGCGGCGCACCCCAGCCGGGTTACGGCCAGCCGGATCCGTACGGTCAGCAGCAGCCGCCGTACGGCCAGGACCCGTACGCGCAGCCCGCTTACGGCCAGGCCAGCTACGGTCAGCAGGACTTCGGCGGCGTGCAGCCTGCCGACCTCGGTATCCGCTTCGGTGCGCGGTTCATCGACGGCCTCATCATCGGCGTTCCGATGTTCTTCGTGAACATGGCGATCGGCTTCGCCTTCCTGGACAACATGATCGTGGGCAACATCATCACCGCGCTCATCGGTGCGATCGCCTACGTCGGCTACAACGTCGCCTTCGAGGTGACCCAGGGCACCACGCTGGGCAAGAAGCTGCTCGGCCTGCGGGTCCTCGCCCCCGGTGGAGCACCGAAGCTCACCCCCGAGACCTCGCTCAAGCGCAACATCTTCCTGGTCCCGCAGGCCATCTACTGCATCGGCCAGCTGGTGAGCGTCGGCCTGATGATCTACATCGCGGTCACCATCAGCAACGACCCGAACAAGCAGGGCTGGCACGACAAGTTCGCAGGCGGCACGCAGGTCGTCAAGGGCTGATCCCCTTCACCTGACGAAAACAGCAGGGGCGCTTCCGGATTGCCGGAAGCGCCCCTGTTCGTTCGAGATCAGTAGGTAGACGAGTCCATCTCGCCCATCACGCCGAGCACGACGAAAAACAGAATGTAGAGAATCCAGCCGACGATCGCGGCGACACCGATCCAGATGCCCGCTTGCGCCATCCCCTTACCTTCGCCGCCGCGTTCCTTGATCTGGTTGAGTGCCATCACGCCGAGAATGATGCCGACCACCGAGCCGAGGCCACAGCTGCAGAAACCGATCAGCGAGGACACCAGCGCGCCGATCGCCAGCCCGTTGGTGCCCTGCGGTTGCGGGTACTGCCCGTACGGCTGGTACGCACCCGCGGCCGGATAACCGCCGTACTGCGGCGGCTGCCCGTAAGCGGGCTGCTGCGGGTACTGCGGCTGGCCGGGCTGCTGGTATTGCGGCTGCGACTGCTGCGGATACTGCGGCTGCGAAGGAGGCGGCGCCGGCTGCTGTGGGTACTGCGGCGACGACGGGTAGTTAGAAGGCTGCGACGGCTGGGGATGTTGCGGCACCGAACCCGGCGCGCCGGACTCCGGCGACACGCCAGAGCCGCCGTACTGCTTCCACCACTCGTCGGAATCGCCGGGATTCGTCATAACGACAGCGTATTCCATCAGCGCCCGTTGAGCGCTGGCGCTGTCGAGGCGGACCCGTTCGGCACCTGGGAGAATAGGGGCCGTGACTGATACGAATTCGCTCGACAAGCCCGCTCAATCTGGGCACCCCGCGCCGGAACATGCGGCATTCGCCCAGGTTGCGCGGGGGTTCTATCCGGTAATCGTCGCGCTGTTCACCGCGACGCTGATCATCTCCAACATCTGCGCCACCAAGGGCGTGGAGTTCTTCACCGACAGTTCGGTGATGCTGGGCCCGATCCAGATCCTGCCGATCGCGACCGACGGCGCCTTCTTCCTGTTCCCGCTGGCCTACATCCTCGGCGACGTGCTCAGCGAGGTCTACGGCTTCCGCGCCACCCGCCACGCCATCTACACCGGTTTCGCCGCGCTGCTGCTCACCGTCGGCTGCTTCTACGTGGCTATCGGCCTGCCCGCCGCCGGTTTCTACGAGAACCAGGAAGCCTTCCGCACCGTTCTCGGCACCACTCCGCAGCTGGTGCTCGCGGGCCTGGCCGGCTACTTCGTCGGCCAGCTCCTGAACTCGGCCACCCTGGTGCTGATCAAGGAACGCACCAAGGAAAAGCACCTGTGGGCCCGGCTCATCGGCTCGACCGTCGTTGGCGAGTTCGCCGACACCCTCATCTTCTGCTCGATCGCGGCCACCGCCATCGGCATCAACACCTGGCAGTCGTTCATCAACTACGTGATCGTCGGCTTCCTGTGGAAGACCCTGTGCGAGATCCTGGTCATGCCGATCACCTACCGCGTCATCGCGATCCTGAAAAAGACCGAACCCACCTACGCCCCCGCGAAGGCCCCCGCCCTCCACGACTGACACCCCCCAGCTCCACCATAACCACCCTCCCAGCCCCCACGCCCGACCCCTAGGGAGGGCCGCCGCGCAGCGGCGGTAGCGGCCCGGCCGCGAGTTAGCCGCCGTTGCGACGAGGCGAAGCCTCCAGCAACGGCGGCTAACTCGCGGCCCCCAGGGGGCCGCGCTCGAGCGCGCCAGCGCTCCAATAAACACAGCGTCAAACCATCTGGGACTACTCAAACCCCGAAGCTCTGCCGAACAACCACCCCTTACTCCCCCGGCACCTTGATCCGCCCCCGCCACTGGCCGAGGAATTCCTTCTTGAACTCGTCGAAGTACCCGCCTTCGATGCTGGCCCTGATCCGGTCGACGAGACGAATCGTGAAGCGCTCGTTGTGAATCGTGCACAGCGTCGCCGAGAGCATCTCCTTGGCCTTGAACAGGTGATGCAGGTAGGCGCGGGTGTAGTTGGCGCAGGTGTAGCAGTCGCAGTTCTCGTCGATCGGGGTGAAATCGCGCTTGAATCGGGCGGTGTTGATGTTGAACCGGCCCTCGTCGACGTAGATCGCCGCGTTGCGCGCCACCCGTGACGGGTTCACACAGTCGAACGTGTCCGCCCCGTTCTCGATCGCGGTGAACATGTCCTCTGGCTCGCTGATCCCCAGCATGTGGCGCGGTTTCGCCTCGGGCAGCTCGTCACAGCACCAGCCGACGATGGTCCCGAGGTTGTGCTTCTCGAGCGCACCGCCGATGCCGTAACCGTCGAATTCCGTTCCGCCACTTCCCCGGATCGTCTCCAGTTCACGACAAGCCTTGCGGCGCAGGTCTTCGTACTGCGCGCCCTGGATCACCGCGAACAGCGCCTGATACGGCCGATGACTGCGCGCGGCGGTCAGCCGTTCGTGTTCGTCGATGCACCGCTGCGCCCACTCGTGCGTGCGCTGCAGCGACTTCTCTTGATAGCCACGGGTATTCATCAGCGTGGTCAGCTCGTCGAAGGCGAACATGATGTCGGCGCCCAACTGGTGCTGGATCCCCATCGACACCTCGGGCGTGAACCGGTGCTTCGAACCGTCCAGGTGCGAGCGGAAGGTAACCCCGTCATCGTCGACCGTCGCCAGCCGTTCCTTACCCGCGGCGATCACCTGATCGGACCGGACCCCGACGGCCTCCATCGCGAGGACCTTCTTGAACCCGACCCCGAGCGACATCACCTGGAACCCGCCGCTGTCGGTGAAGGTGGGACCCGGCCAGTTCATGAACTTCCCGAGCCCACCGGCCTCGTCGACCACATCCGAACCGGGCTGCAGGTACAGGTGGTAGGCGTTGGCCAGCAGCGCCTGCGCCCCGATCTCGCGCATGGTCTCCGGCAGCACGGCCTTCACCGACGCCTTCGTCCCCACCGGGATGAACGCGGGCGTCGCGATCTCACCGTGCGGGGTGCTGATCACTCCGGTGCGACCGTGCCGACCCCCGTCGAGACGGGTGCCTACTGTGAACGCGAACTCGCTGGTATCAGCCACGCACTCATCGTGCCAGTGACACGACCAACACCAAACCCGGCCCCGAACATCCCGACCTCGAGGAGGGATCCGCCGCCAAGCGGCGGGTACGGGACACAAGGGGCCGCGAACTCGAGCGCGCCAGCGCTCAATTGGATACAGCCGCGAACTGGGCGTTGTACAGGTTGTAGTACGCCCCGCGCTCGGCGAGCAGCCGTTCGTGCGTCCCGTGCTCGACGATCCGGCCCTTGTCCATCACCACGATGAGGTCGGCGTCCCGAATCGTCGAAAGCCGATGCGCGATCACGAAACTGGTGCGATCGCGACGCAGGGCCGCGGTGGCGTGCTGGACCAGCGACTCGGTGCGGGTGTCGACCGAGCTGGTCGCCTCGTCCAGGATCAGGATCGACGGCTTGGCCAGGAACGCGCGCGCGATCGTGATCAACTGCTTCTCGCCCGCGCTCACCCCGCCACCCTCTTCGTCGATGACCGTGTCGTAGCCGTCGGGCAGCGAGTGCACGAATCGGTCGACATAGGCAGCGCGCGCGGCGGCGAGGATGTCTTCCTCGGACGCGGAGGGATTGCCGTAGGCGATGTTCTCGCGGATGGTGCCCTTGAACAGCCAGGTGTCCTGCAGCACCATACCGATCCGGGAGCGCAGGTGGTCGCGGGTGATGGTGGTGATGTCGACGTCGTCGATCGCGATGGTGCCCGCGTCGAGTTCGTAGAAGCGCATCAGCAGGTTCACCAGTGTGGTCTTGCCGGCGCCGGTAGGTCCGACGATCGCGACCACGTGCCCGGGATCGGCGACCAGCGAAAGCCGTTCGATGACCGGCGTTTCCGGGTCGTAGCCGAACGACACCGCCTCGAATTCCACCCGCCCGCGATCGACCGGCCGCTGGTTCTCCACCACCGGATCGGGGCTCTGCTCCTCGGCGTCGAGGATCTCGAAGATCCGTTCCGCCGAGGCCACGCCGGACTGCAGCAGGTTCGCCATCGCGCCGATCTGGGTGAGCGGCTGGCTGAACTGGCGCGAGTACTGGATGAACGCCTGCACATCGCCGAGCGAGAGATTGCCGGTGGCCACCCGCAGCCCGCCGACCAGCGCGATGAACACGAAGTTCACGTTCCCGAGGAACATGATCGCCGGCATGATCAGGCCGGAGATGAACTGCGCCTTGAAGCTCGCGTCGTAGAGCTTGTTGTTGCGCTTGTCGAACTCCTCGCCGACCTCACGACCACGACCGAACGCGGTGATGATCTCGTGGCCGGTGTAGGCCTCCTCCACCGAGGAGTTCACCTCACCGGTGAATTTCCACTGGTTGACGAAGTGCGGCTTGGATCGCTTGGCGATCTGCGCGGTGACCACGATCGCGGCGGGCACAGTGAGCAGCGCGATCAGCGCCAGCAGCGGCGAGATCCAGAACATCATGATCAGGATGCCGACCACGGTGAACAGCGAGACCAGCAGCTGGCTCATCGTCTGCTGCAGGCTCTGCGAGACATTGTCGACGTCATTGGTGACGCGGCTGAGCACGTCACCGCGCGGTGCGGTGTCGAAGTAGCGCAGCGGCAACCGGTGCAGCTTCTGTTCCACTTCGTCGCGCAGGCGCTTCACGGTCCGGTTGATCACGATATTGAGCAGGTAGCCCTGCAGCCAGCCGAACAGCGAGGCAGCCACATACAGCACCAGCACCAGCATCAGCACGCGACCGACCGCGTCGAAGTCGATGCCGGTTCCGGGGATCACGTTCATCGCCGAGAGCATGTCGGCGCGGGTGTTCTCGCCCTGGCTGCGCAGCAGTTCGACGGTCTGATCCTTGGTGCGACTGGGTTCGAGCTGTTTGCCGACGAAGCCGTCGAACACCAGGTTCGTCGCCTTGCCGAGCAACCACGGGCCGAGCGTGTTCAGCACGACCGAGGTGATCACCAGCGCCACGATCACGCCGACGGTGAACTTCTCGGGAGCCAGTCTGCTCAGCAGTCGCTTCAGCGACGGTTTGAACGACTTGGCCTTCGTTCCCGGTGCTCCGGGAACGGGTCCACCTGGCCTCATCGGGCTTCCTCCGCGCTCAGCTGGGACTCGACGATCTCGCGGTACTCCGAGCAGCGCTGCATCAAGTGGTCATGGGTTCCGATTCCGACCATCGCGCCGTCCTCGAGGACGACGATCTGGTCGGCGTCGCGAATGGTCTGGATCCGCTGGGCCACGATGATCACCGACGCATCGGCCGTTTCCGGCTTCAGCGCGGCACGCAGCCGGGCGTCGGTGGCCACGTCGAGCGCGGAGAACGAGTCGTCGAAAAGGAAGACGCGCGGCTGCCGCACCAGCGCGCGGGCGATGCACAGACGTTGGCGCTGACCGCCGGACACCGTGGTGCCACCCTGGGCCACCGGGGTGTCGAGACCCTGCGGCATCTCGCGCACGAAATCGGCCGCCTGGGCGACCTCGAGCGCGTGCCAGAGTTCGTCGTCGGTGGCGTCGGGTTTGCCGTAGCGCAGGTTGGTGGCGATGGTTCCCGAGAACAGGTACGCCTTCTGCGGCACCAATCCGATTCCGTTACGCAGCGATTCGAGGTCGAGGTGGCGCACATCGGTGCCGCCGACGTAGACCGCACCATCGGTGACGTCGATCAGCCGCGGGATCAGATTGATCAACGTGGTCTTGCCCGAGCCGGTCGAACCGACCACGGCGGTGGTGGTGCCGGGCGTGGCCGTGAACCGGATGCCGCGCAGCACCGGTTTCTCCGCGCCGGGGTAGGCGAATTCCGCGAACTGCATATCGACCGTGGCCGGATCACTCTTGAAGGGTTGCGGCAGCCGGGGCGGGCGCACCGAGGACTCGGTCTCGAGCACCGCCCCGATCCGATCGGCGGATACCGCGGCACGCGGTGCCATCATCGCCAGGAACGAGGCCATCATGACGGCCATCAGGATCTGCATGACGTAGGACAGCATCGCGGTGAGCGAGCCGATCTGCATCGTGCCGTTGTCCACATGGTGCCCGCCGAACCAGATCACCCCGACGGCGGTCAGATTGCTGATCAACATCACGGTCGGGAACATCAGCGCCATCAGCTTGCCCACGCGCAGCGACGCGTCGGTGAGCGAGGTGTTGGCCATCCCGAAGCGCCAGATCTCCTGGCGCTCCCGCACGAACGCGCGCACCACCCGGATGCCGGTGATCTGCTCGCGCAACACCCGGTTGACCCCGTCGATGCGCTCCTGCATCTGCCGGAACCCCGGCACCATCCTGGCCACGATCGTGCCCATCGCGAGAGCAAGGGCAGGCACCGCGATCAGCAGCAACCACGACAGCCCCAGATCTTCGCGCAGCGCCATGATGACGCCGCCGACGCACATGATCGGCGCCATCACCAGAATCGTCACCGACATCACGATGAGCAGCTGGACCTGCTGGATGTCGTTGGTGGAGCGGGTGATCAGCGACGGAGCGCCGAACATCCCGACCTCCCTCGCCGAGAACGTCTCCACCCGGTGCAGCACCCCACCGCGCATATCCCGCCCCGCACCCATCGCCGCCTGCGCGCCGAAGTACACCGACGCCGCCGAGGCCACGATCTGCACGCAACTCACCGCGAGCATCCACAGGCCGGTGGTCCAGATGAATCCGATATCGCCCTTGGTGACACCGTCGTCGATCAGGTCGGCATTGAGGCTCGGCAGGTAGAGCATCGCGATAACCGAGATCAGCTGGAGGACCAGCACAGCCGCCAATTGCGGCCGGTAGGGGGTGAGGTAGGTCCTCAGCAGGGTGATCAACATGATGGATCGAAGGCTACCTCGCGCAGGTCACCGCTGCCCCGCGGTTTTACCCACCCTGTGGATAAATCGAAGCCTGTGGATAACTCAGGCCCCGGCCGGTGTGCGCGGCTCGCGACGCGCCCATGCGCCCGGGTCAGCGACCAGTTCACCGATGAAACCGGGCAGTCGGTCGGCCGCGATATCGGCGATCGAAACGTTCTCCAGAACCGCCCGGATGTTCACTCGCAGCGCGATCCACACCTGCTGCAACGGTTCCGCCGCACCGGGATAACGCACATCCTCCGGCCGCTGCCCGCGCACCGAAGCCAGCGGCGATTCCACCGCGCGGATCACATCGGCCACCGAGATCTCCGTGGCGGGCCGACCGAGGCGATACCCACCGTCGGGCCCGCGCCTGCTCAGCACGAGCTCGGCGCGACGCAGTTCGGCCAGCACCGTTTCGAGGACTTTCGGCGGGATCTGCGCGGCGGCGGCGATGACCTCGGACTTGACGACGCCATCGGCCGCGGCGAGCTCGAGCAGCGTTCGCACCGCGTAATCGACTCGGGCGGTGATATGCACGTGTCGAACCTACGCGGTCCCGCATGCAGTGAGCACGCAGGTTGCCGCGTCGAGGAGGGTTTTCTCGACCACTTCGTCGGTGGCGCCCGGTACCAGCTCCGACGACAACAGCGCCACCCCGAGCACCTCGATGGCCGCGGCGGCACGCAGCGTCGAGGCCTGGGTCGGTTCGGGTCCGGCCAGCCACAGCCGCAGCTCACGGGTGGGTTCCATCAGATCGGGATAGCGGTCGGTGATGGCGTTGACGATGGCCGCGGTGTCGCGCACGCACAACGCGCCTGCGTCGCGGTGGCGGATCATGCCGCGCAGATAGGTGCGCAGGACGGCGCGGATCCCCTCGTCGTCATAGGGGACGGCGTCGATGTCCTCGACGATGTCGCGCATGTGATCGATGATCGGATCGATGATCGCGAGGAGCAGATCGAGCTTCGACGCGTAGTGGTAGTAGAGCGATGCCTTGGTGATTCCCACCACATCCGCGACTTCGCGCAGGCTCGTCTGCTCGAATCCTTTGGCGGCGAAAAGTGCGACCGCGGCGTCGCGGATCGCCTGTTTGGTGCCCCCACCTGCGGTGACGGTGTCGGCGATGTCTCGGGCGGGCATGGCGCCAATCCTCCCATGATTCAGTGTGACGGATTCGGCGCCCCCAAAATTGAGGTTGCTCCTCCACTTACTCTCTCGGTAGTCTACCTACCGCACGGTAGGCAGAAAACGATGTTGTGGAGGCGGGCCCGAGGGGTGGCCCGTATGTGCTGTCTACGAGCCCTTATCCCACCCGTTCTTCGCGCTAGGAGCACCCGCGTGTCCGTATACCTGTACAGATGGGGAAAGTTCGCTTTCCGCCGCAAATGGATCGTGTTGCCGGTCTGGCTACTGCTGTTCGTGATCCTCGGCGGCCTCGGCGCCACCTTGGCCAAGCCGATGTCCAACGACTTCAGCATGCCCGAACTGCCGTCGGCCCGCGCCAACGAGATCCTCGACAAGCACTTCCCCGGCATGTCCCAGCAGTTCTCCATGGATGCCGTCACCGGCACCTATGTGATCGGCGCGCCGGAGGGCCAGAAGCTCACCGACCCGGCCAACCGCGCGGCGATCGACGCGTTCGTCGCCAAGCTCGGCACCCTCGACATCGTCGACCCCGAGCAGAAGCTGACCAGCCCGATCGAGCTCACCGACCAGATGGGCTGCCTGAGCAACCCTGACCCGTCGAAGTGCTCCTCGGCGCCGCTCAACGTGCTGAACGCGACCGCACCCGACACCGTCGGCGTGCTCAGCGTCCCGTTCACGATCAAGACCATCACCGACGTGACCGACGCCAACCGCGACGCCGCTTTCGACATCGGCGAGGAAGCCCGCAACGCCGGTCTCACCGTCGAACTCAGTGGCTCGATCGCGATGAAGCAGGAACAGCCGAGCGGCAAGTCCGAGCTGATCGGTATGGCGGTCGCGCTGATCGTGATGGTGGTGGCATTCGGTGCCATCGTCGCCGCGGTCGTGCCGATCGTCACCGCCATCGTCGGCCTCGGCGCGGCGACCTCGGTGATCATGCTCGGTACCTCGGTCATGGAAGTTCCGAGCTTCACCACCTTCCTTGCCTCGATGATCGGTATCGCGCTGTCGATCGACTACGCGCTGTTCATCGTCTCCCGGTACAAACACGAACTGGCCGTGCGAGATTCGGCCGAGGAAGCCGCCGGTACCGCGCTCGGCACCGCCGGTTCGGCCGTGGTGTTCGCCGGGCTCACCGTGATCATCGCGCTCGGCGCGCTCGGCATCGTCGGCGTGGAGTTCCTGACCTTCATGGGTCTGGGTGGCGCCATCGCCGCCGCGTTCGCCGTGCTCACCGCCATCACCCTGATGCCCGCGCTGATGGGTGCCTTCGGCAAGGCGCTGTTCAAGCCGAAGCTGCCGCTCGTCGCCCAGCACGACCCCGACGACGACTCCTCGGTGACCAACGGTCAGCGTTTCGCCAAGCTGATCGCCAAGGCACCATGGGTCGCGCTGATCCTGTCGGTGGTCGTGCTCGGTGCGCTCGCCGCGCCCGCCGCCGGTCTGAACCTTGGCCTGCCCGGTGACGACAGCATGCCGAAGACCTCGACCATCCGTAAGGCCTACGACCTGCGGACCGAAGGTTTCGGCGAAGGCAGCAACGGTGTGCTCATGGTCGTCGCCGACCTGTCCGCGACCCCCGAGGGCGAGCGTGACGCCGCGGTCACCGCGCTGCGCGACAAGCTGGCCTCCTACGACGGCATGGACTACGTCACCGAGCCGCAGTGGAGCGAGGACAAGCAGGGCGCCATGCTCAACGGTGTCCCCAAGTCCGGTCCGAACAACCAGGACACCAAGGAACTGGTCGCCGACGCCCGCGGCGCGGAAGCCGATCTGGCCGCGCAGTACGGCATGCAGTACGGCATCACCGGCACCACCGCCATCTACGCCGATGTCGACCATGTGCTGCTCAGCAAGATCGTGCCGTACCTGGCGATCGTGGCCGGTGCCGCGTTCGTGCTGCTGATCCTGGTGTTCCGCTCGATTCTGGTTCCGCTCACCGCGGCGCTCGGCTTCCTGTTGTCGATGGCGGCCACCTTCGGTGCGACCGTGTTGATCTTCCAGGAGGGCGCGTTCGGCCTGATCTCCGATCCACAACCGCTGGTCAGCTTCCTGCCGATCATGTTGATCGGCTTGGTGTTCGGCTTGGCGATGGACTACCAGGTGTTCCTGGTGACCCGCATGCGCGAGGAATTCGTGCACGGTAAGTCGCCCAAGGACGCGATGGTGTCGGGTTACCACCACGGTGCCCGCGTGGTGACCTCGGCCGCGATCATCATGATCTCGGTGTTCGGTTCCTTCATCATGGAAACCGACGTCACCGCGAAGTCGTTCGGTTTCGCGCTGGCCGCCGGTGTGGCGATCGACGCGTTCATCGTCCGCATGATCATCGTGCCCGCGCTGCTGGTGATCATGGGCAAGTGGTCGTGGTGGATGCCGAAGTGGCTCGACCGCATCGTGCCCGATATCGACGTCGAGGGTGCCAAGCTCGAGGAGCTGCGCAACCAGAACGCCGTGACGATGGTGAAGCAGCCGGTTTCGGTCAGCTGATCCGTTCCACACCCGCACGACCCCGCAGTCCGCTACCGGATTGCGGGGTCGTGTTGTTTTCCACATCTGTGCTGGACCGGTGCTTGATATCAGGGTTGCTGGGCAGCAGACTCAAGGGTTAGTTCGACCGGAAGATCCGCGCCACGCACCGATCCTCGAGGAGAACAACCGTGTCCATCTACCTGTACCGGTGGGGCAAGCTGGCCTTCCGCCGCAAATGGATCGTGCTGCCCGTCTGGTTGCTGTTGTTCGTGATCCTCGGCGGCCTCGGCGCCTCCCTGCAGAAGCCGATGACCGACGACTTCTCCATGCCGAACCTGCCCTCCGAACGCGCCACCGACATCCTCGACAAGCACTTCCCCGGCATGTCGGCGGCCTTCGCGTTCGACGCGGTGACCGGCACGTATGTCGTCGGCGCGCCCGCCGGGCAGAAGCTCACCGACCCGGCCAACCGCGCGGCGCTCACCGGGCTGATCGAGCAGATCGGCCGGCTCGACATCGTCGACGATACGAAGCCGATCGAGGATCCGATCACCGCCACCGAGCAAATGGGCTGTCTCACAGCGCAACCCGATCCGTCGACGTGCAGCGGCGCGCCCCTGAACGTGCTGAACAAGACCGCGCCCGACACCGTCGCCTTCTTCAGCGTTCCGTTCACCATCAAAGAGTTCGCCGACGTCACCGCCGAGAACCGCGAGGCCGCCTACAAGGCAGGCGATTCCGCGCGCGCGGCCGGGCTGACGGTCGAGATCAGCGGCACCATCGCGATGGAACAGGAGATGCCGAGCGGCAAGGCCGAGCTGATCGGCATGGCCGTGGCGCTGGTGGTGATGATCGTGGCGTTCGGCGCGATCGTCGCCGCGTTCGTGCCGATCATCACCGCGATCGTCGGCCTCGGTGCCGCGACGTCGTTGATCTTCCTGTCCACGTCGTTCGTGTCGGTGCCGAGTTTCACGACGTTCCTGGCGTCGATGATCGGCATCGCGCTCTCGATCGACTACGCGCTGTTCATCGTCTCCCGCTACAAACACGAACTGCACGTGCAGGATTCGGCCGAGGAAGCCGCCGGTACCGCGCTGGGCACGGCGGGTTCGGCGGTCGTGTTCGCCGGGCTCACCGTGATCATCGCGCTGGTCGGGCTGAGCATCGTCGGTGTCAGGTTCCTGACCTTCATGGGTCTGGGTGGTGCCGTCGCGGCCGCGTTCGCCGTGCTCACCGCCATCACCCTGATGCCCGCGCTGCTCGGCGCCTTCGGCAAGTACCTGTTCAAGCCGAAGCTGCCGCTGATCGCCCAGCACGATCCCGAGGACGACAACGTCGTCACCAACGGCACCCGGGTCGCCAGGGTGATCGCCAAGTTCCCCGCGATCACGATGATCCTGGCGATCGCGGTGCTCGGTCTGCTCGCCGCACCGGCGCTGAACCTGAACCTCGGTCTGCCCGGCGAGGACAGTCTGCCCAAGTCGACCACCGTCCGTAAGGCCTACGACCTGCGCACCGAGGGTTTCGGCGAGGGCAGCAACGGCGTGCTGCAGGTGGCCGTCGACCTCAGCGACACCCCACCCGACCAGCGGCCCGCCGCGCTGAACGCGTTGCGCGAACAGCTGAAGTCCTATCCCGATATGGACCTGGTCACCGAAGCGCAGATGAGCGAAGACGGTGCGGGCGCTCTGATCAACGGCATCCCGAAGACCGGACCGAACGCGCAGTCGACCAAAGACCTCGTGCAGTCTGCGCGTGATGCGGAATCCTCGTTGAACGAGCAGTACAAGATGACGTACGGCATCACCGGCACCACGGCGATCTACGCCGATATCGACCATGTGCTGCTGAGCAAGATCGTGCCGTACATGGCGATCGTGGCCGGTGCCGCGTTCATCTTGCTGATCCTGGTGTTCCGCTCGATCCTCGTCCCGCTCACCGCCGCACTCGGCTTCCTGCTGTCGATGGCGGCCACCTTCGGCGCGACCGTGCTGATCTTCCAGGAGGGCAAGCTCGGGCTGATCGACGACCCACATCCGCTGGTCAGCTTCCTACCGATCATGTTGATCGGCTTGGTATTCGGGCTCGCCATGGACTACCAGGTGTTCCTGGTGACGCGCATGCGCGAGGAATACGTGCACGGCGCCGACCCCACCCAGGCCGTGATCAAGGGCTATCACCACGGTGCGCGCGTGGTGACCTCGGCGGCGATCATCATGATCTCGGTGTTCGGTTCGTTCCTGCTGGAATCCGATCCCACCGCCAAGTCCATGGGCTTCGCGCTGGCCGCGGGCGTGGCCTTGGACGCGTTCGTTGTCCGGATGGTGCTCATCCCGGCTCTGCTTGTGCTGCTGGGCAAGTGGGCGTGGTGGATGCCCAAGTGGCTGGATCGGATCGTGCCCGATATCGATGTCGAGGGCACGCGACTGCAGGAGATCCAGGCCGAGCGGCGCAGGATCGCGCCACCGCAAGGCTGAGTCCGACGGCCGGGGAGCCTTCGGGTTCCCCGGCTACTGACTCGGTTGCGGCACTTGGCATTCGGTGACGCGCGGATTGAGCCCGACGTAGTTCGCAGGCCCCGCCGCGGCGGTGACCGCGATGGTCGCCCAGTCCGAGCATTCGCGCGGAAGTTGAGCGAAGTGGTGCCGCTGGCCCGCGGCGAGCAGCCCGACGGCGACCCAGCCGAGCACAACGAGAACCAGAAGTTTTCCCCCGAGCCCGATCCCGGACTTCGCGGGTGGCGGCTGTCGCCCGCGCATAATCATCGTTCCTTCCCGGATATCGGTGTAACCCAGTCTATTACGCGAGGAATACACCGCAGGTCGGACGAGGTGAATACCCGACAACAGTTCTCGTTCGCTAGCCGGTCTTCCTCGCGCATCGAGCCTTGCCGCATTCGGGCCGAGCGGCGGCAGGCGGGCGGATGCCGTGCCTGATCGCGTTGGCGGCGTGGATTCCGATGGCGAAGTCCTTCAGTTGCTTCAACATATCTCTATGGTCTGACTTCCGCGCCATCGGGAGAAGTGGCGTAGATGACTACTACCGCTAAGATTTAGACATGAGTTCGGTCTCCGTGTTGGCGTACGACGGGATGACGGCATTCGAAACCGGCATCATCATCGAGGTTTTCGGCCTGACCTGGCCCGATATCGACCAGCCCTGGTACGAGCTGAAGATCTGCACCGAAACCCCCGCCCCCATCCGGGTGATCGGCGGCGCGACCATGACCACCCCGTACGGTCTCGCGGAGTTCGCTGCTGCCGACACGGTCGTGGTCCCGAGCGTCGCCGACCCCCGCGCGCCGACCTCGCCGGAACTGATCGACGCGCTTCGGCAGGCGCACAGCAACGGCTCCCGGATCGTCTCGATCTGCTCTGGCGCTTTCGCCCTCGCCGCCGCAGGCCTGCTCGACGGCCGTCGAGCCACCACCCACTGGCGCTACGCCGACCTGCTGCGCGAGCGCTTCCCCCTGGTCGAGGTCGATCCCGAACCCCTCTACACCGACGAAGGCGACATCCTCACCAGCGCAGGTTGCGCCGCCGGCCTCGACCTAGCTCTCCACCTGGTCCGCAACGACCTGGGCGCATCCGTCGCCAATTCCGTCGCCCGCCGACTCGTCATCCAACCCCACCGCACCGGCGGCCAAGCCCAATACATCGAGTCCCCGATTCCCCCCGATCCCCTCGACGCCCCCATCGCCCGCAGCCTCTCCTGGGCCCTCGAACACCTCGCCGACCCGATCGGCATCCCGGACCTGGCCCGCGTAGCAGGCCTGTCCCCCCGCACCTACCTGCGCCATTTCACCCGCGAAACCGGCTCGACCCCGAGCAAATGGCTCATCGCCCAACGAATCCAGGCAGCCTTGGTCATGCTCGAAACCGGCGATGCCCCCATCGAGGAAATCGCGACCGCCGCGGGCTTCGCCACCCCGGTCACCTTCCGTCACCATTTCGCGAAGGCAGTCCACACCTCCCCCTCGGCCTACCGCCGCACCTTCCAGACAAGAAAAAGCCCCTCACCTGCGTGAACAAGTGAGGGGCTCTTGGCGGTGGCGGAGGGATTTGAACCCTCGGAGGGGGGTTACCCCTCACACGCTTTCGAGGCGTGCTCCTTAGGCCGCTCGGACACGCCACCGCCGACTACGGTACCGGACGGGTCCGGGGATTGTTAAATCGGCTGGTCAGCGTTGGTTTTTGAAGAAGGTGTCGAGCAGGGCCACGCAGTCCGGTTCGAGGATGCCGCCGCGAACTTCGGGGCGGTGGTTGAGGCGGCGGTCGCGGACGACGTCCCAGAGGGAGCCGACGGCGCCGGTTTTGGGTTCCCATGCACCGAAGACGACCTTGCCGATTCGCGCCAGAACCAGGGCGCCCGCACACATCGTGCAGGGTTCGAGGGTGACGGCGAGGGTCGCGCCTTCGAGTCGCCAGCCGTCGCCGTGGACTGCGGCGGCCGCGCGTAAGGCGAGGACTTCGGCGTGCGCGGTGGGGTCGCCGAGGGCTTCTCTGGCGTTGGTGGCGCGGGCCAGTTCGCGGCCCTGTGCGTCGAAGACGACGGCGCCGACCGGCACATCGCGCGGGTCGGCGTCGGCTGCGGCCGCTAGCGCGGCGCGCATCATGTCTTCTTCGGTCACCTGGGCAATTTGTCCAGGACCGCGGCGAATTCGTCGGCGAAACCGAGGCGCTGGGCGATCATGCCGAGCTGCTCGTCGGGGTAGAGGTCGGTTTCGGCGATGATCACGCTGAGGACCGGTTCGGGCAGGCCGAGGTCGGCCAGGACACCGAGGTCGCCTTCTTCCCACGGTTCGACGTCGTCGAGGTCGTCGGGGTCGATGTCGGGGATCTCGACATTGAGCGCGTCGAGGACGTCGGCGGCGATGTCGTAGTCGATCGCCGCGGTGGCGTCGGAGACGAGCAGGCGGGTGCCGCTCGGCGCGGGACGCAACACGACGAAGAACTCGTCGTCGACGTCGATCAACCCGAACACCGCACCTGAGCTGCGCAAACTCTTCAGTTCGGTCTCGGCGGCCGACAGATCGTGCAGCGCGTCGTTGCTCAGCGGGCTGACCCGCCACGTGCCTTCTTCGCGGACCACGGCCACTGCGAACCCTTCGACGTCGAAGTCGTCATCCGACGTCGCCCTGTTCGTGCCCGAGCGCTGTGCTGCCATGGACCAAACGGTAGTCTGTCCCACCCCTAATGATGAACTCGTGTGCCAATCTGTTCGCATGAACATCGACCAGCGTGGGGCTGTTTGCGTGCTCGGGACGGGCCTGATCGGCGGTTCATTGCTGCGCGCCGCCGTCGCGTCGGGGTATGCGGCGTTCGGGTACAACCGCTCCGCATCCGGGGTTTCGGCGGCGTGTGCGGACGGTTTCGATGTGTCCGGCGACCTGTCCGCGGTGTTGCGTCGGGCGGCCGAGGTGGATGCGCTGCTGGTGATCGCGGTGCCGATGCCCGCGGTCGACTCCCTGCTGTCCGACATCGCCGCGCTCGCGCCCGGATGCCCGCTGACCGATGTGGTGAGCGTGAAGGGGCCGGTGCTGGGCGCAGTGCGCAAGCATGGGCTCGAGGGGCTGTACGTGGGTGGGCATCCGATGGCAGGCACGTCCCAATCCGGTTGGGCCGCAACCGATTCGGAGCTATTCCAAGGTGCCGTATGGGCCGTGGGAGTGGATGAGGGCACGCAGGTCGAACCGTGGTCGCGGGTGGTGCGATTGGCGTTGGACTGCGGGTCGGTGGTGGTTCCGGTCGTCGCCGAAGAACACGATCAGGCCGTCGCGCGGATCTCACATCTGCCGCATGTGCTGGCCGAAGGGCTGGCCGCCTCGGGAGCCGCCGGCGGGAAGTTGTCGCTCGGCCTGGCGGCGGGTTCGTTCCGCGACGGAACCCGTGTCGCGGGCACCGCGCCGGACCTCGTTCGCGCCATCTGCGAACCGAACGCGACCGCACTGGAACGGGTGCTCGACGAGGCCATCGAGACACTGGTCACTGCCCGCGACGCCCTGCGCGCGGACGGCACTCTCGGCGACCTTGTCGAGACGGGTTTCCAGGGCCGCACCGCCTACGACAACCGCACGACCTGGGATATCACCGGCATCGAGCCAGGCACCGGCGACTGGCTCGGCGAACTGCGTCGCGCAGGCCGCGACGGCGGAGTACTGCGCGCGATCTAACTCGCTCGCGGGCCGTGTTCGATGACGCGATCGACCGACCTCGATTGCCCACCGTTTGGCCTGGTCGGCGCGGACAACCGCACACAGGCGATCCGGTCACGCTCGCAGCGACCACGGCACTGCTATGCGTGCGCCGCTGTCCGCGAAGCACTGTGGTGTCAGGCTCGCTCGGCAAGCCCCGGGTAATCGAGGACGAAACCTTCCGGATCGACCGTCAGGGTGGCGCTCGAGACGGGCGAGAGGACGTTGATGCCGTCGGCCGCGCTCGAATAGGTGAGTTCGGCTTCCTGCACCAGCAGGTCGGGCAATCGCACGTAGACGACCGGTACCTGCACATCGCCGACGGCGTTCTGGAGGCCGAAGCGGCGGATCGGCAGGGTGTTGAAGAACGGGCTCAGCACCACGTCGACGTCGAGTGCACCGGCGAAGGTGGAGCGCACGTGGGTGCCGCCCGCGTCGACGAGCCAGTAGTTCTCCTCGTCGCGCGAGATCGAGGCGTGGCGTTCACCGGCCGCGGTGGTGGTTCGCAGCGACAGTCGCCGGGTGGCCCCCGCTTCGTCGGTGACCAGGTCATACGACGCGCTGAACGCCGGGTGCTCGTCGCTCGCGCTGCCGATCAATCGGCCCGCGGCCCTGATCCGATTGCCGTTCACCGTCACCCGCACCGATTCCATGCGGGTGTTGTCGTGGGCACGCCAGGTGAGCACCGAAGGCCACCGGGAGGCCGGTTTGATCTCGGTGGGGCCGTCGGCCGGGCCCGGGGCTGGGGTCGTCACCTCTCTACGGTAAGCGACACCAGCCCCACGGCTGCACAACACGGGCGCATCACACCAGCGAATCCCGCCATGCGGCGTGCAATCCGGCGAAGCGGCCCTGGCCCGCGATCAGCTCGGTGGGTGAACCGTCTTCCACGATCCGGCCACCGTCGAGCACCAGCACCCGGTCGGCTATGGCCACGGTGGACAGCCGGTGCGCGATGATCACGGCCGTGCGGTCGCGCAGCAGGGTCTCCAGCGCGTGCTGAACCAGCCGCTCACCGGGGATATCCAGGCTGGAGGTGGCCTCGTCGAGCACGATCACGGCCGGATCGGCCAGGAACACCCGCGCGAACGCCACCAGCTGACGCTGCCCCGCCGAAAGCCTGCCGCCACGCGTTCGCACATCGGTGGCGTAGCCATCCGGGAGTCCCGCGACGAACACGTCCAACCCCACCGCACGCGCGGCCGCGGCGACCTCGGCATCGGTCGCGTCGGGCCTGCCGAGCCGGATGTTGTCGGCGATCGTGCCGGAGAACAGGTACGCCTCCTGCGTGATCATCACGACGTGCCTGCGCAACTCGGTATCGGCGAGGTGGCGCAAATCCACACCGTCGAGCGTGATGACGCCACCGCTCGGGTCGTAGAACCGGGTGAGCAGTTTCGCCAGCGTGGACTTGCCCGCACCGGTGGCACCGACGAGCGCCACCACCTGCCCGGCCGGAATCTCCAGGTCGAATTCCGGCAGCACCTCGGCGGCGTTGTAGCCGAACCAAACCTTGTCCATCCGCACCGCACCGCTCGCCCGCTCGAGGACGACCGGCTGTTCGGGCTCGGCGACGGCCGGTTCCTCCTCGAGCACGCCGGAGATCTTCTCCAACGCGGCCGCGGCCGACTGGTAGGAGTTGAACACCTGCGCGAGTTCGTCGAGCGGACCGTAGAACTGGTCGAGGTAGAGCAGGTACGCGGCGAGCACACCGATCGCGAGATTGCCCTCCATCACCTGCCATGCCCCGACCAGCAGCACGATCACCGTGGTCAGCTTGCCGATGAAATTGGACAGCCCCACGTAGTCGCCCATGCCGCGGACCGCCGTGGTGGTCGCCTTCTGGTACGCCGAATCCTCGACCCCGAGGACCTCCTCGTTGCGGTGCTCGCGCCGGAATGCCTGCACCGCCCGCATGCCGCTCATCGATTCGACGAACTGCACGACCACGCGCGAGATGGCACCGCGCGTGCGCCGGTACCCCGCCCGCTGACGCCGCTGCGCCCACCGAGTGACCAGCACCAGCGGCACGAACCCGATCAGCACGATCGAGGCGAGCAGCGGGTCGAGCCAGATCAGCAGCGCCGCGATGGTCACCACCGAGATCACCGCGCTCAGCGCCTGATTCAGCGCGCCTTCGAGCAGCTCCTGCAGTGCTTCGATATCGCTGGTGAGCCGGGTGACGACCTTGCCCGAGGTGTACTTCTCGTGGAACGACACGCTCAACCGCTGCGTGTGCCCGAACGCACGCACCCGCAGGTCGAACAGCACCCGCTGACTCAGCGTCCCGGAGGCCCGCAGGAACGCGAACGTGGTGAGCCCCGACAGCAATGTCACCGCGACGAAACCGGCGACGGTCGCGATCATCGGCGCCCAATTGCCTTGTCGGCCTTGGTCGATGCCGTGGTCGAGCCCGTAGGCGATGAACAGCGGCAGCGATACCTTGGCCGCGTTGTCGAGCAGGATCAGGACGAAGGTGAGAATCGCCTGCTTGCGGTAGGGCCGCACCAGGTCGAGGAGCAAGCGCCGGGATCGCCCGGCCAGCACCAGGTTTCCGGTTCCGGTGACGGTATCGTCCTCCTTGGCGATGCCGCGCCAGTCCGCCGCCAGATCGGACTTCTCCTCCGGCACCGCCTTTTCCGTGGTCTCGGTGCTCATGCTTCACCTCCCATCAGTTCGCGGTAGTGCCTGCTCGTGCGCAGCAATTTCTCGTGGCTGCCCTCGGCGACGATGCGCCCGTCGGCGAGCAGGGCAACACGGTCGGCCAGCGCGGCGGTGGACGGCCGGTGCGCGACCAACAGGGTGGTCGCCCCGGAGAGCACCGCGCGCAGCCGATCCTGCACGCGCTCTTCGGTTTCCACGTCCAGTGCGGAGAGCGGATCGTCGAGGACCATGATCCGGCCGTGCGCTTCGGTGTCACCGGTGAGCACGGCCCTGGCCAGGGCCAGCCGCTGACGCTGTCCACCGGACAGACTCATGCCCTGCTCGCCGATGCGGGTGTCGAGCCCCCACGGCAGCGCGTCGACGAACTCGCTCGCCTGCGCGATGTCGAGCGCCTGGCGCACGTCGGCGTCGGTGGCGTTCGGGTCCCCCAGTGCCACGTTCTCGCGCACGCTGGCCGAGAACAGCACCGGTTCCTCGAAGGCCACCGTCACCACCCGGCGCAGCTCGGCCAATCGCAGGGTGGCGATGTCGACGCCGTCGATGGTGATGCTGCCCGCGCTGACGTCGTAGAGCCGGGGAATCAGTTCGAGCAACGCGGTCTTACCGCTGCCCGTAGCGCCGACGAGCGCAACCGTCTCGCCCGGCCGAATCCGCAGCGAAATCTCTTCCAGCACCGCCTTTTCCGGCCCGTCATCCGATCGCGGGTAGGCGAAGCGGACACGGTCGATGACCAGTTCCCCGTGCAGCGCGGCGGGTAGCTCCGCCGGGTGCGGTGGGTCGGCGATGTCGAGTGGGGTGTCGATGATCTCCCAGTAGCGATCGGCCGCGGTGCGTGCCTCGAACAGCTCCGACAGCAGGAAGCCGAGCCAGATGATCGGCCACTGCAGGAACGTCGCGAGGGTGATGCTCGCGACGAGCGTGCCCATCGTCATCGTCCCGTGCACCACCGAGTAGCCACCCACTCCGAGCGACACCGCGATCGACAAGGTCGGCAGGGTCACCAGCGCCGCCCACAGCGTCGCATCCAGGCGCACCTTCACCATCTCGGTGCGCTGTAACTCGCGGGACAGCGCCGTGAATCGCGCACCGAAGAACCGGCCGCGCCCCAGCGCCTTGAGCACCCGCACACCCTGCGCCGATTCCTGGGCGATGGTGGCCAGGTCACCGGACTGGTCCTGCGAACGCCGCGAGGCCCCTTCGAATCGGCGCACGAATCGCGCGCAGAACACCGTCAGCGGCAGCGAGGTCACCGTGAAGATCAGTCCCACTTGCCAATTCATCGCGAACAGCACGATCAGCCCCGTCGGCATGATCACCCCGTTGACGATCAGGAACGGGCCCGCGAACGCGACGAACCGCCGCATCACCGACATGTCGTCGATGGCGCGGGAGAGCAGCTGACCCGACTGCCAACCGTCGTGGCGTCCGATCGAGAGCGCCTGCAGCTTCGTGAAAAGCTTGGCGCGCATGGTGATCTCGAACATGGTCGAGGGCTTGGACACCAGCCATCGCCTGCCCCACATGCCGAACGATTCGAGTGAGCCGAGCAGGAAGATCAGTGCGACCGGCACCAGCAGACCGACGAAATCCCGCCGCGCGATCGGCCCGTCGATCACCCGCGCGATGACGAGCGGAATCGCGATCGCGGTGCTCGCCATGAGGATCGCCAGCGCGTTGGCCAGCAGCAGCGGCGTTCGATACGGCCGGAGAAAGGGCAGAAACCGCCGCAGCGATCGCATTCCCCCACTCGACCGCGGCGCTGGCCGCTCCGATCTGTCGGCCTCCGATTCGGCGGTCGCCAGCTCTGATGTGACAGACAAAACTCCCCCTTGGTGCCCGGTCGGCTGGTTGGTTTTCCGGAAACGGACGCCCAGTGATGTTCGCACCAGGGTCCGACAAGTTCGGTCCATCAAGCGTCCCAGAGCAGCCCCTCCCCCGGCCACCGATTTTCCGACCGAACCGGCTCGCTCGAGCCGGTGGCCCACTCGGATCCCAGCGGACTCGAGACCTGGTCGCTGTTCGGCCGCCCGATACAATGCGGCGCAAGCGTGAGCTATCACCAGCGCTGAGCAGCGGCCGATCAGGGCCGCGAACTCGAGCGCGTCGGCGTTCCACAGACACAGGGGTCCTGCATGCGGATGGTCGGGTTGTTCGCCGGGATCGGCGGGCTCGAACTCGGCCTGAGCAGGCACGGCTGGTCGTCGGAGTTGTTGTGCGAGATCGACCCCGGCGCCCAGGGCGTGCTCGCCGCGCGGTTCCCCGACACCGATCTGCACGGCGACATCACCCGGTTGCGCTCCCTGCCCGCCCGTACCGAGCTGGTCGCGGCGGGTTTTCCCTGCCAGGACCTTTCGCAAGCCGGACGCACCGCAGGCATCACCGGTCGCCGATCGGGGCTCGTGGACGAGGTGTTCCGGCTGGTGCGCAGGCAGCGCGGTCCGCGGTGGTTGTTGATCGAGAACGTGCCGTTCATGCTCCAGCTCGGGCGCGGTGCGGCCATGCGCCACATCACCGAAGCGCTGGAGGAACTCGGATACACGTGGGCTTACCGGGTCGTCGACGGACGCGCGTTCGGCTTACCCCAGCGGCGTCAGCGCGTGCTGATGCTGGCTTCACGCACCGAGGACCCACGTCAGGTGCTCTTCGGCGACGACGCGGGCCCGCGCGATTACGGCGATCCGGACTGCGATCCGTGCGGCTTCTACTGGACCGAGGGCGTGCGAGGCCTCGGCTGGGCGGTGAACGCGGTGCCCACCCTCAAGGGAGGTTCCGGTCTCGGCATCGCCAGTCCGCCCGCCGTGCGACTGCCCGCGGGCGAGATCGTGACGCCGGGCATCGTCGACGGTGAGCGATTACAGGGCTTCGACGCCGACTGGACGGCCCCCGCCCTCGACGTGCCGGGCGTGCGCCACGGTCACCGCTGGAAACTGGTGGGCAACGCGGTGAGCGTGCGGATGGCGAACTGGGTCGGCGAACGGCTGGCCGCACCGTCGGACCCGCTCACCCTCGGCGAGCCGATCACCGCGGGCCAACCGTGGCCGAGCGCCGCCTGGGGGCATGCTGGTGTGGTGCACCGGGTTCCGCTGTCGACCTGGCCGGTCCACGAGCCCTACGAGGACCTGAAGAACTTCCTCACCGAACCCCGCCTGCTCTCCCCCCGCGCCACCGCCGGATTCCTGCGCCGCACGTCGATGGGGAACCTCCGCTTCCCGCCCGGCTTCCTCGACGACGTCCGCGACCACCTCGACCGCATGGGCGGCTGGGCGGCATGAGCGCGCGGCGCGGTGGGGGTGCGTTGCCCGAGCCGACATCCACACAGGGCCCGCCGCCGCGGACTTCGTCATCGACCGCGCGAAAACTCGTGACCGACTCGGCGACGAGCGCACGCATGTCCAAACAACGCCGCGCGAATACCGGCCCTGAGCTGGCCCTTCGCCGCGAATTACACCGCGCGGGCCTGCGCTATTTCGTCGACCGCCCACCCATCAAGGGCCAGCGCCGACGCGCGGATGTGGTGTTTCCCCGACTGCGGATCGCGATCTACGTCGACGGATGCTTCTGGCATCGCTGCCCTGACCACGCGACCGACCCCAAGAACAACGCGCAGTGGTGGGCCGACAAATTGGCCGGGAATGTGGCCCGTGACCGGGCTACCGATGCCGCGTTGACCGCGGCGGGCTGGCAGGTGGTTCGGGTGTGGGAGCACGAAGATCCACACGCGGCGGCCGAGCAGATCGGCTCACTGGTGCGCGCGCGTTCCCAGCCCTGACCCGGGGTTACTCAGCGACGACGCGGAGTGTTCTCGGCACGAACCCGCACCCGCGCACGCGACGCGTCCACCGCGACGAAACCGGACACGGTCAGCGCGAGGATCGTGGCGAAGCTTGCCAGCGCGATCACATAGCTCATCTGAGACCTTTCCGTTTGGTTGCCACCCACCCTGCCCGGTGAACCTGACAGCAACCTGTGCGTGCCAGGAATGAAACCACGTCCGAGCACTCGCCGCGCCTTATCCGTGCTGGCCGGACCTGCCGAGCACAATGGTCGATGTGACCGAATCCGCACGGCACACCCGTGGCTACTCGTTGCTGATCGCTCTCGCGACAGCCGTCGCCGGCCTGTGCTATTCGTCCTGGCTGCTGGAATTCGTGCTGCCGATCGACACCGACCCGGTCAACTCCTTCCTCAGCGAACTCGACGCCGAGGGCAAGCCCTACCGCGAGGTGTTCGCGACCGCCGACAAGGTGGTCGGCTTCCTACTGATCCCGGCGGCGCTCGGCGGACTGTTCGTCTTTCCGCGCCGCCGGTTGACCACGATCGGCTGGATCGCGCTGCTGTGTTTCGGCGCGTCCACCATCGCCGACACCATGTTTCCGCTGAGCGATTGCGACCCGGCTGCCGAGGAGTGCGGCAGCGGGCTGTTCCCCCAGCTACACCAACCTCACGCGCTGACCAGCACACTCGCCGTCACCTCGATCGCGGTGGCCGCGTTCGCGTTCAGCGTCGCCGCCTACCGCTATCACCGCTGGCGGATTCTGCGCGAGTTCGGCGTCGCGGTATTGGCGATCGGGTCGGCGGCAACCATCTGGATGATGGTCGCCGACAACCTCTCCGGCTCCTACGCACTCGGCATCGCCCAGCGCATCCAGGTTTCCGCGATGTCGGTCTGGCTGCTCGCGCTGGCCGCTGCGGTGCTGGTCGAGGCGCGCGAGCCGACTACTCGACGGTGATCTTCACGGTGTAGCCGTCCAGCTTCGCGGGCAGCTTGGTGGTGTCGACCGCGAGGATCTCGCCGGTGTCCTGGGTACCGTCGGGCAGCGTCTTGGGCTTCAAGCCGAACGGCGGCACCTCGCCTTGGCTCGCCGCAAGACCGAAGTCGCTGTCGTTGGCGATGTAGATGATCTTGCCGCCGTCCAGGGTGGCGATACCTTCGATCTTGTCGTGGCCGAAGAACCTGCCCTTCTCGTCGAGCGCGACGACCAGCGCGGACAAGTCGAGGTTGCTCTTCTTGGCGACGGGGGTGACGCCCGCCTTGGTCAGTGCGGCGACGGCGTCGGCGGTCGGGGTGACGCCGATCAGGGTTTCCAGCGGCTTGCCGTCGATCAGCAGGCCACCCTTCTCGGCGTCATAGGTCGCGCCGGGCACCGTCGACTGCGGGCCGACATCGGTCGCACCCGCGATGTCGATGGTCCAGATCTTCTTGTCCGACTTGGGTGCGAGGTTGCCGTCGCGCTCGTCGACCAGGAAGGTGGTGGCGCTGAGCGCGGTGATCTCCGAGACCGCGACCTTGGACTGCTTCGGGTTCTCCAGCGGGTACAGGAATTCCTTCTGCGCCTTGGTCTTCAGATCGACGGTCACGATCCGCGCGAACGGCACCTCCTTGGCCGAACCGCTCAGGCCCGGAGTGTTGAGCGCGCTCTGCACCACGCCGACCAGGGTGCTGCCGTCGGGCGTGATGGTGAGCCCTTCCATGCCCTGGTTCGGGGTGCGTAAAGCGATCTCCTTCGGCAGGCCGCTACCGGGCGCGAGCCGCTCGATCTCAGTCCCCTTGGCATCGAAATGCACCAGGAACGGGCCGTATTCGTCGGAGACCCAGAAGGTGCCGTCGGCCAGCGCGACCAGCCCCTCGGGATCGATACCGTGATCGGTGGGCGGCAAGACATTGCCCTGCAGATCCTTGATGGTCTCCCCGGTGCTCGCCGAGATGTCGACCTGCCCGTTGAACGGCACACCCGACTTACTGCGCAGCTCGATGCTCGACTGCAGCACAGCCTTGTTGTCGACCAACTCGAACCGGCCGATCTTGGGCACGAAACCCGGTGTCGGCGAGATCTTCTCGTTCTTCGCAGGCCCGTCCACATTGGGCCCACGATCGGTGAGCCCATAGAACTCGTCCGCACTACCCGGCACCGGAGTCCACGCCGAACCGAACCCACTGCCCTGCACGGTGGCCCCGCCGAACTCGCCGAGCACCGGAATGTCGGTGGTGTAGAGGCGAACCGCATCGGTGGTGGTAACGGTGAACTGGTCGAGCCCGGTGTACCCGGCGCTCGGCGTGTAGACGTAGGCACCGTCGGCACGGCGTGTGACATTGCCGTGCTCAGGCTCGAGATCGACCCCGAGCGCCGCGCTCGCGCCCGCTTTGTCCAGCAGTTCGTCGAGCGAGATCACCAACGGCTGATCCTTACCCGCGGTGAAGCGGGCATCGGGATCCGGCGAGCAGCCCGCCACAACGGCGGCAGCGCACAGAGCAGCGGTAAGAGGAAAGAGGCGTAGACCTGGACGTGCGTTCACCCGCCATGCATACCGGCGCGAGCCGACCGGCAGACGACCGGCAAATGAATTGTCATCCACCACGCGGTGGACCATTCTGGCAATCGTGACCACAACTCGGGTGAACATTTCCTCAGCCTCCGATTTCGAAGATGTCGTCGGGTATTCGCGGGCCGTGCGGGTCGGCAACCAGGTCGTCGTCAGTGGCACCACGGCCGCTGTCGCCGGCGGTGGCGCTGTCGGCGGCGACGACATCGGTGCCCAGACCCGTGAGGTCCTGGCCCGTATCGCCACCGCGCTCGAGCAGGCCGGTGCGAGCCTGCGCGACGTGGTTCGTACGCGCATGTTCGTCACCGATATCGCCCGCTGGCCCGAAGTCGCGGCCGCCCATGCCGAGGTGTTCGGCACGATCCGCCCCGCGGCCTCGATGTACGAGGTCACCGCGTTGATCGCCCCCGATCTGCTGGTGGAGATCGAGGCGGACGCGATCATCGCTGGCTGAATCGTCACATGTGCCGACGCCCGCTCGCCGGGGTCGACGGCCGAAATATCCCCAGTTATCCACAGGTTCGGAGTTATCCACAGGGCAATTTCGACGTCGTCGTTTGTCGCGGGGCGGCGGGAGCGGAGGATTACTGTCGGATCTGTGACCAGCGAAACGGCAACTCCGACCGACCTGCTCGATCAGGTCGCCACCTCGACCGCGTGCCTCGATACCGCGATCGGGACGCTCACCGATGCGGCATTGGCTGAACCGTCCCTGTTACCGGGGTGGACTCGCGGGCATGTGCTGGCGCATCTGTCGCGCAATGCCGACAGCCTGCTGAATCTGCTGCTGTGGGCTCGCACGGGGGTCGAGTTGCCGCAGTATCCGAATGTCGAGGTGCGGGATGCCGATATCGAGGCGGGGGCGCCTCGGCCGCTCACCGTGCAGCACGCGGACTTCACCGCCACCGCGCATCGCTGGCAGGCCGTCGCCACCACCATGCCCGCCGCGGAGTGGCAGGCCGAGGTTCGCAATCGCCAGGGCGGCACTCTCACCGCCGATCAGATTCCCTGGATGCGGCTGCGCGAGACCGAGATCCACCACGTGGATCTCGACATCGGCTACACCCCCGCCGACTGGCCGGCACCTTTCGTCGCCCGCTTACTCCCCGAAACCATCACCGACCTCTCCACCAAACTCCACCCCGACGCCACCCCCACTTTCGACATCCAATCCACCGACACAGATTTCATCGCCACCATCGGCCCGGGCCGACCCCACCACACCGTCCTCGGCCCCTCCTGGGCCCTCCTCGGTTGGCTGGTCGGCCGCACCTCGGGCAGCGATCTGACCGGTCCCCTACCGCCGCTCCCGGCCTGGAAGTAGTACCGGCGGAGTAACTCTCCCGGCTCGCCCTGCCGACAGGACGAGCCGATGAGCCAGGCCTAGGGCTTACGAAAGGACTTCCGCCCGAACACAGTTCAGCGAATGCCGATCTTCGGGTCGGAGAATCGGTTGGTGAAGATCTCAGCTGCGGTCAATGTCGGCGGAACAGCCCTGCCGCCCGCATCCAGAATCGGCCGCAGGTCTTCGAGGTTGCGCTGCGTGCGGGCCTGGTCATAGGTGCCGAAGGAGCCGTCGGCCTCGTTCGCCAACAGGCCGAGATCGACGAGCTGCTTCGCGGCGAACTCCGCCTGACCCGCGGGGTACGGATTGAATGCCGGTGTGCGAGAAACGACATCGACGACCTTCGCATTGGCATCGGCCGGTGCCGCGGCGAAGTCGGCGCCCGCCTGCTGCACGATCGGCACCAACTTGGCCAGACACGGTGCCAGCCCGTCGATCTTGTCGGCCCGCACGGAGAGATTCGAGGGGTAGGCATCGAAGCCGGAGTTCTTGATCAGGTCGTAGGCGACGGGCTTCTTCCAAGCACGGGCCTCGTGCTCGTAGACATACGGTTCCGCGCTGGCGAAACCCTGCTGGGCGATCGTGGGATCGGCGACGAAACGTGCTGGGGCGCCGTCGTATCCGGTGTCGATCTGCGACTGCTTCAACAGACCCTTGGCCACCAGCCACTGCGGGAAGATCTGCTCCTTCGACACCACAACGGGCGCATCCGAACGACCGATATCGGCGATCGACTTCCAGTCCGGATGAGTCGCCGGATCCCACATCAGAATGGAGGGACTGTATTTCAGCAACGGCGTCACCCCAACGACCGGCTTGGCCGCGCCCGCCGCGATCACCTGCTCTCCGTGCACCACCCCGAGCGTGACCGCGTCGTCGACATACATCCGCGACGGCACCGACTGGAACCCGATCGCGGGCCCACCCGCGCGCAACTGCAACCGCACACCGGTGTCCTTGCCGCCGGCCACCAGCGGCCCCTCGACCGACTTGGTCTCCTCGTCCACCCGGTACCCGGGACCGAGCAGCTGGAACAGCCCGCCCTGGTCGGACTGCGGCTGCCACTGCAGCTGGATGGTGACCGTGTCCGGACACACCCCGCGCAGAGTCTGTGCGGGCGCCGCGGGTTCGAGGGCGGCGGCTGCGCCACCCTGGTCCGCGGTATCGGAGCCGCAACCGACAACGGCGAGCAGTGCGGCCAGTAGCACTGCTCCCGAGGTAGCAGCGCGCCTACGGTGGTTTTGCATGTCGATCTCCTCGCCGTCGCGGCATTCCCGCGACGTCTACATGCAACGTCCGGGCAGTTTCGCGGCCGTTACGTCTTCACTACATGTCTGTTCTTCCTTCGATTCGGTAATACGGAGGCAATACATGCAATGGACCGTGATGGGATGACTCCACCGTTCACCGTCCCCACCATCGACATCACCCCGTTCCTGACCGATGCCGACGAATCCGGTCGCGCGGCCGTCGCCGCCGAGATCGATGCCGCGTGCCGCGAGGTCGGCTTCATCCAGATCGTCGGCCACGGCATCCCCGACGCGGTGCTCACCGGCCTCACCGACGCGCTCGACGAGTTCTTCGCGCTGCCGTTGGAGGTCAAGAAGCGCTACCGGCGCTCGACCTCGGAGAACCGCGGCTACTCGCCGCCGCGTTCGGAAGCACTGAGCCTGAGTCTCGGTCTGCCGACGGCGAACCAGATGAACGACTTCTACGAGGCCTTCATCGTCGGCACCCAGTCCGCCGACTTCCCCGGCCTCGACCTACCCGCGACGTCCTATGCCGCCAACAACTGGCCCGATGCCGCCCCCGGTTTCCGCCCCGCGATCGACACCTACTTCGCCCACGCACAGCGGTTGTCCCGAATCCTGCTGCGCGCCTTCACCGCAGCCCTGAACCTGCCCGCCGACTACTTCGACACCCTCACCGACCATTCCATCGACGCACTGAAGATGAACAACTACGCCCTCCCCGAAGGCGAACTGCGCCTCGACGGCGACATGACCGGCATGGGCGCGCACACCGACTTCGGCATCCTCACCATCCTGTGGGCCGACCGCGTCCCCGGCCTGCAAGTGCTCGACAAACACGGCCACTGGCACAACGTGGAGCCCGCCGAAGACGCCCTGCTCATCAACCTCGGCGACGCGATGGCCCGCTGGACCAACGACCGCTGGATGTCGACCCTGCACCGCGTCGACCCCCCGATCATCGACGGCCACATCCGCCGCCGCCGCTCGGCCGCCTTCTTCTTCGACGGCAACCACGACGCGATAATCCAAGCCCTCCCCGGCACCCTCGCCCCCGGCGAACAGGGCTACCCCCCGATCACCGTCGCCGACAACATCAACGCCAAAGTCGCAGGCCTCAAAGGCCTGGCCACCCCCGCCCCCACAGCCCGCGAAACCGCCAGAGTCCTGGCCGCCAATCCGACCTGATCCCACCGAATCCGCCCCTGCCGCCCAAGAAGTCGGCGGCGGCCGATAGCCGCCGCCAAGGATTCCGCAACCGACCCGGCCAATCATCAACAGCATGAAATCCTGTGCTGCACTTGGCTTCCAGCTGATCTCCGCCGCCACCCTCGCTGGTATCGGAGCGACCGTCACCGCCGCCCCAGCGTCGGCCGACTCGACCCTCTACGCCTCGATCGCCATTTCGCAGCGGACCGGCGCGACCGGCGCGTCGTGGAACTACTCGAGCCAACGCGATGCCGAGCGGGCCGCGGAAAGGGCCTGCGACGAGCTCGACTGCGAGGCCTACGTCAACGTCGTCAACGGCTACTGCGCCGCCGCCGCCAAGGCGAGGAACGGGAACTGGTCGTGGGCCAGGGACACCACCCGTGGCGTAGCCGCGGCGAACGCCGTCGGCGTCAACTCGGGCCCCCGACCACGGGTGATCAACTCGGTCTGCCAGGATGCCGCCCTCGGCATCGGCGCCATCGAATCCTTCGCATCCGAACAACCCATCGAATGAGAAGCGGGGGGCCGCCAAGAGGGGGGGGGGCGGGGGGTGTGGGGGGCGGGGGGGCGGACACCCAAACCCCTTGTAGGGAGGAACGGAGTGTTGTACTTTTTGGTGAGGGGGGTGGTGGGGGGTGGTGTTGTG
>NZ_JBHXRR010000022.1:106421-119611 GCF_042716665.1 Nocardia sp. NPDC058658
GCGCCCCCCCCACCTCGGGACAACAACTCGGTCTCCCAGTATCCCCCCCCGGCAACCGGCGCAATCAAAGCCTCCCCATCCCAAAACCCACGCTAATCACACGCGGCCCCCACAAAAGGGTGGGACCCGCTTCTTTGTGCGCCCGAAGGGATTCGAACCCCTAACCTCTTGATCCGTAGTCAAGTGCTCTATCCGTTGAGCTACGGGCGCATGGTGGTGCATCTTCAGTTGTTACCCAGCGAGCTGGGTGTGGCGGAGGCGAGAGGATTTGAACCTCCGGTCCCCGTGAAGGGACAACTCATTAGCAGTGAGTCCCATTCGGCCGCTCTGGCACGCCTCCTGGAGCCTTCTCTTTCGAGGGCACCGGTCCTTGTCGAACCGCCGGGAATGAAGATTACACGAGCGTGGGTAGTAGTCCAAAACGCCTGGTCAATCAGCGTAAATTGCTGTCGAACCAGTCGTAGACGCGGGTCTGGAAGTCGATGCGAACGGCGGCTGCCGCGTCGTCGTCGGGGTCGGGGCGGTCGGCGCGGTAGCTCAGGCCGGGATAGGTGATGGTGAGACTGGCCACATCGGCCTTCGCGGTGGCTTCGCGCAGGCGCTCGATCGCCTCGGGGGGCGTGGCGGGATCGTCGGCGCCGAAGAGGCCGAGCCAGGGGGCTTGGAGGTCGGCGGCGACGTCGACCAAGGCCGCGGGCTGGTCGGGGAGCGGTTCGGTGATGCCGGGGGCGGACACGCTCACCGCGGCGCCGATCGGGCGGGTGGCGGCGACGAGGAAGGCGGCGGTGCCCGCGCTGTCGAAGCCGAGGACGCCGATCGTGTCGGGGAAGACGCCGCGAGCGGTGAGCCAGTCGAAACCGGCGTCGAAGTCGTCGAAGAGTTCCTCGCCGAACACCTCGTGTACCTGTGGGTCGGTGATGCGGTCGAACAGGTGCGGGGCGATGACGATCCAGCCCTCCAACGACAGCGCCCGCATCAGATCCAGCAGCTGGGGTGGGAAGTCACGGGATTCGTGCAGGACGACGATGCCGCCGCGGGCCACCCGGTCGGGCTCGACCACCGTGATGGGCACGGCGGTGCGTCGCACGAGAGTGACCGTTTCGGCATCGGCCGAACGTAAGGGGGCTACATCATCGTAAGTGCCCGGCATAAACCCAGCGTAGGCGGCAGAACTGAACTTGGGTAGGTCTAGCGGCCCGCGCTGTGTCCCATCCGGCGTGCGCGGGCGGCCTGCGTGGTTACGCTTCGCTACCGCCTCCGGCCGCTCACGCCGCATGTCACAACGGCCGATCGTCGTAGGGTGGGGGCGTGACCGCGCATATCCGCCCCGACCTCGCCACCATCCCGGCCTACGTTCCTGGCCGCAACCACCCGGGTGCGGTGAAGCTCGCGTCCAACGAGACCACCTTCGGCCCGTTGCCGAGCGCGGCGAAGGCGATCGCGGAGTCGGCCGAGCAGGCCAACCGCTACCCGGACAACCAGGTCACCGAGCTGCGCACGGCGCTGGCCGAGTTCCTCGGGGTCACCGTCGCGAATGTGGCGGTCGGCTGCGGCAGTGTGGCGCTGTGCCAGGAACTCGTGCAGATCACCTGCGACGCACCCACCGACGAGGTGGTGTTCGCGTGGCGCTCGTTCGAGGCGTACCCGATCGTCACCCAGGTCGGCAACGCGACCGCGGTGACCGTGCCGCTGGCCGAGGGCTACCTGCACGATCTGGACGCGATGGCCGACGCGGTCACCGAGCGCACGAAGCTGATCTTCGTCTGCAATCCGAACAACCCCACCGGCACCGCACACGGTCGCGTCGAGCTGGAAAGGTTCCTGGATCGGGTGCCCGCGCATGTTCTGGTCGTGCTCGACGAGGCCTACTACGAGTACCTGCGGCTGACCCCCGAGACCCGCCCCGACGGTGTCGAGATCGGGCGGACGAGGCCGAATGTGGTTGTGCTGCGCACCTTCTCGAAGGCCTACGGCTTGGCCGGTCTGCGCGTCGGCTACGCGGTGGGCGATCCCGAGGTGGTCACCGCGCTGCTGAAGGTGCACATCCCGTTCAGCGTGAACCGGGTCGCCCAAGCCGCGGCCATCGCCTCGCTGCAGGCGCGCGGCGAACTCCTCGATCGCACCGATGTGCTGGTGGCGCAACGGAATCGGCTGCGCGACGCACTGCTGGCCGCGGGCTATGACGTGCCGCCGAGCGAGGCCAATTTCCTGTGGTTGCCGCTGGGCGAGCGCAGTGTCGCCTTCGCCGAGGCGAGTGCCGCTGCGGGCGTGCTGGTTCGGCCGTTCGCCGGTGACGGTGTGCGGGTGACGGTCGGCGACCCGCACGAGAACGAGCAGTTCCTCGCCTTCGCCACGGCGCCCGAAACTGCGGCCCGGTTCCGTTAGCTCGGCACAGTGTCAGCCGCCCTTGACGTGGGTTGCGATGGGATTACCGCGAATTCGAGCACACTGCCAGCACACCGGTCGTAGGCTGACTCGAAGCTGATTCACGTCGACCGGTTGCCCGGTCGGCGCGCGCCACCGGTCGAGTGAGTGTGCTCTCGGCGGGCAACCTTCCCGCATCGAAGGCCTACGCCCGCACGGCCTCGCACCCTGCTGCCCGAGCGGAGATGTACCGTGAACGAAGGATCTCGCCCCGCCGTCTGCGAAAAGCCAACCCCCACAGCTGCTTTGGTGGAAACCAAGGCCGATCTGGATCGCCGGTTACGCGACTGCGACGAGTTCTTCCGCTACCCCGAACTCGGGCACCTACCCACCCAGCGCCGCCTCGGAGCACTCGCCGAATTACGCGACACCGGCACCTACCACCAGACCGCCGAAGAGATCTTGATCGGGGCGAAACTGGCCTGGCGTAACCATGCTCGCTGCGTCGGCCGCAAACATTGGCGTTCGCTGAAGCTCCTCGACGCCCGCCGAGTTACTTCCGCGCGGGAACTCGCCGAGGTGTGCTGGCAGCATTTGCGCCTGGCCACCAACGGCGGCGCGATCCAGTCGATGATCACGGTCGGCCCGCCGCGCGAACCAGGCGGTGCGGAGTTCCGGATCGAGAGCTCGCAGCTGATTCGCTACGCGGGCTACCGCAACGGCGACGGCACCGTTACCGGCGACCCGGCCAATATCGCGGCCACCGACCAGGCGCTCGCGCTGGGCTGGAATGGGGCGCGTACCCCGTTCGACGTGCTGCCGGTGCTGATCAAGACGCCCACCGAGGACGTGCGGTATTTCGACGTACCGCGCGAGCTGGTCCGCGAGGTCGATCTGATCCACCCCGACTACCCGTGGTTCGCCGGGCTGGGCCTGAAATGGCATGCGCTGCCCGCCGTTTCGAACATGGATCTGGACGTGGGCGGAGTTAGCTATCCTTTCGCTCCGTTCAACGGCTGGTACGTCGGCACCGAGATCGGCGCGCGCAACCTCAGCGACACCGACCGCTACAACATGCTGCCGCTGATCGCCGACATGATGGGACTCGATACGTCATCGGTGCGGACGCTGTGGCGGGACAAGGCGCTGATAGAGCTCAATCATGCTGTCCTGCACAGTTTTCGGGCGTCCGGTGTGCACATGGTCGACCACCACACCGTCGCGAAGCAGTTCTGCGATCACGTGCAGCGCGAGGAAGCCGCCGGGCGCACCTGCCCGACCGACTGGAGCTGGGTGAATCCGCCCATCTCCTCGGGCCTCACACCCACCTTTCACCGCTACTACGACGCCCCCGACCTGGACATCCGACCTAATTTCGTCCGGCGAGACTGATCTACGACAGGCTGTTTGGCCTCGGATCGACCGGGTATTTGCTGTCATGTAGCCGAACGAGAGCTACGGACCGACTGATCACCCAATAACCAGCGGAGCCGAGGAGTGGACGCCACATGTCCGCGATCGGATTCCGCACCAGGTAGGAGGGAATCATCATGAGCAAGGCAACTCTGGAATCGCTGATCGGCGCCACCGCTTTCGACGAGCACGGCGACAAGATCGGCAAGGTCAAGCAGATCTACATCGACAACAACACCGGTTCGCCGACCTGGGCCGCCGTCTCGACCGGACTGTTCAGCGGCGACTCGCTGGTACCGCTGGCCGGCGCCGACCACCGGGCCGACGATGACACGCTGCGCCTGCACGTCGACAAGGAACAGGTGAAGTCGGCGCCGCACCTCGACAACGGTGGCCGGATCAGCGCCCAGTCCGAGCAGGAACTGTTCAAGCACTACCACGTCGATCCGCGGTCCGCGGGCTGGAACACCTACGGCCGCCAGCAGATTCGCCCCGGCGGCGACAGCCCGATGACCCACGGCAACCCGGCACAGGGCAAGCACGCGCAACCCGGCCGCACCGACGACTCGATGGTCCGCTCGGAGGAGCAGCTGCGCGTCGACACCGAGAACACCGAGGTCGGCACCGCACGGCTGCGCAAGTACGTGGTCACCGAGGAACAGACCATCAAGGTGCCGGTGACGCACGAAGAGGTGCACATCGAACGCGAGCCGATCACCGGCGACCGCACCGGCCGCACCACCATCGGCGAGGACGAACGCGAGGTCACCCTGCACGCCGACCAGGTACACGTCCAGAAGGAAGCTGTCCCGGTGGAGCGGGTGCGCCTGGCGGTCGACGAGGTCGCCGACGAGAAGACCGTCTCCGACACCGTCCGCAAGGAACGCATCGACACCGAGGGAGTCGACGACCGACGACCGAAGGCGCCGTAACCCCCACGGAGCAGCGTCAGATCAGTCGGCTCCAGCCGCCCACCAACCGGTGGGCGGCTGGAGGTCCGTGCCGATCAGACGGCGACCATCAAGGCCACGAACCCCACCAGCATGAGGACGACGAACGCCAGCGCGAGATAGGTGTACACCAGCCCGGGAGCGCTCTGTCGCTCGGCGGACACCGCACCCTTCATGTAGATCTGCGCGGGTGCGGTGTAGTGCACCTCGGTGGTGTGCCCCGGGAACACCTCGACCCGAGCGAAGTTGCCGCCGTAGGCCATTCCCCACTGCGTCGCGTCGACCGCCACCGTGTGCACACCGGGTGGCCCCGGCACAAAGTTGGCACCCCACTTGGTATCGGGGATCGGATAGCCGTTGACCGTGATCTTCGTGCCGATACCGAAGGCGATCGGCAGCTTCCACGTGTGGACGACGATGCCGGTCTCCCCCGGCACCGCACGGAATTGTTGCTGTGCCGGAACGGCGGGCCCGGGTACGACACCGGTCATGAGATTTCCCCTCGAGCTGTCGGCCGGACCCTGAGCCCGGCCTTTGCGGAGACGGAGGGATTTGAACCCCCGATGGTTTTACCCATGCTCGCTTTCAAGGCGAGTGCATTCGGCCGCTCTGCCACGTCTCCCTAGGAGGAGATGGTAGCCGATGCCGGTGCCGCGTCTCTCCTGGATTCTGACCAGCCCTCGGGTCGTGCCCGGCCGTGGGCTGCGGCTCGGCGAAACCTTCGGCGACACCGGCAGCCGGTTCTGTCGGCGGATCGGCGTGCGGGTGCAGGATTACTTCCATGGATGCGATTGCGCTGAACGGGTTCGGTGGGCCGGAGGTCATGGAGTGGACCGTGGCGGTCGATCCGGAGCCGGGGCCCGGCGAGGTACTCGTGGAAGTCATTGCGGCGGGGGTCAATCGGGCTGATGTGATGCAGCGGATGGGGTTTTATCCCCCGCCTGCCGATGCGAGTTCGATTCTCGGGTTGGAGTGTTCGGGGAAGATCGTGAAGCTGGGGGCGGGGGTGACGGACTGGCAGGTCGGGGATCGGGTGTGCGCGCTGCTGGCCGGGGGCGGGTACGCGCAGTTCGTGGCGGTGCCCGCGACGCAGTTGTTGCCGATTCCGGACGGGATGGACGCGGTGGCCGCGGCGGGGTTGCCGGAGGTGGCGGCGACGGTGTGGTCGAACCTGGTGCTGACGGCGGGTTTGCGGTCGGGGCAGCTGGTGCTGATCCACGGTGGCGGCGGCGGGATCGGGACGCACGCGATTCAGGTGGCGCGTGTGCTCGGGGCGCGGGTGGCGGTGACGGCGGGGTCGGCCGAGAAGCTGGCCAAGTGCGCGGAGCTGGGGGCCGAGATCCTGATCAACTACCGCACCGAGGACTTCGTCGCGGTGCTCGCGGACCAGGGTGGGGCCGACGTGATTCTCGACAACATGGGCGCGAAGTACCTGGAACGGAATGTGGAGGCGCTCGCACCCTATGGGCGACTGGTGGTGATCGGGATGCAGGGCGGTGTCAGTGGGACGTTGAATATCGCTGCGCTGCTGCGTAAATGGGGCACGGTTCAGGCTACGAATGTGCGGAGTCGGCCGCGGGTGGGGCCGGGGAGCAAGGCCGAGATCATCGCGGCGGTCCGTACGAACCTGTGGCCGCGGGTGGCCGCGGGCGAGATCGTGCCGGTGATCTCCGCGGAGTTGCCGATCACCGAGGCGGCGCGGGCGCACGAGCTGCTCGATGAGTCGGGGACGTTCGGAAAGGTGATCTTGAAGGTCCAGGACTGACCGGCGACCGCGCTGAGCGCACACTATTCGCCGCGATGGTAGAAATTTCGACCGTTTCGCCGAAGAGTGGGCGCTCAGCGTGGTTACTCCATCGAACTGAGCGCCCGCCCCAGCTGGTCGATCTCGTAGCGCGTCGTATACGGCGCCAACCCGATCGTCACGGCCCCGCCCTCGTCGTTCACACCGAGCGCGTCGAGTAGTCGACTCCCGCCATGGACCCCGCTGACCGTGCCGATTCTGGCATCGGCCAGTTTCGCCGCCACCTTCTCCGCCTGCATCCCGGCCATCGTGAAACTGACCGTGGGAATGCGGGTGGAGGCGCGGCCGATCACCGTGAGGTTCTCGACCTTCTCCAGCACCTGCATCAGATGGTCGAAGAGCTGGTCGTGGTAGTCCTGCAGCGAGGTGATCGACATCTCGAGGCGTTCGCGGCGGGTGCCGGTGGCACGTTCGTCGAGGCCTGCGAGGAATTCGATGGACTCGGTGAGCCCGGCCAGCAGCGCGTACTGATGGCCGCCGACTTCGAGGCGTTCAGCGCCCTTGGCATAGGGATTCAGCGACATCGAGGGGATGCGGTCGAGGAACGCGGGGTCGCGGAAGACGAGCGCGCCCACCTGCGGGCCACCCCACGACGGTGCGCTCAGGGCGACCACGTCGGCGTTGAGTTCGTCGATGTCGATCAGGGCGTACGGTGCCGCGCCGAACGCGTCGGCCACCAGCAATCCGCCCACGTCGTGTACCCGATCGGCCGCCACTCGAACACCCGGCGCCGAGCCGACGATCGGGGACGCGGCGGTGAGCGCGACCAGGCGCGCGGTGGGTCCGATCAACTCCTCGAACTGCCACGACGGCATCTCGCAGGTCTCGATCTCCACCTCGGCCCAGCGCACGTGCGCGCCGTAGCGGTTGGCGATGCGCAGCCACGGGGCGACGTTCGCCTCATCGTCCAGGCGCGAGAGCACGATGCCGGTACCGAGGCCAAGGCGCGAACTCAGGGATTCGGCCAGCCAGGCCAGCAGGACCGCACGATCGGGTCCGAGGACGACGCCGGCCGGATCTCCGCCGACCAGATCGGCGACCGCTTCCCGTGCGGCGTCGAGGATCGCGCCGCTGCGCGATGCCGCACCGTGGCGGCCGATATGGGAGAACGAGGAGGTGCGGAAACCCGTTGAGACGGCACGCGATACCGAATCGGGAACCAGCATCCCCGCCTGCGGGTCCAGATGGATCCAGCCGTCGCCCAGGGACGGTATCAGGCCCCGAACCCTCGCGACGTCATAAGTCATGGTGGCCACTTTAAGGGCAGCGGGCGTCCCGGTGTAACCGCGTGGGGGTTTTAGCGCGAACCCGGCACACACGCAATGATGGGGACATGACGCACTCGGAGGATGTCCCCGAATCCATCGTCGTGATCGGTCCCGACGGCCGTCCACTGACCGTGCCCGCCGACACCGTGACCGCACAGGTCGTGCCGGACGACGAGAAGCCGGCGAGCGAGTCAGGCGAGTCACTGAGCGACATGGTCGAGCAGCCCGCCAAGGTGATGCGCATCGGCACGATGATCAAGCAGCTCCTCGAAGAGGTGCGCGCCGCTCCCCTTGACGACGCCAGCCGATCGCGCCTCAAGGAGATCCACAAGTCCTCGGTCCGTGAGCTCGAACAGGGGTTGGCGCCGGAGCTGCGCGAGGAACTCGAACGCCTGACCCTGCCGTTCACCGACGATTCGGTGCCGTCGGACGCGGAACTGCGCATCGCCCAGGCCCAGCTCGTCGGCTGGTTGGAGGGCCTGTTCCACGGGATCCAGACCGCGCTGTTCGCCCAGCAGATGGCCGCGCGGGCCCAGCTCGAGCAGATGCGTCAGGGTGCGCTGCCGCCGGGGATGCACGCCGCCGAGACCAAGGCCGGTGGGCACGTGGGCGGCGGGCAGTATCTCTGAGTGGTCCGAGGACAACCCTGTAAGGTCGGGGACCGTGCCCAGCGCTGCCGCCCGTCCCGACTCTGAACTGAGTGACGCGCGTACTGAAGAGAGCCCCGTGCAATCCGAAGACACTCCCACCGACGCCGAACTGGCCGAAGCCGCCGAGGCCGAGGACACCACCGATGCACCCCTGCTGGTGAAGACGCCGATGGTGTCGGATTCGCAGACGTTCGGGCGGGCGTTCAAGGACATGCGTGACGGGCTGCACCAGCGTGAGCTGTGGTTGTCGCTGGGTTGGCAGGACATCAAGCAGCGGTATCGCCGGTCGGTGTTGGGTCCGTTCTGGATCACCATCGCGACCGGGTTGCAGGCGCTGGCGATGGGGTTGCTGTATTCGACGCTGCTGGATCAGCCGATCAGTGAGTACCTGCCGTATGTGACCGTCGGTTTGATCGTGTGGAACGTCATCAGCGCCTCGATTCTCGAAGGCTCGGATGTGTTCATCGCCAACGAGGGACTGATCAAACAGTTGCCCTCGGCCTTGAGCGTGCACGTATATCGCCTGGTCTGGCGGCAGTTCCTGTTCTTCATCCACAATGCGGCGATCTACGCCGTGCTGGTGGTCGGCTTCTCGATCTGGCGTGATCTGAACTTCTCGATCCTGCTGGTGATACCCGCGATTCTGCTGCTGTTCCTCAACGCCATGTGGGTGACGATCGTTTTCGGCATCTTCTCCACCCGCTACCGCGACATCGCCCCGATCCTCGGCTCGATGACGCTGATGCTGTTCGTGCTGACCCCGGTGATGTGGTCGACGAAGGCACTGGAGAACTCGGTCGGCGGCGCGGGCGACCGGGCCAAGCTGCTCGAGATCATCCCCACCTATCACTACCTCGAAATCGTGCGCGCTCCCCTGCTCGGCGAGCCATCGGAGTGGCATCACTGGGCCGTCGTCGTGGCGATCACCGTGGTCGGTTGGGCCGTGGCCATCCTGGCGCTCAAGCAGTACCGTGCCCGCGTCCCGTACTGGGTTTAGGAGCAGTTCTCGATGAGCCGTGTGAGTATCGAAACCCAGGATGCGTGGGTCGAGTTCCCCATCTTCGACGCCAAATCGCGGTCGCTGAAGAAGGCGTTCCTCGGCAAGGCGGGCGGCGCGATCGGGCGCAACAGCTCCGATGTGGTGGTGGTCGAAGCGCTGCGTGACATCAACCTGTCTTTGAAAGAAGGCGACCGGGTGGGCCTGGTCGGCCACAACGGCGCCGGTAAGTCCACGCTGCTGCGCCTGCTCTCGGGCATCTACGAACCCTCACGCGGCAGTGCGCGCATCCGTGGCCGCGTCGCCCCCGTTTTCGACCTCGGCGTCGGCATGGACCCGGAGATCTCCGGCTACGAGAACATCATCATCCGCGGCCTGTTCCTCGGCCAGACCCGCAAGCAGATGATGGCCAAGATCGACGAGATCGCCGACTTCACCGAACTCGGCGAATACCTGTCGATGCCGCTGCGCACCTACTCCACCGGTATGCGGGTGCGGCTGGCGATGGGCGTGGTCACCTCGATCGACCCCGAGATCCTGCTGCTCGACGAAGGCATCGGCGCGGTCGACGCGGAGTTCATGAAGAAGGCGCGCACACGGCTGCAGTCGCTGGTGGCGCGCTCGGGCATCCTGGTGTTCGCCAGCCACTCCAACGAATTCCTCGCCCAGCTCTGCGACACCGCGATGTGGATCGACCACGGTCAGATCCGCGAACAAGGCGGAATCGAAGACGTTGTGCGAGCGTATGAAGGGCCCGAGGCGGGTAATCACGTGGCACAGGTGCTGCGCGATCTGGAAACCGAGGGCGCTGCGGGCGCGACGGGTGAGAAGAAGCTGGAGCAGAACAACGCATGAGCGGTCAACGGCCGGAGGCGGCAGCGCAGCGTAACCACGTAGGCCGTCCGAGCATGCGCGGTGTCACAGCATGAGCGGTCAACGGCCGGAGGCGGCAGCGGACAATCGCGAAGGCCGCCCGGAAGTGGGTGACCAGGTCGCCCCGGCTGCGGTGCCCAGCGGGTTCAGCATGACCGATCGGCTCGAAGCCGCCAGTCCCGCCCGCGTCGAGCCCGCCGCCGTACTGCCGAGCGAGGTCGCGACGCCGTCCGGCTCCGACAAAGCTGCGTCCCGTGGCGACGCCGCCAACGCGTCCGAGACGGCTGTGCCCGACGAGACAGCTGTGCCCAGCAAGACGACCACGCCTGGCGAGACAGCTGTGTCCGACGATGCCGCGCCCGCGGAAGCAGTTGTGCTGCCCGATGACGCGGAACTGCCCGCCGGCGCCGAACCTGCCGACATCTCCACCGAGACCGGGCCGAATGCGCGGATCATCGCGGTGGTCGTCACGCACAAGCGGCGTGAACTGCTCGCCGAGTCGCTGAAAGTGCTTGCCTCGCAGTCGCGTCCGGTCGATCACCTGATCGTCGTCGACAACGCCAACGAGGACGCCGTAGCCGAGCTGGTCGCCCAGCAGCCGATCGAGGCGACCTACCTGGGGTCGCGCCACAACCTCGGTGGTGCGGGCGGTTTCGCGCTGGGCATGCTGCACGCGCTGACCCAGGGTGCGGATTGGGTGTGGCTCGCCGATGACGACGGCCGCCCCGACGGGCCCGAAGTGCTTGCGACACTGATCGATTGCGCGCGCAGGCACAACCTCGTCGAGGTATCGCCGGTGGTCTGCGATATCGACGAACCCGATCGTCTCGCGTTCCCGCTGCGCCGTGGCGTGGTGTGGCGGCGGCTGCGCTCGGAGCTCGGCGACGAGGACTTCCTGCCCGGTATCGCGTCGCTGTTCAACGGCGCGCTGATCTCGGCGAAGGCCGTGGATCTGATCGGCGTGCCCGACCTGCGACTGTTCGTGCGTGGCGACGAGGTGGAGGTTCACCGTCGCCTCGTCCGCTCCGGGCTGCCGTTCGGCACCTGCCTGCAGACCGCCTACCTGCACCCCAACGGTGCCGAGGAATTCAAGCCGATCCTGGGCGGGCGCATGCACACCCAGTACCCGGACGACCCGGTGAAGCGCTACTTCACCTACCGTAACCGCGGCTACCTGATGTCACAGCCCGGGATGCGCAAGCTGTTGCCGCAGGAGTGGATTCGCTTCTCCTGGTTCTTCCTGGTGACCCGTCGCGACCCGGCCGGCCTCAAGGAATGGTTCCGACTGCGCTCCCTCGGCCGCAACGAACACTTCGGCAAGCCCGACTAGTCCGCAACGCTCGGATGTGACTGCCGTCGACGGACCGCTCGACTCCCCGAGCGTGGCCGCCGCCCACAGCACCGCCTTGCGCATCTCGCAGGGCTTTCTCCCCCTCGGCAACTGGGCGCCCATCCCAGTCCACCGAGGTCTTCGTGCCGCAGTCGGCGAAAATAGGTTGCCGGGTCCTGTCGTGGTCCGGCAGAATCGGGTCTCGAACGTTGGAGAGGAGGTGGATGTCCGTGAGTACGCACGTGTGGATTGCCGTGCCCGGCCGGCGCGATTGCGCGCCTGCCCTGGCCGCTCCGGACATCACCTATACTCGCTGAACCCGTTCGTCGGGTTCGGCATCCGACGAAGGATTTCTTACAATGGTCGACTACGACCTGCTTGTCCCTTACGGCTGGACCGAAGCCGTAGCTTCTGAATATCTGCCGCTGGTCGGCGATCTCGTGCCTGCTCGCATCGTGCGGATGGATCGCAGTGAATGCGATGTGGTGACACCGCGTGGACCGGCCAGAGCCTCTTGCCCGCGCGACATCACCGGGCTGTGTACCGGCGATTGGGTGGGGCTCGATGCCGAAGGTGCTGTGCGGCAACTACTTCCGCGACGGTCGGCGATCATGCGGTCGTCGGTGTCGGGGCGGTCGGTGGCGCAGGTGCTGGCTGCCAATGTGGATACCGTGCTGATCTGTTCGGCCGCCGATGGTGATGTCGACCTGGGGCGGATCGAACGGATGCTCGCGCTGGCGTGGGAAAGTAACGCGCAGCCGGTTGTGGTGCTCACCAAAGCCGATGCGGCGGACTATCTTCCGCTCGATGAAGTGCGTGCGGTGGCGCCGGGGGCGACGGTGGTGGCGGTCAGTGCCGCTACTGCGGTCGGACTCGATGTGCTCACCGCGGTGCTCAGCGGGACCGTCGCGTTGATCGGACCGTCGGGTGCGGGCAAGTCCACGCTCGCCAACGCGCTGCTCGGTGCGGAAGTGTTCGCCACGAACGCGGTTCGCGCGGTCGACGGCAAAGGCCGCCACACCACCGTGCACCGCGAGCTGCGCCCACTCCCGGGCGGTGGCACCCTCACCGATACCCCCGGCCTGCGCGGCATCGGCCTCTACGACGCCGCCGACGGCATCGGCAAAACCTTCAGCGACATCGAATCCTTCGCCGCTGATTGCCGTTTCGCCGACTGCGCCCACGAATCCGAACCCGGCTGCGCGGTCCAGGCCGCCCTCGCCGACGGCGAGATCACCGAACGCCGACTGACCAGCTACCGCAAGCTGGCCAGGGAGAACGAATGGATGGCCGCCCGCACCGACAAACGCCTTGCCGCCGAACGCGAACGCGCCTGGCGCGACATCACCAAGCAACACCGCGAACGAGGTCGCCGCTGACCGGCGACTTGGGCATTTGATCACCATGTAATCACGCAAGCATCGCCCGAGAGGGCACCTGCATGAGCTTGGTTTTTAACCGGGTGGGCGGGCCATTCAGAACCCCACTTGATCACGAAAGAAGCCCTTGATCGATGATTCTTCTTGCGACAGAACGAATCT